>PBVO01000037.1 GCA_002729015.1 Candidatus Poribacteria bacterium
ATCGTCATTCCATCGGACCGCATTAGTAATTATTTCAGGTTTCCATTTATATGGTTTCTCTGAACTTACCTGCCAATAGAAAGAGTTATGAGTTAAAGGCACTCGCATTCGCACCCATGGCACCCACACTTTACCATCGGCCGTCGATTCTCCCACCTTCACATCTACGGGAAAGGGGATAACTAGATAAGGTTCTGCGGCAATAAATGGGTCTCCTCCATCATCGCCATAATTGTTATCACCAGGACCCCCGAAAGCTCTTCCACCTATCGCCTCTGGATCCGCGAATGATATCCACGTATTCCCTTTTACTTCAACCCCGAATTGACTATCGTCAGGGATATAGTGAGCGACATCAACATAGATTACCTGATCGGCTTGACTAACGGAAATCCCAAATAGATAGAGGGCTGTGATGGAAAACGCTAAAAAGATGGTTAAAAAATTTTTACGCATTTTGAAACTCCTTAAGTGAATAGGTTAAGTATGTCAGTTGGNTTTTAATTTTACAAGTGCTAATTTTGGTGATTGCAGTGATTATTAGATACTTGTATCTAGGTCTAGTGGCATCTTAAAGTAAGCGTTCGACAAGATTCATTATCAGACATTGTACTGTACTTTAAATTANTTAGAGTATCTTATGGATTGACAATCTAANACTCTAAACTGATTGATTGTTCAGGTATTGTCTAACTTGTTGAGGGCTGATTACTTTCTGAGTCTCTTATGGACTGACTGAATGTATTGGCTATTAGGACCTACGTGATAACCAATACTGACCATTTTTAGGATCAAACTTAGAGACTGAATTGAAATTTGTTTTGCGGAAGGCTTTTAGTATTAACCATCGAGGACTACAAGGAAAAATAAAGTTGACTGATGCGATGATTGTCAAAGGGCCACCGATAATCGTCATTGTCAGGAGATTATTATTATCTCGCAACAAATAGACTTATATAGATGTGTAGGGTTGNAATCCAAGGTTTAGAAGATTAACAGAAGGGGAAAAATTAAAATGCTGGATCACAAGGATGAAGAAAAACAAGCNTTAAAACGGTATTTAGATAAATATAAAAGAAAGAAATGGTCATCTTTATCTGCTGAATCAGAAAAATAGTGGTCAGGGTGTTAGCATTAGTTGGCCTTTTCTTTATATCTGTTTGTATCGCTCTTTTTCTTTCTGATGCCCTCTTAGAGGTTGCTGATCGAGTATCGTTTAAAGACGGAATACCATCCCATACTGCTGTGATACTAGTTCTTATGCTTTTTGGTTTTCAGTAGTATTTTGTGTTGTTTTGATTTATGTAATCAGAAAACAGAAGAGAGAAAAAGGCAAAATATTATTGAAAAAAATCAATAATCAATTAAAACAGAATCAAGATGAAACTTGAACTAGCNATAATTTTATTGCAAAAACCTTAGTTGTCAAAAAAAGTGATGTCCAACTGGCAGCCAAAAACCACAACTAAATCCAAGACGACAGCAACTAAGAGTATTTATCTGATCTATCTAATAGATTTTAGCCAAAGAGAAGAGAAACTTGTTTGAATGGAGACATTAAACCTTGACAACCAATCTGTAAAATATGGAACTGACGCTGACTAATTAAAACGATAGGGAATTTGAAGAGGTTGAAACTGGTTAAAGAATGTTTTTGTTGATAATTTTTTAATTANATTAGGATTAGGGATTTTATCGCTAGAAAGTTANGCCCTAAACGCTGATCCAGCCTTAAAGCTTTATTTTTATTTTGATGAAGGCCAAGATGACACAGCTAAAGATCATAGCCAAAGTAAATTGAAGGGGAAACTGACAGGTAATGCCAAATTTATCAAAGATGGGAAATTTGGTGGGCTCTTTCCTTGGAAGATTCAGACTGTTTGGTTCAAGTACCCGCATCGGACGAACTTGATATGACCAAGTCCATCACTACGGCAGCCAACAAAGGTGGATATTGTCTGNAGTAGATCGGTATTGGTGCCGTAGCCAAAATCGAAACTTGGATTGCCTTACCAGATNGGAAGGGAACCTGAAAATTGTAGAAAATCGNGCCTGAATTGAAGCAATGGCATCATGTTGTAGTTACCTTTGATGGTAAGAAAATTAAACAGTACATAGATAGTAAACTTGATGCCTTTCTGGATGCNGCAGCAGATAAGATCACTAGTCAAAAGGTGGAACTTCATATTGGTCAAGCACAAACTGGTTTACCTAGCATGATCGGTAAAATAGACGAAGTGACTATTTATGACCGTGCTCTAACGTTAGACGAGATTAAGTCTGATATGAAAAATGGGGTCTTTCCTGCCATTTCTGCAGTTGATCCCAAAGAGAAACTGGCCACTAAATGGTCTACTCTCAAAAAATAAACCATTTGGTATTGGATGTTAATCGGATTTCTTGGTTATACAAAAAATCGTTCTGCTGTCTTATCCTTTGAAAGGTGATGAATAGAAGGTAATATAAATGATATTTGCAGTTCAAGCAGCTGTCAAACGGATACTTACTGATGTAAAGATCTAATTAGTAGAGATTCGGACTAAATTGAAACTTCTCTCTTTAAGGGCAGCTATGCGAGAATTACCTTAGGACTTTTCTGTACTAAATCGTGGTTGTCCTGNAGGGTTCTTTTAACTTTTACTGTTTTCATATTTTCAAGTTCAGAACTAAATCAAAAAGGAAAAGGGCACCAACTGATGGTGGTATCCGCCTGACTCCCCTTATGGAATTGTGTATTATGTTGCTTGGTAATGGAAAGTTCTCGTTGGATTTTCGTCTATACTTGATTCATCAGTGCTAGCCGATGGGACAGATAGGTTTTNCNACCATTGCCTCTGTGTTATNATGACGATCATGTTTGGAAAGGTAATAGCCATTCTTCTTCAATACCTAAATCAAAACCAGGCCCCGTCGGTGTAAATTCGAAATAACTATCGCGAGGAATAAGTGCGCCGGGTTGAGTGACCTCCTCTAGGGGAACTCCAGGGTCTGAACCAATATAATATTCGCACCAGGGGGTGTTGGGCATCGCCCAACTGAAATGTTGGCCATATGCGTCTCGGCCACCACCGTGTAGGCAGACTTCTAAACCAACAGCCGCAGCCATGTTGGCAATTTTAACGCAAGCTGTCATGCCTCCAACCCATTGGATGTCTGGTTGGATAATATCAAGCGCTCGGTTTTCAATCATCATCTGGTAGGGATATGGTGTGTAAAAATGTTCGCCACTGGCAAGTGTCATCCAGGGCAGGCGTTTTTTGAGCTCAATGTGACCACTGATGTCTTCGGGAATCAGACATTCTTCCAACCAACGTAGGTCATAAGGACGCAGACGTTCTGCTAATCTAGTCGCATATTCAACGTCAAAAGCCATATAACAATCAAGCATAAGTTCACTGTCGTTGCCAATTAATTGGCGGACTTCTGAAATTCGTTTCTCGTTTTCCTGCAAACCCCACAAGCCATCGATTGGACCATATTGGCAGGGAAGTTTAAAACCGAGAAAACCTAATTCTTGGTACCAATCAACATCATCGCCAGTCGCGTAAACAAAGAGACGATCGCGGACAGGGCCTCCGAGAAGTTCGTAGACTGGTTTGTCTTGCAATTTGCCTGCGAGATCCCAGAGGGCTAAATCAACGGCACTAATGGCTAAGGAAGCGATTCCGGTGGTGCCAAAAGGTTTTGACACTCGGAACATCATATCCCAGAGTTTTTCAATGGCCAAACACTTTTCGCCTTCTAGAATATGTGCAAAAGCATCTTCAACAACCATAGCTGCGGGACGTCCGGCTGATGTACCTAGTCCCCAAGTGCCGTCTTCAGCGGTGATTTTGACACCAAATCTTGGCCACTTTTTGGCACTGTAAAGCTGGCGTCTTTTTTTAAACCGGGGAAATTTGGACATGGGATTGGCCACTTCGATCTGCGTAGGCCAGGCTTTCCGATAACCTTTTGTTTGGGGGGCAGAGGCTATAGATGCAGCAAGAGTAGTGCCCGATCCAGAGGATGAGCTTGCAGTGCCTGGACGCTGGATGCTGACGACTTCTACTGATTTGATTTTCATTTTAACTCTCTTTCAATATTTGTACNACCACCGATATCATCAATGCTTAAATTATATAGATCAGAAACCGTCTGGATCTCTATTGTCTTTCACACTGTAGTATCGAAGCGAAAGGCATGAGCAGTTGCTTCCACTCGACGGATAATAGACAAAATGCATTGAGTGAAATTTCGCAACTCAATTCTACTTATTGAGCCAGATACATCTAGTTGCAACTTGCAGTCAAGATATCAGATAGAACATCAACCGAGGTCTATGGACTTAATAATTGAGATTGTATACTTGATTAGACCTACCTGTTGCCTGGACTCATCAAACTTGGCTCAACCATTTNTTGGAATAAAAATGAGTTTCTGGGGATTCTCATGTCTATGCCCCCGATGTGACAGATAGCCCTCCATCAACCATCAGAGCCTGTCCCGTAATATTCGAAGCCTCGTCACTAGCCAGAAAATTCACCGCTGCGGCGATTTGATATGGTTCGCCAGCTTGACCAAGAAGTGCATATCCTTGCCTACTTTCCCGCAATTTTTCTGGTGAAATCCCTCTCTCCTGAGCGATCCGTTCGTGGTAATCAGTAGTTGTAGCTCCTGGACAAATCGAATTTACCCGAATACCTTCCTTGCCGTGTGCGACTGCTAGGCTTCGTGCCAGAGAGGATACCCCTGCTTTTGTGGCATCATAGAGAGGCATTCCCCCTCGGCCAACGCACGCGTTGGCTGAGGAAATTATTACGATTGATCCGGACTTTCTTTCGATCATTCCTGGTAGGATAGCTTTGCAAGAGTAAACTACTCCTTTTAGATTCACATTAATAATCGTGTTCCAATCATCCTCTGTGGAATCCAGAATACTTCCTGAAACACGGGCCCCCGCATTCGCCACTAGAATGTCAATATATCCCCATGTATTCAGAGCCGCTTGTGCCCAAGCCTGACAGTCCAATTCATTTGCAACGTCCCCTTCGCAGAACAACACATCACCGCCAGCATCCCTAGCCATAGCGTAGGTTTTTTCACCGTCTTCTGCAGACATATCTCCAAAAACAACTCTTATCCCTTCTTTCACGAAACGTAAAACACAAGCTTTCCCAATACCCGCACCTCCTCCTGTTACAACAGCGACCTTACCTTCCGAACTCATTTGGATATTCCTTTCACTTCATCCTCCCAATTTAGGCTCGACAGAAAAGAGATTTTTCATCTCTTATTTGATTTAGGCTGGTGTGTTTGTTCCAGATAAGACTTTATATACCAAGCCGATGTGGTGTTTCCCATTGCTCTCTTCTTACTTTACTATTATAGTGCATATGAATTCTAAAAGGAAAATAATCCGGGCACTAAGAATTATAGAAGGAACTGGTTGGTAAGTATTACCAATTCAAGTGATATGAGGAAGTAGTAAAAATGGTTCAGGGGAACACACCTCCTCTAATATCTACTTTTACCAATTGCAGATGGACTACTATTCCGAAACTAGAAAAACGGTGATTCTAGAACAACAAGGTTAATTTTTCCAATTACCCCGTAAGCGAGTTATCTTTTGCATGGATTTCCACTTTCATCTCGATTGTAAAAACAGTTTTCAATTAGTTGATGGTTTTTTGATTTGGCTCCACTGAGTCGTTAGTTTCAAGGATCGAGATACAGCATTCGGTCCATCGGAATCGTAGACTATGACATCATCAAAAGCACCTGATGTTCCAAATAGGGAGAAGCCTATTCGACCGTTTTCCGGTCCTTCTTTAACTTCGAACCCCTTTTCCCCATCAATGAATCCTACCGTCTTGCTCGGACTAACCTCAATTTTAATTTCATACCACTTGTTATTTTCAACCGTTTTGCCTACTGTAGCATCGACGACATTTGAGTTTTTACCTTTGACCCTTTTACGCAAAACCGATCTAGTATTACCCCAACCGGCAATATTCCAATCATAAAATGTCATACTGTCACGATCTCCTTTGACCGCTGGAACTTTACTGTCCGGGCTAATACCAAAAACAATGTCCCATCCTTCTTTACCACCCAACTTCATGGCTTTAAGTTCCAAGGTATATTGAGTCAGCTTTGGATCCCAGTGTTCTGATTTAACAAAACTGGATAAAAAAGCATCAGTAGTAGTTTGTACATATTGACCCTTTTTAACTTCCCATTCGCCAGCCCCTATCTCCCAACGATCAGCCTCCTTCGAGAAATCATCAGAGAAAAGTGTTTTTGCCCCAATCGACGGCCCAATGGAAATTAGTAATGCCAACAACAAAATTACGATCGACCCTTCATTTTTCATGAGTTTACCCTCATCTTAAGGATTAAAATGATAAAAAACCTGCTCAAACTTTAATTTAATGACGTTTGCAGTTAAAACTGCGGACCAGTCTAATACAACTAATGACATTATTCAAAGCAGTGGTCGACACATGTTGTTGGGAAAAGTAAGTATCGATCTATTTAGTAAGTAGTATTATGGAGAAAGGNCGGTAGAAAACAGTCGGATATTTCTACTGATCTACGATTCATATAACATGGTTTTCTGACGGGAAAAAGACCCAATCATCTACCTGCAAACCGAGACTTGTAAATCGAAACAGGATTCACCAATTCAGTTTAAACTTTTACGAAGACTAGCTATTTGAAAACGTTGATCCTTCTTTTGTTCCATAGGTACNAAAGAAGGATCNACGTTTNCCANAATGGTGAGTCCAATGCTGGACTCAGNAGACGGGGTAGTTTGGGATAGAATCTACGGATTACCAGACAAAAAAACAGGACGCACATTCAGTCTACAATGTGCGTCCTGTCAATCGTTATGTTAAAAGGAGTGTTTATCAAGGAGAAATTGATGAACACTCCGACTAGGAGCATTAGGTGTGCCAAAATTTTTTATACTGATAGAGATTGATATTTACCCAATAATGCTCTTCTTCGTCCGATCAAATGCTGTAATTATCAGCAGTCCACCTGTGTTTTTTTTTAGCACCAAGTTTTTCGGCTATGTTAAGCCGGATGAGTTCACCCAAAATCTGGAGCAAATACACTTAACTCAGGGGTANAGTANCCAGAAAGCCAACGCGAGTCATACCTAGTGTTCAATCCAAAATTAATCTNNCTGACTTTAGATTCCATCTGTTGCATCTAGCCAGATAAATAAACCCAATATAAACATCACCAACCATTTATTTATTATTACTGTGGGTGCCGATCCGGAAAGATTAGAATTGACAATCGTCTTATGGATTTTTCCGCTTTTAACTAGGACCTGTCAGCCGTTGGCTAGTCAATCTGAGAAACTATCAATTTTTTATTTGTTTTGACCAGTATAATATAAGTGGTTCTGATATGAAGTACTGAAAAACCCAGCAGGACATCTGATTAGTCGCTCGATTGACAANCTACNTTTCACGCTGGTTTTAATCAGGATTGAGGTAAGGTCTAACCAATTGAAAAAATAGTCGTGTAATCATACTATGAGCTGAGAACTATCGAATTTATTGCTGCTTCAATTTAGCCCAATTTGTAGTCAATTTATGCCTACTCGACTCCACTGCCAGCGGAGAATTGAATTCAGTTAGCTCATATGTTTGTTGATCCATAAACATAATTTTGATCGGTCCAACTTTGGCCGCGTACCAGATGGATTTTATTGCATTTTCTAGCTCTAAGTTTTGCGGCCCACAATTGAGCAAGTTATTTTCTTCTACTATTTTTAAAGATCTAAATTTACCGGCTTCGACTCGAACTGTTCCAACCGATTTTACTGACCATTTTGTCTCCAGATTACATCTTTTATTCCCTGGCTTGTTGCAGCCCACTTTTTTCCGGCAGCAAGTTCCAATGGTAAAAATGGTTGATTCAAACCGAAAATAAAATTCCTATTTTTGGACCGCAACAAGACCTGATTCAAACTGCCAGAATCGATATAGATGCCACGAGATGTGATTAATTCTTGGTTTAAACGTTTCTCTAGTAATAGAGTATTTGGAGGCAAGACCGCTTGTTGAACTTGATTAGGCAAATTTGGTCTGNGCCTTTGGTTAACCTTATTAGGAGGTNGTCCAAGATTGGGNAAATTTGGCCTTTGTCCCTGAATAGGGTTGTTCGGGCGCTGATCAAAATCTAAGGACCTGATTAGGCTTAGTTCTATCTTTTGGCTTGTTTGTGGGTTCTATAGATCCATTGGTTACCGACTGAGAAAGGNAAATACTGGTGTGCCTGAAGATTAGAATGGATGAAGGTAACGAATACGATCGCTAATAGGTATTAGATATACATTTAGCGGTTACCCCCACCTCCACGCCCTCGCCTACCANCACGTTGGCGAAAACTTTGAATCATGTTTTGTCGTTCCTCCGGAGAGGCATTTGCCCATCTGGAACGCATTTCTTGGGCACGTTGTGAATCGAAACTACCACGCCTTCTACGGCCACGTCTGCCACCTCGACTTTCATTATCATCACGCTCTTCGGATTTCTTTTCAGCTGTTTGAGTATTTGATTCTCGATTCCTACCACGTTGTCTTCTTTTTTCGCTACTGGTACTTAAGAATCGAGAACGTTCGCTAATCGAGAGGAAAATCGTCTTCCCTTCCGAAACTAATCCAACTCGATTGGCAGAAATTTCATCGATTTTGGATTCCTGTAGCTGNTCNCCCAGACTNACATAGTAAGTTTGGNTAGANCGAGANTCTTTGATCAGTGCCTTCGCTTCTCCTACGGTTGGAATCTTAGTAGCAATTAACTCGTATCTGGGACTGTTATTAGGTAAGCGCCAGCCAAGAGGACGAAACAAACTGTAATCAACAATCACCCTGTAGAAGGCNTGATCAGTGTTGGTAGTCTCTGATGAACTATTATTAGTAGGCCGACTTTGAGAAATGGCTAAGAATGGAATCACACATAAAAAGAATAGAGTAATTAACTTTAGCTTAGACATTGTTTTTTNCTCCCGTATAGTCGGTTAGCTATTCTGTATAGAACCGATTAACTTTAACAGTTACTATTTTTNTTTTCATCAGTTCGGTCATTTATTTGAGTGGTAAATGGTGATAATAGCATCGAATGAAAACTTGTTTCTGCCAAATTAGACAGGCAGTAGATCTAATACGTGTTTAATTTGGCTATCCGTTTCCTCAGTTTCGGCTAACCTAGTAACAGTTGAATCTGTAGCATCTGAAGATGAAGTGGAAATTCATCAGCTGGAAACTTATTGATAAAGGGATCAACGCATTGCTTTTGACGTTTTCGAGTATAATCGACACCCGACGATTCGGTATAACCAGGTGTAAAAAGTGGATAAACTGTTAAATTGGTTGATTCAACAATAAGCTTTCAGAAATACTTCTTGTGTCAGGGTAATAGATTCATCAACGTTAGAGATAAAACGGTAGGCGATTTGATAAATTTTGAATTGGTATCGTTTAATGAGCATATCAAAGGCTTGCAGATGACTATTTTTCATCTGTTCAACCAAAATCTGGTCTGCCTGGAATGTCGCATAATTCTGTCATACCTCAAATCTCATACTTGTCTTTCATATTTATTGGCATCTTATTAGTGTGAGACAAATGGTAAGTCAAAAAGTTCGGATAAAGATTCGACCCGAAGGAATTCAGCCGCGGATGATACAAATTTTCAAATAGCCAGACAGATACTAATGTTGAGTTTTGACTATTGAACCGGGAAGGAGATTATGATCAATCGTTAGGGGTAGCTAAGACCTAAGAACCGACCGTGATTGTTACCGTTCGAAAAAAAATAACATTGAAAAACGGAGAAATACCTCAAAGAAGAGAAAAGTTGAGAGATCGAAGGTAAAATCCTCTGTAAGTATCGCTACAGAGGATCTTACTCTTTGGATATGTTCACTTATTATTTTTTACTTGGCTGATCATCGGTAGATTAGAGTACTCGATCTAGTCAGACGACGGTTAGTCGCGTCGGTCTCCACCTCGTCGGTCTCCACCTCGTCGGTCTCCACCTCGTCGGTCTCCACCTCGTCGGTCTCCACCTCGGCCTCCACCTCGGCCTCCACCAAAACGTTGCATTTGCTGACTCTGCTGTTCTTTTTCNTACTCCTCTAATTTNGACATTTGNTCTTCGCTCAGTAGATCCTTCATGGAGGNTTTATGCTTGTNCATAATCTCCTCCATCTTGGGCCGAATACCNTGCCAATCTTGTGTTTTCATNGCTTCAGCTACCATNTTNTTGGACTTNTCCATNGTCTCTTTGTAGATAGGTCTNGCTTTGATTAAGGTTTGATCATCAACATCAACCATAAAGCTAAGACCGACCCAGGAAGCGCCCACGGTCCCTGTGATCATATTNGCTATGCCGGACATACGGTTACCACCGCCTCGTCNNCCTCGNCCTTCNCCTCTCTCTCGACGNCTATTTGATCGATCACTNTTATGATTGTCGGCATTNGATACTTGAGCGATACTCAACAAGCCGGCGGTAGCACCAACCAGAAAATCTTTACGTTCCATCTATGTTAACTCCTTGGTTATATTTTAGTAATCGTGTCTTCAGACGAATATTCATCGCCCGAAGTTTATCGGTTCAGGATCAATGATTTTACCATTCGATCCATTTCCGATTGGTTTAAACCACCGATTAAGGTAAAATCAATGTCATTATCGCTCCATTGATAGACTCGAACATCAACACGTTCCATAACTGTTACTTCGACTTCTGCAATGTTTTGTTTGCGCGGCAGGTTCGGCCACCGGTTCTGAAGCATCGTCTTTGATTTTCTTTTCCCTCTGGGTCTATCGCCACGACGATTACCTCGAGATCGGTCTCGGCCGGCCGAAGATAAGCTTTGAAAAATTGATACCATCTCTAGNCCATCAGTGTAGCGAAGATGAATTGTCGGTATTGATGAGCTCAGCGTCACCGGTCGTTCCATTAATTCAATTTCTTCTATTTGGAAGCCTAACAAGTCGTCTGGTAAAATCAGTTTCTGCTTGAATGACTGCTGAGCTATTGATTTGGAAACCAAACGACCTCTTCTCGCTCCTCCACTGTTCTGTTGATCACGCTTGAGTTCAGCGAGTCGGTCATTCACCAACTGCTGGTTGAATTGGAGTTGGGTCAAAACTGACAGTCGTCGGTTTTGACCATTCTTCTGTTCGCTTTGTAATAAGATACCNGTGGCTGAGTCCAGCCAAACCTTAAATTGCTTATTTCGATCGGACTCNTGAGACGTAATCGACCAGGNCTGAGCTTCTCGCCCACAAATGGTTACGTCAGATTCGACCCGCTCGAGNACGTAATTATTGCGAATTAGGGATTCATATCGATCCATACTATCCGCGCTCAGCCTAGTAGGTTTAAACAGTTGAACTCGTCTTCTTGGTTCCCTCTTTTTTCGTTCTTCATTACCGTTGGATAGATTCCGACGAGATNTCGGCCGTTCCGGATAGATTGAACGTTGATAGTATTTATCTGCAGATCCATGAACTACCATCAATTCAAAGGCCTCACAATGGTCTTCGGACCAACTAACGACTAACTTCCGTCCAGTCCAATCCATTTGCTTAGCTCGTGCAACNAGATCAAAGAACTGATTTTGATCGGCTTCTGACACCAAAATAAATGACCAAATCAAACTGGAACTAATAATCATCAAAAAGGTCCTAATTTTGGGCACTTTTCTCTTACTCATAACCATGGTATGCGTCCAGTAGCCAGTCGGTATNTCCCAAACTGTCGGTGTTATCAAGTTCAATTGCTGAAACTGTTTCATTCAGAAACGAAGAGCCCATAGAGTAGTCAGTCGAATATTGGGCGTGAGCCGAAAGATAATCGTCGATGGGGTTTACAGATGACCTTTCAGAAATCGGATAAAAAACCACTAGACCAAAGACTAGTGTTGCGACTAAAGCTACTACTGGTAAAGGGAATACCCATCGTTTCCATAATGGTAAATTTTCCTCTTGAATCTCAATCTGATCGCGGATCTGACTCCAAGTATCGATCGGATCTTCTTGTTTAAGTCCATACATCAAGCCTTGTTGAACCTCAAAGTCGGCTATTATCTGCTGGCATTCATCACAGTTTAGTAGGTGCTTTTTTACTACAAGAGTAGCTGAAGTCTCCAGTTCCCCATCAAAATAAGCCGACAGTTGCTGCTGAATTTCTTTGTGTGCATCCATTTGATTGTTCATCTATAATCTAATACTAAGGTTCAATGGCCACCTCAAGCTGTATGGAAGGCAGTCCGAAGGGCCAAACGAGCCTCGTGTAATCGTGATTTCACTCGACCGACTGAGCAACCGAGTACTTGGGCAATATCATCATATGATAAGGACTCGATCTCCCGCAAGACCAAAATAGTTCGGTGTTGTTCTTTTAAGCTATCCAAGGCTTGAAGTAGCAGCTTTTGCTGCTCACTAGCCAAGACTTTGGTTTCTGGAGTTTTTTCCTCTACTGGTACCCAAGCNTGGGTATCGTCAATTTCGGTGGTATCCGTTTTTCGTCGTTTNTTCTTATTTTTCAGATTCAGCGATTGGTTTTTAGCAATTTGGTAGATCCAAGTCGAAAATTTAGATTGTTTCCTGAATTGACCAATTTTATTCCAGATAGTTAGAAATACATCTTGCGTGATATCCTGAGCATCTTCCCGNTTACCTATGATACCGTAGGCGGTGTTATAGACTTGTTTTTGGTATCTTTGAACGATTTGTTCCATCGCTTTTGGGTCCTTATCCCGACAGCGTTTAATCAAATCATTTTCCAGATCAGTTGTTGGCTGATCAGCTTTTTTAATGAACATNNCGCCAATTGATAAAATATGTTGTGCTTGCATATGTTGGTTTAGACAAACCACCAACATATTTGTTCGGCAAAAAACGTTTTTTTTAAATATGCTTGTCAAAGCACANCTAACACTCAAACTCCTTTGATCAGGGTTGAAAACAACCGACTAAGAAAAACACATACGACCAGTACCATAAAAAGGCTTTCTGAATCTACTACACGCTTTCTCTGGCCATTTCTAATTACCTGAATCAATACTAAAGTAATGAGCCAGATCAAATATTCTAGTTAGTGTTATTTCCTCTTGCAATAGCAAGGCCACTGTAACACTGAGATTGTCGATTCCAACCGCTTCCCTTTAGTCCCGCATAAAGCATGTAAAATCTGCCATTAAGTTCGAATACTTGAGGTGTAAGAAGCTGACTAGAATCCCAAGCATCAGGATTAGTACTGGGGGTAAATATCGGATTGTGAGGATTAGCTTCGAATGCTTTGAAATCCTTTGTTCTAACATGTCCGATTTGCCAAATTTCTCCATTGTACCCCCCATAGAAAACATGAAAATATTCTGGTCCTTTAAAAATCTCAGCCTCTCGGACGCCGTATTCATCCCAATCTGAGCCAGAACCTTTGAAAATGGGGTTGGCCGTATTTTTTGTTACCTCAGTTGGGTTGCTTACTGGTGCTGTTGCATGGCAGATTGTCGGCTCATTGTATGGTCTATTCGGGTCACCGGTTCCTTTCGCCTCTCCGGTATAGATAATGTGTATTGTACCTTCTTCAATGGTACATGACGGGTGCGATGCGCCCTCTTCTTCATAGTCAAATTCTGTCGAAATAACAGGTTCATTCGTCACGCGTTTCCAAACACCAAAATCATCACCCATCACCATTAGACCNGTTTGCTTTGGAATTCTTTTTCGTTTTCCAAGATAGTACATATAATACTTTCCATCAAAAGGATTTAGAAAAGGAAAAGGATATTCAATGGTATGGTCATCGAATGATCCATTTTTAGTGGGAACCATAATCGGATTGCGAGGATCGTGTTCAATATTTCCTGGATCGTCTATAGGTGCAGAGCTATGCATCAAATTCCAAGTAAGATCCCGGTTTTTAACAGACCAAACATAATGTACTTTATTACCAGCCACAATAGCATGAGCTGCGGCTGCCCATTCACCAGGACCACAAGTCAATAATGGGCTAGCATTTGGCACGCGCTCAAAGTTAGTAAAGGCTTCAAAGGGTATTTGGGTACGGNGCTGTTTCAGCATCATGGTTACCTAAAAGTGATTTTTCGTCTCTCATTAGAGAGATTTACAAGTATTCAAAAATGATTTCTTGGTTATTGAACACCCTGACCTTACTTCATCATATGAAACAATTGAAATTTAAGCAAATTTCTTTATGCTAGGTCGGATGTGAGATCTTTTGATTATACTTGTTCAAGCTTCAGACACTGCCTTAGTTCAGAACGAATCAAAATAGTTTGATGAAATGGCCTGCGGTGGGGTTCGACCTACTTGGGAATCATCAGCTAATTCTAGGGCAAAACCAATTGGCGATGGTCCTAGATCGTCGAACCGTGCGTTATATGTAGTAGCCCCCCAACGCAAGCCGCTGGCAGTAGCATCGAAGCGATCGATTTTTTTTGTTGACCGATTGTATTTTAAATAACCCCGTAATTCGAGTTTGATTCCTCGTGGCATATCTACCTTTTGTTTAGAAAATGGATTGATATTGTAGCTTGGGGCAGCCTCGTTTTTGACTACACCCTCCAGGTATAGGTCTACTTCGTCGGTTGTCACTTGCTGTACCCTTAATTTTATATCTGTCTGCTTCAAATCATCATTTTTCCATCTTGGAGATTCACCACGAACAATATCAACCAAATGTAGCTTAGCTATTCTCTGGCTCAAAGACTGAGGAAAAGAATAAATNTGCCCAGTGAGTAAATTTTCCGGTATCAGTTCCTCCATTTCATCAGCGGTCAACCAGATGTGATCTAGATTCCAATCTGTATTAACTGGATGTGACTGATGTGGTAAATCACGAACGTAAAGGTTCAATGCGATAGAATCTTCTGGAAATGAACTATACCAATTATCAGTGTAGTGATAATGATCTGGTGAGGATTTTTTCGCTACTTGAGGCCATTTCTGCAATGCTTGTTGCATCATTTTTACCACCTGATTACCATCACGTGTATTAACAGAAGCCAATAACTCACCATTTGTAGTACAAGTATAAAGTCCTTGGCGAGTATTCGTCGGTAGAGTCCGACCACCGTAGTGGCCCTGTTCTGCTACCAAACAGAAAAATTCACCGCTTGTGTTGCTTAAATTTTGGGTGTAGCTACAGTTAATAGCAACAGGGATAAATTGGTCCATTAACCTTATAACCTGTGGGTGTGAAAAAACGGACGCCCGGCCCGCAATACCGTTATTTCAGGTACAACCAAGAGGGTTTCCATTCATTGCCCAAATGAAAATCGGTCGATTTTGCTGTGTTGCTTTCTGTCGAGTCGCTTCCAGATCAGTTTCCCAAGGAATTTCTGTCCATCTCAGTTCTTCAATTGTGGGCTTAATAAAAGTGTGCAGCTGGTCAAACTGTTGAGCATCAGACGGAACTAGAGCAATGGGAGATTGGGACGTTGTTTCAGGGGAAAACACAGTGAACTCCTTCACCTTCTTATTTTCTATTAATTCTGTATAGGTTAATTATCTAAATTTCGACACATCATATTCTCATTGACACTACTTTACCTNAATTGTCATAAATAAAATGGTTTAAATTCATCAAATCGAGATGGAGAGCTGAATTAGGGTAAACAAAAAATCATAGTACTAGCTTTATTTAACAATTGGTAGACTAAAATCGGCGAGGTTTCTGTGGCTTTTGGTGGAGGAAACAGTAGCCGCCTTAAATTTTTCTTTTCCTAATTCTAATGATTGTCATCGTTCTTGGGTCTTCGATACATTCATCTGATAGGGNAAATCTCCAAATAAGTCATCGAAATCTAGTTTTACTCTTTCTCTGTAATCTCCAGACGGCTCTTGTCGGGAGTACAAACCCGAGGGCTGGTAATTTGGAAATTCTCTATTTTATCGCCAACCACGCANCTGATCTTCTCTTCGATTACATTATAGTTATTATCAGGACGATTGAAATTGAATGGCTCCCATAAGCTAATACATTTATTGTTCATGTACCGAATTCGCCCCGAAGGGTTATTAGATCTGGCATGTAGCATGAACGGGTGCAAAATAACAATGTCTCCTGCAGAGGCTGTCAACTCTCTAAAGTCTTTACAATGCTCGGAAAATCGGTTCCAATTATAGGTGTGATTAATGCCTTCTGGGTGTTCGTGAAGAAATTTAATGATGAAATCCACTGAATCTGGGACAAAGAATGTACCACCACTTCTAGGTTCAGTATCACTCCAGATTAATAAAACCAATAAGGCTTGTTCCGGACTGTCCAAAAAGTGTTTAAAAAACCAACCATCTTTGTGATAGCCAGTTGATTCAGGACCGGGTGGTTGCCAGTCCTGATCAGCACCAACATTAAAATTGATATTAAACCCATCGCTGACCTTCATGCTTCTAGTTTCTATTTGATTTTCTCCACCAAGGAAATCGCAAATTACTTGATATGCGAGAGGCGAAAAATCTGACATGTGCATTTGCTGGTTGCTAGGGTACATTTTAGCCCCACCCTCAGGCCATGTCGAGGGATTATCAATTTCGATACCATTGATTTGATTAAAATTAGCGACCCATTCTGCGGCTAATTTTCGACAAAAAGCATTTTCAATGACAACAAAATTATCACGTAAAAAACCTTTTCGGAATTGATTCATGTNTGCTTGTTCCTGTAAAAGCCAATTTTTTCNACGATCATCGACGTGATAAAAGTTTGTAAAACAATGACGTTCCTCAAATGACATTGATATTAGCACAAACTGGCTGATCAATCCAAGCGGCAATCGACGTGGATTACTGGTCAGAAATCTTAAGAAGAANAATCTATTTCTATGTAGTCGGNACTTTTTGGGGGAGATGAACCTAAGCTTTAAGTCTCGAGTATTTGATCTGAAATTTCTGTATCATTTCTAATTTGTGTTGAACGAAACTACCTTCTTCCAGCTTTGGTCAACAAATCTCAGTTAGCAATCGTATAATAGATCACGCTGCTAGCAAAAAGGAAGTTATAAATGTCTGTCTTTAACAAAAATCGTTTTNCCTTTATCTACACCCTATTAATTNTTTTTCAGTTAGTTTTTTTGTTCTCATCTTGCTCGAACTCCAATCTTCCCACTGCGGAAAATGACGGTATTTTAGTTACTGGTTCTGCGACTATCCAATCCTCACCAGATTTAGCTACCTTGAGAGTTGGTGTTCAATCATTCGATAAAAATGTAGAACAAGCTGTGAATGATAATAATACAAAGNTTGAAAATATTATTTCGAATTTGAAAAATAAAGGATTGACTGAAAAAGATATGGAAACCGATCAATTCAATATTTCACCACAAAGAGAGTACAGAAATAATAACCCACCTATCGTAGTTGGATATAATGTTAGCAACATTTTGACAGTAAAAATCCGGAACTTAGAAAGTTTAGGAGAAATAATGCAAGCAACAGTTGGAAGTGGTGCTAATACGATAAATGGTCTAAGTTTTTCCATTGAAGACCCAAACCCATTAAGACAAAAGGCTCGGGGTTTAGCCATGGAGGATGCTTTGTCGAGAGCTGAAATTTTGGCAGACGCAAGTGGNGTTGANGTTGGAAAGCCAATTAGCATTCAGGAATTATCCTACGGGGGGCCTGTCGTCAAATCAGAAAGTTTTGCAGGAGCCGAACTTGCGATGGATGCTAGAATACCAATTCAGACCCCAAGTGAGGTAGGGATACAGATTAATCTTCAAGTCCGGTTTGAAATAAAATAATTACAGAAATTGGAACTGGAAAAATTTCTAATATCAGTTGCACTATAATTCAATTCTTTTTTCTCATTTTTATTAATGTCGGCTGATTTGTACAATCAGTCAAATGGGCCGACAAATATTATCTGTAGGTAGATCGCCAACTTGTAGGTCCAAGGAATTCGCTACCAAATGACTACCTACATTGTAANTAGCACTAACATCGACAAAAATACTACTTGGGCAACCCGCTATTTTTTGATCTGTTTGATCCTGCAGTGTGGAAAGTCATACCATGATGCAAAGTATAATCTCCAGCCTGAATGGGTATTGAAAGGTGTGTCCACCACTGCAAATGTGGAACCTCCTCCTTCTAACTATCTTGGTCCGATGCAGCAATATCTCGTATGTCCATTAATTTATGGGAGCTAGGCCTAAAAGATATGGAACCCATTTCAACTGTAGTNTCTTTTAGGGCAATCCAAGTAGAAAGTACGATGGTTTCTGTAGCAAACGGCCATTTAACTAGATCTTGAAAGCCGTTGGCGTGGAAGAATCAGACATGTTAGCCACAGCCCACAGATTGGGATGAAATATCAGTTTACGCAAGGTTTCGTTGTCGTGCCAAATATTCATTTCTGGCAAAATGGTTTGCCAAAATAATTATCCAGACTTTCAAACTGCATCTTATTAAGAATTTTCATCTACGCCTGCCGAAATTTTGACGCTTCAGGCTTAGTGATTACTTTTGGGATTTTTATAATACCTTCTGATTGAAATGTATTGATTCAATCGTCTGTTATTTCATTTATAGTCATGTGATCTTTCTCAACAGTAATATTTTCGAATTTGAAATTCTACGTTTACATCAGGGGAGTCGTGATTACTGTTTCCAAAATATGAGCACTTTTGGGTTGAGTTAACAGAAAGACGATCAGATCTGCTATATCCTCAGGTTGTGATAATTTACTACGATCATCAACATGGTTATCCCTTCTCATTTTTGTGTCTGTAGGACCTGGGCAAACAGCATAGGCTTTGACCCCATGGGGTTTACCTTCAGCGTAAGTTGATTGAGTCAACCCAATAACACCAAATTTGGATGCCGAATAAGTACTAAATCCAGCATATCCTTTCACCCCAGCGGTAGAAGAAATATTTACGATGTGCCCCGATTTTTGCAGACACATTTTCCCAAAAACTGCCTGGGTACATAGGAATACGCCAGTCAGATTAACATCGAGTGTGGTTTTCCAATCCGATAATTCAATCTTGGGAATTGGATTATGGATGGCAACACCTGCATTATTAACCAGAATATCGACTCTTCCAAAGGACTGGTAGGCCTCCGCCGCTAAGGCTTCTACTTGCTCTTTTTTGGAAACATCCGTTGGCACGGTTAATGCCTGACAGCCAATTTCGCGCACTTTGGTAGCCACAATTTCGATTTCTCGAGATGTTTTTGCTGCCAGAATAACATTGACGCCTTGGTTAGCTAGAGAAATAGCGGTAGCGGCGCCAATACCACGTCCTGCACCTGTGATGATTGCAACTTGTCCCTTTAGTTTACTCACTTCACGTACTCCTTAATTATATGCCGCTGAGCAAACAATGATTTTTTGTAAGCTTTATTAGCAAATTAAAATAGCAAATTAAGTTAATCATGTTAACAAGGATTGACAATCTCATTTAGCTAAACATAATTAACTCCGTACCACACTCCTGGGATAGGTAAACATCTACGAAGTAATTCGCCAGCTTGACCACCTTGATCTAGTATTGTCTCTTCCAATCCAGACCATGTACCAAAAATTAATTGAGCAGCTTCACCTTTGCTTTCGGCTACTACTCTATCTCCACCGTAATACACATGATACTGGTCTCCGACTTCTTTGAACGCTAAACCATTAACGGCTTTTTCGCCAATGCACTCGATAAAATAGGGTCGCATTTTTCTTAGTAATTGATCGAAATTAACTAACATAGTTGTACCGGGTAATGAAGATTGGGAGCCATTCAACCCATGAGATTGTAATAANTTCTTCAACACTGCGTCATATCCCATGACATGAATCGATATTTTCTGTAATCCTTGTTTTTGAATAAACTTTCCTAAGACTCCTATAATAGCCGATCTTTCTCCAGCATAGTCGAGCACTCGACAACTTTCGCTGTGATCATTCTTTGTTGTTTGTTCTACTACTACGAAAGCGACCAATTTCCCTCTCTGNTGGATCAAATGCGTTTTTGCTCGCCGGTTACATACCCATCCATCGATTCCAAATTCAATATCGGAAGATGGTCGTACCCATCGTACAGATTCTCTACGATAAATGGTAGATAAATCATCTATATCACTTGTTGAAGCCTGACTGATGGTCAAATTAGAATCGTCAAAATCTTTTGCTTGATCGGCCTGAACATGGAACTGCCAATCTTTACCCACGTGGCGACAACCATAGCGATGGTACATATTCCGGTAGCCTGATACCATTATATAATCTATACCCTCCTCACGACAGGCAGATATCGTTTTTTCCAACAGGATCGACGCATATCCTTTCCCACGATGAGATTCATAAGTTGCTACGCCACCTAAAGANGCAATTTTCAGTGAGCATCCTAAAATAGATACATGTCGTTTAATTGTAGCAATATGTGAGACAACTTCTCCATTTTCTACAACTACCAGTAAATTATCACTATTCTCGGTATTTATCGCGTGTGGTTGAATATCTGGTAACTCATCAAAAAACACGTCTCCAAGGAGACTACGTAAACTTTCCATTTCGTTCTTACGTAAACTACGAACTCCATTTTCCCAAGAAATATCTTTCATATTTACACCATTTAATTAGGTTTCATAAACATCTAAAACGAGTATTGATGGATAAAATCTATTAGACTAACAGTTCAGATNCTTTGAATGAACAAAAACGAGGGAAGTGGGGGTAGGAATATTTTTCGCCAAAGACAATTAATTCGTGTTTTTTCGAATTTGTTCATGTGTCTTTTATCCCACTGAACGCTAGACTAATAGATCGCCTACTTGATTAATCAACCGTACGAAGACGAAAGTAATCTAGCCGCATGANTAGTTGAAAATTACTCCATTTGATAGGTGTTGTACGGTTATAATTCATATCCCAGAACCCAGTTTGGGTAGGCATCTAATCTAGTAGATAATGTTGTAGAAAAAGGTTTATATTATCTATTTATTGACAGTTTGGTTGCCAATAAATAACATCCATTTTAATGTGAGGAAGAGATAGAATGGTTGATAATTTTCGACTGGATATCGATTTATCGCTATCAATTAGCTAGCAAAATTAATTCATTGGAATTGGTTATTTTTGAATTAATTCATTGTATCTTTATTCACATTGGAACATGCAAGTAAGAATAATGAATGCACTTATTCATTTTGGCCGGACTTTAATTTCTAATTTCTTTCTGGAAACTTGGATTGAATTACGACTTCAGTTATCTAATCGATAGTTTAATTATTTATACTGCTATAAACAATTCTTTCAAAAGATTTAAACAAATTGTACGATCCCAGGTCGTTAAAAGGCTTTATTTGAGTCATATAAATCAGACCAAATTCGTTGACAAAATCTATCGTAAAGTAAGTATTACGAAANCCTCCCCAATATGCTGTTCCTCTNGGCCTCAAANTTGAGTTCTCNGNGTANGCCCAAGCCAGAGTCCAATTATCGTAACTATNANAAAAGTAGTCCTTNCCTCCTCTNGGTTTNGTTTCAACATTGTTAGCNGGGACATATCTATGAATTTGCTTGAAAGTACTNAGCTNACAGCTATTAAGTANNTCAAAANTCTTTTCTGTCAAAATTTCTGTTCCGTTGAAATTACCCTTGTTTAGCATGCAAGCCAAAAATTTTCCATAGTCTTCTGGCGAGCTTGATAAACCTGCTCCACCCTTATAATTATTTATGCGCCTTCGTTTTTCGTATTTATCCAGAACAATATTCCCATTTATAGAATGCCTACGGGATGAACTGACATAAAGGCATTGTAATTCAGTTGGAATATTGAACCAAGTGCTATTCATGCCTAGTGGACCGAAAATATTTTGTCTGAAATATTCTTCCAAATTCATTCCGGAAATTTTCTCAACCAACTTACCAACCCAATCAGTGCTACTTCCATACATAAATGAAGTTCCAGATTCAAAAAATCTAGGTTCATATTTTTTTGTCCATTTCAACTTAAGCTTCAAGTCATCCCAGATTCCAAGCTGAGGGCAGGTAAACGAATAACCGAATCCCGCAGTATGTGTAAGTAAGTGCCTGAGGCAAATACTACTTCTCGGCTTAACAATTTCATCTTTTTTGTTTAAAATTGGTATGCTGGCCATTTCTGGTAAATATGCATCTAGAGGCTCATCTAAGGTGACCTCTCCTCTCTCAATTAACTGCAGTGCTGCTACGGAAGTAATAGATTTTGTCATAGAAGCAATAACAAAAATATTTTTTTCGCTTATCTTATCATTTATTCCCCATCTCGATGGTCCGTAACCATAAAAGTACATCTCCCCATTTTTGCAGATCTTACCCATGACCACAGCAGGGATATCAGTGGCTAGTACTTCTTTTCGGATTTTTATCCTAGTTTTTTTCGAAAAATCCATAATTACTCAATTATTATTACTTGTAATCTTTTCCATTATTTGAATTTATTATTTAGGTAATTCCACAGACAGATTCTTCCGTGAGACTGATACCTGCCTAATCAATTGTAAAAGATTCTCCTATTGTACAGGACTCCATGGAGAAAATTTTTGGTGTGGTTGTAATGTAAGATTAACTACGAAATGATATAGGGTACAAAACGACCTGAAAATTTAAATCATAAACCGTTGCTCTGACAAATAAATACTTCACTACTAGGTGTTTTGTACTATGGGCAAACTAGCGTTGAAGAGATAAAAATAGAGTTAGAATCTTGAATTAAGGAATTTTAATCTTGTTAGATCAGCCGAGAAAATGATCAATTGGGGTTCTGAGTGAAATCATTAGCTTCATCAATTTTACCAATTTAATCTTAGTAGACCTATACACGAAAAACCACTTTCATTTTTTTAGATCATCAACAGCCTTACAATGACGAAAATGGATGTTCTTTGATGTTGGTTCGTATCCTTTCCATGCGTACGGGTCAATTCCGGAAACAGGAATAATACTACGGCGATCAGCGTTAGCAGGGCTTTCGCCATCTCTAATACTCCAAGGCAAAAGAGACCATGAATTGCAATAATGGTTTACTAATACCCTTCGATAAGTCTGACCACGATTTTTTCTTGATCTATGCAAGAGGTAGCCATTAAAGAAAACGACAGTTCCTGTTTTTACCTCAATTGGAATTTCAAGAGTTTCGTCAAAACCGTAGCTTTCCAAATCTGCACTATCAAACTCATCCGGGTTGCCATGCGGCTTTTGTGAGTAAAGATAACCCATTTGGTGCGAACCAGGAATNACCCACAANCAACCATTNTCAACTGTAGCATCATCCATNGCAATCCAGCCNCCTATCAGNGATCTATCTCGAGTTGGAATATATATCTCATCTTGATGCCAAGANTGTCCTTGAAATCCNGGCGGTTTTACAAACAGCATTGATTGCATACANTTAACACTACCATCCCAGAATGGTAGATGGGCTGCAGTTATTTGACTTAGAACCCCACAAACCTTAGGGTGCTTTACATATTTTTCCATGGTCGGACTAATGAAATGAGGTTGATGAATACATAAAATATCCGCCAGAATTTCATCGTCGCTCAGTTTCTTTGAGAGCCGTTGTACTGCTTCGCATGGGTATTCACCACGAGCGATTCGAACAGTATCTTCTCGTAACTCTTCAATTTCTTTTGTTTCTAACAAATTAGGTACTGAGACGTACCCGTTTTCAATAAAAAATTGGACTTCATCTTCTGAAAGTTCGAGAGGTACATTGATTTTACCGGTATTAGATATTTGTGCCATTTTTCCCCTGAGTTGTTTCTAGATGGGCTTTTTACTACTAAAAAAACGAGTTGATAAATTGCTCATAAATGATTTCAAGTAAGTGTAACGGACCATTTGTCTTACATCACAGCTTTAAAGCCTAAAAGTGAAGATAACATTATCCNATAATGAAATGATTGAAAAGTAGTTTTTCAANTCGACTGCAGTATATTCACAAAAATTGATAAATATTTAATAGAATTGGCGAAAATTAATCATTGAACTCAGTTCTATATGACTCTTTTTATATTTGGTTAATTATATGTTGTTTCTTTCACCAGATTTTCTTTGTATTGATTGCAATATATCCATTTCTAGATTCACCTCAGAAAAACTGATCTATTCTAAGATAAGGCTTAATTCCTAATCCAAGAATTCACTTTAAAATACAATTTCTTTGATGTCAAGATAATGATTGAGAGGAAGTTATGAAATAACCAGATACAATAATAGTATAGTATTGTCTCAGCTAGAAAAGTCTTTTTTCGTCTCTTATGGTGCAAATAAAAATACATTAGTCAATGCACAGGGTTGAAAACTACAAATTCAGAAGACAATGAAGGTCAGTGATAGCCGCCAAGCGAGAAGTATATCTAAATTGAGACTGGCTTCTCGTCAGTTTNATGAAAAATATCTATTAATTGTTTGTCATGCCTATACGTAAATTACGGGTGATCCTCATCGAGACGACAACTCAAAAATACTGAAATTACAGATGAGAGAGACAACTTGGCTTGTCTGGGTCTCATTCAGGATGTTTAACCAACTACCGAGATACCAACCCATCCAATATTTATTCCGGGGTGTGTTCTCTGGTTGTATACACTGTTCCTGAGAGGAAGGCACACAGGTCAAGAAAACTCAAATGAAAGAATCATCGAACTGTGTATACAAATAAAAAATCATTTTATTTGTAAAGTTGGAAATGAATAGGTCGACAGAAAGACAGGGAATGAGAAGCAGGGAGCTAATTTTTGTTTGATACGAAAAAAGAATGGAAAACGTACACGTTAGCGCATGAGTAAAAAAGGTGAGACATTTTTTCAGGGATCTAGCTTCGTAGATTTTCTTCAAATTCGATACGAGATACGTACATGTACATAAGAATAAAAGATAAAAATTCTTGATTTGGTATTTTTTCTTTCCCGTTATTTCTTGGCCTGTGATGAACTATGAATCTCAAATTGACTGGGTGANAGATATTATAGATATTGATGTGGTAACTGTTACGTTAAGACAATATCAGTTAGACATTATCTTTCTTCTTTAATTCCCATAGGAACTAAGTCTTGGCNCAACAAATGATCTAAGAATCTGATGGGAATAAATATTCTTGAAAGACTTAATTTAAATTTTTTAATTCAGCATACGCCGGGGATAAGGGTAAAAATACTTCTTCTATCATCATTTTATANTCTTTGTACTTAAATACGGATCGTCGACCCCATAAGATCTGGCTGATTGAAATAGACAAATCAGATAACAGAGGGTTATTTATTTCCAAGGTTGTTAATTCAAATGGTTGGCGAATAAAATTATCATCACTAAAAATCACATTGCTCAGTGGCTCATCCCCCAATTTAGCTAGATTACTGCATCCGTTTTCAAATAATACTTGCGGTATAATTGTGTGAGCAAACACCCATGGTACGCCATCTCCGAGCAGAACCACTTCTCTTATGACAATTTCATTTGGGTTACAATTTATCTTTAACGCATCTTTTGGAGCAACGGGATGTTTTTGGTAACCAATGACTTCAAGCCGAAAAGTCTGACAATGAGTTTGTAAACGCTCAGTAAGNGAACCAGCATCCAGCAACCAACTTTCAAGCCAAGGGCAGTTTACTTTGATATTTCTGGAGTCTATCCAGTTACCTGAAATGTTGATGGGGAATTTATTTTTTGTTTTCGGCAAAAGATTGGTTCAATTAGTAGTGAAGTATTTCGGCATGAAAAATAGGAATATAATCGGTCCATAAATTTCACTAAAAACAGGCAGTCCTACAAGCAGAACGGTTGACTGTCATGAAANTCTAACCCTGTATAAGATGAACGGCAAATGCTCTCCTCATTTATTTGAGGTCTGTGAACATCTCTTGACAGGAGTTGAGTAAGGCTTCNAGTCTAGAGCGTCAGACACTATGTTAGTCGTTTGACAGTGTTTTAGGTTTATTAGGTCCCCAGTTGCAAAAGTGGAGCTTTCCCTGAAGGGNACGGCTTAAAATTTATCGAAAAATCAAGGGGAAACATGATTGCTCTAAATTTAGTTGATTACCGATCCTATTCAGTTTCCATCGTTTAGATNTTTGAAAACTTTCATTAACCTAGTTTATGTTTGGAATATCTATCAGACATATAAGCTCGCGGTGGATGTCTGTCTTTGACTAGGGGATTTACCATTTTTATATCCAATTTTGAAATATTTTTTGGTCCTATTTTCCATATCGATCAAAACTACCGGTTTATCTGGTGAAATAGCCGATTCGGGAATTGTATATTGTCGTGAAGACACGAAATTGGACGAGTTGATTAGTGATCTATCAATTCCTGCGAAAATCGTCTTTTTCAGTGCGACGTAATAGTAAATGTTAGAACTAACTTTTTCCCTCTTAGATTTTATTTCGTACCCTTTCTTGAGAAAATTAACAACATGACTGTCATATTTATGGCCAATTATACCAAGATATTGGTTTTTGTAAAATGGTGAACCATCTTTCTTTTCTCCNCTAAGTTGATTTACAACTTTATGCGATTTGAACTCCAGATGAGTACAATCTGAGAATACACTTTCTCTTAAATCTCTAGANATAGTAACCTTCCATCCTGTGATCGCGAATCGTACATACAAGTTTTTCTGTTTGAGTTCGTCTTCTATGATTGGAATATCTATTTCTTCAAGCTTATCAATTATATCGNTACTGTAGTCCATAATTGGCTTCTCCTGTAAGAAGGAAGGGGCTGAATCTCTTGATAATTTTTTTAAAGTGACACGAACGACAGTTTCTGTACCTTGGAAATAAAAACAATTGACATATGTGGTCTTTCTGATTCATTCTTGATAGTTCAAGCTAATATCAACTTAATTGAACAACTAAAGCACACTAAATTTACATTCTAATGAACCATGTTTCAATTTTTTACCGAAAATAAAAACTAGCCAAAATTTATAATTCCTATACAAAGACCTGAACTGAGTTATATTGGGTTAATAATCTAAATCCCTCAATAACCCACCTTAAAAACGTATTCAGGCTACAGTAAAATGAAAAAATATTGTACGATTCAAACAACATTTTTTAGGATAAGTCAGGTAGAAAATTTTAGTAACTAGTTTTATTTTATCCAATAAAACCTAACTAGAATGAGTGCATTTCAATGATTATGATTCTTTCTTTTCTTTCAGCCATTNCTACATCAAGTCTAGAAGACGAANCAATTCTGGTAAAGAAACAGGTNGATGGTAATTATCTGTTGAAATGTGTCATCGATACAGTTCCAGACGACCTTCTTCTCTTCTTTTCATCGGATAATAATAGGTCTCAGTACTGTTACTTGAACCTCACATCTTCTTACCTTGAGTTGGGTCAGTATCGTAACGAAAAATCTACCGTCTGGCGTAAGTATAAACCTCCGGTGTGGAACTTTCCTTTAGAAATTCGATTACTCAAGAAGGGAAACTTTTTTCGTTTTTGGGTTGGGAACCAATCTGGTTGGATTCGTGGTCCCAGTGGTGAGTGGGTCGAAAAATACGAACCGATGAGTAGTTGGGTAGGTCTTGAAGGTCCAACAGCAACACACTTGCGCTCAGTGACTCTTACAACCTTACCTTGGCTTCAGCAAATAACAAAACCTATAATTAGCCGTGGACCTGAGGGAAGCTTCTACGAAGAACAAGCAATACCTGGATCTCTTATTAAGTTTAAAAACACATACTATCTATACTTCATGGCAGGCATGGAGGGAGATGAAGAAGGATCTTCACGCCGATCCATTGGTGTAGCTACAAGCACAGATTTACGTAACTGGAAAGTTCACGACATCCCAGTAGTCAAGAATGGGGAACCTAATATTCCTCACGATAATGTTTACCCCAATGGAGTTGTCATTACTCCTGATGAGAAGATTGCTCTGATGTATTCTGTTCAAAAATATCCTGAATGGCTTGGCTTTGGTTTAGCTATTGCTGAACATCCACTGGGCCCATTCGTCCATCACCAAGAAAATCCAGTTTACAAGCATTTTTCACATGCTCACGAATTTGATCTTGTACGTGTGGATGAAACTGAGTATCGTTATATGCTGTTCTATGCCGGATATACACCAAAACCAAGGTCAGGTCCCTCCGGAGATCGTGGCTATCTGCTATACAGTAACGATCTGATTACNTGGTGGGAAGATGAACGTAACCCAGTCTTTAGACCTGAGACACTAGATAATTGGGATGCCGTTCATGTGCGTCCCCGTTCACTAACGAAGTATGATGGTAACTGGTATCTTTGGTATGAAGGGTGTAACACTTGGAAACCTGAGGGAGTTAATCACCATGGATGGTGGGATACTGTTGGTCTAGCACGTTCACAAGATTTGATCGAATGGGAATATTACCCTAGAAACCCAGCCTTGCCAGGATTAGGTATTAGTGCGGANCAATTTGACAGCAAGTGGACTGGTTGGCCACGCATGCATGTTGAAGATGAAACTGCTTATATTTTTTATACAGGAAATGCAATGACGGGTGTACGATCTATCGCTATTAAAAATCTGGCCAATTGGGATAGTGAAGGAGGAACAACGGTTGAACTATGGCCCAAAGGCAACTGATTCTCAACTCAGCTCGATTGCTAAGGATTAAACCAAATATCCGATACAATATCAATAAAGTTAATGACTAATTTTATCTGTAAGTTGAATGATGATCCCTATTTTACGACTCATCTTTAGAAAATATTGAATTATTCGAATAATCTATACCTCTAACTTTCGTCAGTTAGCACCTTATCTTCTTGATACCCACCAATCTATTTTATCCCTATCTTTGTTAACTAATAGCCTGTTGATAGTAAAAGACAAAATAGGCTTCCAGAAAACAAGATAAAAAATTGTTTGAAGCGTTTCTAACTATTACCATAGTAATGGAAGTAATGTTTTGTCTACCAGATTGACTTTTTACTGTGGCTCTTATTAATGCCGTATGGTTAACCTACTAATAGACTAGGCCTGATATAGCTAATAATACAGCTCGAAACCGATTTGAGTCTTCTGCGAGGGGACTCTCCGATGTTTTTGCAGCAGATGACCCAAGCAAAAACATGCTAATTATTTTCGCTTTTTCTAATTACACGATAATAAATCCTTAGGATTAATTATCATCTTTGTCTGATGTGAAAGTTACAGTTGGAATCCAACCAATAGCCCTGACAATCGTAAATATTTATATGAACTTTAATAATAAAAAGCTCTCATTTGGAATTGCTTACGTAGGTTTAATAGTTTTTTTTTCTTTGATAGGAGTTCAGTTTAATATTGGCAACTTTTTTTCTAACAAGTTTAGCGATACAACTTATGCTATACCATTATATTTGTTTTTCTACCTCTCTTGTACGCTCCCAGTAGACATCCTAGTAAGTAAAAAACTAAACAAGGCAAAAGATAATTCTGTTAAAAGAATCATCGCCTATAACAGCGGATTTCTACTATTTTTTCTTTTATGCTCATATTTTTTATTAATTGTTTTCCACAAAAAGTCATATCTACTTATGGTTTTGTATTCAATTCTGATACAAATAGTAATTCTTATGATTCAAGGTCTTCTACCCAGACTAATTTTTCACACTAGTAGGTCCAAATATAAAGCCAATGAAATCGTGGAACTCAAAAATTCGCCAGATTATCTGACAATGAATATAGTCAGATTCTTTTTTAAGACACAAATCATTGTGCCTCAAATTTGGATGCAAGAAAAAAGAGAAAATTATTTATTTCATATAGAAAGATTCATTCTTTCGATTCGTGAGCGAACCAATTTGAGTGTTATCCTAACTTCTGTAGCTGTAAACTCACTACTAAGTTGTGTGTTATTCAGTACTATAATAAATTACTATCAAGAACCAATCGAGCAGNTAATCAATTTTTCATTATTATCTAATTTAACTTCTTTTGTTTGTATTTTGATNCTACCAAAATTCAGTCAACAGGGAATCTTGAATACTGATACTAAGATGAAGGCCCTCAACACAAGTTACTTTGAAGAAAACCTTGACATATTCGAGCAGCACCAAGATAAAAACATTACGCGTGAGAAAGTGATTGAAAGTATCTTTTACCCTGTTCCATCTGTCAATTCAAGNATTAATAACACAAAAAANTTCACAGTTGGCTTGCCNAATATTTCAAGAATTACTATTTTTCTATTTTCGTCAAACCTCTCAATCATTTTCAAGGGTGTCCATGGGAATGCAGGTAAACCAGAAAACTGGATTTTTCCACCCTCAGAATAGTTAGCGAATAGACAGCTCGCCCAATCATATTCAAACCGATTAGTTCAAATGAAAAACGTTTCTCTAACTATAGATAATTAAGTATAAACCAGCAGGACAAGTGGGTATATCTGATTATATCCATCGTATCTTGATGATGGTATTAAATACTGGAGACTTAGCTGTTTGACAGATAAAATTACCCACAAGCCAAAAAACAAAATTNACTGGGCTTGATAATACGTCTTGGTGTATTTGTTGATTTTTACAATTCCTGGTTATTTCTTCCAGTACCCTTGGTAATGTAAAAAATACCAAAATAAGAGCACGGAATGAATTTAGGGCTAGCAAAAGATACGACACGTCAGTCAATATGACCCTCCATTTAATGGACATGAAACAGCTTTCAACAAAAAAGCTGACTTCTCCTTTTACTAAGAAATCACGTTACTAAGAAATCACGTACAGCACAGACAATGAAAAACTACTTCTGTTAGAAAAAAGAAAAATGAAACTAGTNAAAACAGAAATTGATAATCTAGAACTAAAACGTAAATTGAACTTAATCAATTCTATATCTGGAATAAAGCCTGCTAATCTCATTGCTACACGCTCAGAAGCAGGCGAAGACAATGTGGCTATTTTTTCCTCAGTAATTCATTTGGGATCAACCCCACCGCAATTAGGATTTATAGTGCGACGACAGGTAAATGAACCCACTCACACTTTCCTGAATATCAAAGAAACGGGATGGTATACCATCAATCATGTAACAGAATCACTGATGGAAAAAGCTCATTATACTTCTACCCAATTACCTAGGGAAGAATCAGAGTTTGACACAATGCAAATAGAAAAAGAATTTGTAGATCGGTTTCCTGCACCTTTTGTTAAGGATAGCCCAATCAAAATAGGAATGAGCTTGATAGAAATTATTCCTTTGCCAAATGGCTGTTCTTTATTGATTGGTTTAGTTGAATTGATTCTGTTGGACGATTATGTGATCAATAGTTTAGGCCAATTAAACTTAGCCGCTTGTCAGATAGTTGGAATTTCTGGACTCGATACCTATTATGGCCTCAGTAAGTTAGAAACATTTCCTGATATTAGATAAATAAGGTCNGAGATTTTTCATAGACAAGCATAGGTTGTTAGTTAAACAAGCAACTGATAGAATAACGGGTAAGAAGGAACAAACGTATTAGCTTCTTGCTACAGTTGTCTATGGATTCAATATGGAATTAGATGAAAAAATTCGTTCTGAGATCAGTTCTCCTGATTCCCCNGCGCTGAAAGAGTTATGCGCATCGTTACATCAATTGGCAACAGACTTAGAAATTCCAGAAGGAAATGGCCTATATAAATGGCCTAAAACTCAACTTGGCTTGTGTGCTAAGTACGGAGTTTTTAAGTGGTTCTTAGAGGAAAAAGATGGTGGGTTTGGGTGGAGTGACCAAGATCTGACGTTAGGCTACTTAGCTCTTGGTTCAGCCTGTCAAACTACTACTTTCGTAATTACACAACGTACAGGTGCGTGTCAGAGAATCGCTCAAAGTTTGAACGGTTATGCACGAGATCAGTTAATTCCTCATTTGCTCATAGGCAGTCATTTCTCAACAGTTGGAATTTCTCACCTAACTACTAGTAAACAGCACTTGGGNCAACCAGTCTTAAGNGCCGTGAAAACNAAGAAAGGATTTATGCTAAATGGTTTTACCCCTTGGGTGACCGGGGCTGCGCATGCAGATACGATCGTGGTTGGGGCTGAATGTGAGGATGGACGCCAAATAATAATAGTAGTACCAACCCATATCCCTGGTGTAAAAATAGTACCTCCAGATCAGCTAGTTGCTTTTTCATCAAGTCAGACTAGCCGTGTTAATTTTGAGAAAGTCGAAGTTGATACAAAATGGTTATTGGCAGGCCCCGTACAAAACGTGATGGGTCGAAGAATTAGTGGCCAAACGGGAGGGTATCAAACTAGTACTTTAGCTCTTGGTTTAGCCAGAGCAGCTATCGAATTTATCCTTGCTGAGAGTCAATCAAGAGAGGATCTTGTACTGCCCGCCGAAGCGCTGAAAAGTCAATGGTATAAATTGAGAGAAATTTTGCTAAACTCAGTATCGGGCAGACAAGTCTCTGACGCTGAATATTTGCGGCAAGAGTGTAATAGCTTGGTGTTAAGGGCAACTCAATCTTCTTTAGTCATTGCAAAAGGCACTGGTTTTCTATCTAGCCACCCAGCCGGTAGGTGGTGTCGAGAGGCACTATTTTTTTTAGTATGGAGTTCTCCCCGGTCATTGATTAACCGCCAGTTATATCAGCTCGCTGAAGTTTTACCCGACTGAGTAATAAAATTAACATTGATTGTAAGGAACAACCACTTTTTCCAAAAGTATGGTAAATCTCACAGAAATTTCTTGTTTTCAAGAAATAGTTCAGACGATCAACAAGCCTTCTTCTCTTCTGATATTGATTTTTTGTATCTCAGGTTTGTTAGTTAAGTCCTCAGGTCAACCCTATCCAAGCCTTAGAAATACTACAAGAATGTATTAAAACCATTTCTAAAACCGAGTGGTCATCGTTGCCCACCGTCGGACGAACCTGTTGGTTCTTGCCTTCTATCTCTGACTCCTCATTCAATCGAGTNTCGGCCAATACCTTCGAATTTCTACCCCTTTACTAGTATCATCCTCACTCAGCTCATTAATCGGGCCCATAACCGGTCTGGTAAAACGAGTTCTTATCACTTGTAAGCATGAAATTCGAAAATCTTCCCTCTAATGCTTAATTAAGATGGTAATACCCATAACATTGTGGGGCATTGATTCACTTTTCGACCTTTTCATCCTTCAAAACCCCTTTTCCCGCGACGACATCGGTCTTTTTTTACTAGCTGATAATTACTCAACTTTTAATAAAAAAATAAAACAAAGTCTTGTAAAATTAAATTTGTGTGATAGGTTTATGTTGCGCCTGCTATTCCTACGCCGCAGTTGGTATTTAAGCGTTAGCAACATTATTGAGAATAGTCAACGATAATACTATTCTTTCTGTCTATTGGCACATCTAATGCTGACCTACACCTGAAATTATTTTTTATTGTTATAGTGAAAATATTTGTTTAATCTGGATGAGTCGCTGTTCTGGAGGATTCGATGATTTTGTACCGGTCAATCATATTNATTTCGACATTATTTTCAATAATTGAGCTGAGACCAATCGGAAAAAAGTCGGCAAACTATTTAGATGAATTGAGGAAATGATTGAAAAATAGGAATCTAAGTTAAAGTCGGACCAAATATCTGTGTTAGATATGGAAGAGTTTGAAAAAGATAGCATTCGGATAAAGACCCTAGGTGAAGAGCTAGAAGCCGAGCCTTCGTCTGCTCAGGAAGATAGGAGTAAGAAACTAGCTAAAAGACCGGTAGTAGTGATAGTGAGAGTGATAGGCCAGATATAGAAGATTCTCTTGTCGAAGAACTAGATAGTTTATTAAATGTAAAGTCAGAATGCAGCAAATGATCAGCCTCAACGAATTACCCCAGAAATCGATTGTGCCCGAGATGGTTCTGATCTCGTCTGGTTTTTCCTTTGAGATGGGTGCTGAACTCGAAGAAGTGAATAATGATGAACTTCCAGTACATACGGTGGACTTGGATGGATTTTACACAGACGTCCATGGGGTACCCAACACTCAGTGTAGCTAGTTTGTGCGAGCCACGGGACATCGAAAGGTTAGTTTTTGGAATAATGATGATCNAAACCAAGCAAATCAACCAGTAGTAAGAGTCAGTTAAAAAGATGCTATGGCGTACGCGGAATGGGCCGGAAAAAGTCTACTAATAGAAGCCGAATGGGAATATGCGGACCGAGAGGGAAATTGGCCGACCAATTTTATCAATAGGGAGATGAGGTAACGTACGATGATGCTAATGATTATGGAACTGGTGGTAATCGATAAGTGGGAGCAGTCCCGGCNCCCAGTAGTCAGGGGATTGAAGCTAGTAGGGCCGGAGATAACCTCATATCCAGTGTTGTGGGATAGTTCTTGGAGTGGTATACCAACCGCTGGCGCCTGATCCCCTACAGGAGGCGTCTTTACAAACAACGAATTTGACTCTTCTAAAGAANAGGTATCCTTAAAAAAAGAAAAAATCGAGATGGTAAATGCGATATGTACAAATTTTTGAATCGATCTAAACCTGTTTGTCTAATTTTAGGCTTGGTTTTTCTGAAGATTATCCTTTNAGGTTGCGGGAAACAGCCTAGGCTCAATCCGNCACTTTCAGCTAATAAAATCAGAATTAACGACGTTAGTCAACTTAACCCTACCGATGTAAGCCAGATTACTAATGCCAACCAAGTCAAAGACCTGCAACGTGCCATCCGTTTAGCTAAAGACAACGGACTGAAAATCTCGATTGCTGGCAAACGCCACAGTCAAGGTGGCCATGCTTTTTATGATGACGCGGTCGTCTTGAATATGGAAAATTTCAACCAAATCCTAGACTTCCAACCAGAAATGAAAACAATTCAAGTACAAAGTGGCGTCACTTGGGCACAAATTCAAGCTTATATCAATCCGTTTGGGTTAGCAGTTAAAACCATGCAATCTACCAATATTTTCACCATTGGTGGTTCTCTGAGTTCTAACATACATGGTCGTGATCTTCATGCAACCACCATCATTGATACTGTTAGGTCATTTCGTCTACTTACCACGGAAGGGGAAATTTTGACCTGTAGTCGGGTTCAAAACACCGATCTATTTCATTTGGTTATCGGTGGATTTGGTTTATTTGGCGTAATCTTAGATGTTGAATTAGATCTAACCGAAAACCGAGTCTATGAAAAAAGTGCTATCCGAATGGATTACACTCAATTTCCCTCATACTTTGAACAACAGTTCAAACGGCCGTCTGGGGTGGATTTGCTAATTGCTCGGCCATCGATCGCCTTAGACAAACAGTTCATGAAAGAAACTGTTGTCACTATTTGGAAACGAACCGATCAAAAAATGACCCAAGATCTCTTGAAATTAAGAGGCGANGAAAATGTAGGCCGAGACCGCTTTCTGCTCAATTTATCTCGTAAGTACGAGTGGGGCAAGCGGTTAAGATGGTACTTGCAGAAAAAATTAGTCTCTAAACCCGGTGAAACCGAAATTATCTCTCGTAACAATGCTATGGCACCACCTACTGCGCCTTACGAATTATTGGTTCGGAAATCATCCAAGAATACAGATATTGTTCAGGAATATTTTATTCCTAAATCTCATTTTGTTGATTTCATGGATGGAGCTAGAAAGATTATGCTGGATAACTCTGTCAATTTGCTAAATGTTACCATTCGTTACTGTGCTGGCAATCGTGATGCTTTTCTGTCTCATACTCGCGAAGANTCATTCTCAATTATGTTTTATACTTCGCAGAATTTATCTTCGTCAGGTTTAATGCGGGCCGAAAAAATGACACTCCAATTAGTTGATTTAGCCCTTAAATACGAAGGCACTTACTATTTGACCTATCAACTTTTCCCAACTCAAATACAGATCCGTCAAGCTTATCCACTGTTAGACGAATTTTTCNATCTCAAACGACAATATGATAGCCAAGAACTATTAATGAACCAATTCTACCGAAGATACGCTGTCAACACCAATTGAGTGANGAGCTGATATTTTTTTCAATGATGTAAGTATCTGCCCTTGGGGACAGGCATCANAGGGAAAGTCAGATTCTCGGACCGATTAATCGGTCAATGGGCTTAACCGAGTCTTATTTTGGCTGAACCCAATTTGGCTGATTTTAATCTGATTCTTGACTNTAATCTCCTATTATTCGGCTAATATTTGCTTCTTATAACATTCCATAATTAGAATTGTNCCAAATCGCCATCTGGCACAAACATCCAAGCTGAATTATACCCAAATACTTTACTAGTACTTGATTAGTTGGCTGTTGGAATAATTCTACTTGATGGCGGATAATTTCCCTGGATTTCCCTCATTTGATACCAAATAAACTTATGATCTTTTTTGCCGCTGATTTGACTCCATAAAACCCAGTTTAAACCCACATAACACCAGCTGTCATTCAGCGGACACTCTAATAAATTCATTATCAATTTTCATATGCTCTGATTTGTTTACTTTATTAACCCCACAAAAGACACAGAGAAAAAAANCCACGATTGCTCATTTCCAAGACCTTATTCAATTCATCTAAGATCTACTTAAATTAGCTGACCAAAAATCATTATGTTTACGTGAATGAGTAATCAAAACTTCTAATTNATCTTCATTTGAACCTTTGATTAACCAAAAACAGCGAAGATTATCAGTAGACCAAGGGTAATGACATCGTTCGAAATTATTGACAAGTGTCAACAAAAGTTTATACTAACATTCAACAAGTTAACTGAAAAGATTTATCTATGATAACAACGAAAGGAGTACATCGTGCTAAAAGTCATTTATTATTTAGGTCTATTCACATTTTTGGTCTTTAATTCATTGGTTTGTTCTTCTTGGGCAGCGCAATTTACAGATGGCCTGGTCGTTTACCTTCCCTTTGACGAGGGGACAGGTCAAAAAACAAAAGATGCCAGTGGAAATAAGCACGATGGTATTTTAGAAGGACCATTCAAATGGGATAAAGGTAAATTTGGTCAATCGCTTCGATTCACCTCAGGTAAAGGGACGTGGGTAAAAGTTGAAGATACCAAAATGTTAAACGTAGATGTATTTACTTTTATGGCTTGGGTTAATGTTGAAGATTGGAATGGGATTAAACAAATAGTTGGTAAATCGGTTCATGGAGGCTGTGGAGGCCGCGACCAGTACGGTCTCTTTAGTGAAGGTGGAAATATGAAACTTCGACTGGAAACGGAGAAAGGCAGGCATGATGTCACAGCTGAAATACCGGAAACTAAAAAATGGGTTCACCTANCNTGTNCNAACGANGGGAAGGAAGCGAAANTTTTCTATGACGGAAAAGAAGTTGCNAAAGGTAATACACCTGGCAAACTCAAAGTAAGCGACGACCCTTGGGCCATTGGTCAGGACTGTGAGCGACTAAACTACGTACCAACGGGTTTAATAGATGAAGTTCGACTATGGAATCGTGTCTTGGAAGAAAAAGAAATAAGCACCTATATGAAGATGGGAGCCAAAGAAGCGTTAGCTGTTAATGCTGAAACTAAATTGTCTGTGGTGTGGGCCAATATAAGGACACGATTTTAGTTAAACTACTCAGGATGGAGGTAAATGAACCCTAGTCGGTAGATAATCCAAAACCTATCATATCAGTTCGTTGAATATATATATCGGCCTGTACCATCGAAGGGGCGGAGATTCACTACAAGTAATGCAGACTCGGACAATAGATGGTGGAATGACCTGGTCTCGACCAGAGATTATTGCTGATGTCGAAGAAAAACTACCATGTGAACCATATGTGTTTCGTCGTCCAGACGGCGATGAACTTTGCTGCTAGATACGGGAAAATACGCATAAAGGCAAAAGCTTGATGATGTTTAGCCAGGATGAGGCTAAGACTGGTANGAACCAGAAGACACCCCGTGGGCACTAACTGGAGACCGACATCAGGGGGTGTGTACTGACTCCGGCCGACTAGTTATACTTTTCGTGATCGTGCACCGAATAGTGAAACGGATGGGCATTTCGTGGCTTGGGTGGGAAATTATGATGACATTCGTAATGGTCAATCAGGTCGGTGTAGAATTAAGCTGCTGCACAGTCACGCAGGATCTGATTGCGGGTTACCCGGAGTTGAACTTCTACCAGNCGGTACGATAGTGGCTACAACTTACATTAAGTACCGGGTAGGCAACAAAAAACACTCGGTAGTGAGTGTCCGTTTTAAACTCGAAGAAATCGAGGGCAAGTTGATCGACCAAGGTTGATTGCTGATAAAGGCTTAACAGTTAAGATCAATACTTTGTATGTGTGTTGTATATTAGCTGCTTAATCATTATCTTCCTAAGAGGCCAGAAATTACCAAATTACCGTTCTTTTATCCTTCAGGCCGAAGAAAGATGTTATTCTGGATCTAAGTCCNTGACTGACAAAGGAGTACAAAAATGACCAGAGTTCATGATCAAAGGCGGAAACAGTTTATTACTGATGGTTTTTTTCATTTTCCAAACATCCTCTGTTCGGACTTGATTACTCAATTGAACAATATCAGTGCCGAGGTGTTATCAGCCCAAGAACAAACCCATTTCGAGCAGCAACGTACGACGGGTAGCATGGTGTTAATCGATTGGGACATGGTCTATCAATACAGTGCCCTCACTAAATTGGTAGCACACCCTAAGATGATTCAGGCTTTAGCTGAGCTCGGATTTGCCCAACCGAAATTCGGTCATGGACGTATTATTAGCAAACCTGCATATAGTCCACCATTATTTTGGCATGAGGATGGTCGTTTTTGGAATGACCCAGTTAGCTATACCACCCAACCGATTCAGTGTTTTCTGATGTATTATCTGACCGATACTAACCCAGAAAACGGCTGTTTGCGGGTGATTCCAGGTTCTCACCTGAATCGACACCCACTTCACGATAGGGCTTCACCTCAACACACTGACGAACTAAGAGCTTATGCTAATCCAGATCATATTGCTTTTCAACAAGCAGAAGGTGAAATAGATGTCCCAGTCAAAGCGGGTGATTTAGTCATTGGTTTCGGAACTTTGTTTCATGCAACTCATGCCAACCAAACGGATGGTCGTCGAACGGTACTGACCATGTGGTATTATCCTGACTATGTAGATCTACCGGAACCAACACAAGCCACAGTCGCATACTTGGAGAGAGGTAATCAACCAAAGATCATGACAGTTGGGCAACAACAGAAGATNTTGGCCCCTTTCCGAATCAACTACGAAGGTGAAGCTGAACCAATAGAACAGCAGTGGAAACCGGGTGAAATTTTAAAGTGACGAAGAAAAAACGCTACCGATTGCGAAAAATCTGGGGATGAAAAATCATTTAAGCCAAACGTTTTCAATTGTGGCCGTTGATCCTACCACTGGTGTTTGCGGAGCCGCTGTTGCTAGCAAATTTCCCGCGGTCGGAAAAGTTGTGCCTTATGTACGTGCTGATGTGGGGGCTTTTTGTACTCAACACCAGCACAACCCAATTTGGGGTGCTAAAGCCCTTGATCTTCTGGGTTGCGGCTTATTGCCAGAGGAGGTTTTGGCTAGTTTGCTACGAGACGATCCGAATTCGGCAAAAAGACAGTTAGCTCTTATTGATATGAAAGGCCAAACGGCTACTCGGAATCCAATTGGTGCTTCCCCTTCAGGTATCTGGTGGGGATCAATGTCGGGCAAATTCTATACTTGTCAAGGGAACACATTAGTTGGTCCAAGTGTTATCATAGCCATGGCCAATGCCTATGAGTCTTCAGGGGGACTTCTGGCAGGAAGGCTAATGGCAGCTTTAGTAGCAGGAGATCAAGCTGGTGGTGATCACCGTGGACGATTGGCTGCAGCTCTTCGTGTGGCCAGCGCGGGTGTTGAAGATATTGCCTTGGATATTGATGAAAGTAATGATGCAGTGATGGAACTAAATCAAAAATACGCTAGATATTTTTCCTAATCGAGTTACTGGNCTCAGTTAAGGTTGAAGACATTTGATAATTTAGAATACAGTCGCTCTATGGTCATTAATAGTGCATTTTAGAATGTTTAAATGCACCAACTACATNATGTACTAGTTTTTGTGAAAAAGTGTTACTGCTTCATTGNCCCCCGCGCAAAAGATACTCGTATACGCGGTATGACTGAGAGCGACACAAAAGTTTATCTCTAGAAGTCCGTTTTGACCCAACTTCTTTTGATTAGGCTGTTCAAAACGAACTTCTTTGCTTCTATATCCAGTGCCCTTCTACCTGTTTTCTCAACTGATTCCTAAATACCGTCCCCAAGTCTTCTTATGTCAGTTCTGTGAGTTCTTCCACCTTTATTCAATATGTGTCTTTCTCTTCACGAATACATTAGTTATAAAAGATGAGCTCTATTGTTTTTCCATATTCAGTCAAAAGATACTCCNTCTCAAGTCAAACTACCGCATAAACTTTTCGATTTACAATTCCATGGCTTTCCAATTCTCTCAATTGCTGTACCAACATTTTCTGTGTTACATCTAGGATTAAACGTTTAAGAGTGCTAAATCTTGACAGGCCATTAGATAGATTATAGATAGTGGACATCTTCCATTTACTACCGATGGATTGCATTGTTACACCANATTCCAATTCTTTGACAACTGTTGCCTGCTCATTTTCATTAATTGGCATTCACATCAGTGCTGGTATATTTTTGGTAAGTGTAATACTTTTTGGTTGCAATATAACAAAAAAGTGGGTACTTGGCACAAAAAAAGCTTTAAAGATAAAATTTGCGCTATTTTAAGATCAGATTTTATCTGACCCACCAGTTATTTCATTTACAGNAGAATATTCAGTGTTCAATTATAAAGATAATAGAAAAGATTTCAGAATNGCTTATGGTCCTTGGGTCTAGTTACTAGAACGACCGCTGGAATCGGTAAACAACTTGCAGATCAATTAGCTTCAAGAGGACTGAATCTAGTCCTCGTAGCCAGAAGAAAAGAAATACTAGAGGAGCAATCCGAAAAGTTGAAAAGCAAATATAGGATTAAAACGCAGATAATTCAAGCTGATTAATCTGATCTGAACGCAGTAGAAATTTTAATTAATGAAACTCAAGGTCTTGAGATTGGATTACTTATTCCTAATGCTGGTGTAGAGTCCCACGGAAATTTTACTCATAATAAGNTAGAAGACGAAAGCAGGTTGCTTCAAATCAATATTATCTCTCCAATGCAATTGGCTCATCATTTCGGAGGGAAAATGGTCAATCTAGGAAAAGGAGGTATTCTTTTTATTGCCAGTGTCGGAGCCTATGGAATAGGACCATACATGGCCAATTNCTCCGCTTCAAAAGCNTACATATTATCTTTGGGAGAATCACTCCATTATGAAATGAAGGATAAGNGGGTCGACATCACTGTTCTAGCGCCCGGTCCCACGGATACAGCTATGCTAGCGGAAACAGAATTTGATATTGATCAGGTAGGAATGAAACCAATGCCCCCCGAAAAGGTTGCTAGAATTGGACTAAATGCTTTAGGAAAAAAGTCATCAATTATTTCTGGAACAACAAATAATATCATTACGTTTGTGATGCGTCGATTAATACCCAGTAAATACAGTAAGTCTATGACACAAATGATGATGCAAAAAGCATCCAATATCGATTAATAAAATAGAGTAAATAAAGATTAAGAAGTTCTATTGATTACAGTGGCAAAAAATACTATTCGTTTCTCTCGACTCAATTATGGAGTAGAGAAATAGCACTACAAGTATTTCGGAAAGGAAATGTTTCGATTTTGATTGAATTCAGATCTTTTTTTAGAGGTTTTCCAAATCTCATTTTCGTTTTCTTATATCTAATCAATGGTTATTAGTCATTACTTGCTCTGTGGTATCTATGTTTTACTAATCTCCCTCCTTTTGGGTCTAGGACTAGTCGTAAGTGGTTTCAAAAAANGAAAAGTAATTCATCTGTCAAAAATAGAATAAATTTATACCGGATTGGCTTTGAGCAAAAAAGGTTACATCTATCTAAGTACAGCGATTGGTTAGACATGCTACACGCATCTCTGATCGAATACCTTATCAAATTAGACCTAACATGCTAAAGTTCTTCTCAGGTATAAAGTTAGCCAGTGGCAAACTGATTCCAAGAACAGACAAGACTTTACATTGAAGAATTGATCATTTACTGAATTGAACTGGGGTCGCAATCAGTAGCTTAGTTTGTGTAAGAATTGGAGAACTATTAGAAGCCAAAATTGGCAAGAGGTTGGAATTAAAAGCAGGTGCAAACGTAATTGAGCAAAGATGAGTAATAAATGACATTAAAGGAAATACCCATTTACTATAGTTGGCCGATATTGGTAAAATCTAGCTACTACTTTCTTACAGTCCACTCACTCTTTCGAGGTACAGACCTATTTTCTCTTCTTCTACCTATCCCATTTGATTCTGGCTCTGTTGACCTGCGATTTTCATTACTATACAATGACCGTATCAACGACAAGATTCATGAATATTCATGAATCTGCTATCATAGGCCNACAAAATGACAATTCCAGCTCATCATTAGANGGAAAAAAGGGTCGTGAAACCACCTACGACTTTCGACTTTTCGCTCCAAGAGCAATTTATGGCTCAGGGTTACCTACGATTAGGTAAGATTTTGTCTACAGAGGATTTATCGGCTTTACAGCAACGTATCGACGATATTATGGTAGGCCGAATCAAGTACAAAAACATGCGACTTCAACTTTATCGAAATCCTGATGGTGAAGTATGCCGAACCTTAGGGCACCAGATACCAACTCGGGCCTATAGACGTATCGACGACTTGGAACAGGANCCCCTCTTCCTCTCTTATATACAAAACTCTTTATTTCGAAAGATTACGAGTTTCTATATTGGCCAGCAGGTATCAATTTTCCGATCGATGTTAATGAATAAGCCATCTCAACTCAGTCAACCGCTCCCTTGGCATCAGGACGTGGGAGTTGGTTGGGGAATCGACGCTAACCCAATTATAACCGTATGGACAGCGCTTGACGAAGCCACGATAGCTACTGGTTGTATGCAGATTGTACCCGGTAGCAATCAACACGGTATTATAAATCATGGCCACTTTCTCTCTACAGAACAGGTCGCTATCTATGCCCCAATGGAAAAAGTAATCTCCTTGGAAGCCGAAGCCGGTGAGGCCATTTTGCTACATAACTTTTTATTACATAAGTCAGGAATCAATTCGACACAGATGTCTCGCCGAGCCTTCAGCGTAACTTATATGAGCTCGGAAACTAGAACTCTTGACACCGGACAAACTTTTCCGATCGTTTTTGGTAAAAATGCTCTTGATCCGACAACAATAGGAGATAAGGCCACTGAACTGATACAGAAATTCTACGGATAGTCTTCATCAAGCTATTAAATTCGCCTAATTGGTTTCATGAGCTTATCTCGCTAATGTTTCTAACTTTTCTTCATGATGCAAAGTAGCAANTTTTCTGTCTTTAATCAACCTGAGTGCCGACCATCAACTTTGGAGGTAAACCGATGACTAATTTAGTTCAGCTAAATCGACTTTCTCTCATTTTTTTAATACAATTTTTTCTATGTTTGTCAGTTGGAATAGCTGGGGTCTGGAAACCATACGACGATTTCACCGAAGGGTTAGACGCTGTTGAGGAAGATCCTGGTCAGGCTAAATTTGGCAAAAAGTGGATTCAGTATACGCCGGAAGCACGACTAAAGATGGATGTAGTAGACAATTCGCTAGTCTTTCAGGTGGCAAAACCTGGTGGTCGAGATCCAGGTTTCAAGTTAGGGTTCGGCTGGGATAAGAAAGACATCGCTGGCATCCAATTTACCGTTAAAACTGCCGAACTCTCTAAGGCTGGTGGTTGGTTCGGCGTTCTTTGTACTGACGAAGAACCAAACTGGAAGACGAATAACTGGATTTTTGGTGCGTCTCCCAGTCATCAACACGATTGGGGGCCCAAAACCTATTTTGGCTCCGGTTCNTTTGGTAAATTTGGTGGTTGGAAAACCTTTGCTTATAGCGACATTCCAGATAACCAGAATGTCGAGCGAACCTACCGTTTGCAATGGAATAAAGCCAATCGCCAGATGGCGATCACCATCGACCCCGGNNAAAAGACGGAGTGGAATAAAGAGGATGTTCATTCCAACGCGGATCTGGGGACTTTTCCCTGGTGGACCATCTATTTATCAGCAGATCAAGTAATTAAGGTCATAATTGATGATGTTTATGTTCTCTCTAAAAGTTTGCCTTATGAGGTCGAACCTCATCAAAAAGTAGTCTTAGTGTGGGCTAAACTGAAATCCAATTTTTAGTCTTAAAAAATAGATTATCATACGGCAAAAACCGAGTATTGGAACTATATCGTCTAGGTACTACTCAGAGTAGACAGTACTGTATTATTCTCTTAAATATACCATCTGGCATTCTAAATTTGTTGGTGTCTTGATGGTATTTCAACTCGGATTCACCTTGCTTATGGTGAGAACCGACGTCATGTTGCCTACTTCAACGTTAACTTCTCTGAATGACTATCTCAAACTAGATTGGGGGATCACACCGAATTAACATGAATTTGGAAAGATGTATGATTGTGTAATGGAATAATTTACGCAATAGATATTCCGAAGAATATCAAAAACAGATGGTAACTTTTTTCCTTGCGAAATAAATTTAGAATTTTCAATGGATGTTCTTAAACGCGTTAACTAATTTTCCAATAAATCTTGCATAAAATAACTACCTAGTTTATGGTATTCAGGTAGAAGAAGTATCTTGACAAACTGACCTGGAAAAGAGAATGCAAATGCTATATCTATTAATGTGTTCTCCAATCCAGGTTGCGAGAAAGAAAGATTTTGAAAGAGTCCACTGAAGCTTATGATGTTCAAATCTACTCTAATCACCCAAGATCAAATCAACAGGATGGAGCAATATGCCCATAGCATTACCCCTGGTTATATATGACAAGTTAGAGCAGCAAATCGAGGCTATGGAACGCGAAGGATTCGTATATTTTCCTAATATCCTTAGTCCTAATGAAGTCGACGAATTGCGCCGACTTTCCATCGAGCTAGAACCTTCAGCTGATGCATTAGACACGGATCTGACATTAGAAAACGATGGCCACTTTCAGCGATGCATAAACGCCGCTTTTAACCGGGACCCTCTCTTCCTCAAGTACTTAGATAAACCAAGCTTAATTGAATTAGCCGAAGCAATTCATGGACCTGACTGTCACATCATCAGTATGCACACTTGGGCAGTTGGCCCAGGACGGCCCGATCAACTTCTGCACACTGATTGGATACCAGCAAGTATGCCAGAAGAATTACGTTCTGACCCTCGTTTGCAACTTCCGATCTACATTACCACCGCTCATTTTTATCTTGATGATATGATTGAGACCCTAGGTCCAACCAAACTAATTCCAGGTAGTCATCGATCAGGACGCAGCCCTGACCATTCGAACTTCATAAACGGAGAACAGGTGCTTGAAACTAATTGGAATGGTATTGAGGAACAAAGTTTCCTCGGTCGAGCTGGAGACTGTATCTTTTTTCGCAGCGAAATTTGGCACCGTGGTGCAGCCAACAATAGCGACCGGATTCGCCATACTTTTATGGTCCATTACGCTCAAAGAATGATCACCCAAAAATTCCCACCCTACCTAGACTTTCAATACAATCAAGATGTACTTTCGGTCGCTAGCCCACGCCAGCTACGTTTGCTGGGCAACCACCAACCAGGTGTATATGATTGAACATCTTACCGTAACGTTATCTGAGGAACAATCAATCTCTCTGAAATAAGTAATACACCATTACATAAGGTAGAACTAGATGCTTTAATATATGGAAATCCATGAATCGGTAATAGGCTAGTTCCGAAAATTTATCAATCAGAGTTAGTATAAAAGTCAAGTGGAATGGGTGGTTACTCGTGCACACCAAGGTACCAGTGGCCAATCTATGAAAGAGAAGGAAGTTAGTAGCTATTGGTCATCCGAATCAAAGGTTTAATACTAAATAAAAACCAACGATGGGGTCATCACGACTGGGTACCCGATATTGGATATTTTAATTGGTTGCGCTCCCAGTTTTATACAGGATTTTCCCTTTGGGGAAAGAACACCTGTAGAGATGGGCTGTGAATTGCACCTTTGCTGTAAAAAGCGGACACAAGAGGGGGATATCAGTTGTACTAGATAGACAATGCACTTTTGTGCTTGGACAGTATTGAGTTGAGTCTACAACAGTAGGAATGTACTTTCTAGTTCAGTCCTTGACAACTTAATTTCAGATATGCCGAAAGCCAGAAAACACTCTTGGAGAACGACTCTTTCTAATTTGGCTAAACCTCGTTTTTTGATGTTTTTTCTGGCACTAATTGTATTATGTACTTTCTTATTTAGGGATCTGATTCTAATCTTGATCAAGGGGTTTTAACTATCAAATTTGAATGTCCATTTTCCAAATGTCCCTTAAAGCTACATCAGCGTCTTTATTCGAAAAATTACATTGACTTTCATCTGGTTTCTCGTTTTTTGCCTTCTAAGGGGACAATGGTTCTCTGTTCCCAATCTAGTTCTTCTCTTGACCTAAATCGTGGTAGGTTTCAACTCCATCAATGTCAAAATTTTATTCAATCTTATAATAAGATTTTTGCTTAAAACAATATATTATAAACTCGAGTTTTGAAGCCTAAACAGGTTTAGTCCAAAAATAGGATCGCTACATTTCTTAAGAAGAAAAAATGTCGATAATACATAAAATTGGAATAAAAAACTACTTTCTACTGGGTTATAGCCTACTATTATTGGCTACTATTTACAATCCCGGCATAGCTAGCGAAGTCGAAATTCCCGATGATATATTGCGGGCCAAAATAGAGCAAATATTGGGTAAAAGTGTCGGTGATCCTATAACCACCAGAGAACTGAGAGAAATAAGGAGTGAATTTGATGCCTTCGATTTAGGTATTATTGATCTGACTGGTTTTCAATATCTTACTAACCTAAGTATATTAAACTTAGCCAAAAACCAAATCAGCAACATTGAGCCCTTGGCTAATCTAAAGAATCTAACTCATTTGAATCTGGATAGTAACGAGATCATTGATATTAGACCTTTGTCCAGTTTGAAGAATCTAGTTGCCTTGAGAATCGCAAATAATCAGATCCAAGATATTAGCCCTTTGCTTGAACTCAAAAATCTAAAAGGATTGGTGATAGATAGTAACCGGATCAGTGACATTAGTCCATTGTTCAATCTGAACAACTTGACAGGACTGGTAATTTCTAACAACCAAATCGGTAATATTGGTGGCCTACATAATTTGAAGAAGCTCACTCTATTGAATTTGTCCAAAAATCAAATCAGTGATATCAGTAGCCTATCTAATTTGATTGCTCTAACAGGATTAGTAATTGATAATAATAAAATCCGAGAAATTAGCCATCTAAGTCAACTAAATGAACTGACTTTCTTATGGTTAGATAACAATGAAATTACCAGTCTCGGTTCTCTAGATAATTTGCGTAAACTTACTGAATTAAGACTTTCGCAAAATAAGATCACTGATCTTACTCCGCTGACTGATTTAAAAAATTTGACTGAGTTATATCTTTACAACAACCAGATTGGGAGTGTTGAGCCGTTATCCGGTCTGGATCAGCTAATTAAATTAGACCTGCATAGTAATCAAATAAGCGATCTTACTCCGCTGACTGATTTAAAAAATTTGACTGAGTTATATCTTTATAACAACCAGATTGGAAGTATTAAGCCATTATCCAGGCTGGATAAGTTGAGAAAACTAAACTTGCATAGCAACCAAATAAGCGATCTTACTCCTCTGACTGATTTAAAAAATTTGACTGAGTTATATCTTTACAACAACCAGGTTAGGAGTATTGAGCCGTTATCCAATTTGCATAAATTAGAAAAGTTAAATATGTTTAACAACCGGATTAGCGACCTGAAGCCACTATCTGATTTAACCAGATTGGAAAATTTAAACCTGTTTAACAATCAGATCAGTGATTTGCGGCCACTATCCGATTTGACCAGATTAGAAAATTTAAACCTGTTCAACAACCAGATTAGCAGTATCGGTCCATTGTCTAAACTGATTAACTTGAAAATGTTGTACCTTTATAACAACCAGATCCAGGATATTAGTCCATTGTCCAAATTAAGCAGCCTTGCTTGGTTGAATCTTTATAATAACCAAATTGGTAGTATTACTTCTTTGTCCAATCTTAATAACCTTGCTTGGTTGAATCTGGAAGGTAACTCATTAACTGCCACTAGTAGACCAATTATACAGAAGTTGCAGGAAAACGGTGTGGACATTCAGCATGATTCATTGCCAGCTCCAGTAGCAATCAAAATTCCAGATCGTGGTTTACGAATCAAGCTAAAGAATATTTTGGGTAAGGAATCAGGTGAAGTAATTACCGATACGGACTTAGATGGATTGAGACAAACTCTTGATGTATCAAATTCAAACATCCAAGACCTAACAGGTATACAATATTGTTCCAACATAACCAAACTAAACATAAGCGGTAATGGGATTTGTGACATCGGTCCAATCTCTAATTTGGATAAACTCATAGCGTTGGAGATGTCACATAATCAGATCAGTGATATTAGTCCCTTATCTGAATTAACTAGCCTGACACATCTGTATTTGCATGAGAACCAGATCAGCAATATCAAGCCATTATCCTATTTGGAGAATCTGACTCATTTATACTTGGGTAGCAACCAAATTAAGGACATAACTGTCTTGTCTGATTTGAATGAATTGACTTGGTTGTATTTGTATGAGAACCAGATCAGCAATATCAAGCCATTATCCTATTTGGAGAATCTAACCCACTTGAATCTGGGTTGTAACGAAATTAGGGATATTAGCCCTTTACTAGGATTAACCAACCTAACTTGGATAAGTATAGAAGACAATCCATTCCCTTCTCTTAGTTCTATTAGCACTATACATCATTTACAATTACACGGAATTTCAGTTAACTATTAATTTTCCATTCTTGTTTCCAGCGTATTAAAAAAAGATATCAATTTGAATTTTTTGAAATAAACTTACGTGATGGGTTTTTCGACTCAATCTGGATGCTTTTTCACTGAGAATACTTATCGGTGTCAAGAATAGTGAATGAGTCCCAAATAGAAACGGAATGAGGATATACAATAGGGGATATCGTGGTAGGAAAAGTCATCCTTTAAGAAATTAGATAAATTCAAATCACACTGGTTTGATTGAGAAGTACTATGTATCGTAAAGTATTGTCTACGAAAAACCCATCGGGTTCGGTACTAGCCACCAACTCTTACAATTAATAAAGGTCGTTTATCAAATACAGGTGAATTTAATCGGTTTAAAACTCTAATTACGAGATAGCCTGGTGTGAGTCTTCCTTGTCATTTAGTCAGTGGTTATTGGAAATTNCCTCTTAGCNNTCGGTTGTTGAAAAAGACTTGACAAAGTTCTTTTTTTTTTGNAATATGGGCTCCGTTTAGTGATGTAAGCTTAATTTTCTAAAATGNGTGAGGTTAGTTTATGCGANTGATCGCAAGANTGATTTTNTTGGGAATGCTTTTCGGTTTAGTCAACANTACGGTGGTACCGCAAACTTACTTTGAGGATAACTTTGATAATCCTAAGGAGTCAGGGAAAAAATGGACTCCACTCTTCGGTGAATGGGAATTTAAAAACAAAGAATATCAACAATTAGGAGGAGAGCCAAACAGTATGAGTCTAGTTTCTGACGAATACTGGGAAGAAGAATGGAACAATTATACTTTTGAAGTTAAAGGTAATAAGATTGGTGGAGGAGAAGGCTTTCTAATTATGTTTCGTTGTCGTGGGATGATGCAACCAAGGGGTAAGCCTCTGAAAAAGCACCCACCGCGTATGCAAAAACAGAAGCCGTCTTTGGAATATTGGTGGAATCTAGGTGGTTGGGGTAATACTCGATCTAAAGTTGAATCTTGGGGTGGAAAAGCCGGCGCAGATAGTAAGGACATAATCAAGGCCAAAACTTGGTATGATATCAAAATTATCAACACCCCGAAAGATTATACAGTCATATTAAACGACAAAGAGGTAGCAAAAGTTGAAGATGACACTCAAGATGGAATCGGCCGAATCGGACTTGCTACCTGGAGTACCGAAGCCAGATACGACAGTGTCATTGTTTATGGTCCTGATGGACCTAGTGCTCCTGTCAAAGCCAATGGTAAGGCTTCCTTAACCTGGGGATATCTTAAGACCCAAAAATAAAGAAGTAATCTAATTTTTTATACTTTTTAAATTAGTATAATTTTCTTTTTTCCGCTTTATTTTAACTTATTTCCCTAATGATTAGCAGTTGGCGCGAACTGCTTGTTTTGTAGGTAAGAGGGGTAAGTCGCTATCTTAAAAGTGAGCAGATCGGACCCCAAAGCCCGATCTGCTCACTTTTAAGCCCAGATGGAGTGATTTGTACCTCAACTGAAATTAATGCTAAAGGGGTTTTATAACCCTTTCAAATCCCTTTAGTATTAGCCACACAATTTTAGCAGCAAACTGCAAAATCTAACCTCGGATTGATGAATGTCCCTGAACATACAGGCCATTTTCAGTTTTTTTCAAAAATGTCAAAAAAACAAGCCTTTGAATCATCTCATATCCGACTAGACATTATGGTTACCCTTATCACTCCCCACCGATAAGAGGGAATTAATTTACTAAAAATTAGCCTGTAAATCACTAATTTTTGCCGTAGTTTGTTCCAAATTCAGAAGCAGTACTCGTGCATTTTGGCCACCGACAAATTTAAAACTAATTACAAGATATTACTGTTTCTTACTGTAAATCCTGTTCCACCCCCCAAATCAAATGGGATATTAGCGTCTCATTTTCGACAGAAAAATTGATACATTTGTTTCGATTTTTTCTGTTGACAGAATGTTATTTTGTCGATGATTAAAAAATAAGACCGTTGGGTTTTCAATTCAAGGGTGAGATGTCTAATTCTAGTGCTTTCAGGATCGAAAATGTAATCTGAGATAATATCAAGCTGTTGGCTGAGTAAATAAAGGTTATCTATTTAGATGGTTTGATAATTGTAGTGTCGTTTTACATCTCTGCTTTTAATATGATATTCGTATCAACAAGGTATAAAATTCGAGGGACTAATTGAAATAATGACAAGAAGGTTATGTTTACTGTTTTTTCTATTGAGTTCTACCCTGGCTGTGGCTGAGAAATACGCACTGTTAGTCGGAATTAATGATTACCCCAATGATATTAGCCCACTACGATACTGTGTGGCTGATGTAGTGGCTTTTCGTGATACTCTGGTCAACGTATCCAGCTTTAAGAAAGGTAATATTTTCCTGATGACCGATGGTATGGAAGGTCAGATGGAGCCAACTAATATTAATATTGTTAAGCGATTAAGCATTTTGGCCCAACAGATTAAATCGTCAGATACCTTAGTCTTTTACTTCTCAGGTCATTGCATTGTCAATGACAGTGATTCCTTCTTGTTAGCTGCTAACAGTGATACTACTACTCAGGATACCTTGGAGATGAGTGGGGTCTCCTTAGATCGGGTTAGTAAGATCCTGTCGTCGGTCAAGGCTCATCAACTATTGACGGTGATCGATGCCTGTCGCTATAGCCCTGAAGCAAGTCGTAGTGGCGAAGATAGTGTCTTAACAGATGAGTTCTCTAAAGGTTTTAAAATCAGGCGTAATAGTAGTGATCGTCAACCTCGTGTTAGTGCTACTTTGTATGCTTGTAGTATAGGTGAACGAGCTTATGAATGGTCAGAAAAAGGACATGGGGTTTTTAGTTATTACTTGTTGAAAGGGATGAATGGTGGAGTTGCTGATAGTCAGGGTCAAGTAACTGTTACTGATTTGGCCGAATACACTCAGAGTAAAGTAATGGATTGGGCTAAGACCTACCGTAATAAGAGGCAGACGCCTTGGTTAAGCTTGCAGGGAGGGACCAAGCTGATATTGGTAGAGAATAGGTTGGCTATGGTTAAAGCTGAACGGAGACGACTGGAGTCTGAGTTGGCCAAAACTAAGCAGCAACTGGATCAAGCCCAGAAGGCTGATGGAGCTTTAAGTCGAATCGAAGATATACAAAGAAAAACTGAGTTACAGGAGAAAGTGCGCCAAGCCAAAGCTACCAAAGAATTGGACCGACAACGAGAAGAAACAGCGCGCCAAGAAAGAAAGGAAGTAACTCGTCAACAAAGAGAAAAATCGATTAAACAAGCAGCCAATAGAGAGCAGATTAGGCGGGAACGAGCCGAGATTGAACGAAAGAAACAACAATTGGAAGCTGAACGACAGAAGCTGCAGGCCCAGCAGTTAGAATCGATAGATATTAGTCAGTTGCTGCAGAAGGCCAAAGAGTTGCAAGATAAGATTAATGGGGTTGGCCTCGAAGTTAGAGCCGAAGTCAACCATCAGATAGGAGCTATTCCCAAGCCACAGAAGAGCCAAGTGAATCCACAAGACTAGTTCGAAACCAAGTCTATGTATCAGAAACGGTTGAATCAGTATAGACAAGATGATGAGGAAAGAGAACAACGGTATCAACAGGAAGTTGACGATATTATGTCTACTATCGATAATGAGATTAAGTTACGGAGTCAGGGCTATCAGGATGCTTTGGCTTTGCTTAATAGAAACATCGTTCTAGATGAAACCCAAGTGGTGTTGAATTTAGGCCGATATGACCCTGAGAATCAGATCTTTGCTGATGCGAGTTTATCAACTAAGGGTAGTCGTCAGTTGCAGGTATTTGATTGGTTCCTGAAAGTACCATTAAGTTATGCCAAGCAGTTTAAAAAATCAGTAGAGAACGGAACAGTTAAAATCCGGGTTGAAGTTGAGCTGGAGGCCGAAAATCAAACTGCAAACATCAAATCAGTTTTGGTTGAAGATTTAGTGCAGGATCTTCAATGTGCTCATCCTCTCCCTCAACTGACTGTCAAATCAACGCCAGGTTCAGCTAGGGTTAGTATAGATGGAAGGTATATTGGTCTTACTCCCTATAGTGGGAGGTTTATACTGGGCCAACATCAAATAGAAGTTAGTAAGACCTATCGGGTGGATAATGGTTATTACCAACCGAGCAAAAAACAAACAATAACGTTGGAGCATGGGGTAGATCAGTCTCTCGATATTAAATTACCACAGCCTGTCCCCCTTGGCGTAGTATCAGATCCAGCAGGATTAGATGTGCGGATTAATGATAAAGATTTCGGACAAACGCCCTTGACATTAAGTCTTCCTCCAGGTTCTTATCGAGTTGGGTTATCAAGGATCAAAGGGTTGGAAACTCAACCTCAAAGCAAAACAGTAATGTTGGTTGTTGGAGAAGAAGATCTAGTTGAGTTTAAGGTCAATTACGATAGAACTAAATTTAAGATCGTCAATCAAAAACTAATTGAGCCATATAAAGGTATGGTATTGATTCCATCACTGTCTTCTATGCCAGCCTTCTATATGGACAAATACGAGGTAACTAACGCTCAATACCATGAGTTTATACAGGCCACAGGGCACCGGGAGCCTATCTATTGGGATAATTCAAAATATAACCAACCCAATCAGCCAGTAGTAGGGGTTAGTTGGAACGATGCGGTAGCCTACGCTAAATGGTTGGGTAAACGGATACCAACTGAGAAAGAATGGGAGTGGGCAGCACGCGGTGGGTTACTAGGCAAAAAGTATCCTTGGGGTGATCAACAGCCGAATTCAAGTCGGACGAACTACTATGGAGCTAATATTGGGAAACCGACAGCAGTAGGTAGTTATCCTGCCAATGGGTATGGCCTGTATGACATGGCGGGTAACGTCTTGGAATGGTGTCAAGATTGGTATGATAGAGATCAACACTACAAGGTTTTGCGGGGCGGATCTTGGGCCGATATTCCTCCTATCCTGCGGGTAGCTGATCGTAACAACCGCAATCCACTTAATAGGGGCATCTACCATGGGTTCCGATGTGTGTCAGGGTTACCCTTTGCTAGTCAGTAGGAGTGGCTTTAATAATTAAATTTAGTTAGATTTCTTTGTGGATTACTGGTCCAACCCTTTGAAATAATCTATTATTATAGGATAGGATAATTGATTTAAATTAAGGAGCTTTATTTATGAAAAGTATACCCAGTAGAGTACTTATTGCTGGTGTTGGACCAGGGTTGGGCTTAGCTTTAGCTAAACGTTTTATCCATGAGGGCTGTACAGTTGGTCTACTAGCCCGTAATGAAAATTACCTAAACCAATTGTCAAGTGAACTGTCCCAGAACGGGCAAACCGCTATCGCTTTACCAGCCGATTTGACAGATCCCATCCAAATTACTTCGGCTTTTCAACACTATAAGAATACGGTTGGATCTGTCGATGTCTTAATTAACCACGCGGGCCTCTCGTTTTGGCAATCTACTATGGAGATTTCTGCCGAAGATTTTGAACAGACTTGGCGAACATCAACATTGAGTGCATTACTGTGCAGCCAACAAGTGATCCCAGACATGTTATCCAATAATAATGGCCACATAATTTTCTCTGGTTCAACTTCAGCTGTAAGAGGGCGGAAAGGGGCTATTGATTTTAGTAGTAGTCAATTTGCTCGAAGGGGATTAGCTGATGCGATGGCTCGAGAATTGTGGCCACAAGGTATCCATGTTGCCCACGTCATTATTGATGGAATCATAGACACCCCTAGAGTTAGGCAGAATTATGTACTGGCTGAAGATGAATTACTTATGTGCCCTGATGATATAGCTGAGAGTTATTGGCACCTGATTCAACAGCCTAAAAGTAGCTGGGCCTTTGAAATTGCTATTCGACCGCACACAGAAGCATTTTTTGAATAGCTTGGTAAACAATGAAAAAAGCCCAATCATTGACAAATGTCTGCCCCCCGTTCTCACATCGGAAGGTAAATTTATTGTCCCTGGACTGCTTTGATATTTGCCCATGTCGTTTGCAAATAGTAGTCCTTGTCTGACAATAACAAACCGTCCTCCATGCTCAGTATTCTTATGAAGACGGGATCAAGATGTTGATCTACCGGAGACCTGGGGGCAGTAGCTACTCCAAAAAAATCAATTTCCCAGTTATTATCTGTCTCGACTTGATCTCTTTTTATAGGTCTTTTACCAGTAAACCAGGAAGGTATTGCTTGCCACGTAAACACAATTATAAGGGTGAGTCTAACAATCAAAATCACTATTAGTTATATTTCTTAGACCGCTGGCTTCGTTTTTACCACTACCCAGCGCAACGTGAAAAATATAATCACCAGTGTTAATAATTTTTTCAATTAAGGAATTATCTTTTTGGATGTTACCAAATTCGTATAATGTTTCGGGAAGATAACCAAATAAAATTTATTACATCAATCGTGTTATTTTGCTGTGTTCTAATGACAAATTCTTCAATTTCTAGCTTATTGAGGACTTTAACATTTTTTGCTGATTTGACATTTTTCAATATTTATTCACTTGCGTGTTTTATATCATCTGGAGTAATACATTGGAAATTTTGATTTAAGATAACGATTTCGTCAATAAATACGAAAGTAGCAATTGAAAATAAAATTATGAGAATGGAAAAGAATAATGTCTTTTTGAATATACAATCCTCTTTTATTGATAACTAAGGAGTTTATTTTTTAGTTCATCTGATTGAATGTAGGATTGTAATTCTTGAGAAGTGATATCGTGTCATGTAAAGCACTGAGTATAGAAATACTTTTTGGGATGTTTACTTTAGCAAGTTTTGAAGTAGGGGATCATTTTTAGAATAGCCTGATTTTCATAAGAATAGTTTTTAACCTTGATTAGATCCTTGATTAACGGAGAGACAGCTTTACATCCAATATCCTATGTGATAGTTTTTAAAGGTAACCGTAGATGTGTTGTATATTCTGATTAGATCAGCACATAGAGAGATATATAGAGGATATTATAGTGATATTAGGTTCCGTTTTATCAACTCTTTATACACAGTCGAAGCATGATGGAATTAGGGCTTTTTTAAGCCCACCAGAACTGAAAATTCAGCAAATTTTCAAAGATGAACGATTTCCAAATGTAATTGTAACTCCTACTGGTACAGTTTTAGCCAGTTGGGGGCGTCCCAATATTCCTGTACGTAGGAGCGAAGATGGAGGGGAAAGTTGGAGTGATGAAATTGTCATTTCCAAATCCGGATTTCATGGTGGTGGTACGACTGTAAATGAAGTGAACGGTGAAATTTTTATTTTTGTTGAAGATGATCATCCCCCTGCCCCTTTACTTGTTTACAATAGTAAAGATGATGGAAAAACATGGAAGGAATACAAAGTAAAGGTCGGTACGGATAGTAGTGGGAAACAACCGTCCATGCATATGAATGAACACGGAATTACTTTACAGCATAGTAAATATAAGGGACGTTTACTCAGACCAACTCGATTTTATGGTGATGGCAACCGCCCAGAGAGCCTGTGGCCGACCCATTTTACCAATGCTATTTTCAGTGATGATGGAGGTCAAACATGGCACGTCAGTGATCCATTCCCTGAATATGGTACAGGAGAAGCTGCCGTCGTCGAGTTATCTGATGGTAGAGTATATTACAATTCGCGTCGTCATTGGGCTCCGGAAGGCAAAAATCCGCGCCGACGCTGGGCTGGGTGGAGTAATGATGGTGGAATGACTTGGAGCGAAACTAAAATCTGCAAAACCCTCCCTGATGGCGCTCAAAATAGTAACTATGGCTGTATGGGTGGACTGTCTAGATTACGACTTAAGGATCAGGACATTTTGGTCTACAGTAACTGTGACAGTGAAGAAAGCCGAACACATGGAACTGTCTGGGTCAGTTTTGATGGAGGATTAACGTGGCCAATAAAAAGGCTAGTTTACGAAGGAGATTTTGCCTATTCTTCTATAGATGTGGGATATCCAAACACAGTTACAGAAGGCTGGGTCTATCTCCATTTTGAAAGTGAAGGATCGAAAATAGCCCGCTTTAATCTGAGTTGGTTGTTAGAAGGCGAAAGCACGGGGGATGGTGAGATTCCATTATTGACTTGATTTTGGTTTGAGCAAAATTAAAAATCGGCTTACTTCTCCTAGGGGTTGTGCTCAAATAGAATCATTTTTGAATAATGAATGCTCAACTTTGACTGATTCTCAATAGCGTTTGTGAAGATATTATGAGAATCCCATAGAAAAGAGTGCATGGTTTTTCTTTTTGGTTTTCTGTTTTTTTGCGATTTTTGATCTGTTGGGTCTGGGCTTTAAATCTTTATTCATTGACAAGTCATTGTTTTTCTGCTACTTTTCCTCATCTTTTGAGTTAAAAAAATGGCACACAATTCGATTAATGAGAAGTCTCATACGAAAGGAGCTAGAAGAATGCGTGGGTTTTTATCATATTTTCTGATCTTAAGTCTGTCTATTAGTAGTTTCAGTTTGTCGACTGGCGCTCCAAATGGAATTACGTCTTCTAAACTAGAAATGAAAACGTTAGAAGTTGCCTACCTGTTTGAAGAAGGAAAAGGTAAGACAGCTGAAGATATATCGCCCAACAAAAGACATGCTACTTTAGTCGGTGGTGTTCAATATGGACCAGGAAAATTTGGTACAGGTTTGGTCTATGATGGAAAGGATGATAACCTGATTGTCAAAGGCTATAATGGTATTGAAGGTACCAAGGATCGGACCATTTTGTATTGGTTCAAAAGTGAAAGTACGCGTGAGCATTCTTGGGTGAAGTGGGGACCTAACGAAGTAACTAAAAAGTACTATATCCGAGCGCATGTAGACGAAGATAAATGCTATTTGAGAATTGAAAATGCAGGTGGTAATAATTGGGGGGATGTCGATGTTTGTGATGGTAAATGGCACCATCATGCCGTTGTATTTCACCAAGGAGCTAAAGACGTACAAGATCACGATTTATATGTTTGATGGTAAACTAAATCAGAAGTTTGGTAAAGCCAACGTCATGGATACGGACATCAAAACACAAGAAGTCGTAATGGGGGATTTCTTGGCTCATCATGCCTTCATGCACGGGTCTTTCGATGAAGTTGCTATCTTTAACGTGGGCTTGACTACTAAGCAGATCCAATTAGTGGTTCAAAACGGTTTAGCGTCTGCACTAAATGGCAACTCAACGGCTGTTGAATCACATGACAAGCTACCTACTCATTGGGGGATTATTAGGGCTCGTTATTAATTTTCTGGCCTGAAATCCTGGAAAAAAAGAGAACGAATTATGAAAAAGATTGCCTATCACCTAGTAATTGCTAGTATTTGCTTGTTTTCCCTTGATTCGGTCTACTCAGCGGTTATTGATATTAAGACAATAGAAGTTGCGTATCTGTTTGAGGAAGGAAAAGGTAAATTAGCAAAAGACGAGTCTCACAACAAAAGAAATGGGTCTTTAGAAGGTGGGGTTAAGTACGGGCCAGGAAAATTTGGCCAAGGGTTAGTGTACGATGGAAAAGATGACAATCTAATAGTCAAAGAATATCATGGAATCGGTGGGAAAGACCCAAGAACAGTTCTGTATTGGTTTAAGAGTGATAGCGCACGTGAACATTCTTGGGTCAAGTGGGGCCCTAACGAAGTAACCAAAAAGTACTACGTTCGAGCGCACGTGGCAGGAGCCCAATGTTGGCTTCGGATTGAAAATGCAGGTGGCAATAATTGGGGGGATGTCGATGTCTGTGACGGCAAATGGCATCACCACGCTGTTGTATTTCCCAAAGGAGCTAAAGATGTACAAGATCACGATATTTACGTTGACGGCAAGTTGAACGGAAAGTTTGGTGCAGCCAATGCGATGGACACAGATGACAAGGCACAAGAAGTCGTGATGGGAGATTTTTTAGCTCATCATCAGTTCATGCATGGTTCATTCGACGAGGTAGCCATTTTTAGCGTTGCACTGACCGAGAAACAAATCCGATTAATCATGAACAACGGGCTAGCTTCAACTTTATCGATTGAACCGAAAAACAAACTCGCTACTAACTGGGGTCTGGTAAAAGAAACTTACTAATCGATTTCTGGGATGGCCTGTTTTAATTTTCTTAAGTTGCTAATATCGTCGATATCTCCTGTAATCTGTTCTGGGTAGCCAGCACGTTCGACGATAATCATGTAACCTAATTATTCTTCGATATTTTTACTCTTTGGGTAGATCGTCGATGGAAATGAAGCTCAATCGTTTGTATCAATCATAGTTGCTTGGTTTATGGTCTCCCAATAATCTTCTTTGCCGAGGGTTACACTCTCTAACAATTGAAGTGTCAAAACGGAATTGCCCGAAGTAAGGAGGATATTTTTGTGTTATCATGCGTTTGGAATAGTGAACTTGTAGCAAATATCTTGACTCGTCACTTTTGTTTGCACTTCCCCTATGCCATACTTCTGAGCGAAAAATGACAACGTCTCCAGCGCGGCACAAGATGCTTTCTTCACCACGTTCCTTCCAATAAGTGTCACCTTCTGGACTTCGGCCTGAAAAATGCGAACCCGGTACGAATTTGGTTGGCCCTAATTCTTCATACATGTCATTCAGATAATAATGAGCCGTAGTAATAAAAACAGGAACCTTGACTCGTGGATCTTCCAGTATGTCTGAAGGAAGCGACAAGGGTAACCAATCCGTATGCAATGCTTGGTCTGGTCGACCTGGACCAGTGATCCAGGATTGCATTCCTATGCAGTGGCAATCTTCGCCATGAAGACCTTCAGCAATATCTATAACTGGTGTTTTATCTAAAAATTGCAAAAAATGTTCGTGTCTATTAAAAGAATTATTAATAATCTTATTCAAAAACTTATCACCCTTTTCTGGACAGGTATGTGTATCCAAATTTTGAGGGACAGCTTCTAAATCCGACATCAACCGCTTTAAGGTCTCGATTTCCTCATCGTTGAGAACATTGGGAAGATAAACGAAACCATCTCGTTCGACGGCCTCAATTTGTTCTTGGCTGTGCTGATAAGCTACTAGTGGCAAGGATTTTGTCATTTCTTCTCACAAAATTATTTTTTAATTAATACAACAACATACTGGGATTATATAAATAGATCATAATGCCGTCAAGTTATGACTTATCTCCACCAATCTTCTCTCTGTTTTGACGATAAGACATACCTTTAGGCCTAAATAGAGCAGTAAGATTCAACATTTTGGATACGTTTCACTAGTAAAATCGGTTTTTGATAAATATTCGTTACAAGATGAAGTAATCTAAAAACATACTAGGTAATATAATAAGCGACTGTAGTAAATGGAACACGACTTAAATTGTTCTGTATTTAACCCAAAATACAACTCTTTCTTTACTAAAGACTAGAACTAAGAAATAGATACATTGGTTTCTTCTTGGTTTTACGACAATTAAATTCTTTACTTTAAGATCTGTCCACTTTATTCAGCCCCATTTCCTATCCTTAATATCCTTACACATCTAATATGTAACGACTCAATGGGGAAAGACGAGTGTCAGTTTCTAACCTCAAGTGAGATCTTTGATCTGTTTGCTGAACCATATGGCGTAATGAGAAGGCACAGTGTAAAGCTCGACGGGCCTGTAAGGAATTGTTTTTTGTGCAGCTGTGCCAAATACTTCCATTAAAAATGGCTACTGACCCAGCTGGCGCAGATAACGTAATTTCCTTGGGATGTGTGCCCATTGGGTCGTTTACTAGTTCATTAATAGGCCGAAATTCCAGGTGTGAACCAGGAATAACCCTAGTCGCACCATTATTTGTAGTGAAATCGTCGAGCATCCACATTGAATTTACTAACTGATGTTGTACTGGTGGACCAACAGATTTACTTCCATCTGAATGAAGAGCTTGTTGGCCTTGACCCGGAAGGGGATCGTGTCCGTTTAGAGAATAAATTTTAAAAGGCTGTTTTAATATGTATGCTACGCATGTTAGTAAAAGTGGTTGAATATAGATTGAGTCAAATACCGACCCTTTGTTCACCAAATCTGCTAATCGACGTACTCCCGTCATTTGTCCAGCCTCTTGCCCAGCGTCTTTTCCTTCTAAATGTATAATATTTTCGAAAGCTTGACACAATTTCCGTCGCCATGGAGAATCGATTATATTAGGCAGTATCAAATAGCCTAAATTATCTAATTTAAATTTTTGTTTATCTGTTAGAAGATGAGGAGTAAAGTTGAGTTTTAGTAATTTGGGGTCTATCATGCTTTATTAAGATCTTGTCAGTAGCTATTAATTTCCATCTGTAATCTGAATAACTACGGTAAACAAAAATTATATCGCGAACTGAAATGGGATATTCCAACTCAGATTTTGTAACGGTTATCCATCAAACTTTTCTTTATATGATAATACCATCGATCATCTGGCCCTCAACTAAGCAACTTCACTACTGTTATCTGTCAACCATTGGCGCAAGGGGGCACCTTCCTCCTTAGGCTGGTAATATCCCGTCTGGCTACTAGTTGCTCCCAATAGTTGACGTCTTTAGATGACAGTCTCCTGCTACAAAAGACTTATTGGCCAACGGAATACTATTTAAAATGCCATGTATAATCAAACCAGGGAATCGGAATCGGAAATCCTCCCCCTTGTATAATAAAACCTAGATCAAACGCCGTACTCTTACCAATCTTTCGCCAAGCAAGTCCGTGTAAGCTTGCTACTCCCCAACCTTCACCTTCAGTGGAAACACCTGGTAAAAAGATATTTTCACTGACTAATCCGTGATTTCCGGCGAATCGCCACATACCACATATAGAAACCATAGCATCCAATTCATCAGCACCGGACTGGTCATCGAAAGCAAAAGGTTTGCCCATATTGAACGAAAGTTGTAAATCTGGCTCACCCACGCTGAATCCAAGGTAAGGTAAGACCAATCCACCCCACTCAGGAAACAAAATCATTTCCCCACCACCGGAAAGGTAAAATCTGGACGTCAATTTAGTTGCAAACTTAATGGCACCAATCAAGTTGGCCCCATCACCACCAGCCAGAAGTAATGGTGTCATGGAACCAACCAGTATTGCTACATTATTTGTAATACCAACTGCGTAAGAAGTAAAAAACAGCTCTTTCTGGGAAAGATATGATTCTCCTTTGTTCAGTGGCATAGAGGATGGAGACCAGAGGTGCCGTGTTCGGTTGGGATTGGACACCCAACGTTCTCCATCTACAATTTTCAACTCGTCCATTCTACGTCTTTCGGCGATATCGGCGATGAAGATAGATCTTGTTTCCCCGTTTAGTTGCTTAATATCTACGTTAGTAGTATCTTGGTTACTAATACGTCCAACGATTTCGGTTCCATCAATTAAAGTGAAAACCCAAATTATGTCGTTTTGTGAAGCCTGGTTATCAGATTCCTGTAATTCGATTAATTCACTTGAACTTTGTGCTGTCAGATTGAGTGAAACAAAGCAAAGTATCCATAGACAAAGTAATCTCCGAGCAAGTCGGCAACTGTTTCCAGATGATAAATATCCCATTGAAAAACCTCAATAACCTCAATAACCTCATTAATCGATTTTATTTTTCTACTAAATATTAATAAGGGCTTGCAATCTCTTCAATTTCGTAGACCAAAAATAAACCCTCAGATCCATGTCGGTCATAAGGAGCATCTAATTCAGTCTGATAACCTGAAATAAACCACAAAGATAATAGGCTGAAAGACCGTTATTCCACCAACACGGAACCGACTAATACTGTCATAGTTTTCGTGTTTTGTAAAGACTGAAGAACACTTACTTTCATGCGTCGCTCATAGTAAAGTTGCAATTTATAATACCCAAAAAACAATCGACAAATCATTAGTTTGAGGAAAAAGATTTTTCTAAATTATTCGTCTACCTTTATGATGGAGTTGAATTAATGAAAATACAAACTAAAACTAAAGTACAAACGTGATTTAGGACAACTAATTGACTTTTGGTTCTACTTCTGCTTTACTCTTTTTCTTACGAGATAATGATTTTTCAATGTTCGACATCTAAGCGAACTTACGATTGAAACTAATCAACATATATCTAAACCGATATCGATTTAGGAGAAATAGTATGAGTTTAGATTTAGATTTTATGCCTCAGCCTATGCAAATTTGATTGATAGTAGGAATAGAGATTGGAGATTATTAGTACCATCGAGGGGCTGATGATTGCCCATCTACACCAATTGAAGTTCGAAACACTCAGTGGGAAGTATATTGCAGAGAATTCCCAAAATTAGATTCCGACTTTCAGCCAAAAAATTAGCTATGACAAAAATGAGGTCAATCTAGATACGTTTGTTCCATACTAATTAACTGGATAAATCAAAAACAGTGGTTTTGAATTTGGATATCAATTCTTAGATCTTATGATAAGTTCTCGATCTCTCCCAATATCATCCGAACAATCTCAAAAACCCCAAATCATCAGATTGGTAATAGTTTTTCTTTTAATCACGCCTATCAGCTCTTATTTTCTGTTTCAGATGGAGTTGGTGCGATATACCTTTCCCACATGGGTAGTTCCATTATCTAATGTTATCTTCATTTTATTGTTGTTGTTAATCATTAACAAAGTATTCAACTATCTTTGTCGGATTATCGATTTACCAATTAGTAATTTCTTGCAAACCGAGGAATTATTGTTGTTATATGTCATGCTCAGTTTAGCAACATCCCTTGCTGGGTGTGATGTCTTACAAGCAGTACTGTCCCTTTTAGGCCATGGAAATTGGTTTGCTACTGATGAAAATGAATGGGCAGAACTATTTGGGCACCACCTTCCAACTTGGCTAACAGTTTCTAATCGGACGGTATTAAAAGGCTACTATATGGGAGAATCAAGCCTTTACATTTCTTTACACTTACAAACTTGGTTGCCCGTTGTTTTAAATTGGATTTTATTATTCTTTTTATTATCTTTAATGTTTCTTTGTTTGAATGCTATTCTGTATCGCCAATGGAGCAACCTTGAACGGCTAACTTTTCCCATTATTCAACTTCCTCTGGCCATGGCAAAAACTGAGGATAGTATTTTTACCAATAAAAAACTTTGGTTAGGGATTTGTATCGCTAGTGCCATTGGTTTACTGAATGGCATAAGTACTCTTGTACCTTCCTTACCCGAGATACCAATTACACGTCGATCCTATCACTTTGTCGAATCTCCACTTAACTTTTATGGCTCAGTTACAATTGCTCTGTATCCATTTGCAATCGGTATAATGTTTTTAATGCCATTAGACGTTCTATTTTCTACTTTAGTATTTTACTTCTTGTATCGAAATCAGACGGCTGCGGCCAGAGCATTTGGTATACCGGGTAATTTTCCATATTTAAATGAGCAGACTTTGGGTGCGTTTTTCGGGCTTTGTGTATTTTTTATTTGGATTGGGCGAGCACACTTCAGAAAAGTATTAGACGTTGCTTTTAATCGGGTAACAGAAAAAAAAGAAGATAAAAATGAATTTTTATCTTATCGCTTAGCTGTTTGGGGGATACTGGTAACAGCGTTTGCTTTTTCTCTTGCTTTATTTCGAGCTGGCATGTCGATTTGGCTAGCACTATCTTTGACTTTGCTTATATTAATTACACCGATTATTACAACTCGAATTCGGGCTGAGGCCGGTATATTTGTCCATGCCTATCATTGGCAAGCTCCGCGCTATTTTCTAATTGATCTTTTAGGTACTCGTCGATTAGGTCCACGAAACCTTACAGCTTTGTCAGTTTGCTTTTTTAATCGCGATTATCGACCTCAACAAATGCCTCACCAGATGGAAGCATTCAAAATTGCAGAAACAGCTCAAATACAACGTTGGTCAATGATTACTGTAATCTTGGTTGCTACCGTAATCGGTGCTTTAATCGCTTTCTGGGTNCAACTCCACCTTTACTATCAGCACGGGGCATCTTCTGGTTACTTTGAACGTTGGTCAACNGGATATGGTCGTGAGTTTTTTGGCCGATTGAGTGGATGGATTACTAANCCTACCGAAACTGATTGGTTAACGCTCTTATTTGTCACCACCGGTTTCAGTACAATGATAGGATTGGTGTACTTACGTCTAAAATTTTTCTGGCTTCCTCTACATCCACTAGGCTACGTAATGGCAGGTAATCAGGAAATGTCGGATCTTTGGCTACCATTGTTGATTTGCCTAGTTTTAAAATGGGGAATTTTACAACATGGTGGTGTCCGAAGTTATCGAGCAACCATTCCCTTTTTCTTAGGATTGATATTAGGAGATTATATAATGGGCAGCTTTTGGAGTTTAACCGGTGTAATTTTTGGTATACAAACCTATCAGTTCTATCCTTAGTTTAACAAATGAAAATCAAAAGAGAATCATAGGAGATTAAGATGTTATAGACGAGCAAGTATCTATCGATACGATCAGCATACTGAAAAGTCCCAATTCATCCGACAGCTAACTCTCTCATATCTAAACCGTATAGAATTAGAGAATTCATAATGACAAATTATTCCGCAACTTCACGTACCAGTTTAACCAAAGTTCGAGATCCAAACATGTTCAAAAAATGGGTTAAAACTCTACCCGATACAAAGTTGATTGAAGAAGACGATGATGGCGAAAAACTCTATGGGTTTTTATTTGACAATCGTGTTCCAGTCTATCGTGAGATAAATGATACTCAATTTGATATTTACCAAGAGATCCAACCACACATCTCTGATGGTTGGAGTATTACCTTCATCGAAGTTGGAGCATCAGGATACGACTTGATTCAGGGTTTTGCAGTTATTGTTACTCCATCTGAAATAAGTCTTATATATCTTGATCAAGTTATTGAGGATAGGTTGAAGGAACTTGGAAACCCTAACAACACACGCATCTAAATTTAGTTCTAAATATTTAAACTCCTACATTTTTGATTATGTATCTAGGAATTCCATAAAACGGTATTGATTATTTTAGTTCCCATAGTATTTTACCTGATTCCAAAATTTAACTGTTTATTGGTTTAGGGTGAAATTCTGGAATGGTTCTATTGTTTCTTACATTTTACTGCAAACTTTTTCCTGATTTGACTCAGTATTTATATCAGTTTCTTGATTTACTAGAATAGTTTCAACATCAATGAGTAACATATCGAGATCACCTTTTTTTCTTTATGTCTGTGCATTTGAAGTTGATAAGTCATCTGAGTCCGCCAGATTCCCGCATATATTGATTTTGATTTTATCCAGTGTGGAGAGGTTGATAACAACAATTAGTTAAATTTCAATTGTCAAATTTAACCAAAAAATTATTTTCGGCAAAAATTATTTTCCTTTTTCTTGTCTTATTTAGCATGTGGTGATACGATGCCGTGTCGATCATTAACGGAGGTAGACATGAAAAATATTATCAGTTTCAATCTGATTTTCCTGTTTTTTGCGGTTTTTGTAGTTGACGCAGCTGGCCCNAAGGACTTGATCATACATCTTCCATTTGAGGGGGATGGAAAAGAAGTGAAAGATGTTTCGCCGAATAAATTTAAGGGTGAAATAGTCGGCAAAGCCAAATCAGTTCCAGGGATCGTGGGAAAGGCGAGAGAATTTAATGGCGGTGCAGCTAAATTTGACCCTCTAGAATTTGATGTCCCCAAGGAAATGACTATTGAGTTTTGGTTTAAGCCGAGTGGAGGCGTCAAGTGTGGGAATAGAATGGACATATTATATCGAAAGAATGGTGGAGGACGTCCACATATAACTTTTTGTCGAGGCGGTGTTACCATGGGGCACTACTTTGCGACCCAAGGTGCTGAGTTAGAAATCAAAAGTGAAGTTATCCAATTTGAAGAAAAGTGGTATTACTTTGTTGCAACCCAAACTAAAAAGCAGGCCGTTATGTACATTGATGGTAAGNTTGATGGAAAAACGGCTGCTGGTAATGANGTCAGAATAGATTTTCCTGAGCATGGAATGTCTGTAGCAGAAAATGCTGGTGGTGGNACNTTCTTCAAGGGNGCGATAGACGAATTGAAGATTTGGAGCGTTGCTTTTACCGCTNATGAGGTAANTGAATCCATGGAAAGAGCACTGAATGNAGATAGAAGAAATAAACTGACCACTAGATGGGCAAAGATAAAATCCGGTGGATAAGTTAATTGATTCGTAAAATTTTCGACTAACACAAACAGTCAATAGTAATTTATTGCTGGCTGTTTGTGTTAGTATCGTCGTTATCCATAACGATCTATATTTTAATGATAAACAAATAAAGGAAGTNGTTAGTAAGTTTCAGAGAATAACCAAACAAGTATAAACTTTCCTTAAGAGATGGCTTCTTGTCTGTTGAAAAATCAATATTTCTTTCCCCTCCACGTAATCCACTGTGGAAAAGACCAATCGAATCATAACTTTCATTAAATTTTTCAACGCCTAAGGATTGAATCATTTCAGATACTGCTTCTGTGGTATTTGATATTACCTGCTATCTTGACCAATCCCTTGAAATTTCAATAGACACGGCTTATTTTTTCAGTCTTGGGTCGGTTCCACCACATTTAGAATAATACCGCCGTGTTTCTATGAGTACAGTTTTCATAACTTTATGAAGGAAGTTGTTTCAGGTAACCAAAAATAGTTTGAAAAATTACTGCAGATTAGGTTTGAGAAAATCCAACTACTAACTTGTAATCAACAGATATTATCCTCGAGTTTATTAATTGTAAATATGGTAAACTCAAAGATTGAGAGTTCGTTCGGATTTTTCAATGGAAACGTTGAGTAGTTCGAAAAATCAAACATCCAGTCGTAATTGAGAGTAAGTAATTTAAGTGCCTAAAGAGATTGAAGATTTCGTTCTGCTTCCTATCCCGTTAGAACCTAAGACTAACGACATATTTGAACTCGCAGGCCAAAAGTCAAAACCCAATCATTGTCGNTTTATCAGTCGTGAGTGTATCAAGAAAGTTATTATTAACGAAAGTAACTTNGGNGGTGTTGAAGTTCAGGTNGATNTNCTTAATACCGAAGATGATAATANATCNTCAGAAAACCCATCTAAAAAGCCCAANATGTATGATACTGTAAAATTATACGGTATAGCTGCNCTAGAATTTCTAAGAAGTTTCGATTCCAAAAATGGTGNCANATTTAAGATGTATACGGAAATCCGTGAGGNTTTNCTGAAAGAGTTTCGCAAAAAGGTGACGAAAGAAGTAGAAGAACGTGATATAAAAAGAGCTAAGGAATTGGAAAAATATCGATAGATTTAGACAGTATTTCAAATCAATTTGACTACCAGTAAGTGAGTTTGGGTGTGCTACTGGATCTTCATCTTTGTCCTGATATTGTAATCCACCGCATTTTATTCTTCGGCAATTTTCTAAGTTATAGTCTTACCTACCTATTGATGGATGCTGGGTAGATTATTTGTGTTTTTGGTTTTCAAAATTCTATTTTTATAACTTCTACCTACCATGTATTCTCGACTGCTTTCTAATTAAAATGTAAATACTTGTTTGAGCGGGTACAATAATTGGCTATAAAGGTTAGGACGGTTAAAAAATGGTATTAGTCAACGTACTACTCACATTCAGCTTGATTATTTACCTTAGTTTTACTTTGTTACCGAACCAAAAAGTAAAGCTTTTGTTGTCTCAACAATTACCGATCAAGCATCGGTTGATAATACTTGCTGTTATCTTTCTTTCCTTTTCTCTGTTTTTCGCAAGTGCATATTTCGGAACACAATTTATGTTTTCAAACAGATGGTAACCACTCAGAAAAGATAATTTGGCCCATATTAGAAACCAGCCTTTGGTGGAAGAAAGCGTATACCCTCTGTACCTCTTATTTTGTATAATCGAAAAATAGAAAAGTTTAAGTTGGGTGAAGAGTGTCTATGAAATTTTATATTTGGTGGTAAGTAGCGTGCTACCCTGTTTTGTAGAAGGAAATTCTAGCTCCTCCGTCGCATATGGCAAACCATTCAAATACTCACTTAGAACAGGATCGTTAGAAACATCTTCGGTAATAACGATTTCACCTGCGTTTGCTAGCGACTGAATTTTGGCTGCAAGGTTGACCGTTGTTCCGAAGTAATCAATTCCCTTATCTCCATTAATTGCCATACACTGTCCTGAATGGATAGTTGCTCTCAGCCTTAATTTGGTTTCTTCGTTATTCGAGGAAAAGTATAGCTGAACTTTCTCAGCACAAGAGAAGGCATCTTTAGGTGATCGAAAAGATGCCATTACTGCATCGCCTATTGTTTTAACTACTATTCCGTTATCGTTTTCTACTAGTTCGTACATTTTATTAAAGTGCTTACGGATTTCAATAAAAGCAATTGTGTCTCCCACTTGTTTATAAAAATTGGTTGATCCAACAACATCGGTAAACAGAATATGTTGAGTACCGATTTCTAATGGAATCCCTTCAGCAATTGACTCGGACGGAAAAAGTCTTCGGAAAGTTGGAAAATTAAATAAATCAACAGGTCTCAAAACATTTTGGTCTTCGATAACTGATTCTAGTATAAACGTTTCCGGTTTACCGGTTTCATTTTCTAATTTAATTAAAGGGAAATTGCCAATTTGATAATTGGTATCAGTATTTTTCAAATTCCAGACCAATTCTTTTCTAGATTCTTCAGGTCCGATGTCTAACAAGTTAAAATTCATCTCTCCTTTGATACGCATTCGATAGCGGCCAACTTCCAAACGCGTGGGGATTGTCTTCGTAGAATTATTATTTACCTCTTGATTAAGTTTAATATGAGGCCTATGAGTTGGCGCAGATGAGCAAAATGGACGTATATCTAATGATCGGATGGCAGGATTGACTTGAAAGGCAACTTCCAAAGCATTAGATCCAGTTAGGTTAAAGTCTATCTGGCAGGGAGCACAACTACTGGTCAAAGGTAGCTCCGATAGATGGTTGAAACTCTGTCTGGTGTTTTGGCAGTGTGGGCAGATCGCTTCCCAGCGTAAGTCGAGTAATCCTATATCAGCAGCATGCAGAAAAAGACTTATAACATCATTTTTTTTAGCTTCCCACTTTGATATAAGGGGTAGCAATCTGATCTTACTCAACAAGTCGTCGTCTGTTTCGCGAATGTATGATTCGAACTTTTCCAAGATTTTTCCTTCAAAACCAATACTTCTTAATTGAGAGATATGATGTTGAATTCTACGATTTTGCTCATCAGTAAACNGAATCTGATNTTGTAGGAAATTTTTNGNTTTTTNNGNACGAGCGTATTCTTCCANTTNANCCATCANTTGAGGCACCATTTTCATNATTTTTCGCCCNTGNATNCCNAGCATCATTTTGCTAATCAAATTTTTNGGAACCATTCCAAGATATAGGTGAANTCGAGACCCAGTTGGTTCTATTTTTTCTATNAGAACAATACNCCTAAAATATCGAACCACTCCCTTGTAGAAATCATGAGTTTGTAGNACNCCGACACCTTCGGTCCAAGTCCATTCCTCTATCCATTGNCCTCNTGGGTCTTTTCCNTGTAGTTGNCCGTNAATNTCNTTATATTCTCGTTTNGGAAATCCGGCTAATTTTGCTAGAAAGTTACTATCAGAGAAATANGGCCACNNAGNGCTAACNTCTAGATCNGAATCGTGACAAAAAACCATCTCCATTGGATTNAAACTGTTCAAAATTTCATTTGGCCAAGGATAAATATCNTTAAAATANGATGGCGTAAAATTTATCATCTGCGTCTCTCCTAGTAATCAGTGGTCCCTATATTCTTTATCCTGAAAAAATGGCTTTCGATCATCAAATTAAGGCTGCCGCTTCATTTCCGGCAAAACTGTTGCTACCTCAGAGCTCGATTATCCTTTTAAAACAAAGCCCTATTCTTCTCTATCTCTNATTTCTATTGGTCAATNTCGTCTGTACACGGGGTATGCCATNNAACAAGGGAATTGATATAAAACTTGATTCCANTGCTCAATGAGATTAAGCAAGTTTCTTGCATCGATGAGTGTATTACAAAGATCNGTCTATTTCAGCCGTAGACTATCCNCCCACTCTTATNAGCTCACGAAGTTTAGTTTGCACGTNTCAATCTTGGTGTTAATTTTCTATTTATCTAATTNAATCTTGAGTAGAAACGGATNACCAAACTCTAGTGATTGTTATTTGATCACTTTGTTTGACTTTGTTGTTGGAAAATCGACTCCAGCAGATGTTATTTTCGCTAATCGGGCATGATTCGATAGCCTGTACTAATGCCAGTTGCCATACCGACAATCGCCCAGAGTCCAGCACAAACCATCTCACCCAGAACTAGACCCAGAAAAACCGGACGGGCACTGCGGTAGGCTTTAAGACCACCATATTTGANGATGGAAAATTTCATNGACCAACCTAAGAAAATAGAAAACCAAAGCTTGAACGAAGCCCAATTAGACATCATCATGTAGCCGATGGGNTGGAAGGGCCACCAAAGAAAGACCTGCCGCATCCACATTAGCCACAGTGTAAATAGCCCCCCAAAAAACATAAAACCTGTGTTGATCCAATCGGTACCTTNCTTGGGGTTTAATAATAAAGATTCCAACTGATCTAAATAACCACTACCACCAGTATACGGNGCACCGTGCTGGTAACTNATCGTTAGAGCAGAGTAGTAAGAAACGGATAANCCTATTACCATTGATAGACCTAATGCTAACAGAAGTTGATGACGTTTGACTTTCATCTCATCTGCTGCTTTCAGGCTATTCATAATATTGGGCATCATCAACTCCCTCAAATCACTAGTTAGACAAACAGGATGCATCAATAGCGCGGTCGTACTTAATCGATTAATCCGCTCGGTACCNAAAGTGGTTAGAAAGACACTNTGCGGTGAAAAAGAACTATTAACNACAGGGATACCACCATTTATGATTTGCCAAGTAATGGAAATATACATTGCCAATAGAAGTAAAACAAAAGCCAAAGCGAATCCGACTGTCATACCCATCAGATGATTAAAAAAGACTAGTCCAACAATACCAGTTAATAGACCAGAAATAATAACTGTTGGTGAATCATCTCGAACCGATTTATCAGTTGTGTTTGTTTCATTAAAGGCTTGGTGAAACATATTCTTAATATGATATCTCGATTTGAACAGTGTTATAACGACGAAGGCCAAACAGGCCCCCGCTTCCTGAGCTGCACCAAACGAACGACTAGTCCATTGTACACCAGGACCAGAACCAAGTTGAGCACCCAAAATACCACCAGCTAGACACTGCAATTTATAAAATACAAAAAAGAACCACAAGCTAAAAGAGACATCTAAAGTCAGTAAATAACTGAAGCCTACCACCGACCAAAAAATGACAATTTGGAATGGTCTTAGCAAGTTAAATGGCCGCTCAACCAAATAAGAGTCCAGCCAGAAATCGCGTGGTATATGTGGCATTTTGGGAAAAAAAGCATGTATGCCGTTCATCGTATGTATAAGAACTGGAAAGGAAAAACCCAACCATAAAAACGGGTTTTTGAAAAACGAGCTAATTACACCTTGAGGTTGGCTCGACATCTCGACNGGTAGACGCACCAAAGGAAAAGTACATTTTTCATTTTCTATCCACTGTTTGCGCAACAGNACAGATAGGCANATCATAACAAAGTATAGGATTAGAACATAGACACTAAAAATACCNACAGGTTTTANCCAGGCAGACCAAGGTACCGATTCTCCCGGTAGTAACCCTTCGTAAAAAGAGCGAATTGACTTTTGGTCTTGGACAACCCGCCATTCTGGAATGTACTGATGAAATAGATGTTCCCAATCATTTTCCACTGTGGCCCGGTATTCATAAGCTACCATCGGTGACAAAGCATANCGCATCAAACCAGTTGAAGGAATACCAACAGCCACAATCATAATACACCAAATAATTACAATCTCAGATGNTTTGAGGGCCGATGATGGGTTAAGTTTCCTAACAATTGTATTAACTAATAAGACTAANACCGTAACTACAAAAAATGGACCTACTGGAAAGTGCCCACCAGCTAGGAAAATATTACGAATTACATAATCGTTATACGGGGCAATTAGACATTCCAGAGCGGCACANGCCAAACCGATTAAAATGGCTCTAGTGGTGATTCCGTTGGATGAGTTAGCGGTAGACATACTGAGGAAAGGATGCGGAGACAGTAACGATTTTGCTTATACGGCGGTTGTCTCTAGCTTGATCAATGAAAACATGAGGGAAATAATAGAATGACGCCGTTTTCCCCCTCATTCTATCAAAATGACCTATTCAACGCAATAATTATAAAATNAAATTCAGAAGGCCTGATTTTTATCATACTCACCAGGAGGTATCACAATATGCGAATGAAAGACAATTTGGCCCATTCTACCAAGTCAGTAATCTTTTATCTTAAGTAACTCTGAGTTATCTACTGCCGTATTTTGACTTCTTCCGTTTTGAAAATGGTGTTTTGTAAATGTTTGACTCTCTACATTGTCTTTCTGTGTTTTATGGGAACCCTTCATTTGGTATTCTTCAATCTACTAGAAATTTAAAACTACTGACAGTTCAATTTTTAGTCTCTTTGTTNTGATGCTAAGACCTATCTCCATTTGGAATTCTTTTCCCTGTTTCTTAACCTACTCAAAATGGCTATTGTAATTGAGACTTGATGTATCCTTCTTTCGCCAAAAATTCATTAATCATCTCCTCTACTGTATGTTCAATTAAGTATTGGGTTCCCGCTTAATATACTTGGTCTAGGATAGTCTTCTATAATCACGACAGTAATCCTAATAGAAGACACCTGCAGTCCTAATCCATTCTTCTTTTTTGCGAGTAACGTCTTTAACTTAAATTTACTCTCCGCATACGTACGTCCTTTTCTATGTAAATGGGAGTAAATTATTGACTTTTCTTGTCATTTTTTTAATGTTTTGGTTAGTAATATTATTTTTTTCTTAGTACACGTATGAAAAAATAACACCGTTGTAGGCGGCTTGATATCAAAAAGAGGGTACCCAACACTCAAGCTGATAGTAAAAATACCCTTCCTTAAAAAACTTTCTTTTTTTGATCAGATCTTGATTTTTTTATAAGAAAATACTCCATCGATATCAATCTAATGAAATATGGTGCTAAAAGGAAAATTTATTACATTAAATCTTAGTTCAGTTAATCTTATTTTGAAAAAAGTTCAACGAATCTTGGGATCAAAGTTCATTGGAATCGGAATATTCTTAATTGCCATTAGTAATGAAATTAGCGCATGGGCACATCCCTTTCAACCAAACAAAGTAAGTGCAATTAATGAATTCTATGAATTTACCTTACTGGGTATTCAACATATTCTTACTGGATATGATCACTTACTCTTTCTAATTGGCCTCCATATCGTTGATAGAAAAGTAGGACATATCATAAAGGTTGTAACGGCATTTACCGTAGCTCACAGCCTGACTTTAGGTCTTGCCGCCTTAGATATTTTTACCCTACCTGTACGTCCTATCGAGTCTTTAATTGCCTTGAGTATCGCCTATATCGCTGTTGAAAATCTTGTTCTCAAAAAAAGGCCCAAGAAACGGTGGATCGTAGCCTTTGGTTTTGGACTGATTCATGGTTTTGGTTTTGCAGGTATTCTGAAAGATATTGGCCTAGCTGAAACTAAGTTACTGATTTCTCTTTTCTCGTTCAATATTGGTGTTGAAATTGGACAGATTGGTGTTGTCACACTTCTTTTTCCCATACTAGTTGTGATCAGAAATTTGAAGTGGCAAGCTACGTTTCAGCGTGTAACCTCTGCTTGTATCTTGCTACTCGGTTTAATTTGGTTTGTTGAAAGGTCATTTTTAGTAGAACCTGACTCAAATGAATTACATTCTGGCTGGACAACTGCTAGAAAAGCAGAATTGGATGCAAATTTTGAGGGCATCTGCTTTTTTGATTCAAATTCAGGATGGGCAATTGGTAGTGAAGGCACAATTGCTCATACGTCTAACGGAGGAGAAACGTGGACAATTCAAAACTCGTCTACCAATCGTTACCTTTTTGGTACTGATTTTATAAGCGACAAAGAGGGTTGGGTAGTCGGCGAAGATGGGGTAATTCTACATACCAAAGATGGGGGTGTGAATTGGCAGATGCAGACTTCTGGTACGGACGCCCCATTTGTCGACGTCGATTTTATCGACACGAATTATGGTTGGATTGTCGGTATGGAAGGCTGGATTATGCATACCTCTGATGGAGGCAAAACATGGGAACGTCAAGCAAGTGGTACTTATAATGAACTGAGTTCCGTTCATTTTGTCAATTCTAAAAGAGGATGGGTTACTGGTGTTTATGGAATGGTTCTCCACACAACTGATGGTGGGGAAATATGGAATTTGACAAAAATTCCGACTGGTTATGAAATTATTGGAGCTTTTTTCAACAGTTTAGAAACGGGTTGGGCTGTCACAACTGTTGGTGCTGTATTTGAAACTAAGGACGGCGGAAAAACTTGGAATAAACGCCGTGGTCCTCAGAGTCGAGACACTCTAGCTACGATGTCCTTTGTCAGTCCTACCGAAGGCTGGGCTGCTGGATGGTATGGAAATATTTATCAAACCTCTGATGGTGGACAAAATTGGGTGTCAAAAAGCGCTAATACTATGAATCATCTTAGCGACATTTATCTTCTTAGTTCAGTACAAGGTTGGGCAGTTGGCGAAAATGGTGTAATTATCAAGACAAATGATAATGGTTCCAATTGGGAAATGCTTACTAGTGAAGAAAACCAAGACTTAACAGAAATGCAATTCATAAATTTAACTGAAGGTTGGGCTGTTGGCTATGGTGGTTTAATCCTTCATACACAGGATGCAGGTAAAACTTGGGAAACACATTCGATTGACAATAAAAGGGTATTTGTGGATGATTACCACCTTGAAGCTGTAAATTTTGTTGATAGGAAAAAGGGATGGATTGTTGGAGGTAAAAATATTGGTCAGTTTACACATGAAGGGTTTATATTACATACTCCGGATGGTGGAAAAACTTGGGAACTGCAGTTTGATGAAGTAGAAACTTATTTGAATGATCTCGTTTTCGTTGATGATCAAAATGGATGGGTTATCGGTGGTTGGTTTCAAGAGGGACAACTGTTTCAGACTACTGATGGTGGAAAAAACTGGGAATCTCAAATCGTTGTGGATCGTAGCCTAAATAGTATTTTCTTTGTGACAAAAAGAGTCGGTTGGATCGTCGGAGATGGGGGGCTTCTTCTTTTTACTGAAGATTTTGGCCAAACTTGGAAACGAAAAATTATTAGCCGATACGATGGATTCAGCTATGATGACATCAGTTTTGTATCGGAGAAAAAAGGGTGGATTGTGGGCGATACGGGACTGATTCTACAAACAATGGACGGGGGGAAAACTTGGACACGTAAAGANAGNAATACCGATGATCCGCTACATNCTATTTGGTTTTCTTCTAAAGANGAAGGNTGGATTGTGGGTTGGAAAGGNGTAATTCTTCGCTCAGTCGATGCTGGTCAGACCTGGAGAAGGGAGAAAAGCCCAACTAACAAAACACTCAACAGNCTATGGATTACTAGAGGAAAAGTCCCATGGGCTGTTGGCGAATCTGGGCTTATACTCAAGTACAATCGAGATTAAAATCTAGGTGTCATTACGCTGGTCGGCTAACCATTGCCTTTTTATGCTTCGCCAAGCTTCATCGGTATGGTTTCTTCGCCAGTAAGGTGAAATAGACGATTTACTCTCATCTATACCACGGTCAGCTAGCAAGTGTTTTCTAATTGACCTCACCTCTCCNGCTTCACCATGAACAAAAACGTCATATTCGCCTTCTGGAAAATCAAAGCTCTTAATTGCATTAAGGAGAGCGTTTTCAGGTTCTGAAACCTTCGACCTGTGTAACCATATCAATTGTAANGCAGAATCCGAATGAATAGTGATTTCATATTCTGGTCCGTCTACTACAACAAAAGCTAGGCAAGGCTTGGCGGCAGGCAAAGATTCAATGGATGCACTGATTGCAGGTAATGCACTTTCGTCACCAGCAAACAGATGCCAATCCACTTCAGGATCAGGGTGATATGCGCCACCTGGACCTTTAAATTGAAGCCTATCACCTATTCTGGCACGTTGAGCCCAAGCTCCAGCATAACCTTCGTCACCATGAGCGACAAAGTCAATCGTGAGATGTTTCTTTTCTACGTCCCATTTCCTAACGGTAAACCTTCTCGGTCGAGGCCGAAAATCATCACCTGTCTCTTTCGCCTCTTCAGGATCAAATGGCACACCATACGGTGCATCTGGGGGGACAAAATACCCATTGATATATTGATCAGTGAATGGTGTNGGAACAAAGTTTTCCAAATCACCTCCACCAAATACCAACCGGATCATACTGGGGGACAATCTTTCAATAGCCTGAACTTCTCCGTACACTTTATGATTTTCCTTTTCTAATTCTAAGTACCCATACCAATACAGTTACTCTTATTTCCATATTCATGCTTTCCATGGAAACAGGGCGATTCTGTACTACCGGCGAAAAATTACCACACATCGCACATATAAACTATTAAGGGAAGTTGTCGAATTGTATTTTTAAAGTCAAGATAATAAGGTGTAAGTAAGAAGATTAAACTTAATTAGCAAAGAATAACCTGAGTAAGGCGGGATGTGAATTAGTAGAGAGAGAAAAACTTGCAATGCTAGACCAATAAATGATAATTAACTTGATGCCAATTATCCATACCAATTCTAAGGAGCCTAATTAATACAACATGAGAACGTCTAATCCTGCACTTAATTCCAACACTTTCAGTGGTTTTGGTTACGTTGATCAGACGATGACTGTATATGGAACCGTAAATAAAAGTGTTTTACTTTTACTACTGAGTGTTATTTCTGCCTCAATTGTTTGGGCCCTTCCTTCACTCTCTGGAATTGGCCTTGTTGCATCTCTGCCCGCCTTCATCTTGGCTATCGCCACAACATTCAAGCCAGAATGGGCTCGAATTACGGCTCCGATCTACTCGGTCTTAAAAGGTTTAGCCCTAGGTGGTATTTCATTGTCGATCAACTACATTTATCCTGGCTTGCCTATGCAAGCTGTAGTTCTAACCTTTGGTGTCTTTTTTACTATGATGGTTGCGTATCGCTCAGGAATTATTCGAGCCAGTGAAAAGTTTGTTCTTGGTGTTGCTGCCGCTACTGGGGGCATTGCCATCTTTTACTTNATATCTTGGGTCATTGGTTTTTTTGGAATTAGTAATCCGCTGATCAGTGGTAATGGGTTACTGTCAATTGGCTTNAGTGTTGTCGTGGTAATTATAGCAGCATTGAACTTGATACTAGATTTTGAAAATATTAAAACTGGAGAACAGCGAGGAGCNCCACAATATATGGAATGGTATTCGGCCTTCAGTTTGATGATAACTTTGATTTGGTTGTATGTTGAGATTTTGATTCTGTTAACTAAATTGGCTGGACGCAACCAAGATTGATAGCTGGTCAGCGATTTTAACCAAAATCACTGATTAAAACAATTAAATGATCAATTAAATTCAGAATCAATGTAGCTATCCACCTTAGAAAATTACTGATAGATAGACTACAGAAAATAAGANGNTGACTAATTAGCTAACTAGTCAATAGCTTNTAGATTCGAGTGCTAGTATTGGCGGGTTGGTCTAAAAAAAGAGGCCGTAGTCTTAAAATCTCCAGTATTTCTTTTGGCCGGAAACAAATTCGAAGCAAGCATAAATTGACCTACTTCTTCGAAAGGAATATTAGCACTCAATATTTTCTATACTAAAGACTATATTCCCCAGTTTATCTTTGCTTTTTCAAAGCAAATTTCTTGTTTCGATTTGTCCTTGACTGAGTGGGCCACTGGATTTTCTCCTACCCATCTGTTATCTACCGAATCAGACTTAGGCTGGAAACGGACATCACAGCTAATCCTCCACTGATCTGACATATTACGTGTCGATGTGTGTAGTGTATGCATAGTGAAAATAATGACATCACCAGCTTCAAAGTCTGTAGTCTGCCATTTGCCACCGAATTTTTCACTAATTGCTAGCGGGTCAACTCCAAAATGACCTGGTGTCCGGTCTCGATCAACGTCAGTTTTGCCGTAGGTTTGGCGGATTTTGCTGAAGCTAGATAAATTATGTGACCCTACAAGTATTGTCAGTGTTCCTTTTTCCACAGGAACATCCTCAAACGGCACCCAACAGGTAAGCAAACGGAGAGATCCTCTCCCCATGTAAACTGCGTCAAAGTGAGGACCAGCTGACCTTCCTGGTGGAATCATACGCAACCACTTATAATCAAAAGTTCGACAAGGTTGCGCAAAAAAATGCTCGAAAAAATTAATAATTTCTCTTCCTTCCAAAATTTTCAATACATCCGGATGATGAGTAATTTNTTGTTCACCCATTGTTCGGACGGGACGACCATCAGGATTGTACACTGCATCGATCAAGTCTGTATCCGGCTTAAATGGTAATTCACCATTTTCTTGTGCGTAGCTCAAGATTGTTTTCCTCGCTTTGGATACAATCTGTCGATTCATTAGACCNCGAATTAGCAAATAACCGTCTTCTTCCATTCGTGAATGTAGGCCTGAATTGCTGTGTAATAAATCATTACAATCTCTCAAGGTCCCTAAACATTGGCTTGGGAAACTAACTTCACGGTCGCCAAGAAAAGTAACAGGTCGCATGTGTATTCCTCAATCGTAGACAATTACAAGATTAAATTTTGGATATTCTATGGATNACTTTAGAAAAAGAGCCACCAATATTCTATATTTAAGCCGCATCAAGTGTACAAACTAATTTCCTGTGTTATACCNGAAGGATATCTATCGAAGAGAATAATTAAGATACTCATCAATTATCCCCTATACAAAATCACCCAAGAATATGTCTCATGAACTACNAACAAAGGTAAACAAATAATNTTTACTACTTGACAGAGACGTTAANGACTGCTATTTTGGCCCAAATNAAGTNGAAACGGTCAACCATCATAGATTTCTCGATTATCTAATATGACTGGATNATCTGACAGTTAGGTCATTCTGTTTTAGGAAATTGTAGACAATGATTATTTGATCTAATNTTTGACAGATTTACATNTNGNCAGAGGTTTTCATCANCTTCCATGACATAGATATTTTCTGTAAATGGTTAGACAGATTTTATTCATAATCGTCCCGATTCGGATGACTATTTCTATATCATCAATGCATCGGAATAATAGTAATCACTTTTTGATTATCGTAAACAGTTGTAATTACTACAAAATTGCTTGATCGACATCAGATCTTAATGCATCGATTGATAAGATCATTTAACCTCGGTTCTTTATGCCGAAGATGTTTTTTCTCAGATCTCAATCCAATAAGTAGAATTTTAATCCCCTCAGAATAGATTAGACCCAATCTCNATTATATAACCCCATTCTTTCTATATAAACCAGTTGATGATTAGTTCAAATAATTCTTACCAATTACTGGGTTAATTTTCAGAATCCAGTTCCATTACACTAACATCTATAAAAAATTAACGTTTTCAATATTTTGTNACTCTAAATGAAATTTAAAGCGAACTCGAAAAACCAGATTCTAACATTAAGATCTATTGTCATTGCAGTTGCTCTTATGCCCATAAACTGCTACTGGATTTTCTACTCAGAAAATATGTGGTGGATGCAATTTGCCACCTCAATGTCATTATTTTTCAACGTAGTCTTTTTCTTAGTAGTGATCTCTGGGCTAAACCTGCTCCTCAAAAAACACCTTCCAAGTCTAGCCTTATCTAAGGGGGAACTGCTAGTTATCTACATGATGATGTGCATATCTACCTCCATATCAGCACTTGACTATATGCAAGTTCTAATGCCTCTGATGAGTCACGCCTTCTGGTTTGCCACACCTGAAAATGAATGGGCTGAACTCTTCTGGTCGTACATGCCGGAATGGCTGACCGTCAGCGATATGCGTGTACTAAATGCCTATTACAATGGAGAGTCCAGTTTCTATAGGGCAAATTATATGATGGCATGGATTATTCCTGTTCTATCTTGGACATCTTTCATTATTGTTCTATTGTTTGTGATGCTTTGTATAAACGTCATTCTGAGAAAGCAATGGCTAGAAAAAGAAAGACTTAGTTATCCTATAATTGAAGTCCCATTTGAGATTACAAGAGATATAGGAAGTATCTTCAAGAATCGANTGTTTCTCCTTTCTTTTGTTTTGACAGGTTTTATAACTCTCCTCAATGGGATTAGCTTTCTGCGCCCTTTTGTTCCCAGAATCATGATTAGGCAGAACGACATCAGTTACCTTTTTACTAGCAAGCCTTGGAATGCCATCAGTTGGACGCCTTTAGTGATCCAGCCTTTTGTAGTTGGAATGGGATTCCTTATGCCCCTAGAACTATCTTTCTCATGCTGGATATTTTACTTCTTTAGAAAATTTCAGCGCGTGTTTGCTAGCCTATTTGGTATTCGTGGACTGCCTTGGAGTACTACTAGCCCTTTGGGTTTTCCTTATGACCGACAACAATCTTTGGGTGCATATCTGGCCTTGGCCGCCTTCGCCCTTTGGATGGGCCGAAGACATATACTAGCCGTACTGACCAAANCCATCCATAATTCNGGTGATATTGACGATTCTAAAGAACCCATTTCTTATCGGACAGCAACCTTAGGATTAATAATCGGTATTATATTTCTAATATCGTTCTGTGTGCGAGCAGGAATGTCATGGTGGGTTGCAGTTCTCTTTTTCTCTATTTACCTCGCTATGTCCATTGGTATTACTCGTATGAGGGCGGAATCAGGAGTCCCGGCTCATGACCTCCATTATATTGGTCCTGACTATCTGATTCCCGCTATGATTGGCACGCGTCGGCTTGGTCATGGAAATTTGACGATGCTATCACTTACTTGGTTCCTCAATAGAGCACACAGAGCTCACCCCATGCCACATCAGTTAGAATCATTCAAAATGGTAGATCGATTAGAGGTCTCCAGTAGACAATCCGTATATGCATTGGTTCTCGCTTCAGTGATCGGTACTCTGATATCTATGTGGGTATACTTACATATCATGTATCAAGTGGGTCTCAAAGACCATTCAGGCATAGCATCTCCACCTCTCGATCGGCTTCAGCAATGGCTGACTGTTTCTGAACCGGCCGATTACCCATCTTTATTGATTACAGCTATTGCTTCTGCGTTCACCTTTTTTCTTATTTTCATGAGGACACGTTTCGCTTGGTGGCCTTTCCATGCGGCTGGATATGCTGTTTCTGGTATAGAAGATTGGAGTTTGAATTGGATGTGGGCATCTCTTGCTACTTCGACCTGTATCAAATGGGTGATTCTTAGACATGGCGGAGTTAAGAGCTATCGGAAAGCAATCCCATTCTTCATTGGCATGATACTAGGTGAGTTTGTTATCGGCAGTATATGGAGCCTCTCTGGCCTTGCTCTTGGAATAAAAACATATGCCTTTAAGAACTGGTAAAAGAAAATCTGTTTCCATTTACTTCCTTACTGATATAATGGAAATGTTCGTGGTTTAGCTAATTTTTGGTGNGAACGACAGCATTTTACCGTTTCTGGAAACAACAAATAATGTCAGAAGATAGGTTCAAGATAATACCACACTATCTTACTCTTATTTTGTGTTATTTTAACAGATTAGTATCAAAAAGTTGACAATGTCATAGGTGTGGTATAAGATCTGCTCCGGATTTCAACTTGGCTCCGCAAAACTGAGTGCTAGTCTATGTTGACGTCTCGTTTTTTAGCTTCTGATCAACTAGATCATATACCACACTGNTAACACTACTAATTGTGTGATTTTGAATTTAATTTTTAATACGAGCGTAGAACAGGAATTGACTAAATGAGACAAAATCTACCTAACCAAGATCCCAGTAAATACGCAGAAGAAGGATACTGTGTTTTCTATGATTGTTTGTCTATTGATGAAATGAAAACCTACCAACAAACACTAGACGGGATGATAGACCGAATGCGACCGGGTGAAAAACCCCAATTTATGTTTGAACCNCACGTTGGTAGTCGCCACTGGCGTACNTGGCTAGGNTTNGCCCGTAATCCGAAAGTTTTGGATGCTGTTGAATCGGTATTGGGCCCCAATCTTGTATTAATTTTATCTCATTTCATTATTAAAGGTACAGAAGACAATATGTATGTCGGTTGGCATCAAGACCAAAGCTACTGGCTCAGTGGAGTACGAGGGGACCATTTAACGACAGTCTGGATGCCTTTTAATCCAGCTACTCGTCAGAACGGGTGTATGCGAATTCTGCCCAAGACTAATCAACCGTTACTGCGTGAGGTGCGAACTAAAGAAGACGACGGGGTGACAATAACTACCAAAGAAGTAGAAGTAACAAATGAAANAGTTGAAACTGCCGTCGATATTGAGTTACAGCCGGGCAGTTTTTCGTTACATGATGCCTATGTAGTTCACGGTAGTGATNCTAACCAGAGTAATGATCTGCGCAAAATTTATACTATGCGTTACGCTAATGCAGATACTACTGAGTTCAGTCCGGAAAAATGGAGAATTCCTTTTTTCTTGGTTCGAGGCCAAGCCAAAAAGCTGTCATCTTATATCGATATCCGCCCTGACCAATCACTACCGATCCAGCAACCCGACTGTCAGCTGGTAAGAAACTTTAAAAATGGTAATGACAGCAAAATACCCCGAGATTACTAAGTCATTGGCATAACAACAAAAACAGCCAAAGTTATACCGCTAAATATTCTAATTCAAAGAAACTCACAAAAAATAAGCTCAACATGAGTATTAAACGTAAGTGGCTATAGATGTTGATCATATTAAGGAATAAGTGATAGTGAAAAACATCACTAGACGGATTCTAATTTTCTGTATTTATTCTTTATCGTTACAATGTTGGTCAAAACCGATAGATTTCAATCGGGATATCCGCCTAATTTTGGCTGATCATTGCTTTGCTTGTCATGGCCCTGATCAAAATAAAAGAGAAGGTGGTAAAGGTAAGGCTAATGGCTTGCGCTTGGATATTGCTACTGGAGCCAAAGCCGACCTCGGCGGCTATGCTGCTGTCGTCCCGGGTCAACCAGAGCATAGTGCTCTAATTGCTCGCATCATGGCCAACGATGACAGTATTATGCCGCCACGCAACTTCCACAAGGCACTCAGCGTAGAACAGAAACAACTGCTGAAGCGATGGGTTAGCCAAGGTGCTCCATATGATCAACACTGGGCTTTTATACTTCCAAAACGCAGTATTCCACCAAAGATATTACCAAAGCATCGTAATTCAGTCTCTAATTGGATTGACCCTTACATCATATCAAAACTAGAATCATTTGGCTTGTCGCCTTCACCTGAAGCTAACCGGCATACCCTCATTCGGCGACTGAGTTTTGATATTATCGGCTTGCCTCCTTCCACACAAGAATTGCGTATGTTTCTTACTGATAACACCTCAACTGCCTATGAAAAGGTAGTTGATCGTTTGCTAAAATCCTCCCACTTTGGCGAGCGTATGGCAACATATTGGTTAGATCTAGTCCGTTATGCTGATACCAATGGATATCACGCTGATCTGACTTGGAATGTCTGGCCTTATCGTGATTATGTCATTAAAGCTTTCAATGATAATATGCCGTTTGATCAGTTTACGCTAGAGCAACTTGCCGGTGATCTGATACCAAACGCTACATTAAGCCAGAAGGTAGCAGCTGGTTATAATCGGCTAAACATGAAAAGTACAGAATTTGGCATTCAGGATAAGGAATATTTGGCTAAATATGCGGCTGACCGGGTGCGCACTACAAGTGGGACTTGGATGGGGGTAACGATGGGATGTGCTGAGTGTCACGACCATAAGTTCGATCCTTTTACAGCCAAGGATTTCTATAGTTTTTCCGCCTTTTTTGCTGACATCAAGCAAAAAGGGTACTATCCGGATGCACAAAAAGTTGGTTGGGGAGAAACCTTAAAATTACCTTCATCCAGAAACAAATCGCATATTGAAGAACTAGAGTCAAAAAGAAATAAGATTATAGGCGAAATGGATGCTCTAGTTGATACTCTCAAGGCTAATGTAGATGCAGACGAACATCCAGTAGATTGGCAAATTCTCGAACCAATAACTTATATTGCAACCAATAATATTACACAGCTGAAGAAATTAGATGATAACTCTATTTTGGCAAGCGGTGATACATCCGCTAGGAACGACTACATAGTTACAGCCCGGAATGATGTTAAGGGAATTACGGGCTTTCGTATCGAAGTTTTACCCGACCCGAGTCTTCCCCAAGGTGGTCCAGGGCGTGCAGATAACGGTAATTTTGTTATCACTGAGTTTAAAGTTGGAACCTGCAATGACACAACAAAAATGCCGTTAATGACCATACCATTATCCCATGCCAGCGCAACATTCGAACAGTTATTAGCAACGGAACAGAATCCCTACAAAACCTGGAACGCAGCCTCTGCCATTGATAATAATATTCATGGAGAAGATCTTGGTTGGGCCATTTTACCACAGGTAGGTCAAACAAACTCAGCCGTCTTTGAGACGGTCGAAAATGTCTCCAGTAAGGGCATTTTAACTTTTACGATAGAGCAACACCACCACCATCACCAGCTAGGACGCTTTCGGCTATCCGTAACGACTAATCAATCACCTTCTAAGCATTACATATTANCAATGCTAAACAAATCAATCGATAAATGTACAACTGAAGAACGGCTTCATTTAGTTAAATACTTTTTGGATGTGACAGAATTTAAATTGTTGAATGATCAACTAAGCCAAATTGAGGCGAAATTAGTTATAGCACATCAAGCCGTTCCAACCATGTTAGCCACAATTTCCGTAGAACCTATGACTACCCGGGTATTACCAAGAGGCAATTGGATGGACAATAGTGGTGAAATTGTTCAACCTAGTATTCCCGAATTCATGGGAGGTACGCAATCAGCTAACCGATTAACTCGACTCGATTTAGCAAATTGGTTAATTTCTCACGATAACCCACTAACGGCTCGTGTATTCGTCAACCGATTGTGGAAACTTTTTTTTGGGACTGGTTTGTCTAGAGTTCTAGATGACGTTGGAACACAAGGTGAAGTTCCTTCTCATCCAGAACTGATCGATAGATTAGCCCTCGAATTTATGGATTCAGGGTGGGATGTTAAGCATGTAATTAAATTAATGGTCATGTCAAAAACATACCGACAGTCCTCAATGCCACGCCCAGAACTAGAAGATTGGGATCCTTACAATCGATTTTTAGCACGGCAAGCTCGGTTCCGTCTGGAAGCTGAAATGATTCGTGATAACGCTTTGGCCGTTGGAGGATTGCTAACCACTAAAATTGGCGGACCAAGCACCAAACCTTACCAACCTGAAGGTTATTGGGNTCATCTTTATTTCCCCNAACGTGATTATCAACATGATGAAGGAGAAAACCAATATCGTCGAGGCATTTATACACATTGGCAACGCCAGTTCCTACATCCAGCTCTCAAAATATTTGATGCTCCTTCTCGTGAAGAATGCACAGCCGAAAGGTCACGCTCTAGCACGCCACTTGGCGCCTTAGCATTGCTGAATGATCCTAGTCAAGTGGAGGCTGCACGTGTTTTGGCCACACGCNTTGTCAAAGAAGGTGGTAATAGTATAGATGCTCGCCTACAATGGCTTGGGATGCGTACGTTGTCACGTCAATTTAATAATGATGAATTAATCACCCTGAAAGGACTACTAACCAAACATCAAATCCACTATGAGATGCATCCATCAGCGGCTGAAAAACTCATGAGAACTGGATTGTACCCTACTACTTCTAGCAAAAATGCCGCAGTCCTAGCAAGCTGGACATCAACTGTTCGAGCCGTACTAAATATGCATGAAATGATTACGAGGTATTAGAGCAGAAAAATGGACCATGACAAACCAAATTTTCTTTCTCGTCGAAGATTTTTAATTGACACTGCAATGGGTTTAGGTGGATTAGCACTAGGAACCTTTTTTCAANGAGATGGAATCGCAGGAAATACAAACATTTCACAGTCATCAGGGATAATTGATCCACGACATATAATTCCTAAATGCAAACGTGTCATTTTNCTTTATATGGCTGGCGGACCATCACATCTTGAAACTTTTGACTATAAACCCAAATTGGCTCAACTTGATGGGCAAGTTATGCCTGAATCGTTTACTAAAGGTCAACAAATTGCACAATTACAGGGAAAAGAACTGAAAATTCTAGGACCACAGCATCCCTTTAGTCGGTTTGGCAAATCTGGTCAGGAAATCTGCTCAATTCTACCAAATATCGCCCAATTGGCAGATGATATCTGTATTATTCGTTCAATGCAAACGGATCAGATTAATCACGATCCAGCCCATACTGTAATGAATACTGGCACATCTTTACCAGGTCGGCCCTCAATGGGAGCCTGGATTAACTATGGCTTGGGTAATGAAACGGATAACTTACCTGGTTTTATTGTCTTAACTTCGATAGGTGGTGGTCAAACACAACCTATCGCTGCTCGACAATGGCATAGTGGTTTTCTGCCCAGTCAATTTCAAGGTGTTCGCTTTCAGGCACATGGTGATCCAGTACTATATGTACGAAATCCTAGAGGCGTTGGGTTAGAACAACAACGAGATGTCGTAGACACTGTGCACCAGTTGAATCGTATTAGCAATCAGAAATTACTCGACGCCGAGATTGAAACACGCATCAGTCAATATGAAATGGCTTTTCGGATGCAATCGAGTGTGCCAGAANTAATGGATATCACGAAAGAACCTCAGCATATTCTTGACATGTATGGCACTCAGGGAAGCGATGGNACCTTTGCTAGTAACTGCCTGCTTGCTCGCCGTCTTGCTGAACGCGGTGTTCGATTCATACAACTTTATCATCGTGGTTGGGATCATCATGGGGCAATTAAAAATGGAATCGTCAAAACAGCCGACTATATTGACCGTCCTACCGCTGCATTGATTCAGGATCTTAAACAAAGAGGGATGTTGGACGAAACCCTAATTGTGTGGGGTGGAGAGTTTGGACGAACACCGATGGCACAAGGAGATGGTCGAGATCATCATATAAAAGCCTTTTCCTTGTTCTTATGCGGTGGTGGTATAAAAGGGGGTACGAGTTATGGCAGTACAGATGAAATGGGATATGATGTAGCAACTGATCCAGTGCACGTGAGGGACCTACATGCAACGATGCTTCACTTACTTGGAATAGACTACCGCAAATTCTCCTACAAATTTCAAGGATTAGATACGCGTTTGACAGGTGTCGAAAACGCGCGAGTCCTTAAGCCATTATTAACATAAATCAAATATGAAGTTTGAATTATTGTTGCACAGTGGAAGGGAAAAAATGTTATCGCTGATTCAGGGAATTACCTCTGCCTTAGTTTGTGACAGGTTTATCACTTATCATTCACTATAGGTTGCACGATATAGTAGGGAATGTTTGGAATTGTCGACCTTTCTCTGCTTATCTGTTTCTGTTCCAATAGANCATTGCCCCGTTAANATAGAACGATCTAATTGAAAACCAATTTCTATCGATCGCATTAATATAAGCATAAAAAACACATCTTTTGTCAGGTCATATACCCTTTGCTGTATGTTTGCGCGGTACGCCTGTACGAAAGATGTGGTTTGTCGTAAATCGTAAGCGATGCTTTTGAACNNGCACTAACTGTGCCAACAATAAGTTGTCGGTTTGAAGGGCTGTTTTGTTTAGTCAAAAGAAAATATTTCTGTCATTGGTAAATCTAGGAAAACAATGTCTAATAATGTCAATTATGGTACGNTATCAATCAATCTGGCAGACTCCAACCACAACTCCTAGTTACCAAGACTACCAAATCCCAAACCCAAATANCTTAAATACATGTCCGATAAGTAATGTCATGCTGACATAAAGACAAAAACTATAACGGAGGTAAAGGCACCTCCGTAGGAGGCACAATCTGATTCTCTGGATAGGTGGTTGNTCATAGTATGTGGAATGAATTTGCCGAGAATCCCCTAATTTACAAAATCTCTATTCGGGGATTTGTACTGTAATATTGATTGTTGGGGCCTCTTTTAATATTATTGGTCGTGAGATTGTTTTTAGTTTATTAGAGAAAGACAAACGACTTAAAGACTACTTGATAATCACTCTGGGTGTTTTGATGGTAAATCTTTTCCTTTACAGTTGTGGTAGTGACATTGGAACTTTACCCGAAAAAGATCCTGATGCTCCCGTTAGTTACTAATGGAATTACCNCAGTTCTAATAAACAATTCATCACTTTCACTTTCCTAAGTTTGTCATCCACATTCGTTAGTAATGATTACCCGATTTTATCAACAGTCTGAAATGTTAATAAAATCCACTCTGGATAGGTTAAATTCCTAAAATCAATCTGTTTTTACAGTCGTTTTTATTAGTATAAATTAGTAGGAGATTAAAGGAAGATGAACTCAGTTCGATTTGGTATCCTCGGGGCTGGGCGCGGTGCAGATTTAGCTCAGGCCATACATCATGCGCCAACTGCTGAACTCGTCGCAATCTGTGACCAAGACATGGAGCGGTTAGTTAATGTAACTGATAAACTCCCGACTTTGAAAACTTATAACTCGTGGGCCGCAATGTTAGATAGTGATATTGACGCTGTGATTGTTGCATCGCCGATGCCGCTTCATGTCCAACATAGTATAGACGCACTGAAAGCTGGGAAACATGTACTTTCTGAAGTCACTGCCGCGACGAGTATTGAACAATGTTGGCAACTGCTTGAAGCGGTTTTATCATCCAACCGCAAATACATGCTGGCTTCTAACTATTGTTACATGTGGTCATGGAGCATTGTCATGGGACTAGTTAAGGCTGGTAAGTTTGGTCAGCTTTACTATGGTGAAGCTGACCAAATCCAAGACTTCAAAGCAGGATTTCCTCATCCTAAACAAGGATACAATTGGCGAACAGAAGAGCTCGCACTTCGGCGTGGTCATCATTACATTACCCATGACCTGGGACCATTATACCAAGCCTTCGGCGAGCGTATTACACAAGTGGTTTGCCTAGGGTCTGGTCAGCATCATTTATCATGGGCACAAGCAGATGATACCTGTATCGTGCTATGTCATACAGAACAAGGAAAACTGATTCGTATTCGTCTCGATTTCTTTTCTAGTCGTCCGACAAACTTTGTTTACTATGGGCTTCAAGGTACCGGTGCTTGTTACGAAGCACCCAGAGGGGTACAAGATCAGCATAAAATTTACATTGATGGTCAAACACCCCAAGGAACATGGCAAGATCTTTGGGAGTTTAAGGATTATCTGCCTGATGCATGGAAGCAAGTACCAAAGGAATCAGTAGATGATAGCTACAATGGAGGCACACCATTGATGATCGAAGATTTTTCGCGCTGTATTATTGAAGATCGTCGACC
>PBVO01000149.1 GCA_002729015.1 Candidatus Poribacteria bacterium
AGGTCGACTTGAGGTGATAAACCAATCGAAGCGTTGGTTTGGGGTAAAGTTAATTGGTGTGTGACAACACTACCAGTGGCTTGTTTCCAAATTGAAATTATTAAAGACAAACCAGCAATACTCAGTCCAGTCCTGGCCATAACAACACTGGCTGTTTGAAGTTGACGATAATCCTGTCTGTATTTTTTAATTTCGCTCTGCAAAGCAGTTCGGAGGTAGTTATCATAACTATCCTGTGCTGACTTATTGAGATAGAAACTGCCAACGCTCAAACCAATGCCAGAAACAAACATCAATGTTGGTAACTTATTAACTCTGGATTGAGCCGGCTGTTCTGATAGGAGACACATTAGGATTCCTAAACTCAACAATACCAGTATCTTTCGTCGGGTAATCACTTATATTTCCACTCCTAATAGCCTACTTTGCTTTGACGCTTTCTCAATCTGAATGTTTAACTGTCGTCATTCTCCGCCGCAAACGCCTTAGGATTTAGCCATTGAAAAAGTGTTAGCCAAAATACAAAAAGTAGCCCACCTAGAAGAGCACCAATACAATCGGCAATCCAGTCAGCAATATCCGGTGATCGGCTTTTTACAAATGACTGGTGCCATTCGTCTGTAGCCCCGAAGATTGATACTACCACTATCGACAAGAGAAACGAAACTCTGCGCTGGACAGGCAAACTAAAGAAGGCCCTCGTTAGCCAAAAACTAAAACCTGCATACCCGATACAATGGTATAGCTTATCTACACCAGAAAACCTTTCTTTCGGCAATGGGGGGTGCGACATGTGTGACAGGGCGAATATCAATGCCATGCAAAGTGCCGGGGGTAACCAAAATTTCAGGAAACGCAATTTGATTTAATGAAAATTGATTAAAACTCGCAGAGTAAATGAATTACTCACAATATGGAAGCGTAGGTAGAATTTTACTGTTATGTTATTTCTATTGTCAAGCTGAGTGAATCGAAATATCCAATCATATCAAAGATTTGGCAATTTGATTGTTATAGTGGTACCTTGTCCTACAACCGAGTCTACAGTAATTTGNCCCNAATGCTGTTCGACCAATTGTTGACAAGTNGATAAACCNAGNCCAATGCCTGANGNCTTGGTGGTGAAAAATGGATCAAAAANACGCNNCATNGTTTTTGAATTCATNCCTANACCAGTGTCGGAAACTNTAGCTTCGACAAATTTTTCNGANNCACAGGTTGTCAGGTGCAGTTTGCCTCCCTTTGGCATAGCCTGCATGGCATTCAAAATNAGGTTAATCATCACTTGTTTGATTTTGTCAGCATCGATTGATATCATAGGAAGTTCGGTGGTCAGATCTTTTTCAACTTTTATGTGATGATGGCTCAAGTTGACGGTCATTAGTTTGAGGACGTCGTTAACAATAAGATTTAGGTCTGTCGTAGTTCGGTCTAGTTTAATTGGGCGAGCCAAGTCCATCCATCCTCCAACAATAACTTCAATTCGTTCGATTTCATCTAAGACCTTANTCATCGATTGTTGGACGGAAGAATTTGATATCTTCTCTAAAGTCATTTGTGTCAACATTCTAATAGATGATAGAGGGTTACGCACTTCATGCGCAAAAGCAGTTGACATTTGGTGAATAGTGGTCAANTTCTCAGTGTTCAAGATGCTTCGTCTCGATTCTCGTAATTCTTTTGTCATTAGGTTAAATGCTTTGGTTAGTTCGCCAACTTCATCGTTCCTGAAAACCTCACATTGGCCTTCCAAATCACCACTAGAAACTTGCTTAGTGAACGCGACTAATTTATCAATTGGTCGTGTAAAATGTTTTCCAATTAGGCTACTAATAGTTACAACTAGCAGGAGGCCAAGACTAGCNATTACAAGGGTCATTTGAATGGTCTGTTTTTTTGCTTCTTCCACGTGGTTCATCGGNCGGAGTAGACAGTAGATACGACTCAGAGATTGCTGAATATAAACGGCTTTGTAAATTGTGTCTGACAAGCGAATATCGTCTATCACTGGATGATTTTGCTTTTGTAGTTGCTGACGAACAGACAGCAAATTGAAAATAGACTTTAGGTCAAGCCAATCTAGATCAGCTANTTCACTCAATGTTGTCCCGTTCAACGTATTATCGCTACCAAAAACGACTACTTCACATTGGTAAGCTTGCTTGACTTTATTTGGCTCTTCGATGTACTGCGTACGCTGAATTGTCTCTATCCATTGTTTTGTTTCTTTACTGAACTGCTGATCGTATTGGCTGTCGAAGAATGCAATAGTCAGAACTAGCATGCCAAAAATGGTAACAGAAAATAGCAAAAGAAAGGGTAGGGTAATCTTTGTACGAATTTGTAGATTAGGCCAAATCGATAGCCTACTCATGGTTATTAATTTGGCTGAGCCGAATCTTGGAACACAATGAGTGTTTGATCTACCTGAGGTTCTTGAACGGAACTCTGCTGGCCGTTCGGCCAACGAACTAGCACTTCTTTCAGACTTTGGTTAGCACCAAGTCCGAAGTGAAGACGTGTATCATTAGTAGACATGTAGCTTGCACCGGCCTGACATTCCCTAACCCAGCTACGATCAGTTCCACGTACTGTCACTTTGGAGCCAATACCGTATCGGTTTCCTTTTTTACCAATCAGCTTAACAGTTAGCCAGTGTCCTTTGGNGNGTGAATNGTTACGCCAGAGTGTTGGTTGGTCNTGAGCGTTATTGATAAGTATATCAACGTCTCCATCGTTATCATAGTCGCCAAAAGCTGCCCCACGACCAGCTTTGACAGGCGGGGGTGATTTCTCTGATATCACGGCCCGTTGAAAATTATTGTATTCGTTACCAAGTAGTAAGTGATCAACCTGAAGGTAAGTTGTGCTGGAGTCATACAGCTCAATTTGGTCCTGAATGTGTCCATTCACCAAGAAGATATCTAAGTAACNATCGTTGTTNAAGTCGAACATACCAGTTCCCCAACTTACAAAGGGNAAGGTATAACCAAGGCCTGCCGCAAAAGAAACATCGTCGAAAAANCCATTNCCTTCATTTCTATACAAAGTATTCAACTGTCGTTGAAANTTAGTAACCAACAAATCGGGNTAACCATTACCATCATAGTCGGCAAATTCGATNCCCATGCTGCCTTGCACATTTCCGTGNTCATCACAATCNACNCCAACNAGCCAAGCNACNTCCTGAAATGTNCCNTCNCCGTTATTCTGGTAGAGNAANTTTTCAGTNCCNTCATTNGCAACGAACAAATCNAGNTCTCCATCGTCGTCNTAATCAGACCATATNGCACTCATACCTTTACCAACCGGATTATGAACTCCNGTNGACTGAGTAACATCTTGAAATGTACCNTCNCCTAGNTTNCGNTANAACCTGTCNGCTTGTCCCTGAAACTCCTCTGGNCCACANTANACGTCAATTTCTTGTTCAACACAGGTTTTNTGANCACTTAGCTCAAATTTACAGTAATTGGTCAAATANAGGTCTAGCCAGCCATCACCATCNTAGTCNGCAAAAGCNGAGCCTGTTCCCCAAGCAGAGTCTCCNACACCAGCTAATNGGGTAACATCTTGAAACGTACCATCTCCAAGGTTTCGGTATAAACGGTTAACCCCAAAATTAGTAATGTACAAATCAAGCCAATTATCACCATCATAGTCGGCTACAGCTACACCAGTTCCATAACCTTCATCTTCAACACCAGCGTTTACTAACACGAAACTACCTGTGCCAGTATTTTGATAAAGTTGATTTACGTGATCGCTACCTTTCGATTTTCCATCGTCATCTGGATATGAGTTAGCATTGACCAGATACAAATCCATTAATCCATCGTTGTTATAGTCCAGAAAAGCACAACCTGAACCAATAGTCTCAATGAAATATTTGTTTCCCTGACGCCCATCGAAGTGACGGAAGGTTATTCCAACTTCATGTGTAACGTCTGAAAATAGAGCTGTACTGTTCAACAAACCCTTACTGCTATCATCAGACCAACAAGGCAAACTGAATAAGATTATGACTAGAGTTGCAAAACTTTTGAATAAAATCATACAATTGTCATCATATCATGTGGTCAGAATTAGTGTCAATTGAGAGCATTCNATTCAAGGTTTTTCTACAGTTAGTCGAAAAACGTATTCTGTANCTTAATGTAAGTTCAATCTAAGCCGGGCTGATAAATTGCAAGCCAATAATTTACAGCTCTTTTTTTANACCTGNGTGGTTCTAGTGNAAACAAAGAGANACAACTTTAGTTAAAAGTATCTATGCAGATTCCAATTCTTGATGNACAATACGATCTACTAGAGAGCTTACTTTGGGATGGACAATCCCTTTTTTTGGGGCCAGCGCATATGGATCGTCTCCAAAAAGCAGCTAATTTCTTTGGCTACCCCTTTGATCAGATAAAAATTGAGNCGGAANTTCANCAACATTGCTCTGGTTTACCTGAATCACCCCATAAAATCCGATTNCTAGTTGATAAAGATGGGGTGNTTACCTGTCAGTCGATCAAAATTTCATCTGTTAGTCAACCTATTATCTGTCGGTTAGCGGAGTTTCCAATTGATACAAACAGNCCCTTTTTATATTACAAAACAACCNAGCGAAGTATTTACGACCAAGCTATGGCTACTTTATTATCCAAGTATAGTGACTTTGAAGAAGTTTTACTATGGAACCAGAAAGGTGAACTGACAGAATCCAGCAGGAGTAATGTTGTTATTGAAAGAGGGGGCGAACTTTTCACTCCNCCGGTTGATTGTGGACTTTTAGCGGGCACATACCGTCAATACCTGTTGCAAAAAGGCAAAATTCAGGAGGGGATCATTTACTTAGATGAGCTGCCAACTGTTCGTTCTTTTTGGTTGATAAATTCTGTACGAAAATGGCAACCTGCCCAGCTATGTGTTAGCNGTTAGATTTTATCACAGATGTGTACTTATTTGGTNCAGCAATGTAGCTTTTGAAATCAACTTGGACTATTACGAGAAAAGATTTAATAGTAATTGATTGTATAGAAGACCTAAGATGATTCTTTGTGCATGAATTCAGGNCCCTAGACTTAAACNAAAATCATGTTTGATTTAATTTATTCGTATTCCTCCAGGGTCAAAGTGCTTACGCAAATCTTTGTATTTGCAATTTCTTGAGAATAAAAAAACTAGAACTTTTTAGTCTCGGCCCAAATTATCGCCAGCTTATTCTTCTTCTCGACTGATAACAATGCTGGTACGATTCTTTTGTTGACGTAATTCTCTAGTATCTCACGGATTACATTTCCCCGATCGGGTGNAGCTGCAGGAGTTTGTCGGACGATTACAAATCGGCCACCATGTTTCGTACTTTTTACCACGACCGGATCGTGGTTGTCATNACCATTTGAACCAAAGCTAATTTCGATTTCCCAATTATCATCAGCATCAATTTGCGATTTTTTCATAGGTCTTTGGGAAATGTAATCGGCTGGCAAGCTAGGTACATACTTTTTACCATCAGCGGTTGGTGCAAACGGGCTTTCGTCGCCCCAGCAGTCAAAGTTGCTATCAGTGATTGTCTTTAGTCCTTTATCACCATTNNNNCCACCNCCCTTGGTCACGTAGAAAATATAATCAGCAGTATTTATAAATATATCACCACCTTCTAGAAATTTTTCGGCAATAGAGTCTTCTTTCTGAGTATTACCCGGTTCATAAAGGCTTACAGGAAAATAACCGAAGGTTATGATAATATCAAGTTGGGTGTTTCCAGTTCTTTTTTTGGCAAAAGTTCCAATATCTCTATCGTTATAAACTTTGACTCTTTTGGCAAATTTTGTCCTGAGAATTTTTTCGGTATCAGCTTTGGCTGCCGCTAAGTTGGTCCAGCCGACCGATTCGTTGAAAATGGCTATCTCACCCATTCGAGTGATCTTAGGCGCTGAATTCGCTCGGTTTCCCCCGTCAACGGGGGGTTGATCGGGTTTCGTCTGTTGGGATGCTTCGACTACTGGTGGAGGTTGTTCAATGTTACTCGCTANCAGGGTTTTTAGCTCCTCCATCTCTTTTTTCATTTCTCTTTTTAACGACCTGATATCCTGTCTTAGTGATTCTACATCGGTTTCTTTGGTCATTGATTCATCACTGGTACCACATCCTAGTCCAAAAAGTAGAAATGCCACTAAACAACTGTATTTTTTCATTTTCTATTCCTACTTTGATGTTAGTATAAGATCTAATTTTCCATATTTGGTGAGGACAAGTCTTGTGGGAAAGTATTCAGCCTTCACGTTTTCTATTCAATAAGTAGCTTTTGCGGAGGGAATCGTATCTTGTTTGTGGTCTTGAAGTAAAATTAATGCGAAAGATTTACTTACTTCCTCCTATTAGACCATTTGAGTACCATTTAATGCAGGCCAATCCCAAAAACGAACCCAGAAGTAAGATTAATTGTCGGGACCAACAGAATGTTTGCTTAAACCAAGGGTGATCAATTTTCTTTCATCAGACGATTGGTTTGAGACAAAAAAAGGCATACTCTTCAGAGTATGCCTTTTTTATTTCTAGTAAGTAGTAAAAAACTTACTTGATAGCTTGGGCTTTCAGGTTACCCCAAGTAGTTGAAAC
>PBVO01000150.1 GCA_002729015.1 Candidatus Poribacteria bacterium
ACTGAAATTTATTCAATCTAATGAATTCATCACAAGCGATCGAAGATTATTTAAAAGCAATATACAAATTGCAGGAAAGAAATACACTTGTAACCACTTCAGATTTAGCAGAACAAATTCGAGTTAGCCCAGCTTCGGCGACTGGTATGATCAAGAAATTAGCGGCCTCCAACCTCGTTAAATATGAGAGGTATCAAGGTGTAACATTAACACCGCCAGGCGAGAAAATTGCCCTCGAAGTTCTTCGTCACCATCGATTATTAGAACTATATTTGGCTGAGGCCTTAGGTGTATCTTGGGACAAAGTTCACGACGAAGCTGAAAAGTGGGAACATATTTTGTCTGAGGAGTTGGAAGACAAAATCGATGAGATTTTGGGATACCCTACTTTAGATCCACACGGCGCACCTATACCAGCCAGAGATGGCACCATTGGGCACAGAAATCTAACCTTGTTGTCCGAGCTATCCGTTGGCGATCGAGCTATCATTACTGAGGTCTCTGACGATGATGCTGAAATGCTTCGGTATCTTGGCAAATTAGAACTTTATCCTCAAACTGAAATAGAAGTTATTTCGGTTACTCCATTTGACAATTTATTCACTATTCGCCGAACTTCGGTTAATACTAATAATCGAACAAAAAGCTATGAAGACTTCGTTATTGGACAAAGTGTTGCAACTTGTATTTCCGTCACTCTCTTAACCAATAAAGAAGACTTATTATCCTCCCAATCAAATGAAGATGAAGATGAAAAGTAAGATACGAGACTACGCATTTATCTGGCTGTGTCTGAATATTATTTTTCTGTGCTTGTTTTTGAGCTGCTCCGATCAAAAAATAACTGAAACCTCAACTAAACTTAATAATCAGAAATTAGTACCTACGGTCGAGGGACGGCCGTTACAAGTGGTTGCGACTATCGGAATGATAGCAGATGTGGCGGAAAAAATTGGAGGAGACAAGATTTTGGTCACTAGCTTAATGGGCTCAGGCGTCGACCCTCACCTCTATAAAGCTAGTGCCGGAGATGTCGAACGGTTATCTCAGGCCGACTTAATTCTATATAATGGTTTACATCTTGAAGCTGGTATGGGCGGAGTTTTAGAGCGCTTAGCCGATCAATATCCACATCGGGTTTTTTGTGTGACTGATCAATTAGACCGATCAAAATTAATGGCTCCACCTGAATTTGAGGGAGCTTATGATCCGCATATTTGGTTTGATGTTTCCTTATGGAGTAAGGTCGCTGAAGCAATTCGTGATATCTTGATTCAGCGGTCTCCCTCACTTCGAGATGATTTTCAACAGCAAGCAGAACAATACTTACTAAAGCTAACAGGGCTTCACAATTATGTGCAAAAGTTAGCTAGCCAAATCCCACGTGACCAACGTGTATTGGTCACAGCACATGATGCTTTTGGTTACTTCGGTCAGGCTTATGGATTTGAAGTTCTTGGACTTCAGGGGATCAGTACTGTTACTGAAGCCGGTACTGCCGATGTCCGCCAATTGGCTCAGTTTATTGCAGACAGACAGATCCCGGCTATTTTCGTGGAATCTTCTATTCCTAGACAAAGCATAGAAGCAGTTCAGGCGGCTGTTGGGGCACGTGGTTTTGCTGTCAAAATAGGCGGCGAATTATTTTCGGATGCTATGGGCGATCCAATAAGTGATCAGGGCACTTACACAGGTATGATTCGACATAATATAGACACTATTGTTGATGGGTTAACTGAAGGCGATTAATGTTGAAAACAGCCAATTCATCAGCTATCGAAGTCTCTAACTTGACCGTAGCATACCATGAGAAGCCGGTTTTATGGGACATTAACCTGACAGTTCCACCCGGTGCCTTAATGGCTATTATTGGACCTAATGGTGCTGGGAAAACAACACTAATTAAGGCTATTTTAGAGTTACTTCCTTCTGTTTCTGGAAAAATCTTAATTCAATCTAAGCCTTATCGCCAACAGCGGCATTTAGTTAGTTATGTTCCACAACGCGGCAGCGTGGACTGGGATTTTCCTACTACGGTTGAGGATGTAGTAATGATGGGTTGTTATGGCAGTTTAGGCTGGTTCTGTAGACCAGGCAAAAAAGAAAAACGTTTGGCTAGCCAAGCAATGGAGAAAGTTGGTATTTTGCAATTGAAGGATCGTCAAATCAGTCAATTGTCTGGTGGCCAACAACAACGTGTTTTCTTAGCCCGCGCCCTAATTCAAGATGCACAAATATATCTAATGGATGAACCATTTCAGGGNGTTGATGCTACCACCGAACAAGCAATTGTAACANTNCTNCANNANCTACAGANAGAAGGTAANACAATGGTAGTTGTTCACCATGANTTGCAAACAGTAGCAGACTANTTTGATTGGNNNACNTTACTAAATGTACGTCGAATCGCTAGTGGNNCGGTAGAAACAATTTTNAATGAGAATAACTTGCGCCAGACTTACGGAGACCGNATNGGACTTCTNAGCAAATTGANANCTGCTANTAACCTCCCTNCATTCNACGAAATAANCTNTTCATCGAACCAATANGGTGAAGATATTACACGATCTTTTTTTCGATTANACACTTCGGACGGTAGCCACAGGCACTGCTATTTTGGGCGTTGTTAGNGGNGCTNTGGGTAGTTANGCTGTCCTACGAAAGCAGAGCTTGATTGGTGATGCGGTNTCTCATGCTACTCTNCCTGGCATCTGNTTAGCCTTTCTAATTACCAGTAGAAAAACCCCTTTTGTTATGATGGTGGGAGCTGCTCTCATCGGCTGGNTCNCTATATTATTAGTATCTACTATTGTTCNTCAAACTCGAATCAAAGAGGATGCAGCTCTAGGTATTATCTTAGCCGTTTTCTTTGGCATCGGTATTTTTATGTTGACCCTAATTCAAAAATTACCCAATTCTAGTCAAAGTGGATTAGANAAATTTCTATTCGGCCAAGCGGCAGCNTTACTCCAGCGGGACATCCATATNATGGCTACTGTAGGCAGCTTAACTATTGGCGTAATGCTTCTGTTTTGGAAAGAATTCAAGCTGCTCAGTTTTGACCCTACCTTTGCTCANAGCNTNGGGCTACCAATCAAAANCTTAGATATTCTATTNATGACGCTNATCGTGTTAGCAATTGTAATTGGCNTACAGGCNGTTGGTGTTGTCTTGATGAGTGCCATGATCGTTGCACCAGCTGTGGCAGCCCGACAGTGGACGAACAAATTGTCGGTGATGATAGGGCTCGCCGCATTCTTTGGTGCTGTTTCAGGTACAGTAGGCGCCATTATCAGTAGCATTTCTGCTAAGACCCCCACAGGGCCAATGATCGTAATTTGTATTAGCTTGATTGTTATTTTTTCTCTCGTTTTTGCTCCTCAACGTGGTCTGATTTGGCAACTGTTAAAAGGACGCTCTAAATTTCCTCATCGACTTACAGATCTAGATTAGTCAGAGTACATGACACCTCAAACAGAAATTTTGTTGATAGCTGTGTTAGTATCGGTTTCTTGTGCGTTGCCTGGCACTTTTCTAGTTTTGCGCCAGATGTCCCTAATGAGCGATGCTATTAGTCATTCAGTATTATTAGGTATTGTGATCGGTTTCTTTATTACAGGCCGAATTGATTCGCCGGTTTTATTAATCTTAGCCNCAGCCACGGGAATTCTAACCGTCAGCTTAGTCGAACTTCTACACCAAACACAGTTAGTTAAGGAAGATGCTGCTATCGGTGTTGTTTTTCCAGCTCTTTTCAGTCTGGGTGTTATTTTAGTTACCCGATACGCAAGTAGTGTCCATATCGACCAAGATGTAGTTTTACTAGGTGAAATTGCACTTTCTCCCTTTGATCGAATTGTATTTTTCAGTTGGAATTTACCACGTGCACTGGTCACAATGAGCTCCATTTTATTGATTGCATTACTATCAATGNTTGTTTTTTATAAAGAATTAAAAATTTCAACTTTCGATGTTGGCTTAGCCACGTCCCTCGGTTTTTCACCAATACTAATAAATTATGGATTAATGTCTCTAGTATCAGTAACTGCCGTTGGGGCTTTCGACGCGGTTGGAGCAATTTTGGTAATAGCTTTAATGATTGTGCCACCAGCAACTGCTTATCTGCTCACAGATCGTCTCTCGACTATGCTCATTCTGAGTAGCTTGATTGGTGCAATTAGTGCGGTCTTCGGCTATGGAGTGGCAATCAAATTTGATGCCTCGATTGCTGGTGCTATGGCGACTATGACAGGCTTCTCTTTTTTGTTAGCCTTCTTTTTTGCACCCGAACGCGGAATGATAGCTATCTTTTTTCGTAGATTACAACAGAAACTGTTTTTTGCCCAAAACATGTTACTNATCTATTTNAACAATCACAATATTTCAAATGACAGTACAGCAGACAACTATCANGTGGTTCCCTGTGACTTGGACCAAGTACATTACTATTTACACTGGGATGAATCATTCACGGAAAAGGTCGTTCGTTATGCCCAACAAAATGGATGTGTTGAAATAAGTAATGGGATACTTTATTTGACTAACTTTGGTCAAGATACCATCGATCAGTTTTTAGTAGAATTGACCTAAAATTAAGTTGCATGGAAAGGTTTTNACCACTATTTATGTAACCNAAACAAGCTCAGGGCGTTTGGGTTATCGAGGAAAGGATCGTCCTGAGGATTCAACACTTGCAAAACACACTCCATTGGTTCAACAAAAAACTACGAGGCCTGCTGGCCGGACGCATCCGCGTCATCATGGATCGCGATAATAATCAACCATACCTGATTCGTTATTATTTGTTTTTGAAAGACCGTGGCAATTTCCCCTTCAACATTGTACTACATAAAATTCTGAAGTCTGACCAGGATGATCTACACGATCACCCTTGGCCTTGGATTTCTATTGTCCTTAAAGGAGGGTATTGGGAGCATATGGTTCGGAAAAAACGACCTCAATGGCGTGGATTCGGTAGTATAAGTTTCCGTTCTAGTCGAACTTTGCACCGAATCCAACTCAGAACAGATGTGGAAGATAATGAGCTACCGTGCTGGACACTATTTGTTATGGGGCCTAAAGGTCGAGTTTGGGGATTCGTTAAAGATGGAACCTGGATTGAAAACGAAACCTATTTAACTAATCGTCAACGGCGTCAAGTAGTTCAACACATTTCGTCAACCGACTAAAATTAAATTAANACCATACCTCTATTCTGGCCAATCAGATATGTTGTTGGGACTCATTCGATGTAATTGTGCATACTGACCCTTTTTTTGCAGGAGTTCACTATGCTGACCTCGTTCAATAATTCTTCCTTTATCAACAACCAAGATCTGATCAGCATTAACAATGGTCGATAGGCGNTGAGCTATGACAAAAGTTGTCCGTTGGCCCATCAGTTCAGACAGAGCTGATTGGATTGAGGTTTCAGATTCACTATCCAAAGAAGAAGTAGCTTCATCAAGTAATAAAATGCGAGAGTTTTTTAATATCGCTCGCGCAATAGCTAATCGTTGTTTTTCCCCGCCAGAAAGGTTTTGTCCATTTTCGCTAATTGTACTTTGGTATCCTTTTGAAAATTCACGGATAAAGCCATCTGCATTGGCAACAGTACAAGCTGCAATAATCTCCTGCTCTGTAGCCGTCGACCGTCCATAAGCTACATTTTCCATAATTGTGCCATCGAACAAAATTGGACTTTGAGTCACAANAGCAATTTCTTGGCGCAAGCTCCTTAACTGCAGGTTGCTGATATCCTGNCCATCGATCAATATNCGACCCCGACTTGGATTATAAAAACGTGGAATTAGGTTGACAAGGCTAGTTTTTCCACTACCACTTATACCAACTAATGCTATTGTCTGTCCAGCCTCGGCTTTTAAATTAATATCATGTAGAACCAGNTCTTCCTGATTATAGCCGAACGAAACATTATCAAATACAACTTCCCCAGATTTAATACCTCCGCCTGATGGTGACTTCAGAGGTNCATTACCATCACGTTCAGACGGAAAATCGAGAACTTGAAAAATTCGCTCAGCCGAAGCCACACTTTGTTGAAAAATNGTGTTNAATTGACCAATTGTTCGTAAAGGTTTGAACATCAAACTGATCATACTAATGTAACCAATAAACCAACCTGTTGTNAGATTACCNTGTATGACTTGCCANCAACCAAGTCCAAATACGGTAGAAATACCNATNACACTAANTACTTNGATCAACGGAGGTAACANNGCAGAAAGTCGTATTCGNTTCATCGCCGGNNGNTATTGACGAGTAGTAGTATCTGNAAAACGCNCNATTTCTTTTNCTTCGGCGNNAAAGCATTTGATNATTGGTAAACTATTTAATGTTTCTTTGACCTGAGAAGATAAATCNGCNGTTCTTTTTTGAACATCACGAGAAGTTCNGCGAATNCGTTGACCAAATCGGTTNATTANATATCCCAAAGGTGGTAAGACTAAAAGAGCNANAATTGTTAAGCGAAAATTTCNCAGNAACATGACTGTNATAAAAACGGGCACGTAAATTGATGCTCGTATCACACTGGCAGTCGACCCTACCGTTGCTTGTAAAGAACGAACGTCATCAGTCAGTCGAGAGAGTAAATCACCTGACCGATATTCCGACACAGTACCTAGAGGTGCTAGAACCATTTTTTGATACAATTCATTACGAAAACGGATAATCATTTTTAAACCAACAAGACGCATCAAAAAATCGCTGAGATAAGCAAATGATCCCTTTAAAAGTACTAGCCCAAAAATCCATACTAAAACCTTAACAACCAAGTGGAGTGCTTGTTTTTTGTTAGATAGTTCAAAAGTATAGCCACCAAACCAAGAGAGGAATGGATTACTTGATGCTCCACCAGATCCAATTAAAACCGGACTTTTTAACTGAAAATAGTAAACAGTAAGAGGCTTTTGATCAAAATCGTGAACCTCAATAAGTTTGAGTGCGTCAATAGTGTCAGCTAGGATGTGTACATAACCCAACTCGCCAATGGCAATTATTAGGGCACAAAAGCCAGCCAACAAAATCAAGGGAATGTAGGCTTTGAGGTACCCGAGAAAGCGGCGGGCAGAATTTGTACTAGGGACCATACTGAAGGAATTAGCCACAATGGATTAGGGAATTTATTCGTTAGTCTTCTGGCATTAGATGTTTCAATTTCAGGGGGCGGAAACCGGCAAGTAAGCCTCGTAACGAAATGAAGTCGCTGGTAGCAGAGTTGACTGAGCTTGACTCATCCAACTCTGGATATCTAGTAATTGTTCCAAGAAAGATGTTTTTTGCTTGATTTGAATGGTTTTGGGTTGCCCGCTGATCCGACCAAGTTGCCCAGCACGTAGAATTGCGTCAGGTAAACTACCCAATTGGTCAACTAGCTTGTACTTAAATGCTTGTTGACCCGAAAAAATACGGCCATCAGCTAATATCTCAATCTCCTCTCGACTAACTTTTTGATGACGGCTTTGAAAAATAGCGTCAATGAACTGGGATCGCACATCATCAATTGTGGACTGCAAGAGTTCTTGTTCTTCGATGGTCATCTCACGCTGTGGATTCCCAATATCCTTATGTTTACCACTTTTTACTACTCGATATTCAACACCGACTTTTTGGTATAGGTCTTTTAGTTTGACAAACTGCATAACCGCTCCAATACTGCCTGTAAGTGTACCAGGGTTAGCATAGATTTGTTCGGCTGCACAGGCTAAATAGTATCCGCCAGAGGCAGCGGCATTTCCCATTGAAGCAACAATAGGTTTATCTAGTTTTTTAAGTTCTCCGAAAATTTCTTGGACTGGTGCAACACCTCCGCCCGGAGAATCAATGCGTAAAACTAGAGCCTTAACACTTGAATTATCTCGATGCTGATGAATCTGTGAAATGATTTTCTCAGATTCAGTAATAGTTCCTTTAACCGTTACGATTGCTACTTTATCTCCTATCCTATCTCCACCCTTGACAAAAAAACGACCGAATATGACTAAAAAGGCAACGACTAAGACGATGATAATCAGAGTAAGCTTGACTGGGCGATTCATTGAGTAATTCCTATTATTATTTAGAGTTGAGACTTCGCATATTTCCTAAACTCATCACCAAACTCGGCATCTGTCAACGAAAAACGAAAAAAAGCTTCAAAGTAACTTTTATAATTACCGATATCGTATCGTTTTTCGTCTGAGCTCAGACGAACACCAAAACCACGCTTTCCTTGATGCAACATTAACCTAATTGAGTCAGTGATTTGGATTTCATTATTACGGCCAGGCTTGGTTTTTTTTATAAATTCAAAAATCTCTGGAGAGAAGACGTAACGAGCTGCAATCGCTAAATTACTGGGGGCTTCTTCGATACTCGGCTTCTCTATTAAATCGNCAATTTCAAAAATTGTACNAATTTGATTTTTGGGTTTAGCAATACCGTATTTGACNACAGACTCAGGNNCNACNTCCTCGAATAGAATGCTAATATCANCTTTTTCAGCTTGGTAGGTNTCAATTAATTTTTTCAGCATNTCACCTNTTGGNTTAGACTCNATNATTGAATCNCCCAAACAGACTACAAANGGTTCTTCATTGACAAATGCTTCNGCNTTTCCAATAGCATCAGCTAAACCTTTTGGATNACCTTGTCGAACATAAAAAAATTCGATNTCTTTTCCTATATCTTCAACCTCTTGTGTCGANTTTCCCGTCTGANACAGTGANTCNAGNAGATGTGNGTCATANTCNAAATGGTCTTCAATTGCTCGCTTTTGCTGATTGGTAATAATCAAGATTTGATTNATACCNGCAGCTCGTACTTCTTCTACNACGTACTGAATNACAGGACAACGCCCAACAGGTAACATCTCTTTAGGTTGTGACTTAGTTGCTGGTAGAAGNCGTGTTCCNATTCCNGCNGCCGGAATAANTGCTTTTCTTGGTANAGCTTGCATAATATATNTAACCTTTTTAATATTTTAATCGGATTAAAAGACCAAAAACTGTTTTAAATAGCCACCAAATGTCGGTNATAATAGTTCTTTCCTGAATGTATTTTAGGTCGATAGCAATTTTTTGTGGCATGATCTGATCTAAGTAGAATGCTTCGGGGTTTGTCTGGTCTCTGAGCATTTGTTCTTCGTTACGATGAGCAAACTGTGCGGGACCGGTGATTCCCGGCCGAACTGATAATACTTTTTTTTGACAGTCTGTATAATGACAGACGTAGTCCGGTGCTTCTGGTCGAGGCCCAATTATACTCATTTCTCCCCTCAAAACATTAATCAGTTGTGGTAGCTCGTCTAGTTTCCAACGTCTGAGCAGGCGACCGATAGGCGTAATACGTGGATCCTGATGAGCAGTAAGTGCAATACCAATAGAATCGGCATTGACAACCATTGTCCGAAATTTATACATGTTAAAAATAGTTGCGTCTTGACCAACACGTCTAGCTTTATAAAATATGGGACCAGTCGATAATAACTTGGTAACAGTAGCACAGAAAAAAAATAGTGGGGCCAGAAAGATTAAGGCACAGATAGCGACTATCAGATCAAAAATTCGTCTCAGTACCGGATCGAGTATGCGTGACATCCAAACTTTCGCTGGTGTGGTGAGTAAGATGAATAACATCAGTATCTGCTGTAATTACTTCACTAGATTCATGCGAAGTCATAGTTTTGATAAAACCACGGTTAGGTTGGTAAGTTGGAACTATCTCTTGCAGTTTCTGAATGATTGTTTCGTTATCTAGATGGACTGCTAGTTGGCGTAATTCTGTCACTTGTGCTAATAATCCATGTAGGTCAATAGTTTCGGGCTGTGCTACGAAGATTCTCTGGTGTTTCGTGGCTGTAACACCCTCTTCGGCGGTTAGAAGTTCCTCGTATAGTTTTTCGCCTGGAGCTAAACCTGTGAACTCAATTTTAATGTCACGATCGACTTCTAAGCCTGAGAGATGAATCAAATCACAAACTAAATCCAGAATCTTTATGGGTTCCCCCATATCTAGGATAAAAACCTCACCCCCATTTCCCATCGCACCAGCTTGAATCAACAACTGTACAGATTCGGGAATCGTCATAAAATAACGGGTTACTTCGCGGTGTGTAACTGTTACGGGACCACCTTTAGCTATTTGCTGACGGAAACGCGGCAAAGCACTACCTCTACTATCAAATACATTGCCAAAACGAACAGCAACAAATTTAGTATAACTTCCTTGAGCTTTAGCCTGAATCAGTTTTTCTGTCACTCGTTTAGATGCTCCCATCACACTAGTCGGGTTAACAGCTTTATCTGAGGAGACTAAGATAAAGGATTCAACCTGGTGGTGAATAGCGGCATCCACTAAGTTTTTGGTACCCAAAATATTATTTTTGACAGCTTCATCTGGGTGTAGTTCCATAAAGGTGACATGCTTGTGGGCTGCTGCATGGAATATGATTTGTGGCCGATACTTTTCAATAATACGAAACACTTTGGAATGATCTCGAATATCGCCAATTACTGTTTCACAGCTTATACTACTATCATTTCCGTAGAAACTGGTTAACTCATTCTGGATGTGGTAGAGGCTATTTTCACCGCGACCGAAGAGCAACAGTTGTCCGGGCTGAAATTGGGCGATTTGTCTGCACAATTCCGACCCAATAGATCCCCCGGCTCCAGTAACCATTACTCGTTTACCCGATAGATATTGTGAGACCTCGGAAAGAAGGTCAATTTCAACAGTGGGCCGATTTAATAGATCTTCAACTTGTACTTCACGAATTTGGTTAATACTGATGTGATCAGCCAAAATGGCATCGATACTTGGAACTACCTTGAAACTACAATTTTTGTTCTGACAGAGACGTATGATTTCTCTGACTCGACTTTGTTGATTAGATGACATGGCGATCACAACCTCATCTACCCGAAATTTGCGCATCACATAGGTCAGTTCCTCTGTGGTACCCAGTATTTCGAGACCATGTATTCGTTGCCCTACTTTTTGAGCGTCATCATCGATAAATCCCACCGTCAGGTAACCGTTATCTGATTCTTTTCTAAGTTGACGAAGTACACCAACCCCAAGTTCACCAGTACCAATTATTAGTAATCTGGTTTGTGAACGGAGTCTCTTTTGTTGCCCCCACCATCCATTTTTTGCAGATGTAGTATATCTGGCACTAACCAGTAGGATAAAACACAATACACCACTTATAGTAGCAATCATAAAAGCATTAGAAGGTGGACTAAGCATTCGCCATGTCAGAAGACCAACACCAATTGAACCCACAATACAACTATATGCTAGCCACATAACCTCTCGGATACCAGCATAAGGCCATATTGTGTTATATAGCTTAAATGTCATTAAGGCAACAACATAAGTCACACCCATTAAAACTGAGATGAACAGGATATCTAACAAGGGACTAAAAAGGTTAAGACTAAGACTGAAACTATTATTCAGTTCCTGTGAGATACTTATGGACAGGCTAATCGAAATAGCTATCCCGACGGAAATGGTGGCAATAAGAAGATCGAGTAGAACAGAAAAAAGATGTTTCTTTTGTGCCATTTAGTGTTTTTTTACCCTATATAGGCCGAATAAGTTTGTTGGTAAACATTTTCTAATTGTTGGCCAAGAACATGCCAGTTGTATTTATGACGGACAAGATTTTGACCTGACTTACCGATTCTCCTTCTCATATGCGAATTTTGGATTAACTGGATGGTACGATTGGCAAAATCTTTAGGAGTTTCAGCAACGCAAAGGTGTTCTCCCCAAGTTCCTTCTAATCCATTAGCACCCAGAGGCGTTGTTACAATTGGTAACCCAGTTGCCATTGCTTCCAAGTGTTTGACTTGCAACCCCGAACCAGAACGCATAGGAGAAACGAAGACTGAAGATTGGTTAAAATAAGGGCGAGTATCAGGAACGGTTCCAGTAACCGTCACGCTAGGGCTGGCTAATTTTTGAACAATCTTTTTCGGATTACTTCCTACGATTGAAAAGTGAACCGAAGGTATCTTTTCCTGAATCAAGGGCAAAATTTGATGACAAAAATAGCAAGCAGCATCGATATTTGGGAAGTAACTCATTGTTCCAGTAAACAATAAGTGAGGGACAGATTCGTCTTCCACTGGTTCGGATTGAATGAAGTAATCGAGGTCGATGCCAACAGGTATAACGGCTAATTTTAAATTTGAGTCCTCTGATATAAGATAATTACGGTCAGATTGAGCAACAACCATACCGTAGTCAAATGAGCGCATCATTTCAACCTCGTACTTCTTAACACGATCGGCTTCCCACTTTAGCATTGGCACGTGGGGGCCTCGGTCCATCTGGTATCTGCGACTTAGATTCAAAGCCAAAGAGTCACAAAGATCTAGCACCTTAGATTTTCCGTTATACTTACTAACATATTGTCCCATTCGAAATAGGTGGGCGTGGATGAGATCAAATTGGTTTCTATCTAAAAGCTCATCGACTTTTTTCTGCATTTTCAAAGACCTCCAGTAATGTACCTGGAACGGTTCTGTCGAAAAAAAACCCGAGGCCGAATTAACAAGTGCCCTCGTCCGGTTGAATAAAACGAACTCGACTTGATGGCATAACTGATTTAAAGGCTTGGCCATTTCAATTTCGTCAATCGACTCAACGAATGAGACTAATGTAACTCGATGTTTTTTTGCTAAATGCTTAATAAAGTAATAATTTCGAATTCTGTCTCCTCGATTGGGTGGGTATGGACACCGCAAACTCAGAAACAATATATTCATAGTAATTTCGAATCACCAACGACTTCTATTAATCGTGCACTCACCAGATATTTTCAAATCGCCTCAGGTTGACTAAACTGAAAGTCAATGGGAACGGGAATGCCCTGCTCAGGAATCATGTGGGGAATATTATTTCGAACCTGATAAATTATTTTTTCATCAATTGTGATCAACCCTTCTTCCAATTTCTGGTTAATTACCTTTCCACCAACACTCTTAAATTCAATTGGTATACAAGAGGAAGCAGTAATGTGAGAGTTCACCTGTTCTAATTCGTTTACAGTCATTACTCGAACCGTTTTTTTTGATACCGGACAACACAAAATTTTCATCAATTCGTCTTTGATTGGCATATAGCTTAACCGCAACACCTTTTATATTTTTTCCCGCTACCACATGGACAAGGATCATTACGCCCCACTTTGGGGAGTCGTTGTTGTTCCGAACCAGCACCAACTTGTGGTAAACGACCGACGCCAGCTACACCCGACCGCTTTGGCTTTTGCTGTGGTCTCGGCTGTTCACTAATACGTGCTTTGAATACATATTCACAAACATCATCTTTAATTCGCTCTTGCATGATATCGAAGACATCGAAGGCTTCATTCTTGAAAACTACTATTGGGTCCTTCCCACCATATCCTCGGAGATATATGCCTTCCTTGAGGTAGTCTATATTATAGAGGTGATCTTTCCAATAACTGTCGATTCGATCCAAGGTAATCAGTCGTTCTAACTCTCGAGCAACCTCGGTTGTCATCTCTGATTCTTTAGTTTGATAGACCTCGTCCAATATGGAAACAATCTTTGGCTGAAGATCGTCAATCTGTTCTACATCAATTTGTTCTAAATACTGTTCCGACAAAGCAAAAGTCCGCTGCAACCAATTCATGAAGCCATCCGGACTCGGCTCTTTAGCTTCTGGACCTTTTGATGGTATTAGATAATCATCAATCTGTGCGGATAATAAATTATCTAGCCAAACCCAAATCTGTTCTTTCAGGTTTTCACCAGACAAAATTTGATTTCTTAAGCCGTATATGGTCTCACGTTGAGTATCCATAACATCGTCGAATTTCAGTACATTTTTTCGGAACTCGAAATTCCGATCTTCAACCCGCTTCTGTGCCTTACCAATAGCTTTGGTAATCCATGGATGCTCAATTGGCACTATTTCGTCTTGGTTGAGTTTTTCCATCATTCCCTGCATTCGATCGTGTCCAAACTTACGCATGAGATCATCTTCAAGGGACAGATAAAATCTGGATGAACCGGGATCGCCTTGTCGACCTGAACGGCCTCGCAACTGGTTATCGATCCGTCTAGACTCGTGTCTTTCAGTACCGATGATATGAAGACCACCGGAAGCCAAAACTTTTTGTTTGTTAGCTTCACATTGCTGAATAGCCTCTTGATCTGCTAATTTCCACTCATCCGAATCATCTGAAACGTCAGTTTTATTGTTTCGGCGAAGAATGTCTTGGCGAAAGAGATCGGGATTACCTCCAAGCAAAATATCGACTCCACGGCCAGCCATATTGGTAGCAATAGTAACTGCTCCTGGAATTCCGGCTTGTGCAATGATTTCGGCTTCACGGGCGTGTTCTTTAGCATTAAGAACTTGGTGAGGTATTTTCACCTTTCGGCTTTTCAGCATAGCACTCAGTTTTTCTGAGTTTTCTACCGTGACAGTACCCACCAATACCGGACGCCCTTTATCTCTCTTGGCGATAATATCACTAATAACTGCTTGGTACTTATGATCTTCAGAAAGATAAATCTGGTCAGCTAGATCCTGACGAATTATGGGTTTATTGGTTGGTACTACAATCACATCCAGATTATATATTTGGGCAAATTCATTTGCTTCAGTGGCCGCTGTACCGGTCATTCCAGCCAGTTTCTTATATTTCCGGAAATAATACTGATAAGAAATAGTGGCACCGGTCTGAGTCTCTTCGACAATTTTGACTCTTTCTTTAGCTTCAAGAGCCTGATGCAATCCTTCACTATAGCGTTGACCGGGCTTTAGTCGACCGGTGAAAGAATCAATAATAACAACTTCACCATCCTTGATTACGTAATCTACGTCCCTCTTGTAGAGGGCTTCAGCAACCAAAGCTTGATTGACGTGATGTACCAAGTCCATGTTGTCCGGATTATACATATTGTCCAGACCGAATTGTTGTTGTACTGCATCAATCCCTGGGTCGGTCAGAGCCACGTGGCCTCTTTGTGTACCCTTCTCATCGACTTCGTAATCCAATCCGGGCTTAAGCCGTTGAATGACCTGCCTTACTTTCCTGTAGAGTTGAACAGGCTCTCCTGAAGGCTCAGCAATAATTAACGGTGTTCGGGCCTCATCTACCAGGATACTATCAACTTCATCCAAGATGGCAAAGTTATGCGATCTTTGCACCTTTTCTTCTTCATGTTGGGCTTTATTATCCCAGAGGTAATCGAAACCAAATTCACTGTGTACACCGTAGGTTATATCTGATTGGTATCCAGGCTTTTTGCTTGATCTGGGTAAATCGTGTAAAGTAAGCCCAACAGTTAAACCGTGAAAACGATAGATTTGCCCCATCCATTCAGCATCCCTTCGTGCCAAGTAGTCATTGACAGTGGCAACATGTACCCCATCACCAGATAAAGCATTGAGATAGATAGGAAGTGTGGAGGTAAGAGTTTTTCCTTCACCCGTTTTCATTTCAGCAATTGTTCCACGGTGCAGAGCTACCCCACCAACCAATTGTACGTCGTAGTGCCTTTGCCCCAAAGTTCGCTGGGCGGTTTCTCTAACTACAGCGAAGGCTTCCGGTAGTATGTCGTCCAGTGTAGCTCCGTTGGCCAGTTGCTCACGAAACTCGGGTGTTTTGGCTTTTAATTGCTCATCGGTCAATTGATTAATCTTTGTTTCCAATCGGTTGATTTCATCCACCTGCGGTACAAATTGTTTGGCATCCCGATCTTCTTTTTTACCAAATACTTTGGTCAGAAAATTCTGTAGCATTTCTCAGTTTACTCTTCTTCACTTTTGGTTGGTATTGAGCTGGTAATTGGTTGGTTGTGATCCTCAACGCCCTTATCGTTAGCTTCTTCCTGTTCTGATAGTCTATCACTAGCAGGCATCGCTTCGTCTGATAAATCATGATCTTGTGTTTCTACTGGTTGTTGCTCTTCTGTTTCTAGCATATTTTCATCATGGATTTGGTATCGCAAGACTGTATAAATGATTGTGTTTCCTACTGAAGCTATCGAGAACAAGTAAGAGATAACCAACCCCAAAATGAACATCGCAGTTAAACCCATCAAGGTGCCGGCAACTTGCAGCGGAAGCGATTCGATATCACTGGTTTCGAAGACATACTCCCAATTGGCATTTAGACCAAGATTAGCAATGATAGAAACTAGCCCCCCACTTATTACATCCGCTTGCCCCATAACCTGGGCCATATCTACAGGAAGTAAAAGGCGAATAGGTAGCAAAATGATAGTTGACCCAACTAGACAAAACCCCGCCCAGATTGGAACACTAATGACTTTAACCAACAACAATAAATCGCTATACAAGATCAAATGCCATGGACGATTCCAAATCATCGAATACAGTTGATAGATCGTTTCAAAACTATCGGAATCGGCAACAGCTACTACAGAAGGGGCAAATAAAAGGCTAGCAAATAAAGCTAAAATTTGATAAATGGCTAGCAGTCCGACGACAAAGGCGATTGGTAATAGGAATGAAGAAAACATGGTTGTATATTGGCCGATGAAGGGGACTCGGCCTAGTAAACCAATGAGTACTGGAGGAGCCAGCATCACTAGAAAAATTACCAAAATGCCAATCATGGTACCGAAGACAGACAGCCAGCGTTTTTCAACAAAGGACTTAGCCTCACCGATACTATAAAACGGGTTATTCTTCAGCTGCTCCAAAGTGATTTTGGATACCATTGTACTGGTTACAAAGAAACAGATGAACAGCACTAGCACACTCAGGCTAATCGCAAACTGAGTTATGCTCGGCAAGTCTCCCATTTCTGATGGAAATACAGGCCTTAACCCGTAACTGGACCAAAAGCCACTAACCAGATCCACGTCGACTACTAACAAGCTAAGATAAACCAAGATTTCGTGTGCCAAATAAGCGATCAATAGACCAATAAAATGGTTGGATATTTTCTTAAGGCTAAAAGCATATCGTGCCGACCGAAAAACATCGAAGAACCTAAACCTCAAAGCTTCCATTTTTGTACCCCAATTTCAAATCTTATGTGATTGAACAAAACCGGTCACAAAGCGAAGATATGATACATTAATCCAGTGGTACAGTGCAACAAGCACTTTGTCCGGTGTACTGTGATTGACACCTTTTTGACCAGTATGCTATCCTTGCTCTACCTGAGATCGAGTAGGGGAATAAGAGATTGTTAGGAGCACATGTTTCAGTTGCTGGCGGTTTGCATAAGGCTTTTTCTAACGGTCACAAACTTGGCTGCGACGCGATCCAGATTTTCGTTACAAACCCAAACCGATGGTCAGGCTCCGCACTTAGCTCAGAGCAGGTCGAATCATTTCGTAAAACTCACAAGCAAACTAATATCCAACAAGTAATTGTTCACGACATTCATTTAACCAACCTAGCTTCACCGAAAGCTGAAACACAAGACAAATCGATCCAAGCCTTTGCCTGGCAACTAGGTTTGGTTGAGCAATTAGGATTGGAGTACTTTGTTACCCACCTAGGTTCCCATTTAGGTGCAGGCGAACCAGAGGGGCTAGGAGTTTTGAGCCAAAGTTTGAACCACATATTAGATGAGAGCCGATCGGTAACGGTGCTACTGGAGACTACTGCCGGCCAAGGCCGTAATCTGGGTTATCGGTTTGAACACTTGCAACAAATCATCAGTCAGTCGAGTCAACCTGATCGTCTGGGCGTATGTTTCGACACCTGTCACGTCTTTGCTGCAGGTTATGATCTTCGAACCGAAGAAGATTATTATCGGACATTTAATCAGTTCGACCAGATCGTCGGGCTTAGCCAAATCAAAGCCTTCCATTTGAACGATGCTAAATCCGGATTTGGCAGCCGTGTTGACCGGCATGATCATATTGGTCAGGGTAATATTGGACTAACAGCCTTTGAACTGCTGGTCAATGATCCGAGATTTCAAGGGCGGCCGATGATAATTGAAACTCCAGAGATGAACAAAATGCACGATCGGAACCTCAAAACGCTACGCCAATTACGATCACCAATGGCACTGGATGAGTCTTAGACTGACTAAGAGAGAAGGTTATTTACATGCTTGGGCTAGGCGAAATCTTTGTAATCTTTCTGCTTTTCTTTGCTGTCATTCTGGTGGCCAGATATCAAGCCAAACGGATTTGTCCTGATTGTGGTTTGGTCGTACGTGGATCAGTTTCCTCTTGCCCCGACTGCCAGCGGGCTTTTCATAGCCAAAGTAGCTCAAACCAAAAAGGGTAGCCATTGTCCATGAAAATTACGTTTTTGGGTACTGGAACTTCGACTGGGGTTCCCATGATTGGCTGCGACTGCGAGGTTTGCCTTTCGGAAGACCCGAAGAATAAACGGATGCGCCCATCCATACTAATTACGGTTAATCATCATAACATCTTAGTAGACACCACGCCTGAGTTTCGTTTGCAAGCGATTGCCAACGGGATACGTCGTGTGGATGCAGTTTTGTTTACTCACTCGCATGCTGACCACATGCATGGAATTGATGATTTACGGATCTTTTCCAAAACACAGGAAGATCCGATCCTATGTTACGGAAATCCCCCTACGCTTGCTCGCTTGCAGCATGCGTTTGATTATATTTTTAGCCCTGGTCATTACAAAGGGCTATTACCCAACATAAAACTTGAATCCGTCGGAGGCCCATTCTCGTTATTTGGTCAGATGATCGAACCAATCCAGGTTATGCACGGAAAAACAGAGGTCCTCGGTTTTCGGTTGGGTGATTTCGCTTACGTAACGGATTGTGGGCAAATTCCCGATGAGTCGATGGATTTGCTGTTCGGTGTCGAAACCTTGGTTTTGGACGCTCTGCGATGGGAGCCGAAGCATCCAGCCCATTTGACTATCCCAGAAGCGATCGACGTTTCGCAACGGCTGCGGGCTAAGCAAACTTATTTCACACATATGATGCATTTGGTTGAGCATCATGAAACCAATGCCAGATTGCCGGACGGGATTGAATTGGCCTATGATGGGTTGGTCCTAGAGGTGAATTGATTTAATTTCTCCCGATGACTATAACTAAAAGGTAAAGTGAGGAGCAATGTTTGGTAATCAGAAAATCACCCTTCAAATCGAAGGCATGTCTTGTCAGCATTGCGTGCAAGCTGTTACAGAGGCTCTGACGTCTTTGGCTGGGGTTAGAAGTGTGAAAGTTGACCTGAGCCAGGACCGGGCTGTAGTGAAATTTGCCGCCAAGCAAGTGGAAGTTTCACAGATGAAGGATGTAGTTAATCAAGCTGGTTTTCAGTTCGTAGGCAGTAAATAAAAGTTGTAAAAAAAGTTAAGTTGGAGGGTTGACAACACCTCTAGCTTGTTGTATTATACGATGTCTTTAGTTTGGGCATGGTCTGACCAAATCACGCTCGGCCATGTCGGTATTTGTTTGTGACTCTTGACTGGAAATGTCAGAAAATTGGATTAATCAGTAAATGTTAAAAAAGCAAAGGACTTATATAAATGAATAGTACCTCTCTCGACTGTGACCCTATAAGTAGAAACGACTCTGCAAGTAACATTTCTATTCAAGAATCAGAATTGTCAGAATTTAAGTTAGGCTCAAGTTTATCGCATCAAAAGCAATCGACACCTTTAAATGGAGGATTCCGACCCATGAGAAGCGCGGCTTCATTGTTTTCAAAATTCAACCTGTTTAGAACCCTTTGCCTACTATTGGCCATTTCGGTGACTGGGCTGGCTTCAGCTGCCCCGATTGCCCGGATCGCTAGTAACGATTACACAGCGGGTTCGACTGGCCAGTATGTCGTCATTCAAATAGACGGTGTTGAAGCTGGACAGCAAATCTATGTTGCCCAGCCTGTCCGGACTCCGGCAGATAGTTACACCCAGATTGTCGCAGGTATTTCCGCTGTGGTAGGTGGTGGCACTTTAGTGAATGACACCTATGACTTCGATGGAAACCCTGGTACAGCTCTGGAGCAATGTGTTTCCTTCATCGTAGATGCCAACACATCGGGCATCACGATTGGGAAGTGCGATAAGAAGATGGGCCAGAAGGGGGCTCACACTGCAGATGTCATCTTTGACAATG
>PBVO01000060.1 GCA_002729015.1 Candidatus Poribacteria bacterium
TGGCGATGGATTGGAAACAAGCTATGAGTGGACTTTCTCTGTGCAAGCTCAAGATACTACTGCTCCAGTAATCACTGCAGTTAGCCCACAAGGAATAGTTAAATCTAGTGATGTTAACCTGACAGTATTGGCAATCGATGACCAATCTGGGATAAAAGAAGTGCTTTTATCAGTGGATGATGGTAAAGCCAGTAAAGGTTCGATATTAGAGTTGAAAGGATTAACACCTGGTATTCACCAAGCCAAGGCTGAAGTTACGAATGGTGTTGGATTGAGTCAAGTTTATACTTGGACATTTAGTGTTGATATTGACACCTCCGCTCCTATCATTTCTAATCCTCAACCTTCGCCGCAGTCAATCGTAGGTGATGCTGGAGGTCAAGAGGTTATCATCTCAGCTAATATTACTGATGAACAATCGGAAATATCAAAAATTACCCTAAGATTAGATGGCAGTGCTAAAAGCCCGACTACCAAGGACGGCTTGTCCGTATTCGCCGTTTCGGGACTGAGTGCGGGGCAACACAAAGTTGAGCTCATTGCTACTAGTACAGGAGGAACCTCAGTTTTAGAATGGACGTTTGAGATTGACAATACACCGCCTACTATTTCTAGTGTTGCGCCACAAGGTGTAGTGAGAAGTGATACCGTTAACGTTAGTGCTGTTGTAGGTGAAGATCTATCAAAAGTAACGGATGTTACTGTAGCAGTTGATGGAAAATCAACCAAGGCAACGCTTAAAGATGGCTCTATTAAATTGACTCAATCAGGTCTAGACAGTGGAAGTCATACGGTAACTGTTACAGCCCAAAGTGTTGGTGGTAAGACAGCCCATACTTGGACATTTACTGTTGAGCAGGATGACACCCCTCCACAGATCACCGTAACAGATCCAAAAGGAACTATTCGTGTCGAAAAACCGATTATATCGGTCTCGGCTGTTGATGACCTATCAGGTATTGATTCAATAAAAATTAGCTTGAAGAATAGCAGTGGTAAGAGCGTTTCTGGTAAATCAACTGGGAATGGAAGTTCCATTACCTTTAAGCCTAACAGTGGATTGAGTGCCGGGACATATACTGCGAGTGCTGAAGTGTCTGATAAGAGTGGGAATAGCACTCAAGCACAGTGGACATTTACAGTTGAGTTTGATACAGTTCCACCGGTTATCGATATTGTCTCACCAACAGGTGAATTGCCAGTTCGAGAAACGCGTCGCCCCGTTATTTCGGCTAAGTATCATGATGCTATCTCTGGTATAGATGCTAAATCCGTCAAAATATCTCTGGATGGGGCACTAGTAATTCCACAAAAAACTACGAGCGACCAAGTTATCTACACACCGCAAGAGGACCTCAGTTTTGGTCGACATTCGGTCAAAGTAGAAGTCTCGGATGTTGCTGTACCAACACCGAATAAAGCTACGATTGAATGGACTTTTATTGTTGAAAGTCCTGATAACGCGGCGACGGTTGTACTTAACGCTTTGAATTATCCAAACCCATTTAAAAATGATACGACTATTGCTTTCAGTGCTTCCAGGCAAGCTAAAGTAACGATCGAAATCTTCGATGCTTCGATGCGGTTGGTTAGAGTTTTGGAAACTGCTAAAGTCGTTGAGACTGGTGAGCATTACAAAAAGTCATGGGATGGTAAGACTGAGGATGGTGAATCGCTTGCTCGTGGAGTTTATTTCTGCCAGATTACGATACTGAGTGAGCTTAAACCGGAGTATCGTCTTTTGAAATTAGCACTTACTCGATAAAAAATTAGGTACATGCTAAAAGGGGACGAATTCGTTCCCTTTTAGCTGTATAGGAGAATCAATCAGATGTTCCACAAAAAAAATCAACAGACAGTGGTTTGGCTTTTTCTTTTAGTTACGTCTGTGTGCATAGCTGTAGCAGATGTAGATTCCACTCCATACCTCCGATTGGGCACGGGTGCTCGTTCTGTAGGAATGGCTGGGGCTTTTACCGCCATCGCTGATGGGGCGAGTGCAACAGTTTTAAATCCGGCAGGTTTAACTGGTGTCAGGGATCTTACATTTACCTTAGCAACACAGCAACTATCTTTTGATCGCACCCATGGTTTCATTGGGGTTGCCAAAAATATCAATTCCCAGAGTACGGTTGGCTTTTCGCTGACTAGTTTTGGTGTCGATGGGATTCCACAGATCTCTAGCACTGGAGAAGATTTGGGCAACTCTTTTTCGTACGGTTCGGGAGCGTACACCTTGTCCTATGGTCATGCTCTTGAGCAGGTTAGTTTAGGTGCNTCTGCTAGAATNNTTTCGGANAANTTTGGTCTGGATAGTGATAGCCGTAGNACNGGTTTNGGTGGNCTTGATTTAGGTTTAGTTGGCAAACTATATTCTAATACATTTTCNTATGGTNTNGCNTTTAGAAACTTAGGTGGTGNAACCACNCCATCCTTGGACTTNGGGGCAGCCTTCCGATATGGTGGTAAGAATGCTGTTACNATTGCATTAGACCTGAGNAACGAATTTTCNGCGCTAGAAGAACAAGCAACAGCTGTTAAGATTGGGGTTGAGTATGTTCTAGCTAATATGTTTGCTGTTCGTGCTGGCTCTCAAAGAACCTCAGATCGNACTAGCTTGTATGGTGGATTTGGNGTTAGCGTTTCTGACTTTGGGATTAATTATGCCATTAAGTTAGTTGACAACACTGACTATGATGTTGTCGGAGATAAAAATACGCACTATATCTCTTTATCTTACGGTAATTAAGTTACGGATCGGCATCTAAGGAGTAAGCCCAATGAAAATTCAAATTAACTTCGCCATTATTCTTTCCTTATTGTTCGTTTATGGCCCGGTCTCAATAGCAAATTCGGCTACTATCACACCTAAATCTCTTAATGGTAACACGCTTCTTATTACAATTGAAGAAGGAGATACTTTATGGGAGTTAGCCAATAAGTATTTGGAAGATCCTGGTTTATGGAGGGAATTTAAAAAATACAATAGCTTTACNGACCCAAACCTGATTTTCCCGGGTGAGAAGCTACGTGTACCTAAGAGCTTTGCAATGCCAGCTCAATCTGTGATTACTGCTGTTCAAGAGAAGAAACTNCTTACCGAAGAAGAAATAAAAGCAATTAAGCTTCAATTGAATCAGGCAGTANGCGAGAGNGCAGACAATCAAAAACGAATTGATAATTTAAAAACTGATGTGGCTAGCCTGCAAAATGGAAGCAATGAACTTCGACAAGAATTGGATCAGCTACGNCGGTCATTAGAAGATGTTAATGACTCAAGTGAACAGCGTTTAAGTGGGTTTGGTGAAAGATTGAAGCGAATGTACAAAGGTACAGAGAAAGAATCTGAACAGCTTGAATCCACAATTGCTTGGATAAAAGACGAATTAGGTCAAACCGAAAAGGTTGTTAATGACACAGTTGATAAAGTCTTCTCGCCAGATAATGATGACTCCGTGATAGGATTAATCGAATCTGTAAAAGAACAGATTGCTGATTTGGATAAAAAAATCCAAGTGGTCGAGGAACAGAATGCTGAGCTAGTTCTTTCAGATACTAATGAGACTCAAACAACCCAGAAACTGATTANTGAGAGAGAAGAAGGANCAATNTCTGATGAGGAGTTTTTAGTCAGTCTTTCTGAAAACGGTTTAGACTCTGNTGAGAAGTTAGAAGAGCTTCATCAGCANGGTGTTATTTCCACAGAAGAAATGACAGCTAAGAAATCCGAAGTTAAGAAGAAAAGAACTACTATCCTGATTACTGCGGTTGCTGGTGGAATAGCTTGGCTNGCCGTTAGTGCATTAGGTGGTAATTAGCTTCATTTTCAGCTTTTAAATAAAACAGGATGAGGCTACATAGGGAACCTCATCCTGTTTTTTGCTTCTGTATTTTGCGTTAGAGTAACAGTTAAGCTTTCATTTGAGCGGTATGCAGTTCGAAAAGATTGTAGGTGAAGACCAGCTAATTGAACTATATGGGGATCGTGTTGAATCCAGTGGTAATGATTTTGTTGGTGGATTGGCTTGGATTGGCACAGAAAGGGTGATGTGGGCCGAATGGGAATCAGATCAAATTAGCATAGGCAGCATCCGCAGGTTAGAACGGTTATTCAAGTTGGCGAGTCATTCAGGACGTCCTTTTTTTTTGACGACCGATTTGGTTCAACAACTACGTTATCAGGCAGAACAATCATCGTTATCGGTCAAGATTGCAATTCAGTCCTGGATGGAATGTGTCGTCGACTATTCTTCTGCGATAGTTGTTGTTACAAGAAATAAAAAAGAGCCACTTGATCGGTACGCCGACATGATTGCAGACTACACAGTTTCGTCCACGGCTGAAAGTCTTGAGATTATCAAAAAGTTGGATAAGGTAACGAAGGACGTCCTAAAACGAGAACGCAAACAGCGAATTCTTGGCTTATCCCTTAACCAGAAGAAAGACTATTCATCACAGGAATGATTATTTGTAAAATGTTTGACAGAACTTCTGCCGGGCTGTCCATAGCGTTAACTTCTTCGATAAGATGCGGTGGGTAGTATTCTAAAGTCGGTCGTGTCTGCTTGCGGTAAACTTCCCACCTACGGCTAATTATATCTTCTCTCGCGTCATCTATGCGGTTTTCCTTTAAGGCACGCTGTCGCATTCTTTGAATCATTGCGTTTTCGTTCTCACACTTTAAGTGTATTATTTTTTGAACCTCAATGTATTCGTCTAGTTGCTTTGCCTGCTTAGGATTTCGTGGTATACCATCTAAGATCAAAAGATCTGAAGCCGGTTTGTACAATCCTAAAACTGTATGTGCATGGATATTCTGCTGCCAAAACTGAACCGTAATATCATTAGGTACTAATTCACCTCTAGATGAGTACTCGTAGAATATATGGCCTAATTCTGAATCAACATCTAACATACGAAACATATCACCACTTGAGAGATGGAAAAGGTTTGGTATAGAACCGAGAATATTACCCTGTGTGCCTTTTCCAACACCAGGAGCACCAAACAGAAGTACAGTCGAGTAACGATCAGCCATTTACATACGCTCACAATTTTGTAGGCTCCAATTATACCTAAAACACCAGAACTAGACAACCAGTGAAAATANTAATTGCACCTGATTCATTTAAAGGTTCAGCAACTGCAGNTGAAGTNGGCAATGCTTTAGCTAGGGGGTTTCGTCGGNTTTTTTCTGACGCTGATATTCGAGTATTACCTATGGCAGATGGTGGAGAAGGAACGGTTGCGGCACTGGTATCAGCAACAGGTGGNGAAATCCGGTCTTCAATAGTAAAAAATCCAATTGGTTGCGAAATTAGTGCTAATTACGGGATTTTAGGTGACCAAAAGACAGCCGTTATTGAGATGTCAGCCGCTTCTGGTTTAACATTGATCAAACCAGAACAGCGAAACCCATTGTTAACAACAACTTATGGTACTGGCCAATTAATACTCTCTGCACTCGACGATGGATGTCGACGATTGATAATTGGAATTGGTGGTAGNGCAACTAATGATGGTGGTGCGGGAATGGCACAAGCACTAGGAGCATTACTAAAAAAGACAGATGGAACGTCAATTTCGGCTGGAGGACAAGGGCTCACTGAACTATCCGACATTGATGTTAGTAACTTAGACTGCAGGCTTGGTGAAACTGAGATTATTGTTGCTTGCGATGTTGATAATCCGCTTACTGGTCCCAAAGGTGCAAGCTATGTATATGGTCAACAAAAAGGAGCAACATTAGAAATGATGGAGGTCTTAGATCGAAGTTTGGCTCGCTACGCCGAAATCATCGAGATCTGTTTAGGTAAAGATATTGACAATTTACCAGGTGCTGGTGCTGCTGGCGGTTTAGGAGCAGGCTTAATGGCCTTTGTTAATGCCNAGCTAGAGTCTGGAATAGACATTGTCATAAATACTGTCAAATTAGTGGAACAACTAAAAGGTATCGATTTGGTCATTACCGGTGAAGGTTATTTGGATCAACAAACAATTCATGGCAAAACNCCAGTTGGTGTAGCAAGAATTGCACAAAAACAAAACATACCAGTAATCGCTGTTGCTGGTGGTATTCAGGGTAATCCAGTCGGGCTTTATCAACAAGGCATTACTTCAATGATGGATATTACACCTGCACCGATACCTCTTTGTCAGGCCATGAACCAAACCATTTTATTCTTAGAACAATCGAGTGAACGTATCGCTCGACTACTAAAAATCGGTGGTAGCTTATTTGCAAAATAATTAATCGGATCAAAATTATTATGTTGAAAAAAAAACATCTGTATTTTCCACTCATAGCGTTCTGGCTCACTCTACTTACCACCATACCTTGTCGCGCTGCGTTTGTGGACTTTGGTAGCGGCGCTCGTCCCATAGGATTTGGCGGTGCGTTTACAGCAATAGCAAACGACGCAAACGCTCTACACTATAATTCTGCNGGTTTAGTCAAATCGAAGACTATACAGCTACATGCTACTAGAATTTCACACTTGGGAGCTTTAGTAAATTACGATTTTTTGGCTGTGATCTTACCAATCAGTCGGATTGGTACTGTTGGTATTAGTACCGANTCACTTGGAGATAATGAGGATATTTACCAAGAACGCCAGATCAGGCTTGCTTATGCCAAATCATTGGGAAAGAAAGTATCATTTGGTATAAGCCTAAAGAATTTTCGAACTAGTTACGATACTGAAATAGAATCGGTTAAAGATAATCCATATTTTTCTGTCTATCAGACTAACAGTTTTTCTGCTGACTTGGGATTTTTGGTTTTACCGATTTCAGGCTTACAAATTGGTTTGGCTGTGGATAATTTGATTCCAGCAAATGTTAGTGTAGCAACTGGTGATACAGACCGAGTGCCTGCCAATATCCGTCTTGGTGTAGCCTATGCACTTAATTCAATAGCAGCTACTATTCAGCAGGAATCCTTACAAAATATTTTTAAATCAGCTCATGGTAGTGCAGAAGTTGGGTGGCGAAATGGTGCAACAATAATAAAAAGTGGAGTTGAAATTTGGATTAATCCAACTATTGCGTTACGTGGAGGCTATTCCTTTTATACTAGCCAAACTGGTGTATTTTCAATTGGTAATAGCTTACGCTTGCCACTTGGACCAACCCAATTACAACTTGACTATGCTTATCAACTCTTTTTAAACGACTTGGCTGACAACGGGAACTCCCAAATTTTTTCTTTAGGTATTTCCTTTTAAACCATGGCAGGAAAAATGTTTATCAATTACCGTATTTTGAAGCTTATATTTTTTGTTATAATNGGCTGTTTATCTGAGTTGGCAATATGGGCAGCGGTCACATCGATGGGTGAAATCAACGCGATTGGGGACGATAGAGGTATTGTACCAGCTAGTTCAAATGTTGAATTAATCTTCACCCTGAATATTGATCGTTCTCGTGCTGAGCCGGGTGAAGAAATCAAAACGATTGAAATTACTATTCCAGCAGGCTTTACTATAGGAGTCAATGATGTCATTTCAGTCATGCGTGAACAAACTGAATTAAATGTGCGCCCAGAGGTTGTTGGTCGTATCTTACGAATCGTTCTAGTTAAGGAAATTGGTGATTTCTCTTCTTCTTTGTATCAAGTGGTGCTGCGTAGTAAGACTCCAGATGTNATAACTCAAACAGCAAAATTTAAGGTTGTTTTGCGTAATCTTCAGGATATTGCCATTGGAGAATATATCAAACCTGGAAATGCGGATGGACGACCAAATAATAACGATTTTTCGTTGCAAATTATCCCAAATATTCCACCCGACCCAATAATTAATTTTGAAGCTAAAGTCGACGATAATGGAGAAAATGATGTTTATTTGAGCTGGCTACCCTCTGGGGATCAAGATGTTACTGGCTATTTTATTTATCGTGGAACAGAAGAAGAAATACTGATGACACTCAATGGTCGTGAGACAAAACAGACTACAGATATTAACGTACCCGTTGGGAGCTATCGTTATTCTATTCGTGCTTTTAAATCACAACTATTGAAATCAATGGCGAGTCAGAGTCAAGTAATAACTGTCGGTGCTGATACTGCCCCGCCTCTTCCGATCGTGAATTTAACTATTCAGACCTTTGGTGAAACCGTCAAATTGATTTGGGTTCAAAGTCCCAGTCAAGATGTAAAAAAATATCAGATTTTGCGCGACGAAATTCTTGTACCAGATGGCGAAATTCTTGCTGATAGTAATAAGAAAGAATATGAATTTGACTATCAATATCGTTTGCCAAAAGGTGTTACTATTTATTCAGTCTCAGCACTTGATGAAGTTGGTAACAAATCAATATCAATAACACAGACCATTCGAATTTTTGACAAGCCCTATCCAAACCCATTTACACCGCTTTCTGATAATCCTGATTTTAATAAAATTTCGTTTCCTAAAAGAGTTTTAAAAGATATAGAAGGTCAGTTTTCAGTATCTATCTTCAACCTTAATGGTTCATTAATTAGGACATTGACCGCTGATGCACTTGCAACCAAATTGGAATGGGATGGGAAAAATGAGTCTGGCACAATAGTTGAGAGTGGAATCTATATCTATCAAGTTACAGTTGGAGATGAATTCAGCACGGGTACAGTAATATTAGCGAAATGACTTAGACAGTATTGGTTACATCGTTATGAAAAAAATAACAGATATCGAGAACATTATATTTGATTTTGGTGGCACCTTAGATGGAAATGGTATACACTGGCGCGATCGTTTTTTTTATTTAATTAAAAAACAAATTCCAGCACTTACTTGGGAACAGTTCGAATATGCTGATCACCGATCTATTGCTGATTTCGTGGCTGATGAACGAACGAAAAGTCNCACTCTGAGANAATCAGCAGAAACTATTTTAAGTGGGATTAACCACTATCTTCCGATAGGTATAATAGATTTAGCCTTAACTACNGANCAATTTTGTCAGCCAGCTGAGGAATTTCTCAAAAGAAACCGAGATTTTCTTGAAAAACTGGCCAGTAGCTACCGCTTGGGAGTTATTAGTAATAATTTTGGCAACACTCAAGGGTGGTGCGACGAATATGAATTGACTCCTCTACTTGACACTGTTATAGACTCGACCGTGGTAGGANTTGAAAAACCAGATCCCNAAATTTTCTATCTTGCACTAGACGAAATGGGGATAAGCTCAAAGAATTCAGTCTACGTTGGAGACACATTTAGTGACGATGTAGTAGGCTCTAATCAAGCCGGAATGTTTTCGGCTTGGTTGGTTGGAACAGAAGACAAAGCCTGTCCGAATCCTTCATTGGTNGATATATTTCTATCTCAATTGGATACTTTGACCGACTTCCTTGCTTAATCTTAATGATCAATTACGTTGTTTTAGAACATGAGCGAATTTTTTCCTCTTTTTCAAGATCCTAGTCTGAAACAGATTTTAAAACTGCTAAAAAACGGTAATCTAGATACCGCTAGGCNACAATGNTACTCTATTTTATTACAAGATAATCAAAANACTTCTGTTCTTTTCCTTCTCGGTGTAATTGCTGAAAAAAAAGGTGAGATTGAAAGTGCAGTAAAGTACCTAAAAAAATCAATTGTCGCCAATTCAAATAACCTGGAAAAACACAACTATCTAGGTCAAACTTTGGAAAAACAGGGGGCAATTTCAGAAGCGATCGCTGTCTATCGATANTCTCTCAGCAAAAATCCTAGCCAAGTTCAGATTCTAGCCAAATTGGCTAATTTACTGCAATCAGGTGGATCTTTTGATTTGGCTATCTACTACTATCAACGTGCCATCGAAATCGATCCAAGTTGTCACACGAATTACAATGGTTTAGGTTTAAGCTTACAAAAAAAAGNCATGCAAAACGAAGCGATCAAAGTTTTTCAACGATCGATCGCTATCAATCCTCAGATCGCAGACAGCTACTATAATTTGTGTGGAGCTTTGCTTATCCAGGGAAGGGCTACTGACGCTGTAAAAGTTTATCAAACTGCTGTTTCTATTATTCCGGATAGTGCGCAGCTTCGCTTTTTTTATGGTCAGTCGCTGCTCTTAATTGGTGATTTTGCAACTGGCTGGGTCCAATATGAAGCTCGTGTAGAATTAGAATCCTTCAAGTTATACAAAGACATACCACTTTTACCGAAAGTAGATGATTCAAGACAAAAGAAACAATCTATTTGTGTGTATGCTGACCAAGGAATTGGAGATGCTATTCAATTCCTACGTTTTTTACCACAAATTGCTCAACTTGGGGCTAGAATAGGCCTCGTCTGCCAAAAAGAATTATTGCCCTTGATTGAGCAGAACCAAATTGAACTCAATATTAAGTCAGTNTATGCATTGGATTCTACACTTAACAAAAAAGAATTCGATTATTGCCTACCCTTGTCTAGCTTGGCTTATTACTTGGGAATCAACGAAGAAAATCATTTTACACCTAGAATTCCTTATATTAGCTCTGCTAGATGTCACTCTCACTGTCAATTAGAAATAAGTAAATTTAGAGTTGGCCTAGTTTGGGCAGGTAATCCTAAACACGTTAATGACCAATTTCGGTCAATCTCTCTGCAACACTTTGCGACTTTTTCTGACTTATCTGAATGTCAGTTTTATAGCCTGCAAGTAGGAGCTAAGGCTAATCAATTGAAAACACTCCAGCCAAATTTTCCCATTATCGATTTAAGCCAGTATTTACGAAATTTTGCAGATACTGCCAGTGTAATCGATCAGCTTGACCTCTTGATTAGCGTTGATACTTCTGTAGCTCACTTAGCGGGTGCAATGGGTAAATCTGTGTGGGTACTAATTCCGTCCAAACCCGATTGGAGGTGGCAACTAGACCGTAGTGATAGCCCTTGGTATCCCAGCTTAAGGCTATTTCGACAAAAAAAAATAGGTCTATGGTCTGATGTTTTGGACGAGATCAAAGCACAACTTTTGATTCTTATGCAGACTCATCAAGCCCAATTTNGGACTTGAATCATTATCCATCATCAGCTCGTTGGAATATTTTATGTTCTATCATCTATTTTTTGAAACATTGAAGGAATACTTTTCGCCCTTCAATATTTTTCGCTATATNAGTTTTCGAGCTATTTACGCTACTATTACAGCCTTGCTACTCTCGCTTTTTTTGGGACCAATGATGATTACCTACCTAAAGAAACTTAAAATTGGTCAATATATACGAGAGGATGGACCACAAACACATCTTAGTAAAGCNGGAACTCCCACAATGGGTGGAGTCCTAATAATTGCGTCAGTGTTAATGTCTATAATAATGTGGGCTCGCTGGGATCAACCAATTTTATACATTATGATTTTCAGCCTAATTTGGTTTGCTGGATTNGGTTTTCTNGATGACTATCGNAAATTGACNNAAAGACAGTCNCTTGGCTTACGCGCTTGGCAAAAGCTTTGTCTNCAANGNNTTGGTGCAATAATTATTNCAGTNTATCTNTTCNANTATGGATATAGCAGTTCTGAAGAAGGTGGNAAACTGATTATTCCATTTTTCAAACAGTANCGNCCTNATTTAGGCTACTTAATGATCCCATTTTCTGTTTTGGTGATTGTTGGTTCATCCAATGCTGTCAACTTGACAGATGGCTTAGATGGTTTGGCGATTGGTTGTACGTTGTTTGTCGCTGTTGCGTTTGGAGTGACAGGTTATTTAACCAGTCATCAAAATTTGTCAAACTATTTGGACATTATTCACTTACCTACTAATGGAGAAGTAGCCACGATCTTTTGCGCAGCTCTAATAGGAGCTGGTATTGGATTTTTGTGGTACAACTGTCATCCAGCTGAGGTTATAATGGGAGACACGGGATCACTTGCACTCGGTGCTTCACTTGGTACAGTTGCTCTTGTTATCAAAGCGGAAATTATGCTCGTTATTGTCGGAGGGATTTTTGTAGTCGAGGTACTGTCTGTAATTTTACAAGTATGGTCATTTCGTACCCGACAAAAACGGATTTTCAAAATGGCTCCTCTACATCATCATTTCGAACTAATCGGTTGGCACGAGACTAAGGTTGTCACTCGTTTCTGGATTATCGCACTGATCCTGATGCTGATTGGACTGAGCACCTTAAAAATCCGATAAAAATACGTGATCATGGAGAAGAAATATGTCACCAACATTACCCGATCCTCGCAATGAAGATATTCTTATTTATATTGACGGTCAACTATTCCCGAGGGAAGAGGCTAAAATTTCAGTTTTCGATAGCCTCGTACAAGGTGGAGATGGTGTTTGGGAAGGCTTACGAGTTTATAACGGTCGTATTTTTGCCTTGCAACCCCACCTTGAACGCTTGAGGGATTCAGCTCACGCAATGGCTTTTGTCGATATTCCTAGTGACAAACAAATTAAACAAGCTATTTTTCAAACTTTAAAAGCCAATGNNATGANAGATGAAGTTCANATCCGNTTGACACTNAGTCGAGGNAAAAANGTTACGTCTGGTATGAGNCCTCACTTTAANCAGTATGGNTCTACNTTGATTGTCTTAGCTGAATGGAAAAAACCAGTTTATAANCCAGATGGTATACNTNTNATTACGTCANCTATTCGTCGGAACAACCCACAGTGTATTGATTCCAAAATTCACCACAATAATTTGGTTAATAATATTATGGCTAAAATTGAGGCAAATGTTGCTGGGGTAGATGATGCAATTATGCTAGATTTGAATGGCTTCGTTTCAGAAACTAACGCTACAAATCTCTTTCTGTTTAAGAATAGTTGTCTGATAACACCACANGCTGATAGTTGTTTAGCTGGTATTACCAGATCTATGGTTTTGAATATTGCCCGCTCCGCAGATATTGAGACCACTGAGCGTAACATTTCACTTAGTGAGGTCTATACAGCCGATGAGGTTTTTACTACTGGAACCATGGGTGAACTTTCACCAGTGCTAGTCGTTGATGGGCGAATTATAGGGGACCAAGCAGGGACAATGACCCGGAAACTACAACTGTTGTATAATCAAGCTACCACCACTCAAGGAGAAAAACTTCCTTTTTAAACCTGAATTTGAATTGACATTGCTTAATGCTAGGTAAAATTAATGAGAAAATTTTAATTGGTCTTGAAATATTGGCTTCTCAGGACTCAANGATGGCAAAACTAATCCAATTTTATGGGAATCCACAAATTGATCCTAAGCCAGAAAGTCATTTTNGCTCATTAGTCAGATCCATAGTTTATCAACAATTAAGTGGGAAGTCAGCTTCCGCAATATACAAAAGATTAAGACAGTTATATTTTGAAAAACCCGATTTCGAACCTGAGGAGATTTTTCAAACAGATGATTCAGTTCTGAAGAGTGTCGGTTTATCAGCCCGAAAGGTTGCTTACATTAAAGAATTAGCTTGGCATTTTCTATCCGGTAAAATTAACATAGGTAATAATTCAAATGAGACCGAAATTAGAAATACATTGATCGCTATTAAGGGGATTGGTCCATGGACAATCGATATGTTTTTAATTTTCAAAATGTCTAGATTGGACATTTTTCCTGACTCTGACCTCGGCGTCAAAAAGGGATTACAAATTTTATTACAGTTGAAATCTAGTCCGACCAAAGAACAAATAGCCAACATTTCAAACCAATGGCGCCCCTACCGCACACTGGCAACTTGGTACTTGTGGAAAATAGCCGACTATGGATTACCCAAAGATTTNCATTAATTGACAAATCAGATAGCCATAATTTCTCAATTCTCAAAAGTATTTGATCAAAATTAAAGAAGGTCGATCTCAAGCCAGTTTAGAATTGGCACAACCCTCCAAATGATCTGCCACCAAGTCGAGGAACCAGTTTGTGCTAGAATAAATTGCAGAGCTATACNTAAATCATTGAAGAANGATATACAAGTAAACAGAAATAGACTCAANAAACTAAACTAGCTTGTCTACTACATCTGTATTCAATCGTTGTAAGAGCAAGAGTAATANGGCCTTAGTGGAATTGTAATCATCAATGTTCATAATTGAGATGTGGCTGTGGATGTATCTTGTAGGTACACCGAGTACAATTGTAGGAATACCATAACGACTTTTGTGTATAGCTGCGGCGTTCGTTCCACCCGAATTCCGAACTGCAATTTGGTGGGGAATAGCGTGCTGAACAGCGATTTCAATAACCAAATCGGCTAGAATGGGATTCGCAATGTGAGTGGGATCGAATAGCCGAATTTGGCATCCACCTCCTAATCTTCCTTGTGACGCGTCTTGCTCAAAACCAGGCAGGTCATCTGCAGGTGGAGCCTCCAATACAATCGCCACGTCAGGTCGAATCATTTCGGTCATTGTAATTGCCCCCCTCACTCCGACTTCTTCCTGTACGGACCCAACACCAATTATAGTATTAGGATGAGCAGAGGCTTTTGCTAGTTCTTTCAAAGTTTCGATTACTAAGGCGACAGCAATTCGGTTATCGAATGCTTTGGCGGAATACAGTTTGGGGTTCTTTAGGCTCTGAAAACTGGTAGCTGGTACTACCGGGCAACCAGGACGAATTCCATATTCNTCCTCGGCCTGTCTTTGATTTTCGGCACCGACATCAATATAAAGATCATTGATATCTAATACCTTGTTTTTAGCACTANCNCCCAATAGATGAGGTGGGGTAGAGCCGATAATGCCAATAACTTTTTGTTGATTTATCTTCGATAAAATTCGTACCTTTTGGGCGAGTAGTGTGTGTGTCCACCAGCCACCCAAATTGATAAATTTCACAAAACCACTCGATGTTACCCTTTGAACCATGAATCCAACTTCATCGACATGAGAATCAATTAACACACGTGGGCCAGCCGAACGACCTGGCACNATACAGGATATACCACCCATTTTGTCTTGCTTTAGTTCACCTATACCTGTTAAGTGATCACGAAAGATATTTGTGACTTCTCGCTCGTAGCCGGGAACCGCATCGGCATTAGTTAAAGTTTTCAGTAAATCGACTGATTGAGCCATTTTTCAACTACCCTGTCATTANATTAATGTTGACTTTGATTGTCTACAGCTTGAGAAACTTTGTATTGCAAAAAACGCGGACAAACAGCGTTGAGCAGAGGAATCCATTTTAACTTGCTCGGTAGATACATTTTTTGTTTTCCTGTTTTGATCGCAGTCAAAATTGACTGAGCACATTCATCGACTTCAATTGATTCCTTATTGTGTGATCGTTTTTNCGTTCCCATCGGCAATCCTTCTAAGTTAAAGGCATTTTGCCTCAGGTTGGTACCACGAATCCAGCCCAAGTAAATGTGTAAAAAGCGAACCATTCCTTTCATCTCAATTTCTAAGGATGCCAAGAACCCTTGAAGAGCATGTTTTGAGGCAGCGTAGCCAGTATGTTCAGGAAATCCCATTAAAGCTTGGGCTGTGGACATTTGAGCGATTAAGCCCTGATTCTTTTTGAGATGNGGCAACGCAGACTTCACGCAGTGAACTGCCCCCATATAATTTATATCAATCAAGGATTGAAAGAATTGTACATCTTTGATACTTTCGAAATCTGACCACATGCTGATTCCAGCATTCAAAACTAAAACATCAAGTTTCTCAAACGTGTCAATTGTTTCTTTAACTAAATTTTCGCACTGCTCAGAATCGGTAATATCAGTAGGAATAGCCAAAGCTGTACCACCACTGCTATTGATATCGGAGGCCAATTCCAACAGNTTGGATTCCGTTCTCGCGGCTAATACAACTGATGCTCCATTGAGGCTTGCTCTTTTCGCTAAAGTAGCTCCAATACCTGAAGATGCACCCGTGATAACAATTGTTTTCTTATTTAGTTGCATGTGATATTTGCTTGATTCTATTCAATCTGCTAATACATTATTGCGAATACCAAATACNTTATTAGGGTCGTGGGAAACTTTCAATTGTCTTATTAGTTCAATACTTGCAGGAGACATAGTGTCAGGTAAAAAATCTTTTCTGAGTTTACCAACACCGTGGTGATGAGAAATTGAGCCACCGTTCTTCATGATTTCTTCGCGCATAGCATGCTCTATAGAACCAAAAACTACTTCCGGGTCCTTGATTCCTTTCATATACATCCCAAACATGAAGTAAATACAAACACCAGTATGATAGATCTGCGGAATCCGATATGAGAGATACGGTTGTCCAGGAATATTGTGTTCTTCGTGTAGCTCGAATAATTTATCTTTGGTTTTTTGGCAGACTTGGCGAATTTTACTCCAAGGCACTGATGTCTCCATAGTTTCCCCAATGATATGGTAGTTGGAGAGAAAGTCTCTAATATAAGCAATCGCGAAAGTGAGCATATACCCTCTTTTACCATTTTCTGGCCCAGCTGGTAATCCCTGATGCTGCTTAGATAATTCGAGAATGTTCTGTTTTTGGTAAGCAACTTCCTTGGATGCACCTTCCATAACAAAAGTAACTGCACACATCTGGTAAGGATCAAATCCTTTTACCTGAGTGACAAAAAGCTTTTGCAGGCGTAACATCAATTTTTTAAATCCTTCTGGATGTGGTTTCAGGGCTTGGCCGAAACGGAACTGGATATTATCNACCAATCGAACACTGGCCGGAATGTAGTTGGTACGAGAAAGTGCCTGAAGGAAATCGACTCCTTTCTGCCAACTAGGAAAGACTGCAGAGGCGTACTCTTGTACTTCAGGTAGTTTGTGTATCTTGATNACAGCTCTAGTGATAAGTCCTAAATTGCCTTCACTTCCAAATAATAAGTTTTGTGGACGCATCCCCATCGAAACACGCGTGGTCGCTTGGTTTTGTTCCAATATACCTCTGGGCGTAATTACGGTAATATTTTCAACAATATCTTCAATGTTACCGTATCGGTTTTTTTTCATCCCACTAGCTTGAGTGGCAATCCAACCACCCAGNGTGGAAAATTCTATGCTATCTGGTTCATGTCCAACCATGTATCCTTGATTACGTAGTTCTTCCTCTAGCTTGGATCCAGTTATGCCAGCTTGTACGCACGCACGACCATCTTCGGTATTCACCCACTCAATTTTGTCCATACGACGTGTGTCAATAGCTACGATCATCCTATTTTCAGATTTTGGTAGTTTGAGGGCACTACTGACACTAGTTCCGCCTCCAAAAGGAACTAGACAAATATCGTGATCTTCAGCAAGCCGAATGAGTTCTACTACTTCTTCGTCTGACTCGGCATAAAAGACCATGTCGATTGCTTTATCGATCTGACCATATAGGATTTTATAAACTTCTTCTGAAGTAGTTTGTCCATGACTATGGAGCAAACGATCGACAGAATCCACTGAATAACGATCAGGAGGGAACGTTGATTCTACGGCGGACAAGAAATCTGGATTAATTTGAGGCAGCGGGACGGGCTTATGCTCAACTTCAGGTAAAACATCGTCAGGATCGACCTTGATTTGCAGAGATTCCTCGACATAAGGAATAAAGTCAGGCATTACCATCCCACACAGATCATATCGGNCTCCTGACAATGTAATAGTTCTATCCTTATGCAAAATAAATTCGGAATCACGAAAGCCCCACTTGTGNCCCCAAGTTTCACCATTAGTGGCGACAAATTTTTGATCGGCCATAATAATACTTTACCTCTTATTGGTTATTACTTAAGTCCATTTTGGCTTGGGACTGCAAGTTTATAATTGCATCTCTAACATGGTTCGCAATTTGCCTGTATTTTTGGTGAGTATTGCCCGCTTTTAAAATATAGTCTGCTGTTGGTCTGATTGGTGAGCCAAAACTAACACTGATATTATTAGGCTGCGGGAAATTTTGCCCCTTTGGTAAGGCTTGATAACTGCCCTTAATGTAGGCTGGAATAATCGGTACTTTTGCTTCATAAGATAAGAGACCCAAACCTGACCGGAACTCTTGCACTTCACCTGTGATGGATCGTGTGCCTTCTGGATAAATTAGCAATGCGTAACCATTACTTAACGCTTCTTGAGCAATTCGTACGCCTTGCAGAAAATTGTCTGTTCGATCCAAAGGTAACACGTTCATTAGTTGACCAAAGAACCATGATTTGAATGAGGTGTTAAAAAAGTAGTCTCGGGCACCAAGAACCTTCAGACGTTCAGACTCATTGCCCAAAGCTGTTATAATAGCGCCTGTATCCAAGTGGCTAGAGTGATTAGGTGCGATTATGTATGGCTCATTTTGAGGGATATAATTGAGACCTTCTGCCCGGAAGGAAAAGACTTGCTTATAGATAATACCCATCCCCAAACGAAAAATTTTGGCCTGAGTGTTATTCTGGAGATCGGCTTGATGAGAATTCACCTTAGTTAGTGATGGTAAAGGCTCTTTTGAAGATTGTAATGTATTTATAACAGCAACAACATCACCTACAGTTTTTATATTTGTGACCAGATTATCAGGTAATATTCGACCCAGTTCGCCTTCTAGTATCAGCAANAGTTCTACTTGCATTAAAGAATCNAGNCCAAGATCTCCTTCTAAGTCGGTNNCTTCATTAATNTGATGGCTTGGGACACGGGCAATTCGGGATAACTCGGCAACAATTCGACTGNGTGGTGTATCGGTGGGTTTTATCNCCGTTNGATTNTCCTTTGTTTTCTGGCTATAATAATCCTCTATTAATTCTTTTATAATTTGGCGATCGACTTGACCTGATTGGTTTTTTGGCAAATTCNGTGCACGGTCAGTTACNCCGGTCCCTACAGGATTAATCGGCCAGAAGTGAGTTTTATGCACACGTTGATAGCTTGGTAATTCGCTCGCACAAGACCGCACATGTTCAAGAATTGTAGGTTCATCAGCGTCTTCGGAAGGAACTATAACAGCATAAACCTCCTCCCCAATTTCATCATTGGCTAAACGGCCAACAATGCAAATCTCTTTTATGTAGTCATGCTTTCCGTAAAGTATTTCTAGTTCGCTGGGATAAATGTTTTTACCCGCTCCTGACACAATGACATCTTTTGTTCGACCTGTTAGAAATAAATAACCGTCATCATTAAGATAGCCTAGATCTCCGCTGTAGAGTTTGCTAGATTTTAGTACCTTTTCGGTCGCGGTTGGATTATTGAAATAACCTAACATTAAGCTTGGAGATTCGATGATGATTTCTCCGATACCATTTGAATCAGGCTGATCNATTTTAAGNTGCACACCATCTAGCAAAACTCCAACGGAAGAACGTAAGCTTTTTTGGTAAGGNTTTACGCTAACAACAGGTGCAGTTTCTGTCAAACCATAACCTTGATATANAACAACACCTAGCTCTAGATAGTTGTCGTAGANACTGTCTGGGAGTGTCGACCCTCCACTAACCAAGACTCTGAGGCTCTGTCCTACAGATAGGTGAATTTGTTTAATTTGTTCTTGTGTTAACCGTGGATTCCCTTCATCTGCACGAATTTTTAAGACATATCTTTGTAAACTATCATAAATCATCTTAAATAAACGCGGAACACCAATCATAACTGTTGTCTTGGTCTCTTTCATCGTTTCTAAAATGATATTGGGGCGTAAAGAATTTAGATATGTTATTGTTGAACCGCTATAAATTGACATTAAAAAGCCACAGGTAAACTCCAAGGCATGATAAAGTGGCAAAACTGACAGAAANCGATCTTCGGATTGAGGAGGCAACTGTTGTGCTACCGCTAAAACATTGGTAATAAAGCTCCGATGTGATAGTATCACGCCTTTCGGATCATAGGCAGTACCAGAAGTGAATATGATCGAAGTAATGTCATCAGGTTTAATTTCAACCACTGGCAACTCAATAGAGGACCCTATCACATCTTCCATTCTTTCACATTCAGCTTGGATATCGCGAATCTCAATTATCTGATTGATCCCACTAGTTAACTCATCTTTGGCCTGTTCAAGTCGTTCGATCAAATCTGAAGTTGTGAAGATAGCTCTTGCTGAAGTGAAACGCAATAGTGCGTAAACTTCATTGACCGGCGTTTGGCGATCAATGGGTACAATCACCATCCCTAATTTAGCGCAAGCTAAATATATAATCCCCCATTCAGGCTGATTATCAGCGAATAGTAAAATTCGATCGGATGGGCGGTATCCATTTTGCCATAGGCTCCCTGTGATTCTATTCGATAACTCCTCGAATTGACGATAAGTGTAGGTGACCCATTGTTCATTGCGCTTGATTTGTAGCGCGACTTTATCAGGTACTTTTTCAGCTTGATAACTGAGCAGTTCCGGAATGGTTTCGAATTGTTGATGTTCACTTACTCTGTTTTTGATTTTTGATTTTTCACCGACACTATCTTTATCTTGGATATCTTTCGATTCGGAATCATTGTCATTTGCTCCAGTTGATTCCATATTCAATACGAAACGTTTAATTCCTGGAATATGGACTCGCTGTAGGTAATCATCCCAATTGAAACTAGAAGCATCAAAGTTGAAGAGGCCTTGTTCTTCAACGGATAATGATCGATGCAAAGCTAATGTCCTGCTAGCTTCGAATTGATAGTCAAGCCGTACATATGCCCCGTAGATTTTGACGTAATAGAGTAAGCGTTCCAGAGATTTTTGGATTATTGAAAGCTGTCTGCTTTTGCGCTTTGACCAGCTAAAAGGTAATTTCTGCAACCACTTTTTGCTATTATCAATTTGTGTATACTTGCCCTCAAAATATCGATTAAAAGAAGTTAAGTCCCTAAATTTCCATTCTTTTGGTACAATGGATTTGCCATTTCGATCTACCATTGGGTTATTATGAAAATAGGTTTTAGTAGCTCTGTAGAAGGATTGAAACTGGATAGGATTAATCGTTCCACTTGCAACTTGGTACACAGCTATCTCTGATACATCGAAAGCTTTTGCCGAGGCCGCTAAGATTGCGTTTACGACTAGGTCGACCGGAATCACATCTATCACAATGTCTGGCTTCGCTGGAAAATCAGGCAATCTGCCCTTACCAAAACCTATGATAAGTGGGTCAGCCATTCGTAAGCCATCGAGCCAGCCAGGAACAGGCTCTTGCCAACTACTTTCAATTATGGAGGGACGCACAATTGCGACGGAGAGATTTTCACATGTTTTCGCAACTATTTGTTCACCTAAGTATTTAGTGTAGGTATAAATATCGTTCCACCCGCGAGCCTTGGCATGTTCCAGCCCNGCTTCAATTAGTTCATTCTTNAAATCATTAGCAGGCAATTTNGAATCACGGCGAATNTTNGCTCCAATAGCCAACATGTGTTCAAGTTCTTCTTGAATGGTTNGTGGAANATCAACCCCNTTTGACNGTAGTCGGTTGGCAATTTCTTCGTAGGTTGGATGAAGTTCTTCTGCTACTTCGCCAGGCTTGCTACCACAAGAGTAGGCTGTCGAAATATGGACAAACACGGCGTTGGGGCAGACACTTGCCAACTCAACCGATCGTTGAGCAGAAATGACGTTCATTAGGACNGCGTCATCAATTGGTGAGTCGAACTCAACAATCGCAGCACTATTAATGAAAATTTGCACTTCAGCTGCGAGCTGCTGATAGTCAGAATCAGACAAACCTAGTTTTTCTCTGCTTAGATCCCCCTCGACAGCAAAGACTTTTTCTCGTATCCATGCATGAAAATTAGATCCATGAATACTTTTCAGTTGATCAAATACGTGTGACTCGAAGAACTTTGAGAGCCTTTCTTCGGCCGAGACCGTCACACCATTTACATTAGTTCGACTACGAATTAATAAGTAGACTTTTTTAACTTGGGGTATGGTCGTTAAAATTTTCGCGACTAGTGGTTGACCGACAAATCCGGTTGCTCCTGTGATTAGAACGATTTTATCCTGAAATGTCTGACNGATGCTCGTTTTCATGAGAGAAGAAAATCACCTTCTGCTTTTTGTGTCGTATCAAGTCGACTTAAACTAATACTAAAATGGGCTATGGTATTCTTTGAATGGGCTTGCGCTTGCGGATACGTCCGAAGGGTTGCAGACTGCAAGTATAAGAAAATACTGATCGAGATGTCAATGACAAAACATTTTATCATATTTTATCNNGTTTCATGCGAAAAGAATAAACACTAAGACTTATGGAAAAATATCTGTTAAAGCTAAAAAAAGCGAATTTATCAATTGATCTATCTCGTCAGTTGTTATAGATAGAGGAGGCATCAGTACAATAGTATTAACCAATGGTCGTAAAATCAGTCCATGTTTTAAGGCTGCTTGGCATACCCTTATACCTGCCTTTTCTTCAAATTCGAACTCTATCTTGTTTTTTTTATCTTTTAGAAGTTCAAANGCGCCAATTAGCCCAATCGAACGGAGNTTACCTACATTTTTATGAGCTGCAAAAATGTTAAGGCGCTCTTTAAAATAGGTAATTTTTTCATCTAATATCAGAAAGAAATTTGGATCTTTAAGTAGTCTCAAATTTGCTAATGCAACAGATGCTCCTAGCTGGTTGCCGGTGTAAGTATGACCATGGAAAAAAGTTTTGAGTTGCGTATAATCCCCCAAAAAAGCCTCGTAAATTCTTTCTGTTGTTAGGGTTGCNGCTAAAGGCAGATAACCACCTGTCAAACCTTTTGCAGTACACAAGATGTCAGGAGATACCTCCTCATGCTGACAGGCCCACATACGGCCGGTTCGTCCTAATCCCGTCATCACCTCGTCAACAATAAACAGGATGTCATACTTTAATGCTAACTGCTCTATCCCTTTTAAAAAACCTCTAGGATGCATAATCATGCCACCTGCACCTTGGACCAAAGGCTCAACAATGATACCTGCTAACAACCCTCGATGTTCATCGAATATTTGCTCCATTGAATCTAAGCAGACCTCAAGATTACCTTCTTGGCTATGATAGGGAACGGGCGCAGAAATCGAAGGAAAAGTCAAAGGCAAAAAAGTTTGGTGAAAGAGTGAAATCCCCCCGACACTTACGGCACCTAGTGTNTCTCCATGATAAGCTTGATCTAAGTGTACAAATTGAGTNCGTTTTGGTTGACCCACATGTTGCCAATACTGACAGGCNATTTTCAATGCAACTTCTACAGAAGTAGAGCCATTATCTGAAAAAAAAGTGCGGGTTAAGTTTGGTGGAGCTAACGNAACTAACTCCTTAGCTAACTTAATCGCTGGTACATTAGAAAATCCTAGTAGCGTCGAGTGGGCTATTTTTTCAATTTGTTCTATTAGAACCTGGTTCAATTTTGGGTGATTATGTCCGTGGACATTCGTCCACATAGACGAAATTCCATCAATATAACGATTACCCTCGACGTCNAATAAAAATATTCCTTCTCCTCTTTCGATTATGCAAACTGACTCTTTTTCCAAGTCAGCCATCTGGGTGAAAGGGTGCCATAAAAATAACTTGTCCCACTGTTCGAGTGTCATTGGTTCCTTATCCTTAAATTGACTGGTAAACTTTCGCTGTGTTTTTCATGTTTACAGTAGGTAGAATATNATCTATCTAAACACGTAATTATATCATTTCTATGTGGACTCAAGGTACATGCGAAAAATGAAATGCACTCGTTTAGTCCTGTTACTTGTTTCTTTTATCCTTCTGTGTTCGACAGATTTGGTTCTTGGTCAAAGAATTTCAAAAAAAATCCTCACTGAAGGTGAAGGTAATTTCACTGCACCTATTACTGTCGGAAAAGGCATGCCTTTTTCTATCACTTTTAACGAAATTGAAATCATTACAGAAGTGAATATTTCTAGTACGGACTTTAGTAGTACGGTCAAATCGAGTAGCGGGACAATCGACGGGGAACCCCTCACCATTACTTTAGCTCCGGGAACCTACACAATTAAAGAAACATACTACGGCTCTGTGGGAGCAGCAAAAACGTTGATTCCTATTCCAACTCTTGAGATACCTGAGATTGTTATCGAGCGGAAACTTTCAGTGGNAGCCTTAAGCGAATATACCATTGAGCTCGCGACTACTATTTACAATTTGAGAGTGAAATTGGATGGTGATTTTGAAGGTAGCATGCGTATTCGAGAAACAGTTGGAAACCAAGTAGTAGTTCCATTCAAAAGTGTTAAGAAATTGAATAAAGGAACGGAAATTACCTATCAGGCCGAGTTCTCCGCCTTTGCCGCATCAGAAACCAAGATTAGTAGCCGAGAAATTGTGACACCGGAAGTCTCTCTTAGCTTAAATTCAGATAATCAGATAAAAATCAATTGGTATCAAATNNCAGGTGNGGAAANNTACCAAGTCTACCGTTCTCTTACACCAACACCNGATTTNGGTAGTATNGATCCAATAGCGAGAGNAGTNACNGAAACCACGTTTGTTGATGCAANCGCNGANNTGAATACAGTTTATTACTACAGTNTTNCNGCTATTNGCTCTGAATGGTGNTANTNCACAAANAGCAGCAGATGTACCNAATGCTACGTTGTGGATTAATGAAAATGGTAGTACATGTGAATACATCGACGGTACAAAAATTGTTTTTCCAGCGAACTTAGCTGGTACTTCCGAGAATCTTTATTTGGCTTCAGTATCCACGATATCCAACGACTCGGTCATAAAGCTTGAATCTGCTATCGATGAAAAATCTTATGTCGTGTCGATTTTTGGGCAAAACCCAGTTTTTAACTTTGATTCGTCAGCTCGTTTAACACTGAAATACTCCGATGGAATAGATAATGAGGTTACAACCCCCCAAATTTTTGCCTTGCGAGGTAATAAATGGATACGATTAGTCAACCAAACAACTGACTTAGATAATAACACTGTAACTGCTGACATCAAATCACCAGGTATATATAGTTTAGCCTCATTTGAGATTAACAAAACTACAGAAAACCCTTGGGACATCAATAGAGACAGCAACGTTAACATATTTGACTTAGTACTAGTTGCAGGTCAGTTTGGTGAGAATGGAAAAAACTTGAAAGGTGATATTAACGGAGACAATAGTGTTAACATATTCGATTTAGTCTTGGTTGCGAGTCATTTTGGCGAAACTTACGATTCTGCTGCTCCTACTGTTTTTACTTCCAATTTAGCACCTAGTTTTGAGGTTAGTTTGAGGAGTATTTCAGCTGACAAACGTGATACAACGACTTTTCAGATTCTAATTGATGGACTTGACTCTTTAGAACAATTAGCCGGATATCAAGTAACTATCTGCGGATTGGAAAACGATTTAAGGGTTATTGATGCAGGGTCAGTCTTTTTACCCAGATCGACGTATTCAGTTCCGAACCAACGCAGAGGAGACCAAGTAACAATTAGTGCAGTTGCTTATGGTAAAAAAAATAATAAATCTAAAATTTATACGAAAGAGCAAGCTGTTTTGACTACATTTCAGTTGAGTAGCGAAGAGAAGGGTATTAGGCTACAGAATGTTCTTCTTTCCAATGTAGATGGTAATTCCATTCCATTGGTTATCAATACAGATATTCAGACAACATTGAATGAACATTTGCCAATCAAAACGGAGGTCAAACAGAATTACCCTAATCCGTTCAATCCTGAAACCTGGATTCCTTTTTCTGTCGATTCAGATACTGTTGTTCGATTAATCGTTTACAACTACGGTGGAGCAGTAATAAGAGAAATCGATTTAGGTGTGGTCAGTCAAGGCCGTTATATAAATAAAGACGAAGCAATACATTGGGATGGCCGAAATCAGTATGGTGAAGAGGTTGCTAGTGGGGTTTATTTCTACCGTTTGCATACCACAAATACTACTTCAGCTAAAAAAATGACCATAATGAAATAATGAGACCAAATAGGGGTAAAAGAAAATCCTTATGGACAAAAGACAATTACTCGCTTGGCGTAGAGACCAAAATGATGATTTAACCCAGACTTCGAAATCTGCCGAATTACCTCTCAGAAGAAGGCGTGCCGCAATTCAGCATCGGGCAGCAGGTGGACTTAAACAGATGCGTGCCGAAGGATTCGGGCCGGCCTATGTCAAAAAACAAATTCAGCTCAAGACTCCAATGATATTCGGTTTGTATGGGTTAGAAGATTATCCTGTACGAATTGTGGAAGGTCGTATTCTTCGCGGTTACACATATATTCTAGATCTTCTGTTGGCTGGCGAGCGGTTTCGGGTGGAAAAGATCAATTTAATGTATATTTATAAAGTTGCTGACCAAGTTGAAATTGCACCCAATATTTCCTGTGACAAATCGATTCAGAGATTATCACTAGGTCCAGCTCGGCAAAAAGAAGAACGATACGAAATTGATGAAGAAATGTTGATCCGGTGTTTTAAGGAGAAAAGGATGATGACATTAGTTATTCGCACCGGAGAGAGTTTCACTGGCTACATTGACTGGTTCAGTAACTACGAAATTAAAATTCGTTTAGACGTTGTAAGAAAAGCTGTAGTTATTTTTCGACATGCTCTTTATCGTGCATCTGTGACCTAACTACAATTGCTCCAATGAATCGTGTCATGAAGCCAACTCGATCAATGAGCCTGATTAGGGCTTTTATCTCTGTATAATTTTGTTTTCCCAAGAGATATGAAGCGAGTCGTTTCTCTCATATTCTTTTCTTTTTTCTTTTCTATGCTCTGGGCGGATGAGTTGAATCTTAAAAATTCGCCAAAAACGTCTGAATTATTTTTGCAAGCAGAAACAGCTTTTCAGTCGAATCAATGGGAAACTTCGTTATCTCTTTTTAATCAAGTTATAGAAATAAACCCCGAATCGGTTGCAGCTTGGGTTGGAATAGGTTTGTCTCTGAACCATTTAGGCCTATATTGGAGAGCAATTGAGCCAATTCAGCAAGCTGTTCGATTAGAACCAAACGACGCAACCATTCATGCTATCCTTGCCCAGACCTATCTTAAAAACCGGCAGTATGTACAGGCAGATACGTGGTACCAAAAAGCTATCAAGATGCATTTAGAAAACGCACCAGTGAAGTGGTACTTAGATCTTGGTTTTATCGAAACTCAACTTGGCAACTTAGAAAAAGCTCGTCGGTATTATCTTGTTGCTGCGCAATTATATCCAAGGTCAGTAGCTGCTTACCAGAATCTTGGTATCTTGCTATTGAATCAAAACCGGTTAGATGAAGCTGATGCTTGCTTCTATACAGTTTTGTCAATACAAAAAGATATTGGGGCTGCACTTTTTGGAAAAGGCGAAGTTGCCTTCAAGCGAACTGATTATACTCAAGCGATCGTTTTTTATCAACAAGCTATTGAAAGAGAACCAACGGTACCACAGTACCATCGAGCAATGGGCCAAACATTGTTAAGATTAGGTAAAGCCTCAGAAGCCTATCAGTACTTGGCCAAGTCAAAACGTTTGCGCGCCGAGCAATTTCGGCACGAGGCACACCGAGCTGCTCGTCAAAAGGATTGGCCTCAAGTTATTTCGAAGCTAAAACGCGCAATGGAGCGCGATCCTACATATTTATCCGTTGTAGAAGATTTAGCTTATGTCTATGTACAGCAGGAAAAATTATCATTGGCTGAATCAGTTTTGAGCACTGGATTAATGCAAGTTAAAGACTGGGCTCCCGGATACTGGCAACGCGGCGAAGTTAGGTTTCAGCTGCGAAATTATGACTTAGCAGAAATTGATCTTAGAAAAGCTATTGAACTTGCACCTTCAGCAGCCCCTCCCAAGTTTGCCTTAGCTCAATTGTTATTCGAACAAAAAAAGTCATTGGCAGAGGCTTTAGAATTAGCTGAAACGGTTAATCGATTGACACCCAAAGCCAAATATCATCAGCTGTGGCTGGATGTAAAAAATTATATCGACTAAGCTAATATTCTCTTCCCTACAAAAAAGATTTATTCCCCCTGAGTTTGTTGCAAGCTGTTGAGAAAGCAACTAAATTCGTCTTCTCTATTGAACAGTATGTGTATCCGTGTCAGACAATTTAATAACATTTGTACAACAAACTAACATGGCTATTTTATTTATCGTAAACGACCTGATATAATTCCCATTGAACAAAACATGACTTTGTATTGATGTTATTTGAATAGGAGTAAAAACATCCTAAAAAAACTTTCAAATGGTCCTAAAAACCATTTCTTTGGCTATTACGGAATTAATCCCTGGGATTTCTCTCAAACATATCATTTGGCGTTAGAAACTGACTTTCACGATTACGTACCCAAGCCGAATGATGTAGCCAAGATTGGTCTAATTGATCGCCGAACTGGTGATTTTACTACCATTTCGACTACTTCAGCTTTCAATTTACAGCAAGGCAGTATGACTCATTGGATCAATAGCGATTGGGGGGAAGAGTTAACTCATAACGATTGGGAGGGTGATCAACTTGTTTCCCGAGCTATTAGCTTGGAAACGAAAAAGTGCCGTACTATCCAAGCTGCAATCGCAGCGGTTTCACCTTGTATGTCTTACGCTATTGGCCTTAACTTTGCTCGTATGTCAGTTTGTCGACCAGTAATCGGCTATGCTAATTTGATCGCACCCGAAAGCTGGGAAAAAATACCAGATAATGATGGCCTTTTGTTTATTAACTTGAAAGATGGCTCGGCAAACCTAATAATTTCAATCAAGGAAGTCATTAATCAATCAAATTTAGCTATTTCTCAATGTGGATTGACATGGATTAACCATGTCATGGTTAATCCATCAGGTACTCGTATTTTTTTCTTTTGTCGTTCTCGTCTGGTCAAACAAACCAAAGGATCAGGCTTCGTGACTTCGCTCTGGACTATTAACCCCGACGGTTCTGATTTACAGTGTCAAATCCCTTTTGGGAATAAGGTTTCTCATTTTGCTTGGCGTGATGAAAAAAGAATGTTGATGTCAACGGATGTGCTTGGTCAAATGCAATTCGTGGAGTTTACCGATAATCAGGGAGATTTCACTCCTGTTGGGTTTGACAAGCTACCTTCGGACGGGCATGCTTGTTATTCGCCAGATGGCAAATGGTTGATAACAGATACATACCCTGACCAACGCACCAGACTTTCAAAGCTTTTACTTTATCATGTAGAAAGTGGGCAGCTGATTCAATTGGGTGATTTGTATGCCGCACCACAGTTTACAGGGACCATTCGTTGTGACCTACACCCTCGTTGGTCCTTGGATAGTCAGTTCGTAACTATCGACTCGGTCCATCAAGGAGATCGCCAAGTTTATATTGCTGAATTATGTGAATACGATCAATTTGTCGCGCTAAGCTCGTCGAACCAATGATATTACTGATACCGGAAAAGCGAATAAGGAACAAATTTTCAGAGAGTCCTATTTTTGTCCACAAAACTGAGACATAAACAAAGCACTAAAAAACTGACCCCCTAGAACTTATTTTTGCCGAAATACTGAAAAGACGAGAATTTGTGTTAACCTTTCAACGTTGTCCGTTATCATTGGAAGTGATTGCAAATTCGAGCAAGCCCTCCAGTGTCTTTTTTCGGACTAGCTTTATCCCATAAATCAACACAGGTATTGTATATTTTCGGTTAATTTTTCATGAGATTTGTCTAGGCCCTACCATAGACAGGAACAGTTGCCCCATTAATTATACTTGCCTGCTCAGAAATCAAGAAACCAACTACCTGGGCAATCTGGTGAGGTTTAACCCAAAGACTGTGGTCCTCATTGGGCATTGCTTGTCGGTTTGTTGGGGTATCAATAATCGATGGCATAATAGCATTAACGTTGATTTTCTTATCTTTCACCTCTTCAGCAATAGATTCAGTCAATATGCGAACTCCAGCTTTAGCTGTCGAATAAGCACTCATTCCAGCTGTTCCCTTCAAACCAGCCCTTGCTGAAACATTGATGATTTTCCCATACTGGCGTTCCATCATATGAAATAATACAGACCGACAGCAGAGAAATACCGACTTGAGGTTCAAATTCATCATAAATTCCCATTCATCCAACGTCATTTCTGCTGTTAGGTTTCCGCCGACAAATCCTCCAGCTATATTGGCTAACAAATCTATTTTTCCGAATTTTTCCAAAGCCGTTTCTGTCAGTTTATCAACTTCATCAGCTTTGGTAAGGTCGGTTGAGACTAATGATACGTCCGTCATTTTGTTGCCAATCTTACGCTCAAATAGTTCAATTTCATCCTCAATAAAGGAGGGAACTATTAGACGGTATTGATTTGACAACAGGTATTGGCAAATGGCGGTTCCCAATGCCCCTGTTCCTCCAGTTACAATTGCTGACTTGTAGTTAGCCATGAAATTCCTCTTTTGACTTCGTCAAGTTTGTCTCATTAGATATTGTTTGATCCACTGTCACGCGGTAAATTCGTCTATTATCTGCTTCTAAAACTGAAAGTTTCAATCTATCAATTTGGAAGGTTTCTCCTTTTTCCGGTACTCGTCCAAAATGATCAATCATTACACCACCAATTGTATCGACACTAACTACTTCTAAATTACTGTTAAAAAAATCGTTAAAATCATCAATGTTCATTCGAGCATCAACGGAATAAATATCTGACGATATTTGAATGCACTCAACTTGTTCTTCTGTGTCGTATTCATCCTGAATCTCGCCAACTATTTCTTCAATAATATCCTCTATTGTTACTAAACCTGCAGTTCCACCATACTCATCAACAATAATTGCTAAGTGTAATCGACTACTCTGCAAGTCTTGAAATAGGTCCCATATTTTACGGCTTTCTGGCGTAAAATATGGAGGACGACTTGACACAAGCTGTTCTAAATCGACCGTTTCCCCTTTAGACCAACAATCTAACAATTCTTTGACATGCAAAATACCAATTATATTGTGACTATGGTCTACTCGATCACGGTACACTGGAATACGAGAGTGCCTAGATTGAATAGCTGCGCGTAAGATTTCGTCGATACCTGATTTAGCTTCTAGATGAACTATGTCGGTTCGAGGTATCATGATTTCGCGGACTACTTTATCTGGCAGGCCGAGAATTCGAGAAATCATCTCGTGTTCTTCGACGTCAAAATCTCCCTGTCTATTTCCCACAGATACGAAGGTTTCCAACAATTCTGGCGAAACAATACTATCTATTTTGATATTCTTACCTCCCAAAAGACGTATTGAAAAGCGAGATAGATAAGTCATTGGTAAAATAATTGGAAAAAGTAACCAGCAAACCGGTCGCAGTATATATAGTAACTTAATCAATACATTAGTATTGATTGGATAGCTATAGTTCCGTGGAATCAGTTCCACTAGCAAAACGAAAACTAAAATGACAACTAAAGATGGAGCAATTTTTGGCAGAGAAATGAGAAGTGGAAAAGATAGAGTAAACGCACTCACAATTGACAACCACTTTAGGAGAGCTAAAGCTACGTGATACTTCTGCGGTTGACTGAGTAAGGTATAGAGGACCTCGTAGTTGCCCCCCCCATCCTCGGCTACTTCTATAACTTGATTCTTATCAAGTCCTTTTAGGAAAGATTCAGCCATCGAAACTAGAAAAGAAAAAACAACAGATACGAAAATGCCGAAAAAAGTTATACTTTCTATGTCATCCAAGTCTAAGCAAATACTCCTTTCCTAGTCATAGGATTTATAGATTGAAACTTGATGTAGATGGCCAACCAAGCATGTTCGAAATTTGGTCTGAAATCCGTTGCTGCTCTTTAAACATACACTCAGCATCTTTTTCATTTAGATGATCGAAACCAAGAAGATGTAAAGTGCCATGAATCGTTAAGGCCACCAGTTCCATTTCTAATGAGTGAGATTGATTAACAGCTTGGCGCCTAGCAGTTGAAATGGAGATTGCAATATCCCCAAGTATCAATGGCTGACTCATGGGACCATAGTTGACATCTTTTTCGTGAATCACTGGAAACGCCAAAACATCAGTCGGTTTATTGACTGCGCGGTATCGTTGATTCAAGGTTTTCAATTCTTCGTCGTTTGTCATAAGAATACAAACCTCATAAATTTCTGCTTGATGAGCAATGAGTGTTCTTTCTGCAGCAAGTCGGGCTAAAGAAAAAGCTGACTCAATTTCATTTTCAAGAAGTCCTGTCCTCTCAGATTCAACATTGGACCAGTTATCAATTAGATGAACCATTTGTTTCTTCTAAAGTAGTTTTTTCATAGGCTTCGATAATTCGCTGAACTAGCTCATGTCGAACGACATCTTCTTTGGAAAAATACACAAAGCCAATTCCTTCTACACCGTTTAGTACTTTTTCAGCATTAACTAAACCAGATGATTTTCCTACTGGTAAATCAGTTTGTGTTACATCTCCAGTGATAACAGCTTTGGAGTTAAATCCTAATCTAGTTAAAAACATTTTCATCTGTTCAATAGTTGCATTTTGTGCCTCGTCTAACACTACAAAAGAGTTATTCAGGGTTCGACCTCGCATAAACGCCATCGGTGCAACTTCAATGACATTACGCTCTATATAACTTTCTAAGCTTTCGGCAGGCATCATGTCGTGCAAGGCATCATAAAGAGGCCGTAGGTAAGGATCAATTTTAGCGGCTAGGTCCCCAGGTAAAAAACCAAGTCTTTCACCAGCTTCCACAGCAGGACGAGTAAGAATAATTCGACCTAACTCACCTTTTTTGAGTGCTGCGACTGCCATCGCCATTGCCAAGTAAGTTTTTCCTGTACCAGCTGGGCCAATCCCAAATACTAAATCGTGCTTTTTAATTGACTCAATATAACTTCGTTGGCCCAAGGTTTTTGGACGAATCACCCCTCGCTTAGAAAAGACCGGAATTGATTCGCTAAGTATTTCTTTCGGATCTTCTTTTGTATTACCTTTGGCCAACCGGGTAGCGTAACGCACATCTCCTAACTGAATTTTCTGACCTTTCCTGGTTAAATGAAGCAAGAACTCGAAGGAGCGGGCGGCGCAACGTACACTGTTAAAATCATCACCAACGACCTGTAACCCATCGCTTCTAATCTGAACCCGAACATTAAAGGTTTCTTCGATTGATTTCAGATGTATATCTGCTTCTCCAAATACGGATTGGATTTCTTTATTATTCTGAACAGATATGTTCAAAGATTCTTGGTTCTGCAATACTTGACTGACTCCACAGATGAAAAAAATTAATATCAGTACGAAGGAAAGAACAAGGGACAAGAGAAAAACAGCAGAAACGCTATGATACGATAAAAACTCCCTTAATGCAAGTTTAGCGAGCTGAGAAGAGCATCCTACTTGAGTCGATCGATCTGAGTTAAAAATTGCTGAGTTTGAATTCTAATATGTTCTATGGTTGCTTGTTTATCCGTTATGGAAAACTGCTCTAAATCACATTGCCGCAAAATGGAAATAAGTGCACTAACTAATTTTACTGGGATTGATCTATTGACTAGATGTTGTCTTACCATTTCCGGATTCCAGCCTCTAGCTGATTTATCGTGGATTTCTCCCACGTAATTATAAACAATCGTTGAGAGCTCGCCGAAAGTTTCTGCTCTTTTAATGGATTGAATCGCTTTTTGTAAAGGATCAGTGTTGATTTGTTTTTTCCTTTTATTATTTTTATAATCTTGTAACCATTTGACACCAAAATATACACCACAACTTATAAGTAATATAAAGAAAAATGCGAATGCTGTGTAGATCAGATTCATTTTCTTTTTCATTTCTGTATTAGCAATAATATCTGCTGAAGCACTTAGGCTTCTGACATTAATAGATTTAGGTAGTACTGCTAAGGATAACGCCCCCGTAGAAATTTCATTGTACTGCTCTGCAATCGGGTCAAAATAAGAGTAAGGTATCGGAGGTACTGAAGTTACTCCAATCTGGACTGGAACTAGTACATATTTGTACATCCGTTTCCCGTAGATCTTCCCTTGGTGAATTTCGCTTTTGTCCTGAATTTCTGGTATGTGAGTGATGAACTGTGTCATTAAGGGTAATTGCAAATTAGGATGTGTTTCGAAATTGCCATATCCGAAAACCTTGACGGTCAAAATAACGGCTTCATTCAGTTGAACTGATTTTTTGTCTAGGCTTGCTCGAATTTGGTATTGTCCAACAATATTGCCAAAGTTAACTGGTTTACCCTTAGTTGGTAAGGATTGAATATTCAACCCAACAGAATTAGTTATGAGTTCAGGAGGGGGAGAATTGTCTGTCAGACTCGGAGAAATAGGGAAACGCAGCTTTGCTGGTTCAATGACCACTCGACCTGTTTTTAAAGGGAAAAGTGCTACTTTAATCTCCTCCATCCGAAACTGTTGTCCGTTGATGGCTTTTGTTTGATTGTCGTCCGAACCCAATCTCTTTTCCCGAAAATGAGAAAATGAAGGCGAAATATAATTGGGAGAGTCAGGATTTGGTAATCGAGCGGTATAAAAATAACGAAAAGTATAGGTGACCTGTTGATTCAGATAAGGGTTAGCTCTATCAACAGTTGCTTCTATTCGTTGAATGCCTCCATAAAAAGGGTTCTCATAACTATTTTCTCCATTTTCGTTGAATGAACTCGAAGTAATTTGCAGATTATGTGGCAGGGTACTCAGTATCTCATTATTGTATTCAATTTCGAATGGCGGAATAGTTGTAATACCAATTTTCTTTGGCTTCAGACTATAAGACCATGTCATTATCACAGGAATTTTCCCGTTTGAAAACTGGTATTGGTTAGACAAACCGATATAAGAAATAGACAGTGTTTGCCACATGTCTGAGTCTACTGCTGGCAGTTCTGGAGGACTAATTTTACTTAGTTGAGTTTCACCAAAAAGAGTTATTTTTAAAATGGCGGATTGTTCAAGAGTAATCGTTTTCGGTGAAAGGTTTGATTGAACTTGTATTGACTCTGCTGCAGAAGAAATCGATAAACAGCAGGCAATAATAATCAAGCCGAACATAAGATCGGAGAAATCTAGGAGAGTAAATCGAAGATAACTTAGTAGACGATAGGAGAGCATCTACCAATCTTTATCTGAATCCCTTTGATTGGTAAGTTTACGTCGTAGAAACTGTCTATGAACCACTTGTTCACTCGTTAGAAATGATTCTAGAAGCCGAATTGCACCTTGTTTGGATATTAAGATGTCCCCGTCCCCAACATTATTAGCAGAAAGGAGACTATTCGTCTTTTTTTGCAGTTTCTGGGTTTGCAGTTTCTGGGTTTGCAGTTTCTGGGTTTGCAGTTTCTGGGTTTGCAGTGCAAGTAGGGCCAATTCTAAATTGTGTTTTGCTGATTTATCACTCGAGTTTAAGCGGAGACAAGACTTATAAGACTGAATTGCCTTCTCAGTTTTTCCATTTTTCAACTGTGAGTTGCCCAGATTATAGTAAACGTCTGACGGCTTTAGTCGATCAACTTGGTCAAGTAGAGATTTCTGAAAGTGGATTTCGGCCAAGTCGAATTCCTTCTGCTTGTAGTAAGTAGCACCTAGGTTAAAATCAGCTATGGCAGGTACTTGATCTCTTGATATTTGAAAAGATAACTCAGCTGATTGGTAATCAGCTGCTGAATAAAGCTGATAGCCTTGTCGCATTGTACTCGTTTTACGATCAATCCACCCAACTAAGCACACTAGTATGCTAACGAATATCAGAACTCTCACTACAAACCAAACCTATACGTCTTGATTTATTTATCTTCTTGGGTCAGCTTTAGAATCATCTGCGCTAAAACTGATCGGTGTGCGTAAATTGAATCAGGATTTTGAGAGTAACTGACTAAGCTTGTTAATACGGTTTCGGGAACTACGAGATAACCTTCTGCTTCGCGAACGGAAGCTTTCTCAGGATCCGTCGCATTTTTAACTAAGTCTTGTAAAAGCCAAAAATATTCGTAATCTTCAATTCCCTCGCGTAACAACTCCATCCGAATAGAGTTGATAGGACCTTCTAGTGAATGGCTGATTTGCCCATCATTATAATTGGCTAATGCCATAGGCGGTGGGTAGATCAAGCGACCGTCTCCATTCCCCCAATTGCGAGTGTTGCCAATCTGAGGTGGATTCTCTGGCGGGTAACTCATTGGGTCTTGGTAAGGATTTTGCGGCAGCGTTTGCCCAATAGACCCCGAAGACTGATCTTGGTCGTTCCAATAATTACTCTGCCAGATTCGAATTCCATTGACTTTATAATGCCATGTCTGCCACAACCACATTCGAAGATCAATTGCATTATGATCAATGAAAGACCCTACATAGGGGGCTATTGGTTGATTACGTAAGTACCACCATACTTGCTCACCCTTGGCCTTTCTTTCTTCTGCTAAGGCTGGATTAAAATTTGGAACAATCGGACACCATAATTCCACACTTTCGATCAGTTCAGGCTCAATTTGCTCCGTCAAAAAACGATTCATTTTCGGAGCAAACCGATGAATCCGGTCCATACCGGCTTTAACAAACTGATAATCTTGCTCAGTCGGCTCATCAAACCAGTAAACATAAGCTCTGTCTAGCCAACCTTTTTCCTCTAAATAGTTTTGAAGTTGATTAAGATAGCCGCTAAACAGAATGTTGTATTCCTCTGTACCAACTGGATATCCCTCTATAGCACCTTGTTCGTTACCAGTAAGATGTTTCGTGCCCATCCCTTCTAGTGGCAACTGAAAGGCATTAAAATGCAGCTCATCCAAGTAGCGTGTTGCAGTAAGTTCGAATGGGTTAGTATCAAGAGTAATATTCCAATCAGCAACGGTTCGCTCAAAGTCAGGGTCAGGAATCAGGTTTTCACCAGTAGGCATAAGGTTTAATGATAATTGATCAAACCAAGCTACTCCAGTTTTTTCCTCAGCCGAATTTGGAGCTATGGGGAAGAAAGCCAGACGGATTGACACAGTCTTTGAAGGAAATGAACCAATCTGCGTCCAAAAACGTTCCCACTGCCCATTTCCAACGAATGGAAAATCAATCCGTTGAAAAGTTTCATTATTTTGGTCTAAACAAAGAATAGACAATTGGTAAGATTGCGAAGAGCGCTCAGTTCGGGCATGCCAACTCAATTCATAGGATTTATCCTTACTGATTCTGATGTTATACCGACTGATTGCAGCCATGTCAGAAGCGTTATCACTATCTACAACCTTCAAGCTGTGTTGCCCTTCTACTTTTACAGCAGAATCTTGCTCCCCACCTAACCACCAATTCCCTTCAAAATCAGTAAGGATAGGAGACATTTCCATTGGGTTCTCTGGAGAAATACGATGATTAGCAAAATTCTCATAGTATTTTTCTAATACTTGGTTAAGTTCAGATTCATCTTCCAATTGGTGGTATTTTTTGACTCTCTCAGGATCAAAGCCAAAACTTGAACGGATGTGGGTTTCATCCGACAGGGCAAAATCCCAAACCTTAAGTTCGACCTCAATCGTTTCCTGCCAAATACTTCCTTCCTTTCTCGTTTTGATGTTAGTTGTTTTCTCGGCAGACACACCGGAGATTTGTTCTTCCACTGTTTCTTCTATAGTAACCATCAATGGCTGATGGCCTGAAGCATCTATACAATTCTCATGAAGTCCGGATAAGGCTGCTCGTTTCTTGATTGAGCTGGTCTGTTGACTAATAGATACTGGAGAAACAGGAAACTCTCTGGACAAACTTATATCTTCACTTAGCAGACCACTCACAATTATAGTACCTCGATAGGTTCCTGCAGGTAAGTCTGGTAACGTCCGGAACGTTAACCAGAAAGGATAGTTTTGACCCGGATAAAGCTCCATTGGTAGGTTATGAGGTAAGAGTGGATCTGGCCAATACCCTCTAGATCCTGTGTGGTCGGATGGGTGTCGGACTAACAAGTAGCCGACGTTGTTGACTTGGATTTGATCTGCTGGTATTAAATTATTTTGCTCAGAGAGAAAATTACTAGAAGCAACTGTAACTTGACTCAAGCGGTGTTTTGGGCGTACTACGATTTGGAATGGTTCATATTCATTTTTGGCAGCGCTGAGACGAACTAAAGAAGATCTTTGCGTTGGAGGTACTTGCTGTCGGCTAATCTTTCGTGTGGCATCAGCCCACCATATGCTTGCTATATCATCGTCCTTGGATACGGTTTCACCATAGTCGGCTTGATATAAGATAGACATATGGAAAGGTATGGTTGCAAAAAACACCGATTCTCCGTAGAAGCGGTCAATCAGCTCTATCTCCATTTCGTAGATACCAGCCTGTTCTAATCGGTAATCAGTCCACAGAATTTCCCAAGTTTCCGCGACGCCAACCGTTAATACTCGACGGCTATTGGTGGATGAAGCATCACTACTGTACAAACCCCCAGAAGCTATCGGATTGATTCGCATCACAGCTTCGACCTCCATGCTGTAATCGATCAAGTTGGTGATATCAATTGCAACTTGGTTGTTGTCTCCACTATTCAGGTCCCCTATTGTTTTGAACTCAACTTCAAGTGCTCCCGTGTTTCCTATTACTTCAACGTAGTTAGTATCTCCGATAAACTGAATCGCGTTATCTTCAATTGTTGCCCAGTATTGATAGTCAGTGATTTGGCAATCACCCGTCGTTTTAAACCGTATAAAAATCGAATTAGCTGGTAACAACGTATTCGGAACTTGCACCGTATGTTCTCCACTATTCTCAATGGTCTGTGCCACTGTGGATATTGAATCAAAGCTGGGGTCGGTTGCACATTCAACTAATAGTTTCGTCCCATCTTGTATTTGGAGCTGAAGTTTGATCTCTGAGTACATCTGATTCTGGTTAACCAGACTATGTTGATAGATGATCTGATCTTGAGCTGTTAACACCCAGCGGTCCGTATTGAAACTTGCTGTGTGTTGAAACAAGCACCGAGAGGAATTCCCATCTGTGTCAGTAAAGTCAGAGTAGAAAGTATATTTCCCATCGTGAATCAGTTCACCTTTGCCTAATTCTAAACCGTTCAGGTGTCGGTGTACGGGCGTGACCTTAACCAGAGATACATCGTCAAATTGGACTTTACCCTCAAACCGCCAGTGGCCAAAACGCAAAAACGCATTTCGAACTTGCTGTGGCGTTTTGAAGATGAACTCCTTATTTTGCCAGTCAATTGAAGCTGGTAGATCAATATTAGCTAGGTGAGAGCCCGCGATTACTGTCCCAGTTCCATCTGCAAAAACAGAGAAACGTAACCGATAAAAGGTATCCGAAGAAAAAGGATTCTGCTCAGATCGCCAGTAACTTGAGTCATTACCTTGACCAGAGACACTAATGCTTCGACCTGTCTTTCCTGTAAATTCCCACTTACCTTCATTGCCAGATGGCAAGATCCATCCATTTGGAAATTCACCATCCAATCCCTCAAAAGCACCATTGGTAATGTTTATCAATTGGTCCCGTGTAGAAGACGTCTGTGCCTGTGATAAGTGAGAGAAAAAAAACAAAAACAGCAAGCCTGAGAGGATTCTCAACTTCTTAACTCCTTCCGGTATGAAATCATATCTGACAATCAAACGATCAAGTAAAATCGGCAACTTCTAATTGTGCGGATATCGGTTGAATTTGTCAACACAAAAACATGCGTACATACTTACCAATTCTTAAAGGTATAGGTACGTTCGCTTGTAATTAACCCTATAATCCCCCAGACACTTCCACAAATAAACTCACCCAGTACTAGACCTAGAAAAAAGGGTAATAACCGTCGGTAACTTTTTATACCACCTTGTTTGATACAAACCCACTTGATCAGCCAAGAAAGAAAAAAGGGGAACCAAAGCTTTTCGAAATGATAATAACCGGCTAACGGATAACCAAGTGGGTGTAGTTGCCACCAAATGAAACGTAAACGTAGAACCGTATTGAATAAAACTACTACAAAACCTACCAAAGTGGCCAATAAAAAAGGAATATCGGTTTCTTGAGGTTTATTCAGCCAACGTTCAATGATAGTGTAAGCAGTTCGCCCTCGACCTGCTCCAATTGCCCCATATTGATAACTCAATTGAAGGAAAACGAAAAAAGTTAAGAATGCACTGACACATACTGCAAACATCATTGCCCAACATAATTTTCGGGTATTGATTCCAACACTTTCGGCCAATTTGAAATTTTCGAGCAAAAATGGCATTGGATTATTCCTGATCTCTTTGGTGAAAGTCCAGTACGGTGCAGAAGCCGTTAAAGTTGATCGGGACAGACGACGACTACCTAGCACTGCTACGATTAGTTGAAGCGGCCCAGAATAGTGAATACCTTGTAGTGGAGGCCCTAATTCCGCTCTCATACGGGTAAATCCAAAAGCTATGAAAAAATAGATAACAAAAAAGCTGATACTAAAGGCCATCGACATTCCTGCTTGATATGAGAAAAGAACCAAAAAAATGAAGCCTAAAAGGAGTCCTATAGCAGCTGTTTGGTAAGACATTGGTTCATCTTGGCGTACATTTTTCCCTTTAATTATGCCATAAGAAATTCGAGCAAACGGCTTACGGGCTAACCAAAGAGCTACCAAAGCAATTCCCAGATATGCTCCTAGAATTTGTTGATCAGGGAAAGGATAGTTAGGAGTGTTAATACCTAGTATAGATCCAAATAGCCTTTCCACTTTCCAAACTAAAAACAGGACCCAACATGAGAAAAGAAGATCAAGAGGAATGGGAAAAGCCAAGCCTATTACATAAGGGTTCCATTGAATTGGTATTTTCCCCATAGCATTAAGTGGACGGCTAGTAAAATGGGTGTGTAGATCATAGCTCATGGGAATACTAGGAATATGTGGTAGTAAATATGAAAGCCCATTCAGGAGATCGATGGTTGAAGCTAAACCAACCCCAGTCCAGAGTAATCGATTACTCAAAAAACCTCGATCTTCCTTAGGTGTTGATAACGCCATTTGTTGTGGAAGGTGTACGAGAGGATAGCCCAGCTTCTCTTTTTCGATCCATTGTCGGCGAATTATCACAGTCAAACAAAGCATGGTGAAAACAGTTACGGTTAAGAAGGTTGACCACCAGATCATTGGTTGTAGCCACCCCAATACGTAGTTTTTTTGTAAAAAGTGAGACTCACCTCTGAAAAAGCCGTTTAACAAATCAAAATCGTTTACACTCAGCCAATCAGGAACATAATGCCAGAATAAATTAGCCCACTCATTTTCGGGAGTAGCGTACCAGCGTGAAATAGCAACGGTACAGAAAATAGTTTGGCTAAAATCGTGGCCACTGACGGTAATCGCCATGGATAACATGGCATAGATTGTTAGTAGTTCCGCTGGCACCAGCACCTGATTTGGTGATACAAAATGAATGAGTCGGTTAATTCCAATAAGTACTAGCAAGCAGAAAATGGCACTGAAAAAAATTCCCATAGTAGTGGGGTACTGTGTTCCCCACACAGTTTCCCACTGCACAACCAAATAAACGTTAATCGGAGTTAATGCAGTCGAAAGTAAAACTGCACGCCAAGTAACACCTTCGGTATGTTTATTATGAAATTTTGGAAAAATTGACCGTTCGGAAAAATTTTGTTTCAAATTGAGTTTGCTCAGAAAGATCAACACAAGTTTAGCAAACTCGGTAATAGTCGTGCAAAAGTGAATTTGAACAGATGTGGCTCTTTCCTGAAACCTACTTAAAATGCTGGGCACAGAATGACGTGATTATTCATTGATGTTTCCAATGTAATGTACAGGTTTTTGGATCTGAAGAATTCAAATCTATATATCAGGCCGAAGTTCTCCAAATGTGTCGAAACCTGATTTAATTATCCCCTAATTTGAGTTCACATATTCTCACGATCCTCCTACTATATGTAGTATATGTAGCTGGATGGACTACTTGTGATCTTGACTTTATACCCCAACTCTGATACAATGACATCTGTAGATTGGAGCACTGAAGTGCAAACAGATTTAGCTCATCTTATCCAACAGATCCGAATGGTTGATACACATGAGCACTTGCAAAGTGAAAGTGAGTGGCTGGGTGCCAAGCCTGATATTTTGCAAGATTTGTTTGGCAACTATGTCCCAGCTGATTTGCATACTGCGGGGGCAACCCCTTCGTCTATACAACAGCTAATGGATAAATCAAATGCTGACCTAGAACAGCGTTTTAACTCGATTCGATCATCTTGGGAAGCGACGCAGTTCACAGGGTACGGGGAGGCCGTCCGCCTCATTGCTAAGTCCGTATATGGTATCGACGAAATAACGACCGATAGCCTCATCGAAAATCAACACAAAGCATCTGATTTTTGTCAATCTGGTGAAAGGCTCCGATTACTTTCAGAAGTAGCTAATCTTGATCATGTGCAGATAGACAACTTCTGTTGGCCTTGCTTACCAGATTTATCGGGAATCGATTTCTTCCTATACGACTTGTCGTGGGCTAGTTTCTGTAATGGCCAAGTAGATTTATCGGCTATTCGTTCAACAGTGGGAATCGAAGTGTCAGATCTTAATAGTCTAGAGCGTGCAATGTCAGCAATATTCGACAAATACGCACCAGCAGCAATTGCGGTTAAGTCCCAACACGCCTACAATCGAACTTTGCATTGGTCCCCACGAACAGACAATGACGCTAGCCAAGCTTTGGATGTGATATTGACAAACCCTTCTGACCAAATCGAAGTTCAAACACGACTGTGTCTAGGAGACTGGGCCTGGTCTAAAGGGTTGGAACTTGCGGCTGAACATCGATTGCCGTTCAAGATCCATACGGGTTATTACGCCGGTAACGACCGTATGCCGGTTTCTCGTATTGCAGCAGGTAATATGTGTGAGCTATTAGCGTCTTTCCCCGAAACCCAATTCGTCCTAATGCATACCGCATATCCGTACAGTCAGGAATTAATTGCTCTGGCTAAGCATTATCGAAATGTGTGGGTAGATTTGTGTTGGGCCTGGAGTATTGACCCTTTTAGCTCGATTGACTTCTTACGTCGCTTTATCCATGCGGTACCAATTAACAAGCTATTTGCTTTTGGTGGAGATACTCGTTGGCCAACCAGTGCTGTAGCATATTCCATACAAGCACGTCAGTGTATTGAAAAAGCTTTGACCGCTGAAATCGACGAGGGATACATGACTGAGAAACAAGCACTTTTTGTTGCTGAAAAAGTCATGCGTGACAACCAATATGAGTGTTTTGATATCATTGAAACTCGATCCAACATTCAAGGAATAGTTGCTAGCGATTGAGGAACTTGAAATGAGCAAACCGTTAACCAAAGTCAACCGTCTCGAAATGCTCGACTTGCAAAAAACTAGGACACGGGCTAACCAGTTATCTCGAGGCAACAACGCTGAGACCAAAATACATAAGCGATCCTTTGCTGTTAGCACAAGCCGTTCATCAATCGGCCGAGATACGAGTGGCCGATTGATGGGTGCAGGCTTAATTGTTAACCGTGCCATCTGAAGTACATTCATTATCTCGAAGGATGACGAAATGGCAACTCAAACGTCACGATAGCCTAGCTGCTGACCAGTTGGCCATTGAGACTGGCGTTTCGGCCATATTAGCCAAGGCACTAGTCGGACGAGGTGTTGCGACGGCGGAGGCTGTAAAGACCTACCTATACCCAACATACGAAGATCTTCATTCACCCTTTCTACTCAACGATATGGAGAAAGCTGTAGAACGAGTTGGGGCGGCAATTCGAAATGGAGAACGTATTTGGGTTTATGGGGATTACGATACAGACGGAACGACCTCAACGGCTCTGCTCATGTGTCTGTTCCATCAAGAATTGAGCATTTCTGCTCATTATCACATTCCTAATCGGTTCACTGAAGGTTATGGGTTGAATATTGACACGATTCAACAGATTGCCGATGCAGGTTGTGATCTGCTAATTACGGTTGACTGTGGCATTACCTCTGTTGCCGAGGTTGTTTATGCTAACACTTTGGGTATAGACGTCATTGTCACTGACCACCACCAACCACCTCCACAAGAAGTTCCGCCAGCATTTGCGCTTATTAATCCCAAAATGCCGGATTCTCTTTATCCTTTCGATGGACTGGCTGGAATTGGATTGGCCTTTAAATTCGCACAAGCTATTTTAATTCGACAGAACAAATTAGATGATAGCGCTTTGCCGCCCTTTATAATTTCACAGCTTGATTTGGTCGCATTAGGCACGGTTGTTGATATGGCACCATTAGTGGGTGAAAATCGCACCTTAACTCGAATTGGTCTATCTGTTCTTAATCAGCGAGAAAGACCAGGAATTAGGGCTTTGTGCCAAATATCAAATCTCGACCAAGACGAAGAGCTAGATGGTTATGCTCTCGGATTTAAGCTTGGGCCTCGAATTAACGCTGCAGGACGGATGGATACAGCACAAAAAGTGATTGAATTGATGACTACTAAATCTGATGAAACGGCTTTATTACTTGCGAAAAATCTGGACATACTTAATACCGAGCGCCGTCAAGTTCAGAACCAAATTGAGCAACAAGCTATTGAACAGGTTGAAAAAAAAGATTTGGCTAAAATGAAATCTCTAGTCGTTGCCCATCATGAATGGCACAAAGGTATCATTGGAATTGTTGCTTCTCGTATCAAGGATACCTACCATCGCCCAGTCTTTTTGCTGGCAATCGATGGTGATGTGGCTAGTGCTTCTGGAAGAGGAATCGATGGAATCAATATCGCTGATGGTCTTAATGCCTGTACTGATTTGTTAATCAAACATGGTGGACACCGAGCTGCAGCAGGGTTTTCGATTAAGACAGAAAATATAGGAAAGTTTGAAAAGCGGTTTAATGAGTTTGCTCAAAAGCATTTGACTGATTCAGATTTACAGCCTCGTTTGTCCGTAGATTTTGAGGTGAGCCTCGATGAAGTTAGTCTTGATTCACTGAATCAACTAAAGCTGTTGGAACCAACCGGCATGCAAAATGATAGACTCCGTGTTGTGACTCGGAACTTGAAAATTAAAAATCAACCCAAAATTGTCGGACAAGATAAAAAACATTTAAGTTTCTCGGTAACAGATGGACTACGCACAATCAGAGCTATTGCTTTTGGAATGGCGGAGTACTGTATTGCTATGCAGGGCCGAAATACACGTGTAAATTTAGCTTTCTCCCCGGATACCAATAAGTGGCAAGGTGAGGTGAAACCACAATTAAAAGTTGATGGCATTCAGATTGAAAAGGCAAAAAGAAACGATCGACTAGACATATATCCTGAAAAAACTGAAGCAAGCCCAGCTAAATTGATTGATCGCCGTAATGTCCGAGGTGGTAAAGTTAATTATATGATGAAGCTACTCAAAAACAACCAAATGAGTATTTTTTATGTTCGCGATGATTCTGCTTTAGACGAGTGCTTTAATCTGTTACAAGGACATGATAACCCTCAACTAAAACGTTGTCGCTCAGATACCACCGAATCAGAAAGACAAGCATTGATTAAAATGATGAAGGATGGAAACATTTGTTCAATTCTTTCTAGCCAGACGTTGTCCCATTTGCCAGCAGCAGTCAGAGATATTATATTTTGCCACCCGACAAAGAATTTAGAACAATTTTACCAACGCTGTCAGCCAGCTTTTTCTGAGAGCTTAAATATATCTTACTTGCATCTGCTATATAGCAGTCAAGATTTTGATTACGCTGAGCAATTGCTTGANCAACATCATCCCGAACGAGATCTACTTGTACAACTTTACCGTAAATTAATCGATCTAGCTAAAAAGGAGCAGAAGCCGTTAGTCAATAATAANAATCAAATTGACCTTAGCCGATTCCTAAAATCAACGTCTCAACTGGCAATACCTTCAAAGACTATAGCTATAGCATTGGATATTTTTGAAGAATTGGAATTTATTAGTGTGTTACCCTCGCATTCAAATACTTTGATTCAATTATTACCATCTTCGCATCGTCCACTCGATGAGTCACGTACCTTTCGTCAAGAACGCCATTTTAAAAATTCAGCTCGAGAATGCTTTTCCTTTCTGAAGCAAGGTCTAGAAGTAATTTGGAGTCGCCTTCAGCATGAGTGTAGAACAGCTAATTCAATCGATTAAATACTATAACCCGCAGGCTGATTTCGATTTGCTCCGTCGTTGTTATGCCTATGGCGAAAGTTGCCATCAGGGACAACTTCGTAAGTCAGGCGATCCTTACTTCAGCCATTGCATCGAGACAGCGAAAGTATTGATCAGCCTTAAGCTTGATTTAGAAACGATTTGTGCGGGGTTACTTCACGATACAATTGAAGATGTCGATGGAACGACTGAGGCTAAATTAGCCACTCTATTTGGTGCCACGATAGCTGCTTTGGTTCAAGGTGTAACCAATATTAGTCAATACCCTTTACAACCACATCGTCGTACTGAACAGCGTCAAGCAGAAAATTACCTGAAATTATTATTAGCTACAGCTAAGGATGTTAGGGTTATCTTGATTAAGCTGGCAGATCGTCTCCACAATATGGAGACTCTAAATTTTCAACCAGATGAAAAACGTCGCCAAATAGCTAAAGAAACGCTCGAAATTTATGCTCCAATTGCACATAGGCTTGGTATCTCGAAAATTAAAAATCGATTGGAAGATTTAGCCTTTAAGCATATTTGGCCCCAAGAATACAAACGGATTGCACGATTTCTTAACCAAAAACTAGGCTCACGCGAGGCTTATACAGACCAGATGGTTAACCACATCCGAGCTGTTTTGCAGCAGGCTACTACGGATGCCACAGTTTATGGACGCCCCAAAAATATTTATAGTATTTACCAAAAGATTAACGAAAAGGGAACGCCTTTTGAAGAAATTGACGACCTCATCGGTGTGAGAGTTTTAGTCAATCGGGATATTGATTGTTATACTGCTATTGGTGCTATTCATACTCGATGGAGGCATGTGCCAGAACGTTTCAAAGATTTTGTTAGTTTACCTAAAGGAAACGGATATCAGTCAATTCATTCAACAATTTTGGATCATGGGCGGCGTGTTGAAATTCAGGTTAGAACTCACCAAATGCAGCGTGTCGCTGAAGTCGGCATCGCGGCACACTGGCTTTATAAGGAAGGCACTCCATCGGGAAAACGTAGCCGAGCAATCTTTCAATGGTTGAAACAGGCATTGGAAGACATCCAAGAATTGAAAGGTGAAGGTGCAGGTCAATTTCTTCGCTCTATTAAGTCAGAGTTATTTGGTCATGAAGTCTATGTATTTACTCCTAAAGGAGATGTGGTAGCACTGCCTGCAGGTTCCACTCCTATAGATTTTGCGTACAAAATCCACACTCAAATTGGTAATACCTGTATTGGGGTCGAAGTAAATGGCATGGTCGTTTCTCTTCGATATAGATTACAAAACGGTGATCAAGTTAAAATTAATACTAATACTAATAGTCATCCAGGGCGTGACTGGTTACGATGGGTTAAAACTGCACGTGCCAGAAATAAATTGAAACATTGGTTTAAAGAAAAACACCGCTCCGAATCTATAGAATTAGGAAAACGTTTGTTACAAATAGAGTTACGAAGATCTGATCTAGAATTAGTTCCTTTTATACGTTCGGAAAGTTTGTTGACTGCCGCTAATCAGTTAGGTTACGAGGAACCAGAGAACATGTTGCAACATATTGGTGAAGGTGAACTTCTTGCTAGTGAAATTGTCAATTCGGTATGCCAAGTTGATGGTATCACGGAAATGGGTCGTAGTTTGGATCAAAACGCAACAGACAATACGACGCTAAACTCAGGAAAATTGGTTTTTCAATCTACACCATTGATCGAGATTAGCCAAGAAGACTTGGTTGATTCCACACGAATTATGAAATGTTGTCGACCGATTCCAGGCGATGAAATCATTGGTTATATCCGACGTGGGAAGGGAGTTTCAATCCACCGAGCAGGCTGTAACCGNCTGGTCAATGAACCTAATCGTTTAGTAGATATCGAGTGGAAATCTACAAATCAGATGNCATTTCCCGTGGATATTGTAATTGAATGCTATGACCGACCGGGGATTTTGGGAGAAATTACAACAACNATAGCTCAAAAAAACATTAATATAAGAGAAGGGAAGTTTGGCCCANTACTCAACGACAGNAGTAAAGAAACNCCCAGCTATCGGTTTGATGGNGGAGAAATCGGGTTTGAACGCCTCAGGATCGAGGTCTCAGAATTGAGCCAACTCAATCAGATTATGGAACGAATACGAGACGTAGAGGGCGTGACAAAGGTAGATCGCCAATGANCGATAAAATCGTTTCTGATGGCAGTCAGGCTTTCATACGTGAAACGGCCTTAGTAACCCTTCCCGACCGAATACAACGGGTACAGACCTTCATTCTGCGGACACCGCCGTCTAACTGCACACGGACTTTTTGCAAATTGGGTAGCCACCTTCGTTTGGTGTGGACGCGTGATCCGCTGATATTGTTACCCGTCATTGGTTTTTTACCACAAACTTCGCATACTCTCGCCATTTTTGACCTCTGTTCTTCGATTATCTTTGTTTGGCAAACCGGGTTAATCTATCATAGAGATTAGAGCCAATGCAACTTTTTTTCTTCTTTAAAGCTAGCCGAACACTTATTAGCNATGGATTTACGCTGGCCTTGACTGTCTTGGTCTTCCTTGGATACATAGGTTGTCAATCTCAAACGAGTGAAAGTCTAGTAGTTGAAGCTGAAACTTCAGCTTTTGGTATCGTTTCTGGGACAGTTTTCGACCAAATAAGTAATCAGCCNGTCCCTAACAGTAATGTGACNTTNTCAGACCAAACAGTAANAACAGANCCANTGGGGCGTTATGTTTTNCGTCAGGTTCCATATGGCAAACACCATTCGATATCTGTAGTATCAGATGATTACCACACTATCAATCTAGGATTTGATTTAGTTCAAGATTATTTATCTCTTGATATTTCTCTGGTGAGAACAAATAATGTAGAACAAGAAATCAGGCACTATTTTGACCGATTGTCTAATTTGGTGGCTAATATGAAGAAGGTNGAGGAAATCGAAGGCCACTTTTCGCCAAACTACGTTGCTTCTGAAGATGTCGTAACACAATTTGGAGTTGGTGCAGGTGTAATCCCTGCCGATTTCACAAGTGTAAAACCAACATTCAAAAAACTTTTTACCAACTATGATAAGATACAGTTCCAATTTGACCATATCAAGATTCAGGCTTACCACGCTCGCAAAGCATCTTCTGTATTACAGCTCGTTATTGTTACTGAAAAAGGACCCAGACGAAAAAAAATATTAATTCAGACCAATGCCAAAATTAATTTCGAAAAGTGGGACGGTATTTGGCAAACTCATTTTTTGCAATTACTTGAGGTCCACCTAAATCCATGATTTACCCAGTTCAATCTATCTTAGAGTCACTTTCTATTGACGAATTGCGTCAGTTGATCCGTGAACATGAACATAAATACTATGTCCAAAATCAACCTGAGTTGCCCGATTATGTTTTTGATCAATTGATGGCTAGATTGGTTGAAGTCGAAACTGAATCAATAGAANGCGTCCCTCCAGACTCACCAACCCAAAGAGTTGGCAGTTCTATTACTGATAAACAGATCGGTACGCGTATTCGCCACCAGATACCAATGCTTTCCTTAGAGAATACCTACAAACCGGAAGATTTATTAGATTTTGACAAACGCATACGAAAAGCTCTACCAAACGAAGAGATCTCTTATGTTTGTGAACTCAAGATTGACGGTTTAGGTGTGGCTCTGTTTTATGAACAGGGATCATTGACCTATGGTGTTACACGTGGAGATGGAAAGTTTGGTGAAGACGTAACCGCTAACATACGAACGATAAAGTCTATTCCACTNCGTTTATCTACTNNAGGACAAAGNTCACTACCGNAACGAATGGAAGTCCGCGGCGAAGTATTTATGCCAGTATCTGCGCTAGATCAGATTAACCAAATGCGTGTTGATCAATCAAAGCCTAAATTTGCAAACCCAAGGAATGCGGCAGCTGGTAGTTTACGTTTACTTGATGTAAATATGACTGCTCAGAGGCCTCTCGACATCTTTCTGTACCACATAAGTTCTGGTTGGGATCTAGCTACTCANCAGGAAGCCCTTTTACATTTAGAACAATTGGGGTTTAAATTAAACCCTTATAACGAAGTCCATAGTAACATTAACGATGTGATAGACTATTACCATCGGTTGAGGAAAATCCGACACACGTTCAACTACGACGTAGATGGTATTGTAATTAAGATAAATAAGCTATCGCAGCAGCAATTGTTGGGAGCAAATGCGAAATTTCCTCGCTGGGCAATCTGTTGTAAGTTTCCTGCCCAAAATGCAACTACTCGTATCGAAAAAATCGTCGTTCAGGTTAGTAGGATGGGTGTTTTAACACCAGTTGCTCATCTTCAGCCAGTTTCGGTGGGAGGTGCGACCATTACCCATGCAACGCTACACAACGAACAGGAGATTAATCGAAAAGATATTCGAGTTGGGGACTTTGTAGTATTAGAGCGATCCGGAGACGTAATTCCAAAGATTATTCAGGTGTTAACTGATAGAAGAACAGAGGTGTTAAGAGTATTTTCCCTTCCAGATTTCTGTCCTTCTTGTCAGTCTCCTATTGACCGAACAGAAACTCAGGTTGCAGTTCGTTGTCTTAATACCGCATGTCCCGCTCAAACGAAACAACGCATTATACATTTTGCTTCGCGACCAGCTATGGAAATTGAGGGACTTGGACCACGAATTGTAGATCAATTAGTAGATGCTGGTCTTTTGAGAACTGCGGCTGATTTATATAAGCTGCACAAGGACACACTTTTAGAATTAGAAGGGTTCGCTAGTAAGAAAGCCACTAATCTATTACAATCCATCGAAATNAGCAAATTGATAAGACCTGACCGACTACTATTCGGCTTAGGTATCCCATACGTAGGACAAACGGTAGCTAATTCTCTAATAGACTCATTTAAGTCAATTGATCAGATCATGGAAGCAACTATAGAGGATCTAAAATCAGTTGAAGGAGTCGGTGAGAAAATTGCACACAGCGTACTCGATTTTTTTTCACTCAAATCTAACCAAAACCTAATTACACAGTTACGGCTGGCTAGCCTACAGTTTTCTGCTAATGATATATTGCCGAGCAAACAAAACGAAAACAGAGGCTTTTTTGAAGGTAAAACGTTTGTATTCACAGGNACATTGGACTCTATGTCCCGCAGTCAAGCATCACAAAAAATTATAAATTTTGGAGGTAGCGTCAGCAAAAGCGTTAGTCAAAAAACTGACGCCGTGATCTTGGGATCTTTTCCAGGTAAGAAATACGAAAAAGCAATTGCATTGCAGATTATGGTTATGACGGAAGTTGAATTCCAAAAATTCATTACTCGTGAGATCACAGAAGGGCCTCAAACCACGGGATAATNTGGAGATTCACCTTTTAAAACTAATGCTACATCTTGGCAAACACAAGCCAAAACTCGTTCCCTTGCTTCCTTAGTTAAACCTGCTATATGCGGTGTTAAAATCACTCGACCTGTCTTTTCTAACTTACCCGTCGTTGGTGGTTCTATTGCTCGAACGTCGAGAGCCACACCTGCAATCAGTTCTTCTTGCAATGCTTTTATTAGATCCGTTTCATCCACTAATCCACCTCTTGCCAAATTGATAAAATAAGCATTTTTTTTCATACGAGAAAATGCTTGATAATTGAACATTTTTTCAGTTTTTTGGGTTAGTGGAAGGTGACAAGTCACAAAATCAGATTCGGTCAATAGGTCTTCTAAACTAACGAGATCGGCTCTTATTTCTGTTATATTCAAACTGTCAGAGGATATAAGTGTATCATGTGCAAGAATGGACATTCCGAACGCTCTGGCNCGTGTGCCTACCCGATAACCAATTTTTCCTAAACCAACAATTCCCAGTTTTTTGCCAAAAATTTCGCTACCTTCAAATCTTTGTCGTTCCCAGTTTCCATTTTTAGTGACCTGATTAGCTTCGGGTATTTTTCGAGCTAAAGACAGCATTAGACCTANTGCCAATTCAGCAACTGAAACAGCATTTTGCTCTGGNGCAAAGGTGACTATCAATTCAGCTGATTTAGTAGCTCTTAAGTCTATGTTATCTAGACCAACACCATGTCTACCAATTACCCTTAGCCTACCAGCAGCTGATACCAACTTCTGATCAATGATTGTTTGGTTCCTAATAATTAACCCATCATAGTTTCCGATGATTTGTCTCAACTGCTCTGATTTCTTCCATAAGCTAGGATTAACCGTAACAGAAAACTCATGTTTAAGGTGTTCTAGCGCTTGCCCATGAATTGCTTCTGTAACTAGTATCTTTTTCATAGTCTCGTTATACAGGGGAAATTCAATGAATGATTAATGTTGTGATTGAAACCAAAGTAGACGGGAGGGTCGGAAAACTATTTTTCTTTCTTATTTGATTCCATTTCTTTCAGTTTGGACAGTGTCTCCACTGTGTTACGTAGTTCCTTACGAAAAGTCCGGTCGAAAACCATAAACCTAATTTGTTGGTCAGGATTCAACGAATCAAGAAGTTCTCGATAGAGAAGATCTCTTTTTTGTGCATACTTTTCCCTATTTCCCAGATATTCGTTTAAGATTTCCTTTTTCTCTTGTATTTTACCTTCTTCAGTAGCAAGCTGCTGGATAAGATCAAAGTTAGAGCGATCACGAGTTCTAAATTCGCTCCTTAAATGTTCAATCTGGTTAAAATTAGACATCAAAGCTATAGCTTGATCTTCATCTGATGGAATTACTGCTTCGATTAGCTTCCATCCTTTCAGAATAGATTTCAACTGGCGTTCAGGCTCTTGGTCCGCAAAACGTTGACCTACTTGAGCAACAAGATGAGGTAAAAACGCCAGTGACAAAACAGAAAAAAACACNATCGAAATAGCGATTAGGATTCGATGTTTCATTGTTGGTTATTAATTTGATATTTAATTTTAATAAAGGCTAGCAAGATCATTAATGGAAAAGTCCGTATCTTCTTCATCAATGCGAGATTCATCCGACAAGGTAGCAATAATATGGTCAATCGAATCTATCGTAGTCTCAGACAAAGTGTTTGAGATCNGGACACTATTTGTCGATTCCAAGTAATCTGGATGNTCAGACAACATATCGTCGTATGATTCGTCTTGAACCAGTACATTTTCAATCTCTTGAATAACGATATTAATTTCAGGNATTAGAGGTGATGTAGTCTCGCGAGGTAACCTGAGCATTTTTCTTGGCCCATCGATTTGCGCGATAATATTTCTTTTTGATTTACTATCTTGATTTATAGTGTAATAAATGAGCGTACCAATAGCNAGTAGCAGGCAAGCTGCTACTTGCCAACCAACACTCGAAATTTTGGCCCAAGGGATCGTAACATTTTGGTCTTGTTTGATCATACTGGTTTCGATTTGACTGAAAATATCAGCAGAGAAACTATTCCATCTATCAGCGCTAGGGTACGAAACGGATGNAGGTGTTACTANGCCTAGTAGTGATCGAAATTCGTCTGTTTGCTTCGAGCAATGGGAACANTGATCAAGATGATTTTCAAATTGCTGAACTTGTTCGTCTTTCAACTCATTATCAATATACTCTAAAATTAGTGGCTTGAAAAAATCACATCTCATCTCTTCTCCTATCAATCAAAAACTTAGTACAAGTCTCTCTAGTTTGTCAGCAGTTGAGTCCTACTAAAAATATTAGTCGGCTACGTAATGCTCAAGGTGCTTACGCAAGTTACGGATGGCATTAAATAGGTGAGCTTTAATGCTTCCCACTCTTAAATCTAATATGTCTGCTATTTCACTCAGAGGTAGATCCTCATAATAACGTAGGACAAAAACTTGTTGCTGCCGAGTCGAAAGCTCAGAGATTGCCCTTTTGATTTCCTTGTCAATTTCAGCTGCCTCAACGGGATGAACCACTGAATCATTAGACACTCGGGGATGGAGTAAGGACTCATCCGCGGGAAAATCATCCGGAAAAAGATACTCAGGGCGATTATTCTTTCTTCGCGTATAGTCCACACCAGCATTACGGGCGATACGATAAAGCCAAGTGTAAAAAGTGGCTTTACTCTCAAACCCCCCCAACGCCCGAAACGCTTTTAGAAAAATTTCCTGTGAAAGATCGTACGCCTCTTCGGTATTTCGAGTGAAATTATAAGCTATATCGTAGACTCGCCTCTTATACCTATCAGCTAATAAACCAAAGGCCTCAAGATCTCCAGCTTGTGATTTTTCTACTAGATCTTGATCTGAGTCTTCTGACATTTCACCCGCCTGTCCCCGACTAGACGCTTAAGTCGAGCATAAAGTTTATGTTTTTAGAGATTTAAATTGTCAAAACAGAACGACGATCAAAACATGGAAGGAAAAGCCGATGGGCGGATTTGAACCGCCGACCTACTGATTACGAATCAGTTGCTCTAGCCACTGAGCTACACCGGCGAAAATGCCAAGGGGCAGAATCGAACTGCCGACACACGGATTTTCAGTCCGTTGCTCTACCAACTGAGCTACCTTGGCACAATAAACCCCCTCTTCGTCAAAAAAAGAAGAAGCCGGCTTGGAGATAATAACAAAATAAATAAAATAATGTCAAGTCATTATGAGTACAGGAAATAGTGCTCAATGTCTTTACTTGGGCAATTGAATTCCTTTCTCTTCTGCGGTATAATTCCGGAGTCTTTTGACCTGCTTAATTTCGGCCGTTCTACCAGCCCAGTGAAGGAGAAGCCACTTGATGTTCTTTCGACAATTAACGGTTTGGTTGACCGTTGCTTTTATGTTGTTAATTTCAACCACTGTACTAATAGCTCACGAAGATGTGTCACCAGGTAAGAGTAAAGTTGATGTAACTCACGAGCAAGGTGTCGAAAGCATAGAAGTTCTACTTTCTGGGAATATCAGTTTCCATGACACCACTCAAATCCGCAGATTACTACGACCTTGGGTAGAACCTAGTAATATTCGCTTTCGAGACTATATCGACGAGCATGGCAGACGGGGCTTTTTTACAACTGTTGTACAAATTCAGGTAGAACGAAAAAATTCTCCACGACTGTACAAAATCATCCAACAACTACGCGACCAAAGATTTCGAGGAACAAATGCAGCGAGTAAAACACGAGTTTTAAAAACAGAGGTCACTGTCTCCGGTGAGATGCCGACCTATGCTAATTGGAACAGAAGTTCATTACGTAATGTCCCCTATTGGCGAAATTGGCGTGGCGATACTTCTTCAGTGAACCACGTTTTGGTGACAGAATCAGATCAGAAATTTGTATTTCATCGTAATAAAAATTTCGACTCACTAAGGCTGGAATTAGGAAAATCAGATAATGATGTTGCTGAAGAAAAAAACAGCCTAGAAACTAAGAAAGTAGTCAAAATGAAAGCAAAATTAATAAGCTTCGATGGCCCATACCCCGTGATGTCAGTACAAAAATTTCAGATTGATCGTGTTAATACTACCCTAACTGAGAAACAAGAAGCTACGAATAGAATTATTGAAAAAAAGACTGAAAATAAAGCTCTGCTTCGTGAAAGTGATTAGGCTAACTTCGACTATATAGGTTTTTGACACTCCATTCCCATGCCACAGATTTTTATTAAGGACCTCTACTACCGTCGGACTCGTGCTGTGATGACCACGGTGGGTATAGTAGTCTTGATTACCTTGATCTTGTTATTAGGTGGGATTATGAATGGAATGAAGATTCAGGTACAGCAATATATCCTTTCCACTGGAGCTAATCTCTGGATTTCTGCCGAAGGATCTGGAGGTGCATTCACTGGTTTTTCTTTATTAGTGCCTGAATATCTTGTTTTTATTGACCACACCCCGGGTATAAAACGTGATTCGGTTTCGCCCCTCATTTTTGCCCAGTCCCGTCCCGTAATTGACGGTAAAGCAACCAAAGCGATTGTGGTTGGTTATCAGCTAGAGAAATTGGGTGGGCCAAGGCGGACTTTACCTAACGAAGGGCGGATGTTTTTACCAAGCCAATATGCAGATTATCGTCCTGAAGATCTCCCTCCAGCGGAAGTCGTCATTGATGAGAAAATGAGGGCTCCAAATGGGAAAAAAATACCTATAGGTGGTAAAATTTATATAGGTGGAAAAGAGCTAAGGGTGGTTGGTCGGACACAGAGTTTAATGTTCGTCCTTGACACCCCCTTATTGTTTATGGATTGGCGAACAGCCCAAGATGTATTACTGAAAAATAGCCTTCATGTCAACATGATGATTGCATCTACTGAGACTAATCAACCAGCCGAACCACTAGTTGACTTGTTAGATCAAAATGGGATGATAGAAGCCAAAACGCTAGCCCAAACATTAGATAGTATCACCGAAACTTATGTTGATGAACCAATGAAAGCCGTACAGTTTTTGCGGGTGATGCTCTGGCTTTCGGCTGGCTTAATTGTGACTATGATTACTTACGTTACAACATTGGAGAAAACTAGAGAAATTGGAACACTTAAGGCCATTGGTGCGTCTAACAGCTATGTGGTTATGCTAATTTTGAAGCAGGTGATATTGATATCATTCTTTGGCGTCTTTTTGGGCGTTTCCCTAGCCTTTTTAGCTGCTGCTGTGGCTCCAATATTCGTCAAGGTGAACTTGCTAGAAGCAATCATTGTTGCTGCTATCAGCTTTGTTGTTTGTTGTAGTGGTGGATACTTGGCTGCTCGTAAGGCATTAGAAGTAGATCCAATGATAGCCTTCCGAGGTGAGTTATAATGATTGTTCAAGCTAAGGGACTAACCAAAGTTTTTGGGCAGGATCAAGCCCGAATTGTAGCTGTTGATAATGTTGATTTGACCATCGAGATTGGCGAGCTTGTAATGTTTATGGGCAATAGCGGTTGTGGGAAAACCACTTTGGTTAGTTTACTCGGTTGTATTCTAACACCGGACGAAGGACAAATTATATTAGATGGTAAAACTATTGACTACATGAGCCACGATTTATCTCAAATACGACGGGAAAAGATTGGTTTCGTTTTCCAATTATTTAACTTAATCCCGTATCTAACGGCTTTAGAAAACGTGATGATTGCAATGAAAATTAATGGAATTGAGTCTTCAGAAGCACGAGGGCGAGCCAAAGATTTACTCCTACAAGTTGGCCTAGAAAATCGATTAGACCATCGTCCGGCTCAATTGTCAGGAGGAGAAAAACAACGAGTTTCATTTGCGCGCGCGTTATCGAATGAACCTAAAATCATTTTTGCAGATGAGCCGACGGCTAATTTGGATAGTCGCCAAACTGATAATTTGATGGATTTGATTCGTCAATTACGTCAGGATCAACAGACAACGATCGCCATTGTGACCCATCATGAAACACTACAAAAGGATGCCGATCGAGTTATTTATATGCAAGATGGTAAGATAGTGTGAATGTAGGTCAGGTAGGATAATAGGAGTTACACAAATGTCAAAAAAAAATTCGGAGCTAAAGCAATACAACTTGACATCCATAAATCGGGGGTGGTTATTGTTTTTGCTTTGCGTATCGGTTACTTTTTCAAGCCAACTTGTGTCTCAAGAAGCTAACGAACAAGATCTATTCGAGCAGGTTGCTTTGCAACAAGCTGGCCTCAGCGGTTTGGGTTTAAGCGTAATTGATGGATTACCTTACTTTCGAACACAAGCTCAACCTGATATTGCCCTGCCAGGCAAATTAGGTTTTGGGCTAGATTTAGTAGTACTGATTGGAGAGAAAGATGGGAAAGTCTCGGTATTAGCTGAAGATGGAGAAGCTTGGAATAGTGTTAGTACTTATATGCGAGCAATTCGTTATGTGAGATATGGTTTACCCAGTGACCCATTATACCTTCGATATGGTGAACTCGATTTAGTCACAATTGGCCATGGCTTCATTATGTCGGGATATTCTAACCATGATCGACGTGGATTAAGACTCAACTTGGCACTACCGAGTAATAAAATAGGTATGGAAGCAGTGGTTAATAATTTGGCCATGCCGTCCATTTTTGGTGGACGTCTTTTCGCCCAACCACTAAAGAGAGAAAATGGGCCTTTTTGGCGCAGCTTGGAATTCGGGATTACTTACTTAACGGATATTGAACCAATAACTCTACAGGAAGATGCTAATCTTGACGAAAATAAGAAAAGAATTGTAGGTGAAGGAACTACAAAACCATTACAAGCGATTGGAGTTGACATCGGAATTCCAATTTTCAAGAATGGCTTGATCCGTTCAGATATCTATAGCGACTTAGCCTTACTAAATATGAAACAATCGAGTTCCGGTGAAAGAGACTTTGAAACCACAACTAATGGTATTGCTAGCGGAATTCGATTTCTGTTACCCAAGACTATTTTCAAGACTGAGTACAGAATATTTATGGAAGGGTTTACTCCTACTATTTTTGACTATACTTATGAGGTAAACAAGGGGTTGGTATCTGATGCTACCAACAGTAACCTGCCTAATTTCGAAGGGAAAGAAGAAGAATCGAATGGGTTATCATTACGAGGCTTTTATTCAATGCTTTTGGTTCAACCACTAAAGAACGTCAGCTTTCTAGGTACTTTGGAAAATTATGGTCATACCGAGCCCAAAATGTATTTAGGGTTAACAGAAGATGGATTAATTCCCAAGTTATCATTTAGGGCTTTTTATACTAAAGCTAATATTGGTGGCTCTTATCAAGATGAAGAAGGAAAAATGGTAAATCCTTCTTTTTTCACTGATTTATTTCGGTTAAAAGATGAAAAATCGGCTTTAACCTTACGTATAGGATATGAGATACTGGAAGTACCAGGTGGTTATCCTATCGAAGTCTCAGTTCTCCGACAGTTTAGCTTCCGTCCCAACGAAGATGGAATTTATCAGTCGATTAAAAAAACCTCCTTCGAGATTGGGCTTAAGCACACCATTGACTAATATTTTAGATGTGTAAACATTTAACTAGTTAGAGTTGAGCCGCTTTATGGTAGCCCAGGTAGTAGCCAATTTACGTTTTATGCTAATTTGTTGCGCTTTACCTGGTCCACCGTTAGGGATTTTTTCACCAGTTATAGCTACATCATCAAATTGAACACGTGCGTTTGAAACCACCAATCCAGCCTGACCCGATTTAAGTGGCTCAGTGTCTTGGGCGGCTCCGACAATCTCTCCGTTGATTTTGAATTCCAGCAAATTTTCTTTAACTGTTGCTTTTATGTCATACCAAATATCTTCTTCGGCAACAAAAGGGAAAGGGACTGGTGCACCACCTTCGGGAGTGGATTTGACAATTGCGACCATCCCATTAAAATAGACAAAGAATAAGTAACGAGTATTTTTTTGTCCGCTGTCGTATAAAGTCAAGCCCAAATATGGATCAGCGTTGTTTTTCTGCTTGATTAACTTCGCACGGCAAGAAAGTGAGTAATTATTCCAATCCTCGTTTCCCGTCAGCCAAAGGCTCATAAAACCATCCATAAAAATTTCACCAATAGCAGTTCCTCTTTCAATCCACCATTTTTCGACAGCTCGGTCTTCATTGTAGATTTTCCACTCATTGGTTCTTTTATCTTCAAAATCATCTCGCCAAACTCCTGCTTCAGCTTGAAATAGACTAAAACCGATTGCCCAAATTGAAATAATAGATATTTTTCTCATAAAATGATTCAAACTATATTGCACTATATCGTTCTTCATAAAATAGATTCTTGCATCTTCTTAAACAAAAGCAAAAACACGAGTTGGTGCGCCAGAACTCCGAGACAGCTTAAGTGGAGCAATAGTGACGAAAAAAGTTTGTGGTAGTTGATTTAGGTTTCTGAGGTCTTCAATTTGAGGAATCCCCGCACCCAAAAATACAAGATGGGCTGGCGGTAGAACCTCTGGCGCCAATTCATGGCCAGCAGGAGAATCAATACTGCATGCATCCGTACCAATAGTCTTAATACCTTTTTCTGTTAAAAAGCTCGCGCCATCTTGGCTAAATCCAATCCATTTTCTGTTAAAAATATCCTGATTGACTCTTTCATCCATACCTGTCCGAAGAAAAACAATATCGTTAGTCTTAATCTCTATATTGTTTTGTTCCCATTTTTGAAGATCTTCTGCAGTTACTGCATCCCCTGGCTTCTTGTTTTCGGACAAATCAATTAAAATAGAGCCACCAAAAAGCTTATCGATAGGTATATCTGCCACAGTAAACCCATTTTCGTACATCAGACAAGGTGCATCGATGTGAGTAGAGCAATGACCTGACAAGTCGACTCTGCTTTCGAAGTATCCATCTTTCTCAAGAGTAGCTGTATGATATATATTGACTGGGTCGATTGGTAACTCTCGTGGACTGTTTTCGTCTACGTTGTACGATAGGTCAATGATCTTATCAAAACTTATCTTCTGCATTAGTTATTCCTATTACCCTATTTAAAAAGTTTTGGTTGGTGTAGGCTAATTTCCTATTTGGTAAGTCTCCAGTTTTCGGTATAACGTCCGAACCCCAATACCTAATAAATCAGCAGCTTGATCTCTATTACCATTGGTTTTTTGTAAGGCTCGGATAATGGCTTCTTTTTCTAGTTCTTTCATAGTCATTCCAACATGACCAAAAAAATTCCCTGTTTTTGATTCAGTAATTGACTCATTCATCAACGGCGAATTAGTAGACTGGAAGAAATCTGTCGATAGATCTGCCAGTGTAATAGTTTCAGATGTAGCTAAAATGACAGCAGTCTCCATGACATTTCTTAGTTCTCGCACGTTACCGGACCATTCCTGTTGCATCAGGTAATCTAGGGCCTGAGCCTCAATCTTCGTGGCAATTTTTTTATGGCGTCGCGACATCTGCTCCATAAAGTGATTAACCAACAAAGGAATATCTTCAACTCGCTCACGTAATGGTGGCACACGCAGACGAAAGACATTAATCCGATGAAACAGATCAGCCCGAAACTCATTGTTTTTAACTGCTTCTTCTAAATTTTTATTCGTGGCTGCGAGTACACGTACGTCAACTTTAACAGTTTGACTACTGCCTATACGGTTGAATTCCCCTTCCTCTAAAACTCGCAGTAGGCGAACCTGTGCTTCCAAGGCCATTTCACCGATTTCATCTAAGAACAGTGTACCTCCATCAGCTTGTTCAAAAATGCCAGTTTTTCTCGCAGTAGCTCCAGTAAATGCCCCCCTTTCGTGGCCGAACAATTCACTTTCTAGGAGTGTTTGCGTGATGGCGCCGCAGTTAACGGGTTTAAACTGTTTGTCGTTCCTTTGACTATGGTTGTGGATTGCTTGAGCAATGTACTCTTTGCCAACACCATTTTCACCTGTGATTAAAACTATAGCATCAGTGGGAGCAACACGGCGAATTAATTGAAATAGATCCGCCATCGGTTTGGAACGACCAATCATATTCGCAAAACCAAACTTCTCGTCCAACTGCTGACGAAGATTGACATTTTGCAAAAGTAGCGCTTGTCGTTCTAACGCACTTGTTACTGTTGCACGAAGTACTTTCAGATCAATTGGTTTTTGTAAGAAATTGAACGCTCCTGCATTCATGGCTTCAATCGCACTATCGACTGTACCGTAACCAGTTAAAATAACTACTTGAGTATGTGGATGTTGACGAGTGATATATTTTAGCAGTGTAATACCATCCATGTCGGGCATTTGTAAATCTGTAATAACTAGGTTTATCCGTTCTTGTTCTAGAATTTTTGTTGCTGATTGCCCACCGTTGGCTACAAACAGTTGATATTCTTCACGCTCTAAAACCTCTGTTATAACACTCACACTCGAATGATCATCATCAACTACTAAAATTGGGGCTTTCATTAGTTAACCTCTAAATCAGTTGGAAGGTGAAGGATAACCTTTGTGCCCTGATGCTGTTGACTCTCAACTTGGACTTCCCCTCCATGCCCTTCGATAATTTCTTTTACAAGAACCAAGCCTATGCCTGTTCCATCATGTTTTGTGGAAAAAAAAAGGTCGAAAATTTTGTCTTGGTAACAAGGAGCAATCCCCACACCCGTATCCTCAATTTCGATTTGAACTTGTGCATCCAATAATTTTGCTCGAATATAGAGTTTTCCTCCTTTATCCATTGACTGATTGGCATTCAAGATTAAATTTAATATTGCTTGCTTAATTTGATCTACATCCAACGAAATGGGTGGTAAATCTTCAATCTGGCAATTAACCTCAATTCCTTGCTGGATAGTTTCAGGTGCATTAAAGTTAATAACATCTTCTATCACACGTTTTAAATCAACCACCTCAAATTGAAGGTGTGGTAGATTAGCATACCTCTGGAAACTAGATAGTAACTGCTCCAATCGTTGAATTTCGTTTTGTATTCGTTGTACTCGTTCTAGGTCATTAGTATAATCCGAAGGGACTTCGATTTCTAAATCTTCAGTTAGGAGTTGTAAATGCAATGACATACTGTTGAGTGGATTTCTAATTTCGTGTATTAGTTTCCGAATCATTGTGCCAGTTGAACGATCAACAGAACAAGATGGGGTCTTACTTTTTTCACGAGATCGGCGAATCAACCAGAAACGAGTCGTTATAAATGAAATTATCGATACGACGATTATCGAAAAAAGAAAGAACCAATTCATAAGTTTGTTGAAACNAATTATTAAGGCTTCAATAACGATAAAATATATGGTCTGTCCTGATTTATGGCTGGGTGGTTGGCCAATAATTGTTTCAAAGCAATACTAGCTTCAGATGACGTTTGGTAACCTACTANATGAATTTCATGCCATAATTTTTTACGCTGAATAGACTGTATGGTCACATTATGATCATNTTCACGTGTTTGAACCAGTCTTTCTTTGACTGACTTGGCTNGTTCTAGAGATAAAAACGCTCCAACAACCAATGAATAACTCTGTGTTACGTCATTATCTTTGCTTTTATGGACTTTACTCAACTCGGTGATTTGATCAAAAAAAACAGAGGATTCTTCAACTCTTACTTTTTTTTGTATTTCTTGACTATTTATATCAACGTTATTGATTTTGCTAGTAATCTGTTTTTTTTCTATTAATCGTTCGGTTTTATGAGTATTTTGAGTAAAAAGCCAAATACTCAACTCCCCAATTATCAATAAACCGACGAGGATAAACTGTAGTTTTCGACGTACGTTTAACGGTTGTGGTTCACAGCAAACCATTTCCCAGATATTGTATCCCCACAGAAGTGGAGACACAAATAGCGCGAAGTCGGATAGTGGAAAGATATCTGTAAAAATAGCTATTAGCAAGATGGCCAATAACAACAGGAGATCGATACCCTTGGAAAATCTTCCTCCCAAAAATTGACCAACACCGGGTATCGCAATTGCAAAAGCCCTCTNGACTGTGAACTGCATCACACCTCTTTAGTGCAAAACATACAAGACGTAAGAGACCAATCNGGAATCAATTACTCCCAAACTAACGTAACAGCAGAAAAATCAAACCCAGATAATATAGGGAAGAGATCAGTAGGCTTATGTGGACATTGCTCTTCTTTCGTGTAACAGATAAACAATTGGGGTTGCAATGAAAATTGAAGAATAGGTGCCAACCAGTACCCCCACTATTAGAGCTAGTGCAAAGGTGTTAATTTCTTCTCCAGTACTGGAAAGAACAAAAATCGTTATCACTACTGCTAAGGTCGTCAATGAAGTAATAACCGTTCGGCTAAGAGACTGGTTAATACTACGGTTCAATATCTCGATAAAGGTTGACTTTTTGAGTACATCTTGATTTTCTCGAATCCGGTCGAAAACAACAATGGTATCATTTAAAGAGTAACCGATGATTGTTAAAAAAGCAGCTACAGTGGGAAGATTAATTTCNTTCGCTAATAACGAGAATATACCGAGNGTNACTAAAACGTCGTGAANAATAGCCNCTATTGCACCTANNGCAAANCGNAGATGAAAACGAAAAGAAATATAAATCAATAGAATAATAATAGACCACAAAACAGATAATAGGGCCGTCCACTTCAAATCTTGCCCCACACTGGGGCCTACCTCGTTGATTTCGATGTCAGCGGCACTAATGGTGAATTTTCTCTGTAACATTTGGGCAATTTTTTGACCGCTACCCACATCTTGCTTNCCGCTGACNGCNATGGTAACACTGCCACCTTCCACTAAAATATTGGGGGTAGAATANCCAAGCTCTTCTAATTGGCTTTTGATATTCTTTTCTTGGATTGAACTATTGGTCGGTAGTTCGGCTCTAATTTTGACGCCTCCACTAAAATCGATACCAAAATCGGGCCCTTGGCGCCAAAACAAAGAAAAAATACCTGTCAAGATGATTATTGCCGACAAGAAATAGCCAATCTTTCTTTGACTAATAAAATCAATGTTCGTATCTTGTAAAAGTTGCAACCAATTTACTCCTTACTGATTGAAATAGGCTAGATACTCAGTTTGCTTATTTGCCGATTGCCGATAAACCAACCATACAATTCCTTAGTTACTACAATAGCAGTGAAAAAACTAGCCAGAATACCAATGCTCAATGTTACTGCAAACCCACGAATCGGCCCTGTGCCAAAATTATATAGTACCAAGGCCACAGCGAAGGTGGTCAGATTCGCATCCAAGATGGTCCAAAAAGCTCGGCTATAACCATTTTCAATAGCTGCCCACACGCGTCGACCATTTCGAAGTTCTTCTCGAATTCGTTCAAAAATGAGTACATTAGCGTCAACGGCCATCCCGATTGTCAAAACCAAACCTGCAATGCCTGGTAAAGTTAGTGTAGCACCAAAGCCAGCCAGACCGCCTAAGACAATCAACATATTGAAAGCTAACGCGACAATGGCAACTAAACCTGAACCGCGATAGTAGATCAACATAAACAATAGTACTAGCCCCATTCCAATCAGGCCTGCATTCATACCNTTTTTAATTGATTGTTGACCCAGAGTAGGGCTTGCCGTCCGTTCCTCTGCAATCTGAACTTGTACAGGGTAAGCTCCTGACTTCAGGATGTTAGCCAAATAAGTGGCTTCATCGAAGCTAAAGCTACCAGAAATCTGTGCATTACCACTTGGAATAGGTTCATTAATACGAGGTGCGGACTGGATCTTATTATCCAGAATAATTGCCAGTAACTCACCAGTATGTTGAGTCGTTACTTCAGCGAAACTACGGGTTCCTTCAGCATCCAACTCTAATGACACAACAATATCTAGTCCNGTTTGGCCACCACGGCTCGGGTAAGCATTTCGAATTCGATCCCCCGATACCGACGCTAACTTCTCAACCACGAACCAGCTATCATCCTCGTAATGTTGAATAACTTCTGTACCTTCTGGTANCTCATCAGGTTTCGGTTTGTTTCCTTTGGGTAAAATCCACGGCCGACTGTTTGCCGGATTGCTTTTNACCACCTTAAATTCCAGTTGCCCCATGGTTTTCACTATGTCTAGTGATTTGGAAGAATCTTTTGCTCCAGGCAACTCAATTATGATTCGTGGTTTGCCTTCTTCCCGTCGAATAGATGGCTCGGAAACACCAAAAGCGTCAATCCGATTACGAAGCACAGTTAATACTCGATCAATGGCTTGATCGCTATATTTTTCGGCTTCTGTAATTCCTATTTGGTAAGTGACTATTTTGCTTCCAANCGTTTCGATTTGAACTGGTTGTGTGAAAAAGTCGATCGAATTCAGAATCTCTTCAGCCTTGCTGAGGTACGCCTGCTTTTCGTCCATATTGTTTTGTATTCGGCTTGGAATCCCAACTTTGACCAAGAGTGTTTCGCCTTTCTCCTCAACAGTGCGACACAGAATCCTTGGCGTGGCTGATTTCATTTGGTTAGGAATAGATATTTTGGTCTCTTCCAGCAAGTCTTTTTTTGATTCCTCAATGTTGACTTCAAGTACCAGATATACACCGCCTCTCAAGTCTAGACCTAATTGTAATCGTTCGGCTGGCACTAGGCGGCGAACGATCTCTGGCATGCTCCCCCACAGGTGTAGTTGACTGAGTATTCGTTGTAATTCATTTTGGCTTTTGTCCATCAAAAAAAGGACTTTCAACCGTTCGTTAGCTTCGTCAACTTCAAATTGATAATCGCCATTTATCCCATCACTCAAAGAAAAACCAGCTTTATCTAACCGATTCTTCAAAATTAGCTTTAATGTTTCCGTTGTGTCTACAAAGTCAGTACCTTTAGGAAACTGAACATCTTTCAAGTTAACCTCAATAGAATTTTNTTGNATAGTTTCAAACTGAGACTGAGGTAACTTTTTCTGCATCCATAAAGGCATGTGCCCATAAAGAGGATCAAAAAACCGATCCGGTGTTGGCAGGATATACAGCACACTAAATATGAGAACCAGCAGAATTAGAATTAGCTTTCCTGCACTAAACTGATACATTCACCAACCTCTCCTAGAGGATTACGCCTGGGAGGAATCGAACCCCCGACACGAGGCTTAGGAAGCCCCTGCTCTATCCTCTGAGCTACAGGCGCGCCGTTCTTTCAATAATTTTACAAACTCCNNACTATACCANATCGAANGACTAAAATTCAATCANNGAGTAAATGTCATATCCNGGGAAGTGTTGNCTNCCATTCAGAAAAACTAGTTCGATNAGGGTNGCAATACTNACAACTTGCCCTCCNAANTTTTCTACTAGATTTATAGTNGCAGTTANGGTNCCACCGGTGGCNATTACGTCATCGCAGATAATNACATTANCANCAGGANTAANTGCGTCTTCGTGAATAGCTAATGTATTNCTNCCATATTCNANGTCNTATTGNTCTTCAATTGTTTTATAAGGTAGNTTNCCNGGCTTCCGTACAGGTATAAAACCAACTCCCATCCGATAAGCCAATGCTGAAGCAAAAATGAATCCACGCGCATCAATACCAACTATGGCATCAATCTTTTTATCACTATAATGTGTCGAAAAAGTGTCTGTAACAAATCGAAAGGCTGATGGGTTACTGAGTAGTGGTGTAATATCTTTAAACACGATACCTTCCTGAGGAAAGTCAGGAATATCTCTAACATATTGGGTCAAGTCCATAAAATAAGCTGGGTGAGGTCCTACGAAATTTCCTGCTACCCAGGCCTCCTTTGGTCATTATACTACTTTACGGTATACTCTAGAGGCAAGTTCTAGCACAGATTAAACTGTCTATCTTTCATGCTTGACTTTTGGGCTGAATCAAGTATAATTGTGTCCTCTTTTTGGGTTGCTTCTCACCACTTGTTCAATCAGCAACCTGGCCGGAGTCTAGTAAAGTGCTAAACATACCTGAACGAAATCGGTCAGCAGAGATTATATCATTGTTGGTTTTAGTGCACGCATACTGTATGAAACTGATCGTGGTCTTTGTCGCGAGCCATCAAATTAATTACCCGTTAATTTGACTGAATGCAAGTTGTCTCTCCATTCCTGATCGTTTATCATGCAGATTCAACCGAACTTACTTATTCATGTTAAACCATGCACAAACTATCTATTGTAATTCCCGTCTACAACGAAATCGATACACTGGAAGAAATTTTAACACAAGTCAAAGCTGTTGAACTTAAATTTGAAAAAGAGATTATTTTAATTGACGATTGTTCAACTGATGGAAGCCGGGACCTTTTAAAACAGATCGAGGGTCAGCGTGAGAATGGTATTTCTGTTTACTATCACTCTGCCAATAAAGGTAAAGGTGCGGCACTAAGAACTGGCTTCCAATTTGCCACTGGTGATGTAACCATCATACAAGATGCTGACTTGGAATACGACCCAAAAGATTACCCAAAACTTTTGCAACCTATTATAGATGGAGATGCTGATGTAGTATATGGTTCTCGATTTATAGAGGGACGACAAACAGGACTTCTGTTAAGCTATATCGCCAACCGATTTCTGACCACTCTGTCTAATTTTGTTAATGGGCTTAAACTAACCGATATGGAAACATGTTATAAAGTTTTTCGCACTAGAATTTTATCAGAAATCAAACTTAAATCAGATCGGTTTGGCTTTGAGCCCGAGATCACAGCTAAATTAGCAAGGAAAAACTGCCGATTCATTGAGATTCCTATCAACTATCGCGGACGGCACTTCACCGAAGGGAAAAAAATTGGTTGGAAAGACGGGGTCGCAGCCATTGGCCATATCATCCACTTTCGCTTTTTTGATTAATTTCTAAATTTGATATAGAAACGAAAAATGAGTATATCCCAAATTAGCCAAACAAAAAAGCTGTGAAATACTTATGAAACTGAATTTATCCATCACTTCAATTAAGGTATTTCTACGCCAATCAAAATGGCTACGATTCTTGATTGGCTGTCCATATCCAGCCCCAAGATGGAATCGGGCAGTTAAAAGGGTAATCCAGTCGTTTGGAAATGGAGCTAAAGTTTTAGACTTGGGTGCAGGAGCGGGTCGTCTTTCAACGAATATCATTAATCTAGATATTGTAGAGACACCGGACACCGATGTGATTGGAGATGGACACCGTTTACCATTCCAAGACCAAATTTTTGATATTGTCATAAACTGTGCTGTCTTAGAGCACGTAAAAGAACCCAAGTGGGTTGTTGCGGAAATCGAGCGAGTCCTAAAACCCGGCGGTTATGTGTGTGCCGCGGTCCCCTTCTTACAAGGCTTCCATGCTTCTCCATATGATTACCAGCGTTATACTATTGCCGGGTTTGACCACTTATTCGTTGCTTTTACTAAAATCGAAGGAGATGCCTGCTCCGGTCCGACAACGGCTCTTCATTGGTTTTTCAGAGAGTATGTAGGCTTAATACTATCGTTTGGGAGTTTAACCTTGGCTAAGTTGATTTCGCTTTTGATTGGCTGGCTAACTTTTCCTTTAGTATGGCTTGACTATTTGCTGTTATTGCATCCACATGCTCATATTTTATCTTCTGCCATCTATTTTATTGGTCAAAAGCCTAGAAGTTAGTGATAGTTATGTAGTTAATTTTTCAAATTTGAGTTTAGCTCAATCAGGATACCCTGTAAAAAATCTGAGCATCTTTAGGCGGGGAATTATCTGTCTTTAATCACTATCAGAACTATGTTGATTATGCAGTAGAAACCAAATTCCAATTATCTGTTGTAACAGTTTGCTTCTTTCAGTCTTTAATTACCATCTATCCATGGTTGACAGCTAATCAAATTTGTAAAAAACATCATCGTAGATGAACACCGACTTACCTTAGGTCTCTATACCTAGTATGTTAGCTGTGAGCTTTCGTCTCTCAATTCTGGTTTTTGAATCTCACTCACACGAATATTGTGTTCCCGTGAATGTATATCAAACTTCATATTTTGTTGACTCGATCATTATTAGTGAAATAACAAGATCAAGACGCCTTACATTAGGTCTCTTGTGAAGTCATCCATATTCAGTTTCCACCACTTATCTTCATATTATTCTCATGTGACATTCCAAAGTAATTTACTTGATTCCATCCTACAAACTCCTTACAATGACAAATGACTTTCGTAATTCCGTATTACGTGTCGTGCAAGCTGTAACTTGCGCGTGTTTGAGAAAGTCGAACTTAAAAATCTACAAACTTACTTTCCCTATGGAGATCGAACATGACTAAGTTGACCCAAATCAAAGGTATTGGAGGAGTAACAGAAGCGAAATTAGTTTCTGTAGGTTATACATCAGTGGAGGAATTATCCGAGGCATCTGCAAGTAATATAAGCAAACAAACGAATATCTCAACCAATCAAGCTCAGAAANTCATAGAGGCTGCGGGTAACTACATTAGAGAATTTTCACGAACGAAACAAAACGTCGAGGATAATTCCGAAAATATTAACCAATTTGGAGAAAGCAGTGGTGAGAATCATCGGATTTTTCGCTCTAAATTCAAGGCCTATCGTAAATTGGCAAAGGCCAATTTCAACCAGAAAAAGTATAAAAAATTCCGCAAGATTGAAAAACAATATCTCAAACAATTAAAAAAACTAACTTCCAATTAATNAAATAATAAGTTTAGTAAATTANAGACATACGGAAGAGCTATCGAATAGACATGTATGTTATTGCAATCGCTAATTACAAGGGGGGATGCGGAAAAACCACTACCGCAATCAATCTGAGTGCCTGCTTGGCATACGAAGGTAACAAGACTCTTTTAGTTGATTTCGACCCACGGGCATATGCCACGATTGGTGTTAGTCGGCTTTTGAAGGAAACTAAGAGGAAGATCTGTCCAGTGATTATGAATGCTGGATTAGAAGNTTGTCAGATTGTTGACTCTATCCAAACAGTAGAAGAAGGACTGGATTTCATTTCAGCTGATGAAAGTTTGATTCAAGCCAATGAACAGCTAAGCCGCCAAGTACGTCGCCATGAACGATTATCTACTTGTTTACAACAGATCGAGAGGCAGCATTTATATTACGACTATGTAGTGATTGATTGCGCTTCGAGCATGGAAGTTTTGACGGAAAATGCGCTCTTCTGTTGTGACGAGTTAATGTTGCCTATAAAGACAAGCTTTTTGTCTTTGCACAGCATCACGCAAATGTTGAAATTTTGNCATCATATAACTGGCAAACGATCTTACCCAATTCAAATTCGAGCTGTTGCAACCATGTTTGATGTGCGTAAAAAAATCGCTAGAGAAGTTTTATCTAAAATAAAAGATTACTTTGGGGACTATCTCTATCAGACTATCGTTCGAACTAATGTTAAGTTAGAAGAGGCTGTAAGTCTTGGTATACCTATTACAACATATGATAGACAAAGTTCAGGATTTCAAGACTACCAGTCATTAGCACGTGAAGTNTCCAAACAACGTATTGTGAGGAGTTAGATCTTGTAATTGAGTCTAACTCAGAGTAATTTNTGCATCCTATTTTGGTATANTAACTAATTAATTTTTTGAATTCTAATGACCTTNNGCTTGTATTTATTTAGAAATTTTGCTTTCTACATTTTCAGAAAATAATTATTCAAAACGAGGTGTTGATATTGATATGAAAATAGTGGTTGTAGCCTGCTTGATTTCCATAGATTTAAGATATTAAAAATAGTGAGTAATTAAACTGTTAAATTGAATGTATAGCGACCAAAGTTCAAATCATACCAAACGGGTGATTCAGAAACTGCTTAAACAAACGCAACAATCTTCTGAGTCAGACCAGAATAAGCATTTTAGTACATCTAGAGCTCGAGTACTGTGTATCACCAGTGGTAAAGGGGGAGCAGGTAAATCTGTTCTTACATATAATATTGGGTTTCACTTTGCGCAAAAAGGCTGTCAAGTTACTATCCTAGACGCAGACATGGGATTGGGTAATATCCATAGCCTATCTGGCACTTCGCTAAATTATGATTTGGTTGATTTAATACACGGCCAGATGGATTTGGATGACGTAATTTTAGAGACAGATTTTGGGTTTTCCCTAATCTCAGGAGGAAAATCTGCGGCATTGGCCAATTTGACTTATCACGACTTTCGAAAGCTAACTAATTATTTAGAACCCCTAAAATCAACAAACGACCTAATTCTGGTCGATACGGCGTCCAGCCTCTCTCTTCAGACAACGGCTTTCCTTCATACCCTGAATGAAATTGTTGTTGTTGTGCCCCCGGACCCAACAGCCGTCTCAACCACTTTGACTATAATTAGATCGATCCTTCAATTCAATCGGTCAGCGCTAATTGGGCTGATTATAAACCAAGTTCCAAAAAAGCGAATAGCCAAAGAGGTATTTAGTGAAATAAACCGAATTTGTATTTTGGAGCTTAATAAAAAACTAATCGATTATGGTCAAGTGCGCACTGATTCTAATATTGTTCGTTCTGTAACACAACAGCAACCACTTCAGCTTTTAACGCCTAATTCAAGAGCCTGTCACGACATTAGTTGGACAACCGATCGGATCGAGTGGGTGGGACGTCAGCAGAGTAATCGATTGACTCTTCCGTCTAACCTCCAATCCTCTTGGCTTTAGCCAAGCAAAACCCAGAGGGATTGACATTCCATTTTAAGCCAATTCAGGTTTTTGTTTTGTTAATTACGCAGGTGGAATGATTTTGTGTAAATATGATACTCCGTCAGCTCAGGTGATTGGTAATAACTTAGTTTTGAAAGCGAGAAGTTCAACTGCTTGTTTTTTTGCACAAACTTATCAGTAAAGGGCGCGGCTGTAGCATTTAGTTGTGTGAAAATAATATTTGAAAAATTTGCTCTTTTTAGTCATGTCCGATGGATATGAGCAATCAGAATCACAAAAACAATTGACTGAACACTATCAGGCGGTTCGAAATCTTGGAGAAAAAGAAAAAGGGGATAAAAACAACCGTGCCTGAGGTAAAATATACAAACTTACTTCTGTTCTTATTGTAAAGTAGCGAAGCACTTACTAGGAAAAATCGGGGCAATTTACCAAGAAATCAACATCCATGCAGATGCCGAAAAGCGAGACGAAATCGAGGCACTAACTGGACGACGAGATGTGCAACAAATCTTCATTGATAATCGGCACATTGGAAATGATGATGACCTTGCAGCCTTAGTAAACTCTGGTAAGATTAACGAATTGTTAAATACTCAAGAACTTGAAGAAATTTGTCTGGCTTCTAGTTTTAAGAAACGAAAAAGTTTGGTTTCTCGGCATGAGAGCCTGTTGGCATAGCTACTAAAATAACCTTAAATTTGGTAGCTAGTATTCACCATGTACTTTCCGCCATAGCTAGTTATATTATCGGTACACCGNGTTTTACCAGAATTGAGACAGTTCAAATTCAAANAGGATTTTCGAGTTCTTATAGTATAGGAGCTTTTTCCTCGGTAATTGAGATAGCTTTGTGGATCCTTGTTTTTAAATCTTAGTCTTTAATCAATTATTCTATTTGATTCATAGGCTTTTTCGGTATCAATTATTATCTAAAGGTGGACAATTTTGAAAGAAGAAAAAGATTCCTTAACTGGTGGTACGCGAAGTCAAGATTCTAAGCAATACCATATAGGTATTGACATGGGCGGCACTAAAATATTGGCTTCTGTTATCAATAGTAATGGCCAAATTATCTCCCGAAATAAACAAGCTACAGCCCCTGAGCAGGGATCAGAGGCTGTTATTGAACGAATAGCAGACCAAGTTGATTCTGTTATTAAAAAGGCAAAAATCAAGAAAGAACAAATCTCTGCAGTTGGAATTGGTGCTCCTGGACCAATAGACCCAGATGACGGAGTCGTCATATTTGCTCCTAATCTTGGTTGGCATAATGTTCCACTAAAGAAAAATTTGGAAGAAAAAACAGGTCTGCCAACTCATTTAGATAACGATGTTAATGTGGGTACACTTGGTGAGTATGTCTTCGGTGCTGGTCGCGGAAAGAAGAGTGTCGTGTGTATTTTTGTCGGCACNGGTATTGGTGGNGGTATTATCATCGATGGGNAGTTATTTTACGGTTCCAGTTCTACTTCAGGTGAAATTGGTCACACCATTATTAAAGTCGGTGGTCCCAAGTGCGGTTGTGGTAATCGAGGATGTCTAGAAGCTATTGCTAGCCGAACAGCAATTACTAAACAGTTAAGAAAACATATTTTGATCGATAAAGAACCTAGCATTCTGACTCAAATCAACGGTAACCAATTGGATACGATAAAAAGTGGCTCTATTGCTAAAGCTTTCCGAAAAAAGGACAAAGTAACTGTTAAAGTCATCAAAAGAGCTACTAAGTACATTGGAATCGGTATAGCCTCAACAGTGAACTTTCTAAACCCCGAGATGATTATTTTGGGTGGAGGTTTGATTGAAGCACTTGGCAACAAAACNATGGATCGAATTCGCCATTTCGCTACCAAGTATGCTGTTCCACATGCGATGAGTGGTGTTGAGATTACGACTACCCAACTAGGTGATGACGCTGGCATTATTGGTGCTGCCGTACTAGCAAAACAAAGGTCGAATAAATAATTTTGTCNTGGATCCGATTCAATAATTCCAAAGCTTTTTTTCTTTTTCTGGGCATACTTCCTCTCATTCTTCTTTTCACTTGGGCTAATCGGCAAAAACAACAGCAGGGCCAAAGATTCAGTCAATCTTTTTCACATCTGACTCGACATATATTTCCACATAGCCGACACCTATCCCAACTTCTCATTGTCTTAGCCTTCACTAGTTTAGTTCTAGCATATCTTCAACCACAAATTGGTCAAGAACCTGAGTTTATTGGGCAACCNGGCGTTGAAATCATGATTGCTATTGATGTGTCGACGAGTATGTTAGCTCAGGATATGAAACCGAGCCGGTTAGAGTTCGCCAAAACAAAAATTATTCAATTACTAGACCTAGTAAATAACGATGGGATTGGGTTAATTGTTTTTGCTGGTAGTAGCTATATTCAGAGTCCACTTACAACCGATTATTCGTCCATCAAAACTTTTCTGTTGTCAATTGATTCAACTACTGTATCTCATAGTGGAACTGAAATTAGTCGAGCCATTCAGTTANCCATTGACCACTTTTCAGAACAAACGGTTGACTNTAGGTTAACCATTGANCAAAGAAAAAAAATACTTGTTTTTGTTAGTGATGGTGAAGATCACAGCCAAGTTGCTCTTGAAACAGCAAAAATTGCCAAAGAGCATGAAGTTCGGATTTATTGCCTAGGTATCGGGCAACCAGACATAGGAAGTCCGATCCCAGTTTACAATGAACAAGGCAGATTATACGGTTATAAAAAAGATCAAAAAGGTAACGTGGTTGTATCCAAGCTGAATGAAAAGTTACTAAAAGGAATCGCAGAAACCACGGGGGGCTCGTATTATCGTTTATCTAATTCAACGAAAGAAATCAATGATCTTTATCAGGCATTATCTAACTTCAAGCAATCAATTGTACAAAAACAGAGATACACCCGATACGAAGATAAATTCCAATGGCCGCTAGCTTTTACTTTACTCTGCTTAATGGTTGAATGGTTTCTGCCAGTACAGTTTTCTGACAGAAAATGGTCTGATTTTATTCACTTTCGACTNTTGGCTGTTCGTAATTGGCTCGGACGACTGTCTTGATTCCACCTNGAATATTAAAATCACCTACAATATTAACTTTTCTAGGTTGACAGTCTCTAATAAAATCCTCCATTACCTTGTTAACAACATGTTCGTGAAAAATACCAATTTCTCTGTAGGCAAACATGTACTCTTTTAACGATTTTAGTTCAACACAACGCTGGTTTGGAACATAAGAAATTTGAATCTCAGCAAAATCGGGCAACCCCGTTTTGGGACAGATCGCGGTAAATTCGCTGACGGTTATATCAATTGTGTATTCTTTATCAGCGTATTGGTTTTGCCAAGTTTCAATATTGGGCATTGAAATTTCTNGGACATGATCTTGTAAATCAGAATAGGTGTTTTTTGTCATTCTCATCCTGTTTTTTGAGTTAAGTCCGCAATCTTACCACCAGCAAATTTACTCGTCAAGCCAAATTAACAATTGGNCTTTGTGTTCCAGTCGAAAAATATGCTAACATACGGCCTGCTTGATGTGCATCGATGGCGCATTTTATTGATCAGATTGCCCAGCTGACAGTTGATAGGAGACACATACTATGGCTTTTGATTTTGAGATGATTAAAAAAGTATATGACCAATTCCCAAAACAGGTCGATTCNGCTCGCCAANTTGTTGGTCAAGCCTTAACACTATCTGAAAAGATTTTGTATGCCCATTTGTGGAATGGAGAAATTACTCAGGCTTTTCGAAGNGGCCAAGATTATGTAGATTTCGGACCCGATAGAGTTGCGATGCAAGATGCTACTGCGCAGATGGCATTGCTTCAGTTTATGCAGGCTGGTAAAAACAAAACGGCCGTTCCTTCAACTGCTCACGCCGATCACCTGATTCAGGCAAAAATAGGTGCGGATAAAGATTTACAAGAAAGCCTGAATACCAACAACGAGGTTTTCAATTTTCTGAGTTCTGTATGCAACAAGTATGGTATCGGTTTCTGGAAGCCAGGTGCAGGTATTATTCATCAAGTAGTTTTAGAAAATTATGCTTTCCCTGGAGGCATGATGATTGGAACTGACTCCCACACGGTCAACGCAGGTGGTCTTGGTATGGTTGCAATTGGTGTTGGCGGNGCCGATGCTGTTGATGTCATGGCTGGAATGCCTTGGGAATTGAAGTTTCCCAACCTGATTGGTATTAAGCTAACCGGTAGATTAAGCGGTTGGGCTGCCCCTAAGGATGTCATCCTAAAAGTTGCCGGAATCCTAACCGTAAAAGGTGGAACAGGCTGTATCGTCGAGTATTTTGGTGAGGGNGCAGAAAGCTTATCTGCTACTGGTAAAGGAACCATTTGTAATATGGGTGCCGAAATTGGCGCAACGACTTCGACATTTGGTTACGATGAAAGTATGGAGCGTTATTTGCGTGCGACGGGCCGTGATGATGTTGCCGACCATGCAAATTCGATCATGGAACATCTAACCGGAGACGATGAAGTCTATGCAAATCCAGATCAGTATTTTGATCAAGTAATTGAAATTAACTTATCAGAATTAACTCCTCATCTCAACGGTCCATTTACACCNGATCTAGCTACACCTGTATCCGAGATGAAGGAAAAAGCAGTTTCTAATGATTGGCCATTGGATGTAGAGTGGGCCCTAATAGGTTCGTGTACTAACTCATCATACGAAGATTTGACACGAGCAGCTTCNATCGTTGAGGATGCGATTGAAAAAGGCGTTAGGCCTAAAGCCATCTTGGGTATAAATCCAGGGTCGGAACAAGTTCGCTATACAGCCGAAAGAGATGGATTGCTAGACACCTTNAATAAATTTGAATCAACCCGNATTTTTACCAATGCTTGTGGCCCTTGCATTGGTCAATGGGATAGGAAAGGTTCTGAAAAAGAGGAAAAGAACTCGATTGTTCACTCATTTAATCGTAATTTTGCTAAGCGTGCAGATGGAAATCCTAATACGCATGCTTTTGTCGCTTCCCCTGAAATGGTTGCAGCGGTAGCAATTTCAGGTCGGTTGGACTTTAATCCTATGACTGATGAACTAACTCGAGAGGATGGCCGGAAAATTAAATTGGATGAACCTTGTGGGATGGAATTACCATCGGCCGGTTTCGCAGTAGAAGATAATGGTTANCAGGCTCCAGCCGATGATGGCAGTAAAATCGAGGTAGTTGTCAATCCTGATTCTGAGCGTCTGCAATTGTTAACCCCATTTCCCGCCTGGGATGGCCAAAATATTACTGAGGCTAAGTTACTAATCAAGGCTGAAGGGAAATGTACTACTGATCACATATCTATGGCAGGGCCTTGGTTACGTTTTAGAGGCCATTTAGACAACATTAGTAACAACTGTTTAATTGGTGCGGTCAATGCTTTTAANGGAAAAACTAACCAAATCAAAAATCAGCTTGATGGATCTATCGGCGAAGTGCCCAATGTCGCACGGGCTTACAAGGCAGCGGGAGTTCCTTCAATTGTNATTGGCGACCACAACTATGGTGAAGGGAGTTCTAGAGAGCATGCAGCTATGGAACCGAGGCATTTGGGCGTACGAGCCGTGATTGTTAAATCCTTTGCTCGCATACATGAAACAAACCTCAAAAAACAGGGACTNCTGGGGTTGACATTTGCAAACGAAGCTGATTACGATAAAATTCGGGAGGATGACACTTTCAACTTTGTTGACTTAGCCNATTTTTCTCCTGGAAGACAATTAACTTTAGAGCTCGTTCATCAAGACAGCTCAGTAGATATTATCTTACTGAATCATACTTACAATGATCAACAGATTGAATGGGTCAGGGCTGGATCTGCTCTTAACCTAATTCGCAAGCAACAAAATTAGACTAACTAACTAAAATTTGCAACAATCATTCGGTGGTTGCATTTATAAGTAAATTATGGAGGTTCTAAATATGAAAACACCGNCTAAAATTTTCTGTTCCTTTTTCTTGTTTTTTGCAATTGTTTTTCTAGGTCAAGCTGCTGATTCGCTGGGGGACCCGTTCGATGGAAACGCACTAAGAAATCCAAACTGGGAGTGGTCCAATGAACCGAAGAAGTGGGACATTGGTAAAACCAAAGACGGTTGGTTAACGATTGCCGGTGAGCACAATCGTAACCTGTGGGGAGAAGATCAGTCGAACCGGTTGTTTCAGAAGCANTCTGGTGATTTCCATATCGAAACTAACCTCATCCATGACTACAAAGATGTTTCGACCGTTCAGGGTATAGTAGCACTGTCTAAGACCGCTAAAGACAATAAAGGCAGAACTCCAGATTGGGTAACGTTGAAATTATGGGGACGTGGTGGGGACGATAAAAACGCCGTTTTGCAGTACCAAGCCAGAGANAGAGATAATGAGCCCGGACTTATTGGTACGGTACCGGCTTATGGTCAAGTCAAGCAAGGTGCTTTACCAATGTATATGCGGATGCAACGCAAAAAAGATACATTTACCACTTGGTTCAAACTAAAAGAAGGTGATAAATGGAACCTCGTGGGTGAGTATAAATCCNAGTTGAAAGANCCTCTAGAAGTTGGTATTTATTCTGGAATTGCCGATGGTGCTGGAGGAAAATTGACCGCTCATTTTGAATACTTCAAAGACCTAGACAACCCATTCACTGTAGAGTCTAAAGACAAACTGTCGACAATTTGGGGACAAATCAAATCATCTGAATGANCCNTTATCATTTCGGTTGTTATTTAATAAGGTACCTTCCTAGACTAACTGAACCATTGGTTTGGGAAGGTCGCCTTAGTCAGACAATCCTAATATTGTTCGGTAACGATATAAGTAAAAGCCCTCATCACCGATCGTAGAACCAGTAAATTCAACCAACTTCTCTACAGGATGTTTTTTTATAGCTTCTTCAGTGGGAAGATGGCGGTTGAGAATGAGTAGAACGTCACTTTGGCTTTCTATGCCGACCTGTTTGGCTTTCTCTAAAACTTGTTGGTTGCTAACCCCTTGTGTGCGCCGATTATCCCATCGGACGAATGACCCTTTTCGATCTCCTCTCGCGTAGTAAACCGATTCTTTTTCTAAGTAACCGACTACTGTACTGACTGCAAAATCAACATCACCCACAATCGGTATTTGGTCTAACTTCTGTGCCTTGATGAATTCCGCTGTTAGTTTACCATAAGAAAAGGGATACCTAATGTCGTTGGCGACTGCTGTTAAACCACCCACAGCATGCATCAATAGCAAACCCGTCAAAAGAAGATTCAGAGTAGTTNGAACATAAGATTGAAAAAAGTAGGGCCATCGGAAGTAAGATTTGAAGGATCTCCCCCCCCACACTATCAGTAAAAACGTAATAAACAAGAAACCATGATGNCGAATTGAACCTTGATATTTGATATAAAAAAAGACTAATAGGCCAGTTGTGCTGGAAATATAAACTAACAAAGCTGAAGGGCGAGCTAATGTAATTACTGTAGTAACTCCTATGATCAGGAGGGCAATTATTAACTTATATTTCTGGAACCAACTGAATTTCATTAGTAATTCGCTACCCCAAAAATGGATTCCCTCGTTCGGAATAGGAAAAAACGCTCTCGAGACTAGATGAAGAGTCTTGTAAACACGCTCAAGATCGAATTTGAAATACCAGCCAACAGCAAATCCAGTATCGCTCGGTGGGTTTAGTTGAATAATTGCTGTTACGATTCCAATAATGATTAGACCCAAACCAATATAAATCCGACGAGAACTGATTTTCTGATGGTTCAGTAAGTAGTCTGCCCCTAAGCCGAGTGTCGTTCCGATAACCAAAATTAGGGCATGTACACTTGAATGACTGAGTAGAAAAAGAGTCGCAGCTAACAACATCGGGGATTTGTAGCGTTGTTCTAGAAGAATACAAAGAACTATAACTAGTAGCAAGCCAATAGCATAGTTACGGCAGATAACACTATATTCGTATAAAGGGTAGTATCCAAAAACGAAAAAAAGCTTTTGAAATAGAGTGAAAGGCGAATATTTGACTATAAGAAAAACAGTAGTTGTAGCAATGACTAGATGAGTAACTTGCATGCCAATCGGGGACAGGGATAATCGAGTAATCGGCATCAAAATTAGGTGCCACAACGCGGGATGTCCCTCATACTTCATATGTTGGAACAAAGCAAAAAAATTACTACTGTCTCGTGCTAGAAGCCACGCTTGCATTTCGTCGCGCCACATTTCATGATGGTAAATTGCGAAGAGAAGCACAAGAAAATACACTCCGGTCAAACCCAGAATGAAGTGATTGCTCTTTTCTAGACGGTGGAAGTAGTCAGAGAGTGGGGGAAACATTTCTCCCCTCTGTTTCTTTTCTATGGCTTATCACCATAAGGGGGAACGGGCAATATTAACTAGAAAGGTAGGACTGTTGACCGGTCGGTAGCTTTGGGAGTCACCGGTTCTGTTGGCATTGCCTCAACAACTATAGGTTCAGGTTCTGTTGGCGTATCAGCAGGTTTGGTAACTTCGCTTTCTTGGCTAGCGGCCTGTATCTGTTTAATCTTCTTTATAAACTCTTGAAATAATTCTCTTTTCGACGAAGCTGCGGTTAACTCAGCTGCCAGTGTTGTCCAATCAACTTCACTCATTTGGTTACGAGATTCCACTCCGAACCGCGTTTTTACGTACGACCAAAAATTTTCCTGAGATATACTTTGTTGCTCTAGTTTATCTTTCAACTTTGTAGCGAGAGCAAAAGCTGCTTTTTGGGCACTACCTAATTGTTCAGTATTAGCATCGTTGGAAACAGAAACATGCTTTGTTTCGTGTTGACGATGTAGATAGAAGTTCAATACTTCTTTGATAATTGGAACTGGTAGTAATTGTTTGATAGCGTTCCTTTGGGCCTTATGAATAGCTTTAGTAAAGGCATGTGGATCCGTTCGAGACCCCATGGTTTTACTCTGTTCTGAAGCTCCAAAGCGACTGGAACCAGTGATTGTATCTGTAGCTTTAACAATCGCCAACCAACTTTTTTCTTTTTCCTCGAATTCGAGGCTCTCTACTTCGATGCCTCCACGTCTATTGGCGGCTTCGTTGATACCAGCTAAAGTTAATCCTTCAACCGTTTTTCCACCTTGTTTGAAGGAGTAAACATAATCTTTTATGGCTTGTCCAGTCATCATCTGCACAATAGCTTGGTCGTCAACTTGCTCCAGCACCTCAAACTCAGTTAAAGGCGCGAGCTCCTTGCTTGCAGTTTCTTCTGACATAATTTTTCCCTGAAATCAGTGATTGTTTACTTAATCAGTCCACCGAAAATAGTAACAGGATAATTCGGAACCGTCAATACCAAAAGTCTTTATCAGGGATCTTGTACTTGTGTTATGACTAACTGAAATCAATTCACAAGATTCATTGACAAAAAAACGAGTCAAAAACGATCCCAAACGAGACCTATGATACCCGTCAGTACCATATTAACTGGATCTTTTACTCCTTCTCTTCGCTTTCAGTTGGACAGATGGAACGCAGGAATTTGAAATCGTAGATACCTGATCGGTGGCCATCATTCCAAAAAAAGTTGATCGCGTACCGTCCCACCAGTTTTATATCTATAGCTTCAATCCCAACTGTATCGATCTTATCGATATTTCCATGGCCAATACTCGAAAAAAAAGAATGTACATCTTGTCCATCATTTCGTATAGCGCTACATTCAGCACACGGGCACAAAGCTCGTAGATAGGTCAATTCGTAATAACTTGAGTGCCCGTCTTGCCAAACAATTAGAAAACCATTATCGATGCGTTTTAATTTTTTTGGCTTTGTTCTTTTTGTATTTGTCATTGTCCTTGCCCCAAAACTTCTTGGATAATTAGCAACTGATTAACGGAAGCATTATATATATTCTGTTTGGTTCCCCGACTCCAATGAATATGGATACGATCTACGTTTTGTGCTTTACCTAATCCAAAATGTAGCCGAATGTCACTGTTTGAAGCATAATTTGAACCACTCTTTACTTCTGCTGTTTGTGTAATTCTTTTCCCTTCGTTTTTAATCTCAACCGTGACTCGAGAACCAATTCCATCTCGATTACTATATTTGCCCTCTAACCGAATCAAGAGCCAATTTTGCTGATTCCCAATCTCATTTCTTAACAAAAACGCTGGCTGATTAGAGTTAGAAACCAACAAATCGATGTCCCCATCATTATCGTAGTCTCCACCAACAACAGATCGACCAACGTAGGGTTTATCAAAATATTCGCCGGCAAATGTTGATACCTCTAAAAATGATCCATCACCCAGATTGCGAAACAGCTGGTCTACTTGGGCATAGGTCTCACTGTCCATCAACTGTTCAATAATATCCTGTGGGTGGCCATTAACTGAGAATATGTCAAGATATGTGTCATGGTCATAGTCAAAAAAAATGGGACTAAAACCAACAAAACGGAAGGTCGGCTCGCTTAGTCCAGCTTCAACTGTTGCCTCAACGAAAAAACCATGTTGATCATTTCTATATAAAGTTGCTGTTTCTGAATTGGCAACAATTAGGTCTAACCATCCATCTTGATTATAGTCCCCACAATCGACACCCATTGACCCTTCTGCAATACCAGTTTCATCGTAACCGGTTCCTGCTAATAAGCTATTATCGGTGAAAGTACCATCTCCATTATTACGATATAGAAAATTACGATTGGTATCATTTGCCACATAGATGTCAGGCCAATGATCATTATCATAATCGAAGGAGACGACGGCCATGCCACGACCTTCTTCAGCATTAGTGACACCCGAAACAAGAGAAACATCAGTAAAAGTACCATCTCCATTATTTTGGTAAAGTTTGTCTTTTGTACCTTTGAATGCTCTTGGGTGTTGGTAACCTACCATACTGTTTCCTGAGTTAGATTGGCGATCCACTAGAGAATATTGCAAGTAGTTTACAATGAACAAATCTAAGTCCCCGTCCAAGTCATAATCTAAAAAAGCACCAGCTACAGCCCAATCAGGATTATCAATGCCCACTTCCTGAGATATTTCTGTAAAACTCCCGTCACCATTGTTACGATAAAAAGAGTCAGCACCAAAGTTCGCCAGATAAAGATCAGTATCGCCATCATTATCATAGTCGGCTGACGTACCCCCCATGCCATAGCCGAGATCTCCCAGCCCAGCTTCATTAGTGGTATCTGTGAATGTTCCACCTCCATTATTTCTGTATAAAACGTTGCCAACTCCATTTTTTCCTGTTGAAGTATCTCCAGAATTTACCAAATAGAGATCTAATAAACCGTCATTGTTGTAGTCGATTAGTATAACCCCTGACCCCATGGTTTCAATCATATGTTTTTCTTTACTTTTTCCAGATTGGTGGTTGAATTCAATGCCAGCGATCTCATTTACATTTTTGAAAAAAGGTGTTGCAATTGATACATGAACTGCAGCTACCATGAATAATAAAATAGTTAGATGAGATATAATTCTATTTGGGAACTGAAAAAATTGAAGATTCAATTCTATGTACATCTAAAAAGTGGAGTCCGAAGGATTAAGGTCTAATAAAATTCAACTTTTGTCTTTATTCAGTGGTGATTTTCCTAAACTAACCTACCATAAAATGATAACGACTAATTGGTAATAAAAGTTCAATCTGAATTTTTGTATCTTTGCTAGAAAGACAAGGAATATCTAAAAACTTAGAGGCAGAATTGCCGAATTTGTAGGAGTTAGACCAGTTTTCTTATAAGATTAATTAGCCTCTGTGTTGCTTTATATTGGCCTAACCATCTGAGCTTCTGATTTTTTAGATTTTTAACTCCTATAGAACAGACATGAATCTAGCTATTTTGCCAGCCAGATTTGTAGGAACTAATTTTTGAGTGTTTGCTTCCATATCAGTAGATTGACAAACTAGCTCAGAAGGAGGCCCAGCATGTCATACCAACACTTTGGACCTGAGTGTATTCCAAAAACGTATTTACCTTTCTCGAAATCAAAACCAGACGGTTTGGTGTTCAGTTTGATTTTGGTAATTTGACAGCGGAGACTAAATTAATCAAGCAAGGTGGGATTACAATTTAGATTTTGAAAATTTCTCCTAACTTCCCACCTAAAGTACGACTGGCCATTAATAAACAGAATATCAACAATAACATACCGACAACACCCAAAGCGCAAGCTAAAAAAGTACCCTCGCCCCCTGGATACATCGATAGGTTATAAATAGCTTTCGTGATGGGTGCAAACTCGTCTTTCATAGCTAGAATTAAACTTTCACTGACCTCAAGCATCGAGAAAGAAAAAACCAAAATTGAACCTGCGATAATATTAGCTGCTATTAATGGAAAAGTAATTTTGAAAAGCGTTTGGCTTGATGTTGCACCAAGATTTGCTGAAGCTTCTTCGTATGTGACTGATGTTTGTTGTAACCCTGCGTAGATTGACCGTAGCATGTATGGAAGACGACGAACTGAATATCCAATGATTAGTAATGCAACTGGATTTTCACGCGGGTCTAAAAAAGAGAAAATAGTCGTACTAGAAAAACTTCCTACATAGCCAAAAGCAATAGCAACGCCTGGAAGTGCTAGTGGCAACATGGCAACTGAATCTAATAAATTTTTAAAAGGTAACTCTTTTCGAGTTAGGAAAAACGAAATTAGTAGGCCTGAAACAACAGCTAATATGGTGCTGAATACACTGTAAAAGAGACTATTTTTAATACTTGGAAAAGTATCTTCGTGCTGAAAAACATCACCATAATGAGAGGACGTAATTTGCTTTGGGAAGATGTCTTCTAAAGGCTCTAAAAAGCTAGCGTCCGGAGTCAAGGAAATCATAATAATACTTAGGTGAGGTAGAATAGCCAACAATCCTAAACCACACATAAATGTGTAGATAAACCAACGAGTTAGACCAACGGCTTCATTTTCACGCGAGCCTACATGTCCTCGGCCAACCATAGCGTATTGTCTACTAGCTGTCATACGTTTTGATACCCAGAAACAGGCCGCTGTTAGGGTAATAATTAAAACAACAAGCGCATAACCACTTGGGTTGACGTTTATGTCGCTGACTTGTTTAAAAATTCGAACAGCAATTACGTCGTAGTAGTCGAAAATTAGTGGGGTACCGAGATCAGTAAAAGACCAAATGAATACGATTATAGCACCCGCAAAATACCCAGGAATCATCAATGGTAGGGTAATAGTGAAAAACAACTTTGTTTTGCTTGCACCCATGTTTTCTGCGGCTTCTTCTAAACTGGGATCTACATTAGCTAAAGAAGCAGAAACGTTGAGATACATGATTGGGTATAGGTGTAGGGTTGACAATAAGACTACACCAAAAAAACCACCTCCAAACCAGTCAAGAAAGGAAGCAGGTGCTATATCAGCCAAATCCACTAAGCCAGCCTGGACGAGAAAAGTATTTATACTGCCGTATAAACCAAACAGTTGTTTCATTCCAATTGCTCCGACAAAAGGAGGCATAATCATTGGAATTAGAATTAAGCCTTGGAATACTCCTCGACCTGGAAAACGAAACCGAGTCAATATGTAGGCTAAAGGTAAGCTAACTAAGGTAGTCGCTAGGGTAACAGAAACTGCTAACTTGAAACTATTAACAACGAGAATCCTCTGTGTCTCATCAGTTACAATGTTAGCAAAAAATTGTAGGCTGAATCGCCCTTCGATCCACAGAGCTGATTTGAATACGTACAAGAGGGGATAGATTAAAAAAACTAGCAAGTAAACTGAAACTAGAAGCAACAAGAAACCAGAAGCAGGTGTTAAATTGTGTTTCTTGTCCACTGGTTTTTTATTGAGTTTCCAACCGAGAACGATTTTTAACCTGAGTTGGTATGGGGGATTCAGCTACTTGTTGACTCAAATTGTACATTAGTTGACGAGGCGAAAATGTCTCGCAAAACCCGTACAACCCATATTGTTGGCCACCATCATTTTCGACCAGTTGGCCTTTTTCTATATCGTAGGTCATCTGACGGAGAGCTTCGTTTTTACTTCCGATTTTTTGAGCATTGAGATTACGATGCTTGGTTAATCGGACAATGGTCTGTAAATTTTTACCTACTGGCTTTTTTGCCTCTGTCAATTTTAAGTAATTTTGTATCATTCGCCATCGCGTGGGGCCGCCATTGTAAAAACTATAATCTGTCCAGTGATATGGATCGATATCGCTTTTTAGGTTGAGCGTCTTCTTCAGCGCTTTAGCGTTTTCTTGATAAAATTTGACACACTTTTGAAATCCGTAGTATTGGTCTCTCTTAATATGGTAGGCTGCTAAGATTGCCGAAATATGTGGAGCTTTTAGCAAGTTAATGTAGTATCTGCCTGAAGGGTTACTTGGTCGATGATAACTCCCATCCAACTCGGACTCTAACCGAACCAGATAACCAGACCACGACAGCTGTTGCTTAGTTTCTAAATCTTCTCCAATAGAAAGAAATTCGAAGTAAGGACAGTATACTTTGCTATTTGGGTTCAGCATTTCTCGAATTAATCCTGGGATTACTACTAGATTATTTTGAGCTATACCTATATCGTCGTCTGCATCACCCTGTCGATTGGAACCCACCGCAGTTTCAGTAAAGTTACTTTCAATTTCAAATATTTTTAGTAAACGTAGCGGATCAATGCCTGCTAACTGACCTGCAATCAAAGCAAAAGCAAAGTACCGACGCCCTTCATATAGCGATTGCCGTAGCGTCATCGGTGCGTACCCGCTGACTTTTAGTCCTTTTTGGTATATTAAATTTTCCGTTGTAACGCCAAAAACGCTTGCCTCCGTGGCTGGATCATACTGATTATAAATTTCATAAGCTTGAGTGATCGCCAATTGAATCTGTTGTTCATACGTTAGGCGGTACTCAGCTCTTTTCTTTTCATCATATATAACCAAACTTGAGCCATTATTCGAGTCATAACCAACTGCGGCTAATTCTGCTAACTTTTGATGAACTGATTTATCAGTAGACTCCAATCTGGCTAAGACATCCTCGACCGCTACATCTTGCAGAGTTTTATCGTCACTGAGGCTAACAGCAAATGTTTTATTCTCTCTTAGATGATGCCAGAAGGTTTCAAAATCGCCGAAAGCTCTGTAACCAATGAACAAAAGAGCTGTTAAACAAACCATCAACGCAACAGGTATAGTGGCTAGAAGAATAAATCTAATAGCCTTGGCCGTTTGTTTAATGGGCGTGTTCGTTGCACGATATGTCGGCAGTATTTGATGTAATCGATCTGTTGCCTTCTGTTTTTCGAAGGAACGGTAGGCCAAGTTATTAGACGAACTCTCTACTAGTAAATTCTCGTTATCAGATTGATCTAAGGGCACCGAATTACCCTTCGCCAACTTTTTCATTTGATTGGAAGAATTGCCTTACTTAGTTTACTAATCAGTATATAAAATTAGCAGAAACGGAAAAAATATTCAACTTGCTCGAGTGGTGTATCCAAACGTTTTGGTAATAACTCATTCAATAACGATTGGAGTTGTTGTTCCTGACCTGGGACTGTATGTAGTTGCAAATCCTGAGCATTGAGATAACTTTGTAATTCTTGTACTAGGTATGTTTGTATACCATTACCTGATTCATGGAGTTGTGATGGTAAGAGAGCTGGTACACTAACACCACTGACAAAAGTATCAACTAATTCATTCAGATCGCCGAGGTCACTTTCTAGTTGTTTTTGCCGATCAATTGCCATTTGAAAAATTCGATCATTGAAATCAGTAACCTTATGGTCTACAAATTCAACGTAATCTGAGTGCCAGTCACTATCGGAAACTAATTTATCACCAAGGCATATCTGTTCTAATTCCGTGGATAGAGATTGCAGATAACGGACATCATCGCCTGCTACTTGGTTTTCTAGAGCCTGCTGGATTTCAGCCATCAGATGTACCAATTGATCAACAATTTCAAGCTCAAAATTTTGAGATGCAACTAAATCTGTATCCACCGTTTGTTCTACAATTCCTGATGGTTGTTCTTGAGATGACATGATATGTCCCATCAATTCAAGTAATTTTCTGCTAACCGGAGTTAGAATCGGGAAATCCTGAAGGCTTATTTCAACTATCAAGAAAGCTGATTTTGTCAAAGACAATGAAACATCCGAAACGGATCTATACATCTGCTTTTTGATATCTTCGATGATTTGCTGTACGTCGAGCAATTGGTCATAGTAGCTCCTATTTTCCGAACTGGAAGACATTTGATATTGTCGGTCATTTGGAGATTCAAATGCTCTTTCGGTAAGAATCTGTCGAGAATCAGTAATTTCGCGTCTTCGATGGAGCTCGCGGGCATCTTCTAGTGCTTGTCCCAAAGAGTGAATTATCGGTTGAAGTTGGTCGATCTGACTTCTTAACGGCAGGTAACTAGAGTAGCGATAATCGGCGATAATCCACCGTAGATCCTCTAAAATCTCTACTAAAATCTCTTCGTAGGCTTCATCTTCCAATGCTGAGTATTTAAGCGAATCAACTCTAGTTTCTTTGAGTTCACGTTCTTCAGTTTCTTGACTGAGGAAATGATAGAAATTACCGAGTTGTTTATCAATTAACATGTCATCTTCGACGTACTGATAAAGTTTTTCTTTTAGGGATGAGCATCCATCCAATACTCCTGAACGATCAAAACTCAGGGAGGAAAGGCTAATATAAAGCAAATCCTCTTCGATTTCGGCGAAATGATTGTCGCTCATTACCGCAAAGAGCTGATAAGCACTATCAGACACTGAGTGGTCAACAATCAACTTATGCTCCCCATTTCTATTCTTTTTTTGCCGGTCGACTTTAGTAATAACTAGTGGCACATCAGATGCTTCTTGGTTTAGTTTCATTGAACGACGTAAGGCAGATTTTTGATTAAACTCGTCTAAAGCGGATTGATAATGCTTTAAAAGCTCTTCACTACCTAGCTCCATCAAAAGCGATTCGATAGAATTTTTGGCATCAACCGGTACATCTTCTTGAATCAAAAGGCGATTAGCTACTGCTGCGAAACCATCAGCTCCTAGATTACGAAAGGGACGAAGTAAAAAAGAGACATTACCATTAATAAAAATTTTGTGCTTCCCCAGTGGTTGAGGCTGATTATGCTCATTGTTTTCTTGATCGCCATACCAAATCCGCATTTCGAGTGTTTCATCGTAAACTTGAAAACGAATTTTGCCTTGATCCAACTGATCAAACTGTTGACGATGAACATGTTGTAGATCGTTAACATCAATCGAGATCACTGAACCAGAAGCATTAGTATACAAATTGGCCTCAATAATTTGGTCAAAGGAAACTAGGTACCGTCGTTCGACAACATGGGCACCAGTAGCATTATCATTTGTAATAGCTAGGCGAGGAATCTGATATTGATCATGATAATAGTAAGATTTCCAACTCAGTGCTCGCCTACGCATCTTCTCCAGTAATTGATAGCTGAGCCTCTGCTTAACCTGTCTTTCCTGACGCTTTTTTTTCCCTTCCAAAAGGACGAGCTTACCGGATTTTTCGTCATCTGACGACCCGACTGCCAGTTGTGGCAGCTTATCTCCTCGTCTTGTACCTGACAGCTTAGTTAATGCACTGTCTATGAACTCATTCCATTTTGCCATCTAGTGTTCTCCACGACTCTAATTTAACAAAAAAATAATAAAGTATAAAAATAGAAACGGTTAGAGGAAAAGTATGTTATTTAGATATTATTTTAATGTATAATCCAATGTCTCTATGAGCCAAAGGACNGNCACATTATAGCACAGCCAGCAGTTGTAGGAAAAGAGCAATCTAATCAAAGTATGCAAAGAAAACTGATATCTAACTTGATCAATCTAAATCTGAAAAATCTACCAATTTCTGAATCCATCAAAACTATTCAAACCACAATGGAACTAGCAGCGAAGGACACTCGCAAATATATTGAGTATTTAGATCGGTTAGATGGATTAGCTTCGTCTGGATTGAATTTTCAGCAAATTCAATCCAAAAAAACGAAAATTATATACGATCTCAAGAGGTTGGCAGAACGCACAGCTGAGAATCAAGAAACTATTGCGCAGATAACTCTAGAAGATATGCAACGACAGATTGTTGATCTAGAACAGATAATTGGTGATATGCCAAGCCAGATTGATGAACGATTTGTTTTTTATAATTTTGATTTGTCTAATGATGTGACATTGCAGGTCAAAAACCAGTTTCAAGTGGATAGCTTTAATCATTTGGTGGAATTAGTACAAATGCCAAAATGGAAATACACCTATTATCACTTAAAATTTGGCCCCTTGAATTTGCTTCTTTGCCAGTACATGCCAGTGACAACCCAGACATCTTCTTTATCAATCCCTGTGNCAAAGTACTCAGATCCAGCTAACAGTTTCTTAAAATCTATCCAACACCGATGGGGTAAATCTANACCCGTAAAACGGGAGGTAATCCATCTNTTTGNACCATCAGAGCATCGTTTANGTNTAGATATGGGGGCTTTATTACAGACTGAGGCTCGNNANTTTTCAGCNTACCANCCTCACAAGTCAGATGANGCTCAGCAATTACCAAAAATTATCTACGATTTTATNAATATGTATGGGATCAATGGGCATCACGCTGTTCACTTATTTCGTCAACGCAATAGGTCTTTGATTTTTTTAGCACCAACGTTNATTGAGCCAGCTAAAGGTGTTCTGGCATTTGGCACTCATGGAAATAGTTCTACTGAATCTAGTACAGGCTTNGTTATGCCCCAGACATTTTTGGTTTGATTGTCAATGACCCANATATGTGGTAAGCCTACTACCNGTGTGNAAAACGGCTAGAGACTATAAATCAATGAGACNTATTGTAACTTNCCTACCTAGANAAGTTCGAAGAATGTTTGAAATTTTCATTGAATTATACAGCCTTCCAATCTAGTAAAACCTTCCAATCTAGTAAAACAGGGTACGGNACCTTGTTTTTTTAATCTTGGGATAGNGCTATAGCAAGGTTTGATAGAAACTCGTGATTCTGTTTATCCGTTCCCACAGTCACCCGCAAACAGTCAATTAGAGGTTCTTTTTGTTCGAAAGAACGAATTAAAATGCCTTTATCAAGTAAAGATGCATGTACCCGACTTGATGAAGATTGAGTACGAAAAAGGATGAAATTAGCGTCGGTCGGAAATGGATCCACACCCTCCATGTTCTTCAATGCTTCGTAAACTATTCCACGTTCATACTGAAGCATGGCAATCTTATTCGTAATCATCCCTCTTTGCTGCAGAATACTAGAAACACATACTTGTGTGAATTGGTTTAGGTTATAGGGCAATCGAACTTTGTTGATTTGATTGATAATGTCTGGGTGAGCAATCAAATAACCACAACGCAGACTTGCCAAACCATAAGCTTTAGAAAAAGTCCTTGTAATTATCAAATTTTTATTAGAGCCTATCTTATCTAAAAAGGTTCGTCCAGAAAATTCATAGTATGCTTCATCTAACACAACAAGGGTGTTAGGCTGCTCTAATATTTGATCTATTACTTTGGTATTGAATAAGTTCCCTGTTGGATTGTTTGGNTAAGACAAAAAAATCAAATTCTGTCTCTTTTGGTTTAGCTGATGTTGCCAGATTTCGGCATCGAGATCGAAGTTGTTGTCAAGTGGTATACCAAACGCAGAGACTCCGGCTATCTGAGCCAAAATNCCATACATTGAAAAGGTTGGGGTTGGGTAGAGTATTGAGGAATGTTCGCGGGAAAAAACTTGAACGAGGTAAGATAATAGCTCGTCTGAACCATTACCAATGACGATCCAGTCAGNAGGCAAGCCTAAGTATGTTGCAAGAGAACTTCTTAGNTCATCTGCGGTTGGTTCTGGGTAAAGGTGGAAAGTTAGCCTTGACAGCTTTTCTTGGATTTCCTGCCTAATAAAAACTGGTAGATCGAACGGAGACTCGTTTGCGTCAAGCTTAATCCGAGGTCGACTTTTTTTTACAGAATAGGGCGAAAGTTTAGCTAAGTCCGAACGAAAAAAACGTCGTAAATCCATCGAACCTAACTAATTAAGANCGACTAGCTTGAAGCTTTTGGATATATTCTTCATTAATGTTGTTGGATGGGTGATGATGCGTTTGGTGATGCTCNGCATAATCTTTTACCAGAGAAGTATAGGTATTAACAGCCTGATCCAAGTCACCTTCTTCTTCGTATATCTTGCCAATCCAATACAGCGCCGATCGGCGCATATCGTAGCTAAACTTTTCGTTATCGTCAACCACTTTTCGGTAAGTTTCAATAGCACCATCAGAATTTTCTTGGTCGTAGTGGATTTGGGCTATAAAAACAAGCGAATTTGGCGCATTCTCATTCCGCGGGTATGATGATATGGCCTCTTCCAATTGTATAATTGCCTCCTCATTTTTCCCCATTCGCTGGTAAGCCCAACCTATGTAGAAGTAAGAATCTTGGGCTGCTATTGATTTAGGGTAATTCTCAATTGTACGCTCGTATGCAGAAATTGCTTCTTCATATTTACTCTGAGAGAAAAACGCCTGGGCAATACCGAACTGAGCATTGGGTGCTAGCCTCTGAATTCCTGCATCAACTACATTCTGAAATTCAGAAACCGCATCTTCGTATTGCTGAGTCTCAATAGCTATACGCCCAAGTTGGTAGACTACCTCATGAACGATCGGATCACTAGCTAAATCAATTCTCAATGTTCGAAACTCATCTTGAGCTATACTCCATTGCCCTTTTCCATAGTAACACATAGCTCTGTTAAATAGAGAGTTGTTATGTAAGCTACTACCTGGATAATTAGCGACTAGCTGCTCAAAAAAACGCAAAGCACGGTTATAATACAAATCAGATTCAGCCAACTCAGAATTTTTGGCTTTTTCGTCCTCAGCAAGCCGATAGTTTGCATAGGCAATAGCGTACAAAGAATCATCGGCGTACTCACTATCTGGATAATCCGAAATCAAGCGACGCAACATAATAAACTGTTGTTCTTGAGATCGGGCTAATCGAGATGCATACTGATAAAGTGCNTCATCAGCCCAATGAGAATCCGGATATAGATCAAAAACTTTTCGATAGAGTACTCGTACTTTTTCAAATTGTTTTTGCGTGCTATCTTCCGTCACGGGCGGNGTGTCGGCTTGCTCNACTTTCTTCCAAGCTTTTTCAGCTCGTTCATCATACTTGCTTATCTGGTGGCTAGTGCCTCGGCCAATAAAAAAACCGGCCAAACATGCTAGAATTACCAAATCGACTATAACAATGGTACGCTTCACCAGCTACTCCTTGAAATCTCTTGCCAAGATAATATTAAATCTAATGACTCTAAATACCCGAATTACGAAAAACTAACCAATCTGCCAGAACCAAAGCACGCAAAGTTTACGTAAGGCGCTAGCGCATGTCAAGACAAATCAAAAAGATAATAACAACAGCCTAACTGCTCTTTTTGACTAGTGGTGAAAAAGGATTAGCCGAAAACTAATATCCTACTGCACAACCGTCCCTTCGTGAGTCAGAACCTGCAACAAGTGTATNATTTTCTGAATCAACTAAAATGGCTTGGCCACCACCGAAAAATGTATCGCTATCCAATAGTAGTTGATGATTCTTCTTTTCCAAAGCTTTTGACACTTCTAACCTGAAACTGTCCTCAACCGCAATTTTTCCATCTAGCATGACCTGAAATCTTGGAGCGTCTAGGGCCGATTGAATATCCATATTGTAATCAACCAGATTACTAATAAGTTGTAGATGTCCTTGCGGTTGCATTGGTCCACCCATTACGCCAAACGGCATCAACGGTATACCATCTTTCATCATCATACCTGGAATAATAGTATGTAAGGTGCGTTTGTGTGGAGCTAAGTAGTTGACATGATCACAGTCAAGTGAGAATCCAGCACCNCGATTCTGCAACAAAATGCCTGTATTCCCAGCAACTAAGTAAGAACCAAACTGGTGAAATAAACTATTAATGAACGACACTACATTTCTGTCCTTGTCTACTATCGATAAGTAAACAGTATCATATCCAACAGTTGATTTAGTTAAATCAACAGAGGGCAAAGAATGCCCCATGTTAATTCTTTTCGCCTGTTCCTTACCATAANTTAAAGATAAAAGCTGGCTAATAGGAATATCAGAAAATGTCGGGTCGGTTACATGCTGGTGTAAATCGACCAACCCAAGTTTCATGGCTTCAATCATCAAGTGGAAACGATCTGGACTATCAAACGGCACTTTTACCTGTTCGAATTGCTTCATAATATTAAGAGCTATTAAAGCAGCAATACCTTGTCCGTTGGGAGGTAACTCATAAACTTGGTATCCCCCATAATTGGTACAAATAGGTTCAACCCATTCTGAGGTATGATCTTTAAAATCTTTCATGCTTATCCAACCGTTATTCTGATTGGAATATTGAACAATTCGTTNTGCTATTTCACCTTCATAGAAGGCTTGCCTACCACCTTCAGCTAATAGCCGCAGTGTACGGGCTAAAGACTTAATTTGAAAAACTTCTCCTATTTTAGGACTCCTACCATTAATCAAATAAGTTTGTCGGGCATTTTTACAGTAACCTAACATCTGCACTGACTTAGACCAGGATTTGCCAATTTGAGGACTTACAGGAAATCCATTTTCAGCGTAATCAATAGCTGGCTGTAAGACCTCAGACATCGACATAGAACCGTATCGGTCCATTAATTGAGCCCAACCGTCAAAGGCTCCNGGGACATTGAAAGCTCGCAGGTCATGGTACGCAGGTATCGTGGTTAATCCCTGATGAAGTAGTAATTCTGGATCAGCAGCATAAGCTGAGCGGCCACTAGCATTTAATCCCACCAGTTTCTTTTCTGTTTGCATGTAAACCAAGGCAAAGGCATCACCACCAATNCCAGTTGACATTGGTTCAACCACATTCAATACAGCAGCGGTTGCTATAGCCGAGTCCACAGCATTACCACCTTCTTGTAAGATTTTCAATCCAGCTTGAGCCGCTAATGGCTGGCTAGTTGCAACTGCACCATTTTTACAGATAATGGGCGAACGGCTAGGGCCAAACCGATTAGGTTGATAATCGCCGAACATGCTAGATTTGTTTCGCCGTTGGGATTGGGTTAATACCAGCTATCATCATACCTTGTCCTGGGGACTGATGTACTCCTTTCAATGGCAGATCATCTGCGGAACGAAACTGGAATAATACAATCCTCCTTGGATTTTTTGTGCGATTTGGATAAGAACCATGGGGGGTCAGATAACTGAAGATTAATACATCTCCAGCTTTTCCTTCACAGGGTGTCGCTTGATCTAANGGGTATTTTTCGGGTTCTAAATAATAGCTACCATCATGTTGATGGTCTATTGCTCCCTGACGATGCACACCTGGTATCACGCACAAACAACCACTTTCAACAGAAGAATCTTCCAAGTACACAACTGCAGCCAACATCGTATCATTGGTATGAGGAAAATACTCGTAATCTTGATGAAGTGGAAAGGGTGAGCCTTTGTATGGGGGTTTGACATGCAATTTGGTGTGGTGTAATTGCACGTTTGGTCCTATTAGACTCACAACCGCTGAAGTGAGTTCGCGGTGTACTAACATTCGGGTAAAAACAGCAGAATGATACTGCATATTATGTATACTNAACACCGAAGTCTNTCCACGTTCAGTTTGCTCAACTTGGCTCTCTTGCCATTTGCCACCCCAAGTCGCTTCCAACTTTCCTCCATCCATTTGCAAACGCTCAAACATGGCGTCTGTTTCTTGCACACATTCACTTATTTCTTCTTTATTAAATACATTTGGTATTAACAGATAACCATCAGAATTATAAGATTGAACCTGTTCTGCTGTTAACATCTTGTTTTCCTATNTTGATTTCGCCATTACTAAATTTCTGGTCTGTATGATGTGCGATCATTAAACTTACTAAAATTATAACACTGACTGAACAAATCAACAACAACCAAAGGACTAATCCGGATTTGAGTGGATGGTCATTAATCTTTTTGTGTAGCAAAACTCTGGAGGTNCCATTTTTCAATATTAGAGTAGGCTCAAACGAATTCTATTTTACAAATGTTTTAACTATATTTAAATTTAATAAAAAATCTTAACGAATTACCAAATAATAAAAATAACAAACAGTAGAAGTAAAAAGCACATACTAGCAATTCGGATTATTCCTAGTATGTGCTTTTTTACTTTTGTTACAGCCGATTTTGTGCCAATTCAGTTGTTAATCCCTTGCTCATTAAGCTCGTTTTCAGCATTGATTTTCGATCTTTTTGCAGTTTACTGAATTAACTGATACAATTTGCTATTATTGAGTTTTCATTAAGTTTAAGTACAGAATCAATATGGAATCGTTTAAGAAATTTTCTTACCCAGAATACTATTCCCTTCTGTTTGTCTTGGTTCTTTTGTTAGTTAGCAGTTGTGGGGATGATAAAAATAGTGCTGGCGTTTCTGCCAACTTGGTGCGTGGTGAAGGAATTGTAGCTGACTCTGTATTAGCGATTAATGTATCCCAAGACAGACCTGATGGAATAACTAATCATTTCTTTTCTGATTCCGAACGCATTTTCCTTTGGCTCTATTGGACCAATGTAACTGGTACACATACTGTCAAAGTCCGCTGGTTTTCACCAGCCGAAGGATTAGATGACCTTCCATACGATGAAGAAGAAATTAGATTTTCCTCTGATTTTCAGCATATAACTTGGTTCTACATTAATCCAAGATCAGGAGGCTTCTCTACAGGTGAGTGGTTTGTAGAGATTTTCTTGGACAACATTTTTGAACGAAGCCACACATTTACTGTAAAGTGATTCTTCAGCTCAGTTTTTGTTAGGAACACGATAAGAATTTAACTGACTTTCGCAAAACAGCCACACAGGCTTGATGGAACATATTGTTCTACTTGTGTGGGTGATAACGAGGAGTCAGGCAACCAAGTTCAATTCTGTCTTTGTTCCAGCCACTTAGAACACGACCAATAATAATGTAGTATGCAGGAGGGGCTTCATACCGAATGTTGTATTCACCCGAAATTAAAATAGCATACAAACAAATGACAAAGTCAGATGACAGCCAGTAAGCCAGTAAGTAGGTCAAACAGTTCCTAAAAAAATATTACAATTGACCAATCCCTTTCGTTTCATGCTTTAATTCCGACCAGAAAACTCGGGTTAATTAGCCAAATAGAGCAAAGAATAAGCCGGGTTCTGTACACTGTCTGGAACAGTGTTAGCGATCATTCATCTAGGATTAGTGTTACCACTAACCTCTTGCGACCTTACCCGCGAACAGGGCGAGCGAACCCAATTCACCTACTTGGTCTTGCTCCAGATGGGGTTTACAAGCTCTTGATGTCACCACCAAGACTGGTGCGCTTTTACCGCACCGTTTCACCTGTACAGCACTGTAAGTGCTGTAGTTTACTTTCTGTTGCACTCTCCGTAGTGTCGCCACTCCTGGACGTTATCCAGCATCCCGCTCTGTGGAGCCCGGACTTTCCTCACCTCTGAAAAACAGAAGTGCGACCGCCTACTTGACTCTATTCAGCCACTCAACCCAAGCTACAAAATCATACCACATATAAAAAATTAAGGCCAAGTTCTACCGACATAACTCTAGGTGCGATAATCAGCATTAATGCGGATGTAGTCATATGAATAATCGCACGACCAAAACTTAGCCGTTCGGATACCAGCCCCTAAGTCAATACGAATCTGGATGATATCCGAATTCAAATATTCTGAGGCCGTTTCCTCTTTATAACCAGCATTCATCCCGTTCCTGACGATTTGGTAGTCGTCAACAAAGATATTTACTTGATAAGGATCAAAAATTGCTCCTGACTTGCCAATTGCCATCATGAAACGGCCCCAGTTAGCATCGTTAGCAAAGATAGCCGTCTTGACTAGGGGAGATTCAGCAACAGCCCTACCCGCTTTAACAGCATCACTTTTTGTTTGAGCGTTTTCTATCAAGATTTCGACGAGTTTCGTTGCACCTTCTCCATCACGTGCAATCATCTTGGCCAATTCAGTACATACATATGTTAGACCTTTACAGAATACTTCGTAGTTTGGGTCTGTATCAGACTCAATTTTGGTGTGGTTTGCCGCACCGGTTGCTAATACCAATACTGTGTCATTAGTACTGGTATCAGTATCAACAGTAATACAATTAAAACTAATCTCATTAGCTTGACTCAGGCTGGACTGTAATAATTCTGGTGTGATTGCTACATCAGTGGTAATAAAACCAAGCATAGTTGCCATATTAGGAGCTATCATACCAGAACCTTTTGCTGTCCCACCAATCCTAACGGCTTGGTTGTCGATTTCAATTTCAACCGACACCGATTTAGAAACTGTATCAGTCGTCATAATTGCTACAGCTACATCATTACCCCCATCGTTTGACACATGATCGGCCGCAGATATAATACCAGCTTCTATTTTTTCCATGGGTAGCTGTTGACCAATAACGCCAGTCGAACAAACTAAGACCTCATCAACCGAAATCGAGAGTGTGTTGGCAACTACTTGAGCCATCTGTTTGGCGTTATGTACGCCTTGATCACCAGTACAAGCATTGGCATTACCACTGTTAATAATAATTGCACGGGTTGTTGGTTGTTGAAGGTGTTCCTTACAAAGTAAGACTGGTGCAGCACAAACGCGGTTTTTTGTATAAACACCAGCGGCAATAGGCTGATCGGTAGGTGAAACTGGATCAGCTACTATTAAAGCTATATCTTTAGTTGATTCTTTGTGGCTCTTTTTCTTAATGCCTGCATAAACGCCTGCAGCTCGAATCCCAACAACACTGGTAATACCGCCTTGAATAACTTTCATGTACTTCCCTCAATTATGCGTTGGTAACTGTTCCTAGCGCAGCCCATTCACATCCTCTCACTAACAATGTTTGAAAGTCAGGATTATCCCAAGTATCAGATACTCCATCAAGCCCCAAATGGCCTAAAATGGAATGAAAGACTCTAGCTTGACCATAGTTCTTAACCAAGACCATTGGTTCATACTGCCCAGTCCCGCCTGAATCAACACTCGAAAATGCCTGTGCAATGACGTGGTAGTCAGTACCATGCATGTGTTTCAGTTGGTGGTAAAGTTCATCAGGATGGTTTTTAATTTTTCCACTGGGTAATGTTTGGGCAAATCCATTGACAATTGGGTGGTCGAGATCGGTAAACTCGATATCGAAACTGTGATACAGACCATGACTAGAATCTTCACGCCACATCAAAGCGCAAATCTCTTCATATTCTACCCATTCCGGGAATGAGTTATTAGCTGAGTGAAGAATACAAACATTCACTCCACATCTGACTGAATCAATAAAATTATCGCGAGCGAGGCTGCTCCATTCTGTCCCAGTATATAGGTTATCGAATCCGGTATTATAATCGACTAAAAATAGCTGGTACTGGTCAAGTTGTTCTCGGTTTTCTAACCTAGCTGATGGGGTTTCACAGATTTCGACACTAAATCTACCCGTACTTTCTAGTAAATTTTGGCAAATTGAGGATGACCGCTCCCAATCATGATTGTTAACCCCAGTCAGGATTAAGGCTTTTATTAAAGAAGTTTCTATGCCCTTGGTTACCAAATTATTTGGTGTCTGGATGGAACGTTTTATACTTACCCGCAGGTCTTGCTCTTCACCAATTAATGATCGTCCGCGCTGAGGATGTGCCGCGGAGGATTTCGCTAATTTTTGCGATAGTGGCAGTTGAACACTATCGATTCGAATCTGTTCTGAATTTATCTCAATTTTTCGCCACATCATCGGATAGCAAATGGTACTAGACGTTATAACAGTTAGCCACTTAGTTGTCGGATCTGGTCCAATTATCCTCTGGCAATGAAGGTGGCCATGGAAAGTAGCCAAAACATGGTCATAATTGTTGAGTATTTGAGTTACCTGCTCCCAATTTTCGATTGTTGACTCTAGGTTTGGGAATTCATCAGTTGGCTGTAGAAGTTGATGGGCAAAAATCAGGACATCCTGACTATTGTCTTTCGACTGTTCCAATTCGCACTTTATCCACTCAAGTTGTTCCTCTCCAATATAGCCGTGGGTCACATCACGCTCGACCTCTTGACAATCCAATAAGATCAGTCGAACATCTTCATAAACTAAGCTAGAATATCCTCGAGGCTCTACTACGTTTGCTAGTTCATCTACTTGGTTTTGATTCACATCGTCTGAATTGTTTTTTGATGGATGATAGCCGAACCTTTGTAGATACTGTGTCTTATCACCGCTTTCTGGGTCGAGATCATGATTACCTGGAATATAGTATATGGGAGCCGAAAGTTGTTCTCCTAACATCTGTGCGTGATCCAGAGCAATTTGGTAATTGCTCATTGGCATTTCAAAATTATCCCCTCCACAAACAATATCCCCACCATGAATTACCACATCGGGTCTAAAATCAGAGACTTGTTGTACCATAGCTTCGTAGATTTCGACGCTGTCCTCTTGAAGTTGTGTCCCAGCACCNAAGTTTTTCGGAGCCTCAGGGTAAAGGTGAGTGTCAGTAATAAAAGCAATCTTGAAAGCCATTTTTACTCCGTTTTCGGTCGATTATTTTTTTGCTCAATGGTTAAGATTTGCCGAGGTTGGATATTCACTAATACCTCTTGGTAACCATCAGGCCAGTAGATCTCTATTTTATCGATAATCTCTGCAGACGACAACCCAAAGCTTAATCGTGTATCATTCCCAACTAGATAACTACCACCGCTTAGCAGTTGCTTAGTTTGGGCTTTTGCGCCGGCTGTAACTTTTACAGTTGCTCCTATGCCGTTCCCATTTAGACCGTTAGATGTAAGGTNTAGAGTCAACCAAGCNACTCCTTTGGCTTCATTCTTTCCCAGCAATTGATTTTCTAGTACGACTAAAGGTCCATTCGACTGACATAAAAATAGGTCTTGGTCTCCATCGTTATCGTAGTCGCCAGTCATTAAGCCACGAACTACATAGCTGGAGAGCCCTTCCAGTATTACTTCGTTGAAAATGCCATTTTTATTCTTAAACAGTTGTAATGGCTGGGCATATGTCATACTAGAATCAATTTGATTAACATTATCCCAAATATGNCCATTTCCGACGACTAGATCTAACCAACCATCATTATCATAATCAATGAATTTTGTTCCGAATGCCAGTGGCACAAATGAAGGTTCTGCTAATCCTATATCAAATGTCAAATCATCAAAATATCCGTTCCCGTCATTGACCATCAAACAATTAGCCTCCAATGAAAAGTTGGTCACCCACAAATCCANATCACCATCGTTATCGTAATCACCCGCATCAACCCCCATGGAACCATTGGCAATGCCATCAGCATTGTAAGCACATCCTCGAAGTTGCCCCTCTTCTTTGAAGGTACCATCACCTTGATTGATAAATAAAGTGTTGGGATTCATGTCGTTAGCGACGTAAATATCTGCCCAACCATCATCGTTAACATCAGGGCAAATCACACCAAGCCCACGTGCTGTAGGCATCCAAACACCTGCTTGCTTAGTCACATCGGTAAATGACCCATCACCATTATTTCGATANAGTTGATCTGCAATACCATCGTATTCGTTAGGACCACAGTAAATTCGTAGTTGTCCAAAATAGCAGGGGATATCCTCCGATAGATCATAGTCAACGTAATTACATAAATAAAGGTCGAGATCTCCATCTTGNTCATAATCGAAAAAAGCCGCACTNGTACTAATCAAGTCTGATTTAAGACCGGCAATCTCAGTCACGTCGCTAAATGTACTATTGCCATTGTTTTGATACAAGATGTTGGAGCCTAAATTGGTCACATATATATCTACATCACCATCTCCATCATAATCAGCCGATACTGCGCCGAGACCATAGCCACTACCACTAACTTGCGCCTGCTCGGTGACATCGACAAAATGTTTTCCTGACTCGTTTCGGTAAAGTCGATTAGACCAGCACATTCGCTGTTTTGAATCCTTTTGTAAGTTGTCGAGATCCGCACCTTGTACTAGATACAGATCAAGATCTCCATCTCCATCGAAGTCTAGCAGAGTTCCTCCTCCTCCCATGGTTTCTACCAACCGTCGTTCTGGTGAAAAATCGTTCTGGTATTCAAAGTCGAATCCTAANTTCGCAGTCACATCAACGAAAGCAATTTGGGGCGTGGACTGAGCATGCGCCAAACTGATATCAAAAAGTAACAAAGAAATAATTAACCAAGATTGTCGAATGATCAGTTTAATTCTCAATTCCCCTCTTTTTCTTGACTATTCGGAAGCCAATATTGTTTGCCGAATCTAGGGGGAAAAATTTAAAACGCAGTTGCGATCGGATAAATATACGGCCGTAATCCCAAGATCCACCTCGGATTACCCGATCTCTAATCAGGTTTGGATGCTGCGTATTGACCGGCTGGTTATTACCAGCAATTTGATAAAAGGTTTGAGAGTAATCATCTAAACACCACTCCCAAACGTTACCTGCNAAATCAGAAATACCAGTATCTGTGTCACCTAACGGGAATTGGCCAACTGGTGTTGTAGAAGGTTGTCGTTTGGCGAAATTGGCGAATTGCCTTCTAGGTGATTCGTTTCCCCAAGGATATTTTGCACCATTTTTACCACGTGCCGCCCGTTCCCACTGTGCTTCAGTAGGCAAACTGCCACCAACCCACTCAGCGAAAGCTTGTGCATCGTACCAAGTTACACCGACGACTGGCTGTTGAGCTTGATTCAACGCTGGATTCTCCCAAACGGGTTCCCCATTGTATCCTCTTGGTACTGGTCGACCAGTGGCAATCACGAAAGCATAATACTGAGCATTTGTTACTTCGTATTTAGAAATTTCGAATGAGGAAAGCGTCACCCACCTCTGTGGTGTTTCTGCTGAAAATATGTTCCTATCTAGCATTGAGCTACGGATCCTTGCTTCTTGGTAGATCTTTTCCACTTCTTTTTGTGTAGANCCCATCAAGAATTTTCCACTTTCAATATGAACCCACTCTATTTCTCCGCTAACTTGTTTCACATTTAGGTAACGGTTCGAAAATNGTTCTGATGATTTTTCACCATTCAGAGTCATCTTTTCGCTCCAAACTCCTGGGAAAAGGGTAATCAGAAAATAAAAGAAAAAGAATCTCATAATAAAAGTATCCATTTACTTTCGTACCACAACCACCACATTTAGGGTATAACCATATCAAAAATATTTCACCACAATATCTCGGCGCTCTTAATTAAGGGAGTAGTACTAGTAGCCCTAAGTCACTGGGAAATATAGTTTCCATTCCTGTTACCGGCCGAGCCCAATGAATCGCCTGATCATCAGAACGATAAAGAACAAAATTGAAACCTAGCCGCAGGTTCCGTTTAGTTTTCAGCGGATCAAACTGGGGCAGTAGTGGAAAGAAGGGTATACGACCTTCAATTGTATAGTATTGTTCACTATTATTCTTATCTGCTGGCTGATTATAACGAACGGCGAACTGTAGTCCCTTTGCTTGGTAGTTAGGGATTAGCCTTGGTTGAGCCTGGCCCATATATGGTTTTTGGCCATCAAACCCAGCTCCTTTTGGACAAAACCAAAAAATATAACGACTGTTTAGTGCTGATATATCCGCTTGTTTATGACTTTTAGCAAGACTATTGGAAAGGATTTGTTCTTGCAAATAGATCGGTTTCTTCGCTTTNTCCGGGGCTAAATCTAAGTGAAGTTCAAGTGCGTCTGANCCTCGAAAGTAAGTCAATGGATCTTTAACCTCTACCGATCGGTCTCGAATTTGCGCTAGGAAATAGAGGGCNTCATGGTTCCATTGAAACCAGAGCAACACGGTATCTTTGTCTGTTCTGAGAGCGTTCTCTAACGGCCAGTTGTCATTCACACCATCAATTACTATATGATTTTCAGTGTATTGAGCAAAGGCATGTAAGTTGCTGCGACAACTAAGGGCAACTGGGATGTTAGTTGCACCGGTTTCAGTCAGCGAATCCAGATATTGGATTGTGATAACCTCACCACCAATCAGAGGTAGAACGGAAAGAGATTCTACCTTTGAATTAGGTGTCAGAGTTCGCCCGTAAAACGTGCCAATCTGTCCTATAAAACGACTACTACTGATGGATTCTCTGGTCATTACAAGTTGCGGAAAAGCTTCGTTACCATCGACTACGACTGTCGCAGTAATTTGNTCAACNACTTGTTCATCTTCACTTAGGTCAGGATCCTCCAGTCGAAAATAGAGGCTATCTCCAACGTTGAAATTTTGAATGGGTACTCCATGTTTCGTTACCACTTCCAAGTGAGCTCTTCGACCTTTTGCAACTGATACTTGATCCTCAATAGTTGTATTACTTAACAGGAGGGAGTCATAGACAGCAACCACTGTTTCTCCACCTTTTACATCTAGTATCTGATCAACAATTGGGGTTACACTATATCGTGTTGCAAAGTGGCCAATATAAACCCCATTATTTTCTTCTAATGGCTTTAGGTCAATCTTGAGTACATCCTGTGTTTCTCTGCTTTGTATCGTGACAGGGATACGGATAACGTCGTCTGTTGAGGCATATTTGGTCTCTAGCAAGTCGTCTTCCAACCGAATACCTAGTACGTCGCCAGCTCGAAAATTTGCAATCTCTGTTGTCTCGTTTTGTTCAATACTGTNCATNGAAACGATTCTTATTGCTCCTTTTCGGCCACTTAAAGCGATAATAGTTTNAGACAAAACTACATCGGTTTGTCCTGTTTGTGTCAAGNNGTCACTATACTGGATAGTGACTACCTGGCCGCTTTGAAGTATTAGTGTACTATCGGTACCTCGCGAAACATTATCTGCTGTTAAATAATTGGTTTGTAGTAGGCCAACAAAAACACCCGCCGACACTTCCGACAAATCAAGTTGTACTTTGTTGATTGGGGAGGNGACTAATACGCTCGCAGTCTCAGTATCTTGGTCGAAAATATTCAGATCNTCATCTTCCAGAACAATTCGTAAATCTTCTCCAATCTCAAAACCAACAAAGGCTTTTTTACCTTTACTGATTGGCGTGCTTATATTCTGTCGATAAACTGACAAATGTCCAGTTGTACCAATATCAACTGATAGCTCAAGATTGACAAGTACCCTCGTAGCTCCATTAGCTTGTAAGTCGTCTACATAGTTGCAACTCACAATATCGCCGCCTAGGACCTGTAAAACCTGGTCTTCGGGCGTTCCAATTGTATTATACTGGGTCTGGATTACCCACCTAACTGCCCCATTTGCGGATGTCGCATCTTCTAATGGTAATACTAAACGATCTCGAAACTGATCTCTACTCGTGTTTATCTCTACGAAACTAACCGGTTCTACATCTAGACCCTTTGTTACTCTAAGTGTATCTAATAAATCATGATCCAAAACTTCTAGTATAATTGCCTGACCAGCTCTAAAATGAGTGNCTGGTGTTTCCAAAGTGTTCCCGATCATTTCTGGGTTGGTATCTACAATTGGCATTTTGCTAATTGTATATGCGTTCAACTTTCCTGTCCTACCTCGCATCACACTAGCTTGAACGGAAAAATCGATTTGTGTTTCTCCAGTCGATCGTAATTTGTCTTTATAGATAGCTTGAACAATGCTATCTCCTTGAACTTTCAGAGTTCCATTATTAGCTACTGGCTGATNCGATTCAGTTTCACNTTTGTGCCAGAACTCAGTTGGTATTTTACCGGCAAAATTTACTCCACCCAACTGACGATTCAAAATCACCCTTTCTTTATCGCCTCCTANCTGATCAATGACGTCTATAGTGACGGACGGATCAATTAAATCAGCATCTTGAAGGAGAAAATGAAGNCTAGTTCCTGCACGAAACTGTTCAACGACAGACACGTAGTTTTCACTGGTAATAGTCAATACGCCATCATCTCCTGATTCAACTAATACACTCTCAGTAATCATTTGTCTTGTTTGTCCGCTAGACTGGTGCTCATCCAAATAACGAACTGTAATTTCTTCTCCCCCACTTATAGGTATACTGTGTATTTTGTCCATATTGACTTCCGAACTAAAACTAGGATTCTGAAAAACAGTCGGACATGAGGCAGTAAAAACACCACTGTTCAAGTTACTTTCACTTAATGGCCATTCAAACCAACTCCTCTCGCTTGAAGAGAGACGGTTCGTACTAATTTCGACGGTCGCAAAGTCTGCTTCATCAGGTGAAGTATTTAAATCTTTATCGATTAACCGAATTTGGAAACTTTCTCCAGTCAAAATCTTTCCATTTCCGGTAATCTCTAACTTAGCAGTTTCTCCTGTTTTTACAGCCAATTGTGTTTTGACATGAACAGTAGTTTGGCCAGTCGATTGCAACATATCCAAGTAGGTNGCTTCAATAACTTGTCCTCCTGCTAGTTGGAGTTGGTTATCGAGAGAAACCCCTACTGGCTGATATATGGTAGGTATATGTCCTCTATACAGTATNTTGCCCTCGGTTTCAACCAAGGAGACTGTTACTATTTCTTTCTGTAGCGACCGATAAGAAGATTTTGGTGCTAGTATATTTAGTTCAATCGACACCGGTTTTACTAAATTTTCCTGTAAATCATCATCTTCAATGAACACAAAAAGTTCAGACCCAATAGATATTTGCCCCAATACTTCACCATTAAATGTACCAAAGTAAACCCGTCCATCGTGGCCCTTTTCTACGAGAGCTGTTTTCTGAATCAACTTNTCTCTTTGGTTGTAACCAAAATAGGGATCAGTATAAGATAGTACAATTTCATCACCACCACGGACCTTNAGGAGTGATGTCGTGAGTATATTAGCTTTATTGGAGGGGGGGAATTCATCAAACTCAGTGAGTATTTTGGCAGCGAAGAACGAACTATTAGGACTTCCATTGTGTTTTTGGTTATCATCGATAAAAGATGCATAATCAACTTCTGGTAGTCTCAGCGTCGACGACACTTCGCTGCGGTTATTTTTCAATTGAACAGTAATTGATTCTTCCAAAGTGGGGTCGTTATTTCGATCTGCATCCCAAACACATAAGGAAATCGTNTCGCCAACAACCAGTTTTTCAATTGGTTCTAGACCCGTTTGACTCATAATATCTACCTCACCACTGACGCGGCTAACCATTTCAACGGGAAACCAGTTTTGAGGTGGACTATCTGAATCAGNGGAGGTAAAAGCGAAGCTTGATAAGTTCCTCTTTTTTTCTAAATCTGTTCGATTCAGAATATAGTTTAGGCCAAATAAATAGCCAACGCCGGTTTTGAACCGATTTAAAACTAGTTGCTTTGGCAACTGGATCTCAATTGTATAACCTTCTTTAATGTTTGAGTCAGAATTAGTGGAAGGAATTAATCGCACGGCAACTGAGATATCTTCGTAGTTATTGATAGTAGCTGGAATAGCATCCAAGTGATGATGAACTTGCGAAACATAGACTTCTGGTTCAGGCTCANTAAAATTAGATAAATCAAATGTAAAATGATGATCCGTTGGTGTGTACATGCCCGGAGAGGCAGTGCGCTGCGTATCGATGAATAAGTGCAGTNGATGATGCTGGTTAATAAGCCGATTTTTTTCATCNTCTGGCTGATTAAAGTTGAGCAAAATATAAAGATTATTATCATTCCATTGCGTATATAAGTGAACTGGTGATTCTTTTCTGGATTGGTATTCAGTTGGTAATGGTTTATCTCGTTGACCCGCAAACATTGGTACTAGGGAGTATAACAAGTGCCAGTCATTTACCAAACCGTCTATTTTGATAGTATTATCTGTNCGAACAGATCGCCCNTGCTTTTGATTTGTTAGTAAGTGAGTTTTTTGACCATCTTTTTTATTAGCCAAATTATCATCACGTAAAGGTGAGGACTCGAGTAATGCGACAGTTGAGACAACCGCATTTGCACCAGCTAATCGATTGAAACGAAGAGCAACTTTACCCGCAGTTGGCCCACTGGCATAAGCTTGAGTCGGAATTTGAAAAGTATATGTTTTTGCTGCATTAGTAGGGATTTCTAGTGCAGAGTGGAGAAGGAATTGGTCCGCNAATAAATTTTGGATTCGTTTTCCATCACTATTTTGAAGATAAGATACTTGTACCCAGTATAACATTCTCGGATTCATCGGGCGCATGGTACCAAATTGGATTTCAACTGTATCGTAATGATATGCGAAACTGCGCTGATCAACTAAACCTCCTGAAGCTATAGAATTTGGAGCGTCGGGTTCTGAAACTGTTTTTGGTAATAAATAACGGTTTTGAAAATCACCAGTTTCTTTATCATATGCAAACCCTTGCTTGAGATGCGGTGCGTACTGGTTATTATTAGCTCCCAAATTCTCATATTCTACTCGCTTTGTGGTGTAATCTTCGAAGTTCCGGTATTGAGGGTCGGAAGATAATTGGCTAGAAAGTATTCGATATTCGTCAGTAAACACCTCAAAATTGCTAACTTCAGCATATTCACCATACCAATCGTTGACGTCTATTTTCAGCTTTATAAAACGCCCGCGCTGGCTCGTCTCCGGAAGATAAGTATCTTTTACTACTTCATTTGGAAGTATTTCGGATGTGTAGTAAGGGATAAAATCATTGATCTCAGTATCTCCTCGAGTGATCGCTGATCTTCCACCAATCTCCAAACTATATCGCTTCAGGTTATTACCTGACCCAGCTGTAGTAATACGAGTACCATAGATGTTCTGACGTCGGCCAAGGTCAATTTTTACCGCGACTGTTGCAAATTGGCCATTTAAGGTTGGTGTACGAAATTCAGGGGCCACTGATGCATTTTCTATTTCCTTGTTATTAATGATCACATCAGCTGCAGCCCATTTTGTATTGGGCAAAAGATCGGTTAGATGAAATAGGAATTCAGTGTTATGAGTGGCTGTTATAGCTTTGATCGGCNCATGTCGCTTATACCGTGTACCAACTCTAAATCTATCTTTTTGTAATTGTGGCTTATTGGTGAACCAGTCATTGATGACAACTTGGACCCAACGAGCTTCTGTCTGGGTTTGAAAAGATTGAATCGGGTAACCATACTCATGCGAATTTCCAATGAAGGAATAGATCCTCTTGTAACGATCATTTAACTGATTTTTAACCAGTATATCGAATTGTCGTGGGCCACTATCCTCAGGGCTACTAAATACAACCTGAGCCGTATCAATTTTGTAAATGTAACCTAGATCAAAAGTTGAATACGGTGGGTTGCTACGTACCAGTTCCGTCAGGCGCAATGGTTCACTGTCCAATGTGCGTGCAGGTGAGATTAGGGATTGNTCAATTGAGTAGTTGGTNGTTGAACGAGGGTAAAATAAAAATCCTAATAGGAGAGCAATACCGGTTAGCAATGCATGTTTTAGGTTCATTCACAACCTTTTCCGTTTTNTCCAACTTATAAACTGAAGACGTCCCCTAATTCTCTGAGGCGTTGGTTAATTTGAGATTTATCGATACCCCATTNAGCATAATTCCCTTCTTCAGCTACAAATTTTCTCAATTCGTAGGGTAATCGTTGTGGAAGCATAGAACGTGAGGTTGCCTCNCGCATTGCCAACAACCCAATAGCTTCGTTAATTTGATCAGAATAAAGTGGTACAAAGTCTGAGATTGCTTTTCGTAGATATTCGTTGTTCACAATTTCTAGCCCATCTGCTTTAGCAAAAGTGTAGCTTCGCCGGACAACTTGTTCAATGTCAGCACCCGTCATTTTTCTTGTGTGTTCATCCATTTCGTCAAAATCTATATTTTGATGTTTAATTTGGTGCTTGTGATACAATTTACGTAAGATATCTGCTCTTTCTCCGTCAGTTGGTCGCAGGAGGATAATTCTTTCTTCAAAGAGTCCTTGCCGTCGAAAAAGTGGGTCCAAAAGATCCGGCCGATTACTAGCGCCAACCCACAAAATCTGGCCATGTTTTGTAGGGTCAGCAATCAAATTCACTAACTCTGCTGGCAACATACTNTCGTTGTCTTTGTGTTTACCAGCTCTTTCACTGAGTCCACTAATTTGGTCAATATCATCAATAAAAACAATTGCTGGCANCATNCCTGAAATGAAGTTTAAGGCCACTGTAAGTTTTTTCTCATAAATTTTAGCATCCCCAGTAGCCCCAGTTCTCACCCATTCTCGTGGATTTTTGAGTCGCAGAAACGGCAATTCGCTGTATCGTGCCAACATTTGGGCAATCATGGTTTTGCCTGTCCCAGATGGACCAAGTAATAAAACCCCGTGAGGTATTCTTTTTAGGTCTTTCTGGTGTATAGCAGTTATGATATTTTCAAGAATTCGCCCCACGTGGGAATGCCCACCAACGATNGACAAATCATAAGGAGTAGGCATAACTTCCAANATGTCAGACGTATGTACCGACACACTCTGTCGGCGATGTTCTGCTACGAATTCGGGTGAAATCGGAATTCCCTCTTCCTCAGCTCTCAAAGCCAGGTCGTGTAGACCAAACAATTTTAAGCCAGTTGTATCTCGAGCAAACTGATCATGTGAGTAATCATCTGCCAAACGAACTTGGTGGATTAACTCGCCCTGATAGCGTTGGTTTTCTGCTCTTAGACGTGATAGGCTTTCTATGTGCTTAGTTAACTCCTTTCGTTCTTCGAGATCGGGAAATGGCAATTCAACTACAGGAATCTCGATATTGTTAGAAAGCATAGGATGAACCTCAGCTAAATTCTGAGTTGCCATGAGAATAATATGTTTACGGAACCGCATTTCAAGATCTGCTGACCATTGATGGATTGAATCCACGAAAAATCGGTACTCTTCATCAAATGCTAGCAAGTCAGAGTTTGGGGCAATTTTTTCCAGTTGGTAAACTACTAAACCAACCTTAAAATGATTTTGNTCAAAGAGTTCTCTCAGTTTTTGGCTTAGCTCTTTTCCTGGAGGTAACCGATCGCTAATCAAGGGGTCTTCATGGATTTTATCGCGATGAAATCCGTGTTGATTAATGGGGTGATAGGGAGTGTTGTCTTCAGGGGTTGGTACAATTTCAAACTCGATATCCTTTTGTAGCTTAAAAGTATTACCACCTACATCTCGGCCTGATACAGAGAAACGGTGAGGCTTTCGAATTTCTAATGGGTCTTTTGGTGGGTCTAAATGTATTTCGACTGCTGCGCTAGGATGAACAANTATTCGGTTGGTTTTAGCNTTAAGGNTCCCTATTTGAAGNTTAATGAATCCTTCACCGCCTTTTTGTGCTACAAAAACACCGTCTCTAGAAATTTGACCAATATTTCCNTCTACCTGCCAGTTGGCGTTCTGAATACCAATTCTCTCTCCCATTTGATCAAAAGCTATAGCTTGAAAACGAATATGCTTGCCAGCTGAAATATGTCGCTGACTACTAGGTTGAATTTCTATTCGATGAATATCTCGCTTGGTATCTCCCACATACACGGTTCTCGGGTTTGAATATATCTTTCCATAGGTCGAGTCTATCTTAGCCTGAATCCGTACTAGACCCAGTTGCTCTGCGATAAAAGTACCATCCTGNCGAAATTGACCAATTGGCTTTGANGGATCTGGAGGTCCATCGTCCCACTCTATCTTTTCTACCTCTAAACCCAAGGCGTGTTGTATTTGTCGCCAATGATCNATATGAGGCCAGATAATACCTTNCGAGGGAATGTAACCAAGAACGATGTCACAGCCNATGATATTTAGTTGCTCCATCAAGAAATACTGAGTCGGCAGAAGCCCGTAGCGACGATCCCAGAGTAAATCGTGAACGTTGTGATGGAGTAAGAACACGTGGGCAGCGGCAGCCTTGTATTCTCTTTGAATTCGGTTTAAAAATGGGTATTGTGAACTTATCATCTAATCGGATGAAAAAACGTCATACTAACTTTAATCAGCCAGTAGGCGCTGGGGACCAAACTTTCAGAAAAAATTTCTGATACACAAGACCAGTAAAAATAACTACGACATCTTCGTTGCTGGAGTTTGGCTTAACCTGAACGGTCAATTGGCAACTCAAAGTGGGTAATTTTGCAAGTGTGTGAATCCTTCCGGCTGGCTATTCATCTGTGGAGCACCTATAATTTGATTGCTACAGCTAGGCCATCACGTAGTGGAACAATGGTCGTGAAGAATTGATCCGACTCGTAAAGAAGCCTAGTGAGTTCCCGAACACCAACTGTACTAGGTTCGTTGTCTTTGCCCATCACGCGTCCGTNCCAAATCAAATTGTCAGTAATAAACATCCCGCCCTTTCTCAGTCGAGGTATAGCTTTTTGGAAGGCTATTGGGTATTCATGTTTATCGATATCATTGTAGATGATATCAAAAAAACCTGTGGTTTCTTCGATAATTTCCAGTGCGTTTCCGATTTTGAAGTCGATTTTGTCAGCTATGCCACCCCTTTCAAAGTAAGAAGTTGCACGCGTCGCATTTTTCGTGGCTCCCTCAGTACAAATAATCTTTGCCTCTGGATCATTTAGTGCTTTTGCCATCCAATAAGCGGAATAGCCAAACCCTGACCCCATTTCAAAAATTCGTTTGGGNTTTGTCAAAAGTACCATTTGATGCAGAAAAGAGCCCNCTGTTGGCCCAACAATTGGAAAATTGTNTTCTTGGCCGTAAATCTCCATTTCGGTTAAAATCGGATCTCTAGCAGGTGTGACTGAACTGAGATAATTGTTTATATCATAAAAACTAAGATCTGNTGATGGCACTTTTATGTTCTTTCTNCCTTATTGCCGGCGGATTATATCACACGTCTAGAAACGCGTCAACCATGGACATGAGTATCACTTGGTCTTGACACTCATTATGTCGAATGCTATAATTGCAGCACTCAAGACTCCTTCTGTAACTGGGTTTTACGACGTTCCATAGAGCCTATCCCTCAGAGTAACCTCTAATACTAGATAGCGTCCCTCCACAGTNTTACTNAGAGAAAGTGACGGTTATANGCAGTCAGGAGCAANCCTCGCCTCGTTATTTAGATTTAGTTCTATCTCAGAATACAGAAAGTANGTGTAATTGATCTCGAATCACCCACTAATGTTAGGCAGTCATCAACAGATTGAACCGGAGATATAAACATGCCTAGACCTGACAACAAGTCAAACAAAACAGAAACGATGCCAACTCCTATTGTTGACGAAGTCTATACGGATGAAGATATTGTTCGACAGCAAGAATACCAGATTGAGTCCCTTCAGAATGAAATTAATAGTCTGCGTGAGCAAATAAATTCTCCGCCAACGGATGAGACTGAATTGCGTTTGTATGAGATGACTCGTGAATTAATGTCGGCTCACCGGCGGAACCGGAAGTTATCAAATGCTCTTCAAGAAACCAAAGAACATCTGCAAAACCTGAAGGGAAAGGTCGAACAGCTGAGTGCTCCACCAAATCACTATGGGGTTTTTCTTTCTGAGAACAAGGATGGTACCGTTGATATCGACATGTTAGGAAAGAAACAACGTGTCAACGTGGATCCCGAAATTCAGGTTAGTCAATTACGCCGTGGCCAAGAAGTAATTCTTAATGGCGCGTTTAATGTTGTGGGTACTTGTCACTTCGATTCTAGAGGTGATGTAGTCAAAGTGAAAAAAGTCATTGACAGGCAGCGAGTATTGATTGGACTGAGGGCAGATGAAGAGCGTGTAGTCGAAGTTTCCGCGCTGGTAAATACGGATGATCTCAGGTTTGGGGATTCCGTTTTATTGAATCGGGTGAGTGGCATACTCATGGAAAAATTACCGATGTACGAAGCACAAGATTTAATGCTGCAAGAGGTCCCTGACATCAGTTTCAATGACATTGGCGGTCAAAGCCAACAGATAGAACACATTCGAGATGCGATTGAGACTCCTTATCTTTACCCTGATGAGTATAAGGAGTTTGAACTTTCACCACCCAAGGGCATCCTACTTTATGGGCCACCAGGGTGTGGTAAAACTATGATGGCAAGTGCAATCGCGAACAACTTGGCCAAGCGTATTCGAGAGAAAACAGGCCGTGAGGACGTACGGGGGTACTTTATCAATGTCAAAGGCCCAGAGTTGCTCAACAAATATGTTGGGGAAACTGAACGTAAAATCCGAGAGGTATTCCAGAAAGCTCGAAACAAATCGAAAGAAGGTGTTCCTGTTGTTATATTTTTTGATGAAATGGATTCGTTGTTCAGGTCCCGCGGTATGGGTATTTCATCAGACATGGAATCAACCGTTGTCCCTACCTTTTTGGCTGAAATTGACGGGATTGAAGGGTTGCGGGACGTCATAGTAATTGGTGCTAGCAATCGACAAGATCTCCTCGACCCAGCGGTGCTAAGACCTGGACGCTTAGATGTCAAAATCAAGGTGGATCGGCCAACTGAAGACGACGCTGTAGATATTTTTTCCAAATACTTGTGTGCCGGGATACCAATTGATTCTGAGTTACTCGCTGAATATGATGGTGATGAAAAAAAAGCGTTAAACAGTGTAATCCTCGCTGCCATAAACGAGATGTATACCACGACTGATGATAACAAGTTCATTGAAGTTACTTATGCTCGTGGTGAACGAGAGATGTTATATTTCAAAGATTTTGTTAGTGGGGCTATGATTCGTAACATTGTGGACCGTGCCAAAAAGTCTGCAGTTAAGAGATTAATAAAGGATTCATCAAAAGAATCGGGTAAAAAAGGACTTCAACTCGATGATCTGGTTCAAGCAATTCGGGAAGAATATAAGGAAAATGAGGACTTGCCAAATACCACTAATCCTGACGATTGGGCTAAAATTTCCGGACGTAAAGGAGAACGTATTGTAAATATTCGTGCCATGACTGATGAGCCAGAAAAAAGGAAAAAAGAAATTAAGACAGTTAAAGGTGGAGCTTACTTGTAAAATGAGTTTCCCTTCAATAATTGGCACAGAAACTGAATATGGGATTTCCGTGAGAAACGTCAAGGAACAAGATCCTGTTGCGGCCTCTATGTTGGTCGTAAGTTCTTATAGTCAAAAAGATGTAGGATCGGCTGACGAGTCAACTGAGAATGACATTTATTGGGATTATGATCAAGAGTCACCTCTAACTGATGCCCGGGGCTTTGTTTATGAAGGTGGGAATGGCGTACCAAAAGACGAAGATAACACTGTTATTAACGATATTCTTATCAACGGTGGTAGATATTATGTTGATCATGCCCACCCAGAATACTGCACACCAGAATGTACTACGGCAAGAGATGTAGTCATATATGAAAAAGCAGGGGATCTAATTGTTGATTCGTCACGTAAAAAGGCTGAAGCTACCCTACCAGCAGAACAAGAAATCCTCATTTATAAAAATAATACCGACTACAAAGGACATAGTTATGGTAGCCACGAAAATTATCTTGTACCAAGAGAAATTGAGTTTCAGGATTTTACGGATGCACTAACACCTTTCTTTGTCACACGGCAAATTATTGCAGGAAGTGGAAAGATCGGTTTTGAAAATGGCGCTGAACCAGTTGATTTTCAGATTTCCCAACGAGCCGATTTCTTTGAGACCGAAGTTGGGCTAAGTACGATGGTTTCTCGACCAATTATCAATACAAGAGATGAACCACACGCCAATAATGAAATCTACCGTCGCCTTCATGTGATTGTTGGCGATTCCAACATGTCGGAATTTTCAATATACCTAAAAATTGGGATTACCTCGCTGGTTTTGAGACTGATTCAGATTGGTGCGTTGAAGTGTCAGTTCAAGTTGATGGATCCTGTTAGTGACATTAGAAAGGTTTCTAGAGACTTAACCTGTCAGAAAAAACTGAGACTAGAATCAGGCGAAGAAAAATCGCCAATTGAGTTACAACGGGACTATCTAAATTTAGTCCGGCGAAGCTTTTCCACAGACGAACTAAGCTTTACAGACCTAGATATTTTATCTAAATGGGATTTTGTCTTAAATCAATTAGAAAGTGATCCTATGCAGTTAGACAAGCATTTAGATTGGGTGATCAAGCTCCGACTGATGTCGGCATATATAGAAAGACACAATCTAAATTGGAAAGACTCGCGTATTAAGATGCTTGACTTACAGTATCACGACTTACGTTCCGATAGAGGTTTATACCATCGTTTGGTCAAAAACAATCAAGTGGTTTCAGTTGTTGACCAAGAAGAAATCATTCACGCGATGACCTGTCCACCAACTGATACTCGAGCTTATTTTCGTGGCACATGCTTAAGAAAGTTTAGTGCGGATATACACAGCGTAAGTTGGAATTCGATTGTCTTTTCTACTGAAGGTTCGTCGTTGAATAAAATCTTTATGGATCGACCGCATTTTGGTAATAAAGCCTTAGTTGGTGACTTGCTCAATTGTAATAGTGTCAGCCAATTGGTCGAGAAACTTGCTTCTTCTGATGATCCTGTTGAGCCCGTTAGTGATTCATCTTAACCAAATAGGAGGTATCAAGGTGTCGCCTGATAAGCATAAAGAACAAGAAGAAAAAAACACGCAAAGTGCAGAGCAAGAAGGAACTCAAGACACTGAGTCTGTTCAACCAAATAAAGAGGTTACGGAAAAAGGTGAAGAAATCAAAGATGATTTAGATCGGCTTCTGGACGAAATTGATGAAATCTTAGAAGAAGAGTATGAGGAATTTATAGAAAGTTACGTTCAGCGGGGAGGAGAGTAGTGACGCCCGATCAGTCAGAATACATAACAAACGATCTTCTTCAAATTCTGAAGTGTCGACAACCTAGCTTGTTACAATCTTTTTCTACTAACGCTCAGTTTATAGAATCTACTCAGCCTCGTGGCGAGGTGGGACAATTCTTAGAAGGCACAACGATCCTAGCTCTAATTTACGCTGACGGTGTCGTTGTAGCAGGAGATCGTCAAGCAACTGGAGGATTCCAAATTGGTGAACGTAGGGTCCAAAAAGTATATGAGGTTGATACACATTCGGCTATTGCTATTGCAGGTGTTGCTGGTCCATGTATTGATATGGCTAAACTCTTTCAAACTCAGGTGGAGTTCTACGAGAAAGTCGAAGGATCTCACCTAAGTCTAGAGGGAAAAGCCAGTTATTTATCAAACATGCTGAAATCCAATTTACCCTTGGCACTTCAGGGTTTGATTGTCATACCAATCTTTGCCGGCTATGATTTAAAAGAGAATATAGGGCGTATTTTCAAATATGATATTACCGGAGGGCGGTACGAACAGGTAGATTACTATGCTGAGGGGTCAGGCGGCAAGGATGCTCGGTCAGCTCTTAAAAAATTGTACCGTCCTGAAATGAAGTCAAGGGAAGCCCTTCATGCTGTTCTCCATGCTCTATGGGATGCTGCAGACGAAGATGTTGGAACCGCAGGTCCAGATTTCCTTCGTAACATTTATCCGATTGTTCGTATTATCGATCAATCAGGCATTACCGAAGTCTCCCCAGAAATAATAAAATCCTTTTACACTGATCTCTTTCAAAGAATTAGCGAAAATAAAAGCTCGCTTTCCGAAAGTGAGTAGCAATTAATCTCTTACTGAAGATTGAGATTTAAAGAAATCTAGGATAGCTTGCGAGGAATTTGTTTTTATGGCATCACCGTACTATGTTTCTCCAGATCAGATCATGCAGGATAAATCAGATTTTGTCCATAAAGGTATTGATCAGGCCAAAGAAGTAATTGTTCTGGAGTATGCAGAAGGAATCGTTTTAGTCGCGGAAAATCCATTGTCAACGGTTTTTAAAATATCGGAGATCTATGACCGGATTGGGTTTGCTGCGACCGGGCTTTATCGAGAGTATGAAACACTCCGTTTTGTTGGTATTCGCGACGCTGAGATCAAAGGGCTAACTTACACAAGGCAAGATGTTACGGCTAAGTGGTTGACTAATGTTTATTCCCAATATATCGGTGGTGTATTTTGGCAGTTGGATTCTAAACCTTTAGAAGTCGAGTTATTGGTTTGTGAGGTTGCTGAAACAGGCAATCAAGCGAATAATATTTACCACATTTCTTTTGATGGTACATTTTGGGAAGAAAAAGACTACGCCGTAATTGGTGGAAGGTCCGATGAAATTTCTCAAATTCTGGAAGATACCTATCAAGCTGAACTTAGCTTACCAGCTGCTGTAAAATTGGCTACAGAAACCTTCATTTCTATTGAAGATAGCGTCGACGAGGTAGATCGTTATGCGATTAACCCATCGACGCTAGAGGTCGCAGTCTTGGACCAAAAAAGAAATCGGCGCAAATTTTCTCGCTTGTCCGTTGAGGATATAACCGAAATTTTGTCATGAAAAGACGTATATTTGGGATTGAAACAGAATACGGAATCATCTGTACTCCTAAACACCCGAATTCAAAGCCTATGTCAATTCAAAATACTGTTATGTATTTGTTCCGTGAAATCATTCATGGTCGAATGTATCCAGATGTTTTTCTCGAAAATGGAGCTAGATTTTACCAAGATATAGGTTGTCATCCGGAATATGCTACACCTGAATGTGATGATGTAATTGACCTTGTTGCTCATGATAAAGCAGGTGAACGAATTCTGGCTCAATTAGCCCGTTCGGCCGAACGCCGTATGAAAAGTGATGGGTTTGATGGAGTTATTTCGGTTTTCAAAAACAACACAGATACTCCCGGCAATACGTTTGGTTGCCACGAAAATTATCTGATGGACAGACGAGTTACTTTTCGCCAATTGGCATCGAAGTTAATACCGTTTTTTGTCACACGTCAGGTCTTTAGTGGCGCAGGTAAGATTAAACTTGAAAAAGATGGTCGTTATTCTATCTCACAGAGGGCTCAGCACATTCGTGAGGAGATCTCAATCGCTACTACAACTGCGCGTGGCATTATAAATACAAGAGATGAGCCTCACGCAGATCGAGAAAAATATCGTCGTTTACATGTTATTGTTGGTGACTCAAATATGTCAGAATTCACCAACTTTTTGAAGATAGCAACCACCAACATCATTTTGAGGATGATAGAAGATGGTTTTATTGAGCAAAGTTTCAATTTGAAAAATGCCGTCCGAGCCATTCAACAAATTTCAGATGATATAACTTGCACGCGTAAAATCGAGCTCGAAAATGGAAAGCGTTTATCTGCGGTTGAATTACAGTGGGAATACTTTTACACAGCCAAGCGCTATTTAGAGCAAGAGGAATCTGATTTTATCACTGACCAGACAATGGAATACTGGCAATATGTCTTGCAGTATTTGTCCGATGACCCAATGCAATTAGACAGAGAACTTGACTGGGTTATCAAAAAGAAACTGATTGATAAGTATGTAAAAACAAGAAATTTGAACTGGGATTCGGCGAAAGTTGCGATGCTTGACTTACAGTATCACAACGTTCGTACCGATCAGGGATTATACTATAAGTTGGAAAGAGAAAGTTTAGTTCATCGAATTTGTAAAGACAAAAATATTGAACGTGCCATGCGTTTTCCACCTGAAACCACTCGGGCTAAATTCCGGGGACGTTTTGTGCAACTCTGCAATGAGAAGAAAATTACTTGTGGTGTAAACTGGAGTTATATCCAACTTTATGAACCTTACCAAAAGTTATTTTTATCAACTGATCCACTTCAAGCTGAATACGAGGAAGCAAGTAAAATGATTTACTCGATATAAAAACTGAGGAATTAAGTGATTAGCCAAATGGGAATACATTTGTGCAGACTTACAGCTGTGTTCCTAGAGTTGTATTGCGTTTTTATATTTTCCTACTTTAAAATACTCGGCCGCTTGTAAACAAATCCGAACGATTATTAATTAATACTTTAACACTAAGGAGGCATCGTTATGTCTAAATACGTCTATTCCTTTGGCGGGGGGACTGCCGAAGGTGATTCAACAATGAGGAATCTGCTAGGGGGTAAGGGAGCCAACCTCTGTGAAATGGCAAATCTTGGTTTTCCTGTCCCACCCGGTTTTACAATTCCTACTGATCTGTGTAACATTTACTACGAATTAGATGGTGATTATCCCGAGGGTCTAAAAGAACAAGTTAATGCTGCGATTGTCAAGATGGGTGATATTCGCGGTGGAGCTTATGGTTCCACCGAAAATCCTCTTTTACTTTCGGTTCGATCAGGGGCTCGACAATCAATGCCAGGAATGATGGATACTATCTTGAATGTGGGGTTAACCACGGAAACGATTGGTGGTTTGATCAAACAAACCGGGAATGAGCGCTTCGCCTACGATGCCTACCGTCGGCTTATTACCATGTATTCAGATGTAGTCATGGAAAAGAGTAAAGGGATCGAGCCTAGAGAAGGAAGAGGAATTCGATTACAACTAGAACATTTACTAGAAGCTAAGAAAGAAGCTCTTGGTGCTGAAGGCGACACGGATCTAACTGCTGATGATTTGAAAGATTTGGTAGATCAGTATAAAACCACAGTCGAAAGAGTCCTAGGAACACCTTTCCCAGATTCCGCCGAAGAGCAAATTTGGGGGGCTATTGGAGCCGTATTCGATTCTTGGAATTCAACGCGTGCAATCGCCTATCGCCGGATCGAAGGGATTCCCGATGAATGGGGAACGGCAGTTAACGTTCAGGCTATGGTGTTTGGTAATATGGGCGAGAATTCCGCTACAGGTGTTGCTTTTACACGCGATCCTGCCACAGGTGAGAATATTTTCTATGGTGAATGGCTAGCAAACGCCCAAGGAGAAGACGTGGTTGCTGGTTTGCGCACTCCACTACCAGTTAATGACCTAATGAAAAATGACAGTAGTGATGATTCCGAAACTTTGGAGTCCCGCCATAAAGCCTGCTACGATGAAATGATCGATCTTCGTGAAAAGTTGGAACAACACTATGGAGATATGCAGGATATTGAGTTTACAATTGAGGATGGCCAGCTATGGATGCTACAGTGCCGGACAGGTAAACGTACAGGTGCAGCAGCAATTAAAATGGCTGTTGATATGTGTAAAGAAGGTTTAATTGATAAAAAAGAAGCTTTAAAAAGAGTCTCGGCAGACTCACTTGTTCAGGTTTTGTTGCCTATGGTGGATCCTGCCGCAGAAGGGACGGCTGAATTATTGGCAAAGGGTTTGCCTGCTGGACCTGGTGGTGCCAATGGCAAACTGGTCTTCACATCTGATGATGCTGTAACCCAAGGTAAAGAAAATGGTGAAAAAGTTATTCTGGTACGGGACGAAACTAGTCCAGAAGACGTGCACGGAATGCATGCGGCGTCAGCAGTCCTAACAGCTAAAGGTGGAATGACCAGTCATGCAGCTCTAGTGGCACGCGCTTGGGGTAAGTGTTGCATCGTTGGTTGTTCTGATATTGAAATTGATGTTGAGAATCGGCAGATGTCCATAGGTGGACAAATATTAAAAGAGGGTGAGTGGATTACCCTAAATGGAACAACAGGTAACGTTTACGAAGGGCAGCTCGATCTAATAGACCCAGATTTAGAGACTAATGTCGAGTTTACCGAACTGATGGACTTCGCTGATGAATTCAGGCGGTTAAAAATTCGGACCAATGCCGACACGCCAGCCGATGCTCAAAGAGCAATTGGATTTGGAGCTGAAGGTATTGGGCTGTTCCGCATAGAACACATGTTCTATGGTGAAGGTTCCGATGAGCCATTATTTAAGCTGAGAAAGATGATTATGTCATCAGATGAAGTGGAACGTAGGGCTGCACTCGACGAACTTTATCCGCATATGAAATCAGATATTAAAGCCACTTTAGATGTTATGTCAGGATATCCTGTCACAATTCGACTGTTAGATCCTCCACTACATGAGTTTGTTCCACACGATGCAAATGCTCGTCAAGAGTTGGCAAGTGAATTGAATGTCAGCATTACCGAATTTAACCGGCGTAGCGATGATCTGCACGAAACTAATCCCATGATGGGACATCGTGGTGTCCGTCTAGGTATAAGCTTTCCGGAAATTACTGAAGCACAAGTACGTGCGATTCTTGAATCCGCTGTTGAGTTGACTCAAGAGGGAAGGGATACCCATCCGGAAATCATGATCCCAGTACTAGGACACGTCAATGAACTCAAGAACCAAAAGAAAATTGTAGACCAAGTCTATCAAGAAGTGCGAGAGAAATATAATGTCGATGTGATTGATCATATGGTTGGCACTATGATCGAAATTCCCCGAGCAGCTTTAACTGCGGATAAAGTTGCTGAAGCTGCAGAATTTTTCTCCTTTGGTACCAATGATCTTACGCAAATGAGTTTCGGTTTTAGCCGTGATGACGTTGCTGGTTTCTTGCCAGATTATCTCGAACAAGGTGTTCTAGACAATGATCCATTCCAAACAGTAGATCAGGATGGTGTTGGCCAATTGATAGAAGTTGGCATCGAGCGTGGACGCAAAACCCGGCCTGATCTAAAAGTTGGAATTTGTGGTGAACACGGTGGTGATGCCGATTCAGTTATCTTCTGTCATAACATTAACATGGATTATGTATCTTGTTCTCCGTTTCGCGTACCGATCGCCAGACTAGCGGCTGCACATGCAGTAATTCAAGACTAACCAAAAACAGATTTGTACCAAAAAAGGGGGCTTATACAAAAAGCCCCTTTTTTGGTACAAGAACAAAAATATTATATAGTTTACTGTTTTAGAGATCGAGTAAGCTGTGGAAGGAGACAGCCAAGCCTACATAAAGCGAGCAAGGCTAATGTTGTAGATAAAAGATTTGGGGACAGAAATTGATTTATTGCCCTCGAACTTCTGAGTGAATATACTTTCAATCCACACAATATTAATTTTTTCTCAGTAGAAAAATTAAAAGCGCATCAGGCATGCAATACGATGGACATTGCCCATAGGGTCAGGAACGATTGCATAATCAAACTGAAAATTAATATTTTCCAGTGACACACGCCCTTTACGCTTTAGTCCGATTCCAGCGGTTATACCGTTACGTGGATTCTCTCCCTGACTCACGGAATAACCAAGACGCACAGCGACAAAATCACCGAACCAATTCTCAGCGCCAAAGTGAACACTTGGATAACCTGCAACCAACGGTAAGTTTATATCCGCAGCCAAAATATTTGCTTTAGTTGGCTGAAAGGAAATACCACCGCGAAAGTTTGTCGGCAGAGGTGAACCTGAATTAATACTTCCAAGATTTTGCAAGGTGGCACCAAGCTTTGTGGCCTCGCCAAAAGGCCGAATTAAAATGCCTAAATCACCCGCAAAACCTAAGAGTGTCTCAACATCAAGTTGCTCCACAATAGCTTTTGTTGTTATACCAACGGAAAAAAAAGAAAATGGTTGATAAGCCAAACTAAAACCAGGAGCAAATCCACCAACAGTTACTTCTTGGTCAGGTGTAGCCGTTGGAGCTTGACGAAAATCGATACGAGTGAATGCTCCTTGTAGACTTACACCAATGGCCATTTTTTGATTGAGTACTCTACCATAGCTTAGAGCCTGAGTGTAAACATTTCCAATAGAAAAGTTCTGCATTGCTGATATCTGTTGTTTCTGGAGGGACATGAGACCGGCTGGGTTCCAAAATAGAGCGTTTACATCATCTGCTAAGCCAGTGAAAGCTCCACCCATGGAAATCGGTCTACTAGCAGCATCGACTTTTAGGAATGCCGCAGAGGTTGTACCCGACTTTTTATGGATGTCTTCTGCCATGGAAAAGTTGGCACAGAGCAATATAAATAGCGTCGCAAATAGTGAGGTATATCGGTATTTTTTCATTAGCTTATTTTGATCTTCGGTTTAGTTTGTGTATTCAATAAATCCATTACGTTAGTATGCAGGAATAGGTAGTTCAAAAGTCGATTTGATTGGAATAAGAGCAGAGTTTTCCTCAGCCGAGTCCAAAATACTTAAGCAAATTTCAAGGACGTGATTAGCTTGTTGACCTGTACATCTTTGCGGGACGCCCATTCTTATGGAGTCAGCTAATTGGAATACGGCTCGCCCCCACTCTACACCTCGAAAAGGCGTAGCAATATACGGTATTGTCTTCCACTCATCGTCGAGAGTATGTACCTCTACTATGGCATCGAAATCATGAGAGGAAGAGATATAAATAGATCCATTTCGGCCGTGAAATTCAACACCTACTTGTTTGCTAAATCCTAGAAAACTTGCAGTCAACCGAGCGGTAATACCTGATTCAAAGTGAAGAAAGCCAGTGATTTGATCGGGTGTTGTCACTTGGTAGGCTTGTCCAGCTTTGGTCTTTCGTTGAGGCTGGCATATTTGAGCATAACCTTGTACATTCTTGACAACTCCCAAGACTGACGTCAGAAAAGTTAGAGCGTATACACCAACATCTAACATTGGGCCAACACCTTTTTGATAAAACGGAGCTGGATTGGGATGCCAGCGTTCAATTCTTGCCCAATTCATTTCTGCGTAAGCCGTCAAGATTGGACCCACCAGACCGGACTGAACCGCTTTCAAAACGGTCTGCTGTCCTTCTCCTAGAAAAGTGAATGGAGAGGCACTCAAGCGTAATCCTTTGGCTTCTGCCAAATCAACTACCATTTGACCATCTTCACGATTTGTAGCGAGAGGCTTTTCAACGTGAACATGTTTACCAGCATTGAGTGCTGCAGCAGTTACTTCAGCATGAGCCGTATGTATGGTCAAGTTGACGACAGCTTCAACTTTCTCGTCGTCTAATAATGCTTCTAAACTTGGATAAATTTGCCCACCAAATTCTGAAACATAACTTGTGGCTTTATCTTGATCTAGATCGTAAGCCCCGATTACTTCAACCTGATCTGGCCGTTTACTAAGGCTAGCACCATAAGCACGTGAAATATTGCCGCAACCCACGATAGCAACTTGAAGTGGTTTATATTGACCCATTCCGAATTATTCCACTACTAGGATTTTACCAACCGTATTGGATGATTCATCCACGCCATTTACTATTTCCAGTCGAAAAAGGTAAATACCACGTGCGACCTTACTTCCAGAAGAATTACTTAAATTCCATTTGAGTGTAGTATCTTGTCTACCTGGTTTTATATCAGGTTCTTTATATCGATAGACTAAGTCACCAGATAAATCGTAAACACTAAGGGTCAGATTAGCTGTATCATTACTGGCTATATTAGGATCGAAAGATATATGTGCCACCGAACCACTAGATGACGCAGACAACGATACGGGATTAGGCCAACAAAATGTCTCACCTTTGAATCCAAGTGAAACTGTGAAAGTAACATCTTTCTTTTCATAAGTTTCGGCATTACCCGCTTTATCATAAACTCGAACACTCAATACATATCTACCAGATTTAGGTGGTAAGTAATCAATTTTCCAGCTACTCCATTGGTTACTACCACCTTTACTCATGTCCACCGCTACAGCCGGTTCTATATCTTTTCCGTCGGGTCCTGTACCAACAATCTCAACACGACTAACACCAGAAGCTGGTATTTCTTGACTATCAGGATCTGAAGCTACACCTTTTAGTGTTAAGGCATCTCCTTCTTCAATCTTATCTTTACCACTATCAGTGAGGCTTGCAACCGGTGGTAATGTCTCATAGAGGAATTCAGTACTAATTGTCTTTGTCGGCTGGAAACCCAAGTTCTGAGGATCTAACCCGACGCTTGTAATCACCACCCTATAGTATCCTTGATTGGGCAATAATTGCGATGAGCTAAAAACCAGAAAATCAATTCCATTCTGTGTGAGGCCTCCGGTTATGGCCTCACCACTTGGTGAGATAACATTTATGCTGGAAGTTGATAAGTCTACCCCTAAACCGTCACTATCCTTTATCTTGGCTGTTATGATAACTGAACCACCACGACCTGCAACTGATGGGTAGTCGATATGGTTAGCGTCAACAATTAGTGGCTGCCCATTAATCTGTAAATCTGAGGTTTGGATCTCTGGGGGACGAGTATCGTAATCAAAATCATAAATCCAATTCAAGTCATTACCTGCTTGGTCTGTAACATCGACTTTCAGCTTATATTTCCCATCTTGGCTGCCGTCACTCGCCAGAGGTTTGTTTAGGACAAAAGTCACCTCCTCTTTATCAGATTCAACTAAAATCCGACCAGCAATATTTTCCTTTGCGAAAGATTCTAACGTTACTACGATTGGCAATGGACGTTCTAACCAGTCTATACCCGAAGATGGAGATGGGTCATACACTGGTAGCTGAATTGATACTAGTGAGTTATTAACTCCTGCTTGAGCTACATTCAGCCGAATTTGGCCATCATCGATTTCTGGCTCTACTGTATCGTGGACGAAACTCATAAGTTGTGGTTGCCCTCTTTGCCCATTAGCGCTAATAGGAGTAAAAACAATAGTATATGTCCCATCATCTGATCCATCGTCCTTCAATGGCTTTTGGAGCTGATATTGTAAATCTGAAGAACCATTACGGTCTTGGTACCCCATGACCATTTGACCACTACTGTCGACCAAATGTAACGTAGACAAGTGGATCCCAACATCTTTTGGCAGTTGAACTGTAACTGAATCTAGTTTTTTTCGGTTGAATGCCTTTTCAATTGGACGTGTTACAGGTGTAGTGGAGGAAGCTACAAGTAAATTAGACAAATTTGTGAATCCGCTTTCGAATATGGCTTGATTACCAGCTCGATCGGCGACTTCAACTCGAACCAAATAGGATCCACTTGGTGCTAGATCATCAATTTTAAAGATTATTTTAGACTTTCCATCGTGGCTCATTTGACCACTCACCGAATTGCCCTCAGTATCTGTTACCGAAATGGTCGTTAGACTGAAATCGATACCACTTCCGTTTTTGTCAGCCAAATTAACTGTAACCTGATTAATTTCTCCCTTAAGAAGAGCCCCATCGCCTGGAATAATATCGGTCAGCGTTGGTGGAGAACTATCATAAAATACCGAATGTGTGAAGTCTTTTTTGTTACCAGCCTTATCAATTAAGTTAATAGCTAGTTGATATTCTCCATCGTTAGTCCCATCTTTGGCGAACGATGGATTGAAAGTGAAGTATAGATTTTCTCTACCATCATGAGTTAAAAATGCGCTGACAGTTTGCCCACTACTGTCAATTAGTGTTATCTTTTGTTGTTCAGTGTCGAGCCCTGCTGGTCCCAGATCAGAGACCGTTGCTGTAATTTGTGACGTTGGGTTCGATAGATAAGAGACCGGTTGTGTTAGATCGACAGCAGTAATATTATTAATCTCAGGCTCTTGGGTGTCATAAGTGAACCGCTTTACTAATACTTGGCCGGATATACCTTGCTTGTTAACTGGTGTAACCGTAATCGTATAAACCCCATCATCAGTACCGTCCTGAGCAAGATTTGTCGGAGTCCAAGTAATTTGTTTCTTAAGATTGTCCTCTGTGGTTTTACCAATAACTTGCCCATTAGGACCCACAACTTCGATGGTAGAATACTCTGCGGTCGCATTAGCTAATTCTGCTGTGACAAGTCCCAGTCGGTCGCTAATTTTGATTGAAGTGAGTTTTGGCTTTGAGAGATTCAGGTTAATTTGATAAAGCGATGGATGGCCAGTATTACCAGCCAAGTCTTTTGGTGTAATCACTAATGTGTAGATACCAGTTAATTTCAATTCTGCAAATTCAACCGTAATTGTATCAATACCATTATTCTTGACCTCAAGAACTTCGCTAGTACCATTATTTAGGCCTTGTTCGATCCCTAAACCTTCACTAGTTCTCAGGCTAACTGTTGAGGTCGTCAAATCAGTCCCTGCTAGCTGATCAACTATCTTAATTTTTATGGCAGAGAATGGTTCTGTAACCATTATAACTTGACTAGGTATCAGTTCAGTCAATTCGTTTGTCTGCAGTACTACGCTATCAACTTGAGGGCTTTTGGTATCATATAGGAATGTGGTGTTTTCGGATAGCAGAACCTGATCATTCTTAAGAACCGTGGATTGAATTGTATAGACTCCATCGGCAGTTCCATCTTGTGGTGGTGGTTGATCCAATATCCAACTTACCATAGTACCTACAACTTCTTGTCGCCCTGCGACCTCGGAGTTGTCTGGACTTACTAATCGAACAGTGGCCATTTTTTCAATTTCAGTTTCGGCCATATTTTCAAGCATCACGTCGACTCGTTGTAACTCATTCAGTTTACTAAACGATGCTGGTTGAGTCGATGAAACCGTAGCTGCAGCCCACATGACTGTAAAACTACGACTGTAGGTCGTTGAGTTACCAGCTAGGTCAACGGCTATAATTTCAAGAACATAGTCGCCATTTACGGAAGGATCAGGTTTAGGCTGACTGTTTAGGCTTAGATTAATAGAGTATTCATTGGTTTCTATATCGGCTTTCAAGGATTTTGTGGTACTAACTTGTCCTGTAGGCGAAATCAACTGAGCTGTTGTTTGTTGCCCATTAATTCCACTAATAGTATCAGCTAACACCAACTGAAATTGTGTGGGTAAACCCACAACCGTGCCTTGCAAATCAACCGCTAACTGTTCAGGTTGAGTAATATAAGATATTGACTTTACTTCGGGTGGTTGTGTGTCAAAAGTAATTTCACCAGACCACTTTTTATCTGAGCGGCCTATGGCCATAACTGATGGCTGGATTGTTAATGCGTAAGCGCCGTCTTGGCTTCCGTCAACAGCTAATGGTATGCTTGGAGTGAAGGTTATCAGTTGTTGACCATCGTTGGTCATAACACCAGAAACAACTTGCTGATTCGGAGCTATCAGTTCAAGAATAGTCTGCTCAAAATCGAGACTTTGCTGGCTCTTGAATGTGACAACGACCGCTTCCAAATTATTAGTCAAACGGGGTGTGACCTCAACAACTTCTGCTAGCTCTACCCCGTATGCGTAGTAAAAAGTATATGGTATGCTGCTGTTGCCTGCCTGATCTGTAAGTACAACTTGGAGCATATAAATGCCACTAGCGTTGAGTTTAGCTGACTTATAGCTGAGGTTTGCTGTACCATCATAACTAAACTGGCCTGGGACTACTGTTCCATCGGTATTGGATAGCTGTAGGCTAGAGTTAGTAATATCAATTCCACTGCCGGAATCAACTACCTCGAAGCTAACTGACACCTGGTCTGTTGATAGTCTCTCGAAGGATTGATTGCTTGTCCTCATGGCAGGTGGTTGCGTATCATAGTGAATTTTTTGCAGCTTTTCTGCTGTGGAACCAAGTTTATCTACTAATGTGATTAACATAGTATATATACCATCTGCCGATCCATCTGTAGGTAATTCTATTCCTGTTAATGTGATCTGTGAGTCAGTATGTGTTAATGAGGTTCCACCCAGAACTTCACCGCTAGAATTGGACAAAGTAATGGTTGTTTTATCAAAATCAATACCCTTTCCACTAAGATCCAACAATGATGCAGAAATTGTAGATAAATGATTGATTCGAGAGTTAGCAGACGGTGTAACCGAAATAATTTCCGGCTTTTGTGTGACTAGGTAGAAGGACACGTTTTGAGTCCCACTAATATTTCCGGCTAAATCAACTGCCGTGATACCAACCGTATACAAACCATCCGCCGACCCGTCCGCGTGGCGGTCAGTAAAGGTGAGTCTTATGTGATTGTCTCCATTATCACTTTTTGTGGTAGAAATTGTACCACCGTCTGAACTTAACAAGACTTCGGTTTGACTAAAGTCAATTCCACTTAAATTGTCGTTTAGGAATACGTCAACTTCTTTTAGGACAGAGACTTTCGAACCATCAACAGGGATGGTCTTGTCAATAGTAGGTGGTAGCGTATCAACAGTCAAGGTCGAACTCGCTGTATAGGTTCTACCTTCAAAATCAGCAAAGTTGGCCGTGGCTATGTAATTTCCATCTTGACTTCCATTTTTTGGTAACTGGTTTTTGATATGCCAAACTAGAGATTGATCAACTATCTCGGTCTTTTGGGATGGAATCGTATTACCACTAACGTCTTGAACTAGTAGGCTAGACCTAACCAGATCTAAACCAATCCCAGTATAGTTTATCAATTGAGCTGAGACTGCTTCTAATGTAGCCAATGGTACGTTATTTGGGGTGAATTGTATTTCTGGTACCCTCAGGTCGATATAGAAAGGATAGTTAGTTTCTTTTCCTTGATTGCCTGCTTTATCGCTTGCTACGAATGAAAGTGTATAATCACCAGCAGTCAGAGAACTAGAAAAGCGTAGCTCTAAATTAGAAGGAGAAGTGACCTGCTTAATTGTAGAGACTAACGTTCCATCACTTTTAGTGACAAAAACTGTCGTCTCATCAAAGCTTAGCCCAGAAGTAACAACATTATCGTTTTGGTCAGAAAAGGTGAGCTCAATTGTTGCTACAGCTTGATCTATACGGACTTTTTCTTGTGAAAGATCTGGAGGATTTGTTCCTATCAAAGTAGGGGCTGTAGTATCGTAAACTAGCGGATGTGTTTGTACCTGACTGTTACCCGCTGTGTCAAATACCGTAAGCAGGATTTCGTAAGCTCCATCATCACTCCCGTCTGATTTAAGTGCTCGGCTAAGTTGAAAACGAATTGTATCGGTATCGATCTGTAACTGAACTCCATCTACAACTGTACCTGATTTTGACAATTGCAGAAGTGAATTTGCCAAATCTAATCCAGAAAGATTATCACTTAGGTCTGCCTCAATATAACCGATACTACTATTAACATGAACTCGGTCATGCAAGTTGTCTTCATCGAGACGAATTTGTAGTACTGATGGTTGAATCGTATCAAAAACCAAATTGAAAGTTGAGACTTCCCTATTTCCCGCGAGGTCAACAGCTTGCACATTCACTGTGTAAAGCCCATTCTCTGAAGCCAAATTAAGAGAATTCTCTAATGTTAGCCTCAAGGTCATATTCTCATAACTAACAGTCCCATTTTGAATAGTTTCATCAAGATGAGTCAAACTTATAATCGAGTTATCAAAGTCAATCTGACTACCTGTTCCACTTTCAAAGGTAGCTATCAACTCATTGACTGTAGTATTCACTTTGGCATCAGGAGATGGAATTATTTGGCTGATAGTTGGTTTTTTTGTATCAAGCCAAATCTGCCCTAGAGAAACGATACTTTCGTTACCGGCTAAATCCAAACTTCTTAATTGAAGATTGTAAGACTCGTCTGGCAGAACAGCTCCAAGCCCGTCTCGTCCATTCCAGTTGAAAATTTGATTGCCTGCTGCTAGGTCCGATAATTGAATTGATGAATGGCTTGGAACTAATAGTTCCAGGCCGGATAATTGTTCTCCTAAAACATAGTTAATAGGTAGTTGGTCACGGTTACCATCACCATTGGGTGAGAAGCCTGTTCTTTCCAACTTAGCCGACGTTTGTGGTGATTCTGTATCAACAATTATAGGAAAGATTTGGGAGTGTGAATCCTGTATTGGGTCCAATATTTCATTCTGAAAAAAGTCAACTTGCAAGCGCAGTTGATAGTTCCCATCAGTTACAGTTTTAGCTGTTCCAGCAACACTATCTCTTCCATCCCATTCAATACGAAAACGCTTAGGGGCATCATTGATTGTTACACCAGGGCCAAACTTACCTAAAACTGACCAGTCATCATCTACATTGAACTGACCGTCAGGTTTACCAACACCGCCTGGCCCATGGACATCGATGATTATCTCGTACTCACCGGTTGTACCATCCATTTCAAAGACAATGACGACCTTATCTTGGATGTTATCACCATTGGGACTAAAAACTGCGTCTATTTCTGTCGTATCGTCAAGAACTTGCGGTGGAATGGCAAAATCGGCAGCATAAACGCTGATACATGAACAAAGAACATACCACCAAATGACACCTAGACTAATTCCCGTGATTGGTGCCTGCACACTGATACTCGCTTGGCTATCCTTGCAACTCAAGCCCCTTTTACCCAAAATACTGTCCCCCGTAAATTTTAATGAATGCTACTTCTGATCTTGTATAACTTGATATGGAAGTGTAATTTCGATGATCAACAGTGGCGAATTCGGACGCCTTAGCTTTTGCTGAATCTATCTTTATGCCTATATTTGATTTTCGACCTGTTTTAGACGTAGAACCGATCGTTTGGTTGATGTTCAGCAACTCAAACTTTTGTTTATCTAATCGGAAAAGTTCGTTTAGAAATATGAGCGACTCATAGCATTACCAACACCAAAAGCGTTATAAGGTACACCAACTGGCAGGCTACGGAAGCCCCAAGTCTCAGTTACTGCATCGTAACCGAGACCAACCGAAGCAGCTGAGTCAGCAATCAGGTTAATTTGAAAGGTGAAATCTTGTCGTACACTGTTAAAATCAGGTGGCCTTTTGATGCCAATCCGATGCCAGGAAAGTCGCAAGTCCCAATCATGTAGGTTCCTTCGAATGGTTAAACTTTGAGAATAAAACTGTTTTTCCACCCAGTCATAGTCAGCATTAAAGTCGACTTCGAACATTGAATTGGGACGATATTGAAAACTTGTGTTAATACGACGAGAGGCATAACTTGTTCGTTTACTGAACGAGTTACCGAAAGTTAGATTCCATTTTTCGCGACGATAACTAAAATTAGAGCGAAAACCTACTTGTTTAAATCTTTTCCCATCTACCTCTGATGGGTTAGGATCATGAGTAGTACGCATGATAATACTCATCGTGCGATTGGGTAGTGGTGTGAGAGTGATATCGCTCTCTATATAATCATAAGTCCTATTGTTTTCAGCTGCATATTCTGTAAAATCCCCACGCAATTGGGTGCGAAAATCGATCAATCTTAGAGCTGATCGATGCTTACGCGTTTTGATTTCAATGCTTGTTTCTAATGTGTAGCTAATATCTTTGCGCTCGTAAAAATAAGTACTTGGTCCAAAGGGATATAAGCGGCTGTTTTCATCACGATCTACAGCAGGCTGATAATTAAAATACACGCCAGAATTGATCTGGTGTCTTAGGCGTCGTGCTCCAGGAATCCAGCTAATGTCATAGATACGAAATAATATGTTGCGAGCATCGGCGTTGAGGCTATAGATACCCCTCAGAATGTTTTTATGGCCATCCCGATCTCGATCATGCCATACAGCATCAGAATCGAAGCCAAGATCTAGGCGAACTTCCCGTGTAGAAGATAACTTGAGTGTCGATTGTTTTTGAATGTCGAATCCCATCACTCCTGTTTTCAAATAAACATCTTGCTCTTTTTCATAACGTTTTCTAAAAAAATTACCTAAATTCATATCTAAATCAAATGAAGCATCTTCTAGAGTAGGAAGAGATATGAGAGACAATATAGGTATATTAGTTTTTGTTTTTTCCGAAATTTTGACCAGTGTGTCATTGATAGTTTCAAAAACAGGCAAGTTACTCATTCTCATTCGGGAAAAGTGAAGAGATAACTCAGGTAGTTTTTGTAGGGTAGATGCAACATCACTTTCGATTAATTCATACGAATGACTGAATTGTAAACGACCTAAAAACTCACCAATAGTTTTGGTAGAAAATTTCAGATTGCCGTCAGCATCGCGATCATCTGTATCCCAAGCAGAAAAAGCATTTCCCCATGTCAACATACCAAAAGAATGAATAGCCGATTCAGATGTACCATAATTTTCATCGTAATGGCGTGCTTGCCATTCAGCTCTTCCCATGAAGTTAAGGGGTTTTCTTCCCTCTTCTGGTTTATCCCAAGGTGTGTAGATACTATGATAATGCCCCCACCGCGCAACGTATTCTCGCCCAATTTTCATAGCATCTTTTCGCGAATAGGAATATTGATCTTGGCCATACAAGTAAAAATCACCCCGATAAGTTCGCTTTTTTTTGATATCTATGAGGTGGAAACCTATTTTACTATCGATAATGTTACTCGTTTCGCCCCGATTTAACTGACGAGCTTGTCGTGCAACAGCCTTTTCATTTTGCCAACTACCCTGAAAGTCATGTTGACGGAAAACTTCTAATTGTTCCTTTTGCTCTACAACTCCATCTTCATCAATTGTCGATGTCTCCGAAGGTGCTTGATTTGGTAATTCCTTCTTCTCATCTATATTAGAAGGCTTTCTTTTGAGGGGGGCTCGCTCTGCAGTTGTACCCATCAGAAAACTCTGAGATTGTTTTTTTTCTTCCGGTTTGCGGCGTTCATACTCTTCACGCAACCAATCTCCGTACTGAGACTCAAATTCGCTGGCTAATTCAGCGAAGGTAGGTGTCGGCATTTTTTGAACAAGTTGAAAAATGTGTACGCCTCTGTCAGTCATAACCGTTGTAGTTACATCCCCCACTTCTTCCAACCGTCTAACCGAATACTGCCATCTGTCGTCCATTTCGTTTAGGGGTAACCAGTCTCCATTATTGACATTTCGCCAGATAGCACCTTTGTTTTTTAATGCCAAATCAGCTAAGTCCTTACCATCTACTGCTTGTTCTTGGATCTTATCAGCGAGTTCGCGTATTTGATCTTTCGTTTCGCTCGTCGGACTAATTTTGATATCGATACGGCGGAGCTTAATCTCTTTCTTTCCGTAAACTTCTAATACATGATCGACCCTAAAAATATGATAAGCAAAATTGGTTTTTAGGATTGGACTAATTTGTCCAGCTGACAATGAAAAAACAGCATCCTCCAACATAGGACTTAGTCGTCGTTTTCCTTCTTCGTCGACTTCACCACGTATAATATAGCCCATATCTCCACCCTCATAGCGAGTTTCTTGGTGATCTGAGTTCTCCTGTGCGATTTGTGCAAAAGCGGCTTCTGATCCTAACGGTAATGGATCGGATGGCTGATCAGCTTCGGTCGTGATTAGATCAGTTGTTAGTTTATTATAAATTTTTTCTACTTTGTTCTTGGCTCGAGCAAGATCCTCTGGCTCCAACCGATATTCTAGGAAGAGTTCCTTCAATTTGTATGAATCATGATCTCCATCAAGTTTTTCCCTAATCTCAGTTGCGAGGTCTTCTAATTTTTTCTTCTCGCTAGGAGTGGCATCATGAAAGATGGGGATAAAAATTTCATCATAACGTGTATCGTTAATTTGATAAGTACTATCGGCTCCTCCCCCACGTCCCCTTCTGGAGGTATGGTCGAACATTAGACGTGCATCCAGCCTCCTTTTGCGGGATAGTGGCAACTCAATGCTTAAAAATGGTCCCTGATAGCTATCTGTTCCTAACCTTACAATTACCTTGGCTAATTTGTCGGTACGTAAATCGCGACGATAAGCTGGAATATAAAAAAGCGGAATTCCACCAATTTTGAGGACTACATTTTTGGCAATCAACTCTTTGTCAACCTTAACTATAATCTCTGAACTACTGAAATAATAATGTGGGTGTTTCAAGGAACAGGTAGTCAATGATCCTTTGCGAATATAGGATTCGTCGTCCTCAGTCTTGAAAATTTCATTTCCCCGATAATACCAGGGTTCACTATAAGTCGAACCTTGACGGATAATACCTTTTCTATTGTCTAAATTGAAAAGAAGTTCATTCGAGTAAGTACGTTCTTGACCAGAAATTAATCTAACATTACCAGAGGCTCGTAGTAGATTTTGATCGAAGTCAGCCCAAACGTGGTCAGCATAAAGAGTCATATCTCCTGACTTAACTAGTGCATTACCATGAATGTGAACTAAATTTCCTACTAGAAATAGTTCATCTCCCTTACCAATAATTTTACCCTCTTCTGGTTCTGTTTCTTCTGGTCTTAGAAGATCCGACCGAGAATTAAGCTGAGGAGAGAGCACCGGTGGTGTCTCACTAGTGTTATTATCTTTTGATTCGGTATTTATTTGGGAGGTAAGTACGGGCCCAGTTGATGTATCTTGCGCCAAAACGTGGTCAAGACCGAATGGAAGCAACAGGAACAGACCGGAGAGCAAGCTTACAGACAAAGCGTGGATGGCAGAGAGTTGTTGCTGACTCGCCGAATTACTGGGGCGGGTCATTCGATAGCCGTGGCACCCTCGTTTTCAGTCGGTTCAATGATCAATTTTGGGTCAAAGTATTTGACAAATGAATATTCAATTAGAAGATTCGTATAGTTCTTCCATTCTTTTTGAAACTTTTGATCTCTCAAGTAAAGATTTACCTGCTCTTTTTCTTTTTCATTTAACTGGCTTTTCTGTTTGTCAATAACAATAAAAATATGAAACCCAGAACTAGTTTCAACTGGGCCACTATAAACACCAACCCCCAATGATTCGACTACTTTACGAATTTCGGTCGATAGATTGGCTAATGGTTGAAATCCCAAGTCTCCACCAAACCTATTTTTTTCGAGTTCTGAGTCATACCCCGAAGTTGTTTGGCGGTGTGTTTGCAGCACTTGGTCAAAGTCACTACCTTGATCGAGTTTTTCAACAAGCTGTTCTGACTTTTGAAGTGCCTTCTCTTTTGCAGTTTGGCTGATCTGGAAGGGGGTCAGAAAGTATTGAAAAACAATTTTTTGATCATTCTTTTTTTCAACTCTAAAAACGTAGAAGCCATCGACGGACTCCACCGGTTGACTAATTTGCCCAGAGCTTAAATCAGCTAATGATTTTTGAAAAAGTGTAGACAAACTTTTCATTTCATCTAAGGATATTTCTACCATCTTACCAGTTGTTTGCTGACGATCTAAACTTGTTTTAATGGACATCTGAGCAGCAATATCTTCGAATTTATCTCCGAGCGTCAGGTCTGTAATTGCATTTTCAACCTTCTGGCGTGTCAACTTCTTGTCGTTCGTTGTGGGCTCATAAGGAATAAAAATGTGCTTCAAATAAACCTCATCTGTTTTGTTAGGAAACTGCTCTCTGTTTTCGGAAAAAAAGTCTTCTATTTCTTGATCTCTGACCTGTAGCTTAGGTAAAACTCGCTTCATGATCAGCCGTTCTGCCATCAGATTTCGTTTGGTTTGCTCGCGGAAAGCTGTAAAAGTCAATCCTTCTCTTTTGAGTTGTTCCAGAAAATCACTTTCTGTTTCGATACCTGCACTTTCTTTAAAGGTGTTAATCCGCTGGTCTACTTCTTGATCAGTAACCTGAATTTGATCTTTTAAGGTTAAAGCTGTTTCAACTAACAATAATTGACGGATATACTGATCCAACAATTTTGATCTATCTTGTTCAGCCTGACGAATTGCCTCTTCGTCATTGACACCGAATCCACGCTGTAACTCAATTGACCGTTGCTTGACTAAGGTGGTCAATTCCCATTCGGTAATAATTTCATTGTTGACCTGAGCAATGATACGGTCAAAAGTTTTTGCTTCCACTGACGCAAAATCTAGTATGCCGAAAACGATACATTGGCAGAAGGCCAAACCAAAAAGAGTAATGTGTTGGTAGTATTTCATTTTTAATCTTGGTTTTATTAGTGTGGCTAGCCAGAATCACTGGCTAACCACATATTTTTAGCTACTCCTTCGCTGGTTCATTGGAAGGCACGTTCTCTACTTCATCACTTGTACCTTCACCCGCAGATTCCATTTTTTCTGTCTCCTCAGTCTTTGGCAACTCAATTCGGTCTCCAAATATCTTAACGGAAGCCTGGTCTTTTAACTTACCTAGCCAAGCTTTTGTTAAGTCTGACCGTAACTTCTCTTCAGCTTCGTAAGCGACATCGTCTTTGACTTCCTCATAGGGCTTCTGTCGCTCTTTTTTAAACTCTTCTTTACGAAATATCATGTAGTACTTGGAGCCTTGGACTTCTACTTCAACTAGCTCTTCGTTTATATCGCCAATTTCCATTTCAAACGCTTTATCTACAAATGGTTTGACTACCTGCGAAAAACTCTCACGTGAGAAGAAATCGGTATCACCAGGATTACTTGGGTCTGATCCTGGACCTTCCAGTTGGCCTTTATCGGATAATTCCCTCGCAATTTCAGTGATATCTCGTCCTTCTTGGTGGATTTCTGTCAAAGCCTTGGTAGCTGTTTCTTGATCGGAAACAGCGATACAGGTAACCCTAACCTGATCTGGGCTTACATAGTCTTTTTTATTTTCTTCGTAGTAGGTTTGAAAGTCGTCGTCAGTTGGTTTGACCTTCTGTTCCACTTCAATATCCGTGATTTGTTCCACCATCAATTCATGAAGATACTCTTGAACCTTTCTTTTAATTTCTCCCTTCTGGTCTAAATCTTGTTCCTTAGCCATAAGCAAAATCAGTCGGCTTTCCGCCATCAGTGTCATATATTCAACGAGGCCTTCCTTACTTTTCGCATACTGATTTTGCTTGTATTCAGGTAACTCACTGATTTCCTCCATCATTTCTTCCAATGTGATTTGGTGCTTTCCTTTCCACTCAAATTCAGCAATCACAGTACCATCGATTGCATTGGCTTTACCACTACAACCTAACATTACTGCAAGGATTATCAAGAAACAACTTTGACCAAATTTGCATATCGTATTTAGATAGTATTGCATTACTACTTTTCCTCCTCGGCATTTGATTCTTCAGATGACTCTTCAGATGACTCTTCAGATGACTCTTCAGATGACTCTTCATCATCGGATGGTACCTCGGGTACGGGGACTTTATCTGGGTAAAACTTTAGCTTTCCTTTGGCTGTTACGTCTTCTACCCAAGCCAAAATTCGTTCTCGTTTTTTCTGCTGCTCGATTATCGTAACGATGCTGTCGCGAACCTCTTCGAACGTTTGTTGTCGTGCGGGCGTTTGTGATTCCTTCCGGAACAGTAGGTAGAATACATTATCACCAACATCAAGTTCCATTTGTTCAGTAGACTCTTCTCCCACTTCCATTCCGAACATAGCTTCAACGAAAGGCATCCAGTTCTCACTAGCATCTCGACGAAATTCCCCAGTGTTGCCAGGATCATTCTGACTATCGCCAGGACCTTGCAAGTCATTCTTGAAGGTTTCAGCTATTTCAGCCAAATCGATCCCCTCTTGATACATAGCATATGCTTTCTCAGCTTTCTTTTCATCAGTTAGAGAAACACATGTTGCCCGAACAGTTTCTTCTTCGATGTACTCAGTTTTATTCTCCTCATAGTATTCAACCAATTCTTTTTCTGAATAGGCAATTTTCTCATCGACTTCGACTTCAGTTAATCGCTCGACCAGCAATTGGTTTCGGTAATCTTCGGCTTTTCGAATAATATCATCATCTTTCTCAAAGCCGTTTGATCTCGCTGCTAAAAGCTTTAGTTTTTCGCCAACATACTCTTCCAAATAAGTAGTAATTCCGCCTTCATCACTTACATAGTTCTCTTGTTTATAACTGGGCAAATCTTGGAAGGCAGTCACGAATTCGGAGTTAGTAATTTGGTATTTTTTATTTTCCCACTCGTACTCCAAAACAACCGGATCTACAAATCCAGCTGTAGACGCAACTACTGATACGGCGGCCCTAGCACTATTCATTATTCCAACTCCAGCTGGGGCATGAAGACGAATATTCAGTTGATCACCAGGATAAACCATGTGTGGATCAGTGAAACGATTATCTCTTTGAAAGTGTGTCCAATTTTGGCCATGTCCGTAGTATTTTTGGGCTAATTTCCAAAGAGTATCTCCTGACTGGATGGAAACGGTCTGAGTTTGATAAAAAGATTGAATCGGTATGATTTTTGATTCAGCCAATGGTTGAATCAAAAAGACAGCAAAAAGTAAAAAAAGTGAATAAGAATTAATAGTGGATTGGTTGCCAGTACAAACAGACTCGCTACCATTGCTAAAACCAATTTTAGTTTTATATTTCAAACAATTTCTCCTTTAATTCTAGATTGAACAGAATAAGATAGTTCAGGCTCCAACCACAGTAGGTTTACTATTTCACCTAAATTCCCCTAATTTTGTCCAACAAAGATTGAACGGTAACCAGCAAGTTTTTTCCTGTCAAACCTTCTGTGTTAACCGTCAATTGTGCTGGTGGCTCTAATCCTAGTCGTTGATCTTTCTTAATTAGCGTAATAATATTCGAAGGATCAAATTCAATCCTGTCAGGATTAAATAAAATCCTTATATTTTCTCTCGTTGAAGTTATTTTGTCAATGCCCATTTGCTGACATTTCCATTTGAGAAATGACATTTGCAATAACATGTCAACAGGTTCAGGTACGGAACCGAACCGGTCTTTCATTTCCGTTTTTAATTCGCTGAAATCAGCTTCGTTTTTTGCGCTAGCAATTTTCTTGTAAAGCGACACCTTTTGACGACTATCGGGGACATAATTATCCGGCAGATAAGCTTCTATGGGGAGGTTAATTTTCGTCTCCAGATCTTCAGAGACTTTTTCACCTTTTAGTTTTTTTACCGCATCATCTAGCATCCGGCAATATAGATCATAACCAACAGATGCAATATGTCCATGCTGTTCTTGTCCGAGAATATCACCAGCGCCACGAATTTCCAAATCTCGTAAAGCAATTTTGAAACCGGACCCTAGATCTGTAAACTCTTCGATTACCCTAAGGCGCTTTTGAGCACCTTCAGTAATAGCCCGATCTACAGAATAAAATAGGTAACCGTATGCTTGAAATCTATCGCGACCAACACGACCCCTTAGCTGGTACAATTGAGCTAACCCCAGTGCATCAGCTCGGTTAATAAGAATCGTGTTGACATTAGGAATATCGATACCAGACTCTATAATCGTTGTACAAATTAACACATCATATTGGTGATCCATAAAATCCAAAATCACCTGTTCTAACTGCCTTTCAGGCATCTGGCCGTGACCGACAGCACACCTAGCCTGCGGTACTAACTTTTTAACTGTTGCAGCGATACTCAAAATACTTTGAACTCGATTATGTACAAAAAAGACCTGTCCACCTCTACTAATTTCTTTAAGAATGCTGTCTCTAATAATATCTGAGTTATACTCCATCACATAAGTTTCAATTGGCAAACGACTTTCAGGGGGTGTGTTAATCAGGCTAAGATCACGCATTCCCACCATCGACATATTTAGTGTCCGAGGAATAGGAGTTGCAGTCAGAGTCAAAACATCAACTGTAGATTTTAATTGTTTGATTTTCTCTTTGTGTTTTACACCAAACCGATGTTCTTCATCCACAATTAACAAACCTAAATCATGAAAATTAATTGATTTAGCCAATAGACTATGAGTGCCGACAATAATATCGATAGATCCTTTTTCTAAGTTAGATTTTATTGTTTTGCTTTGTTTATCTGTACGCAATCGACTCAACATTTCGATGTTGATCGGAAAATCCTGGAATCTTTTCTGGAAAGTTGTGAAGTGTTGTAAACAAAGAACAGTAGTTGGAACTAATACTGCCACTTGTTTACCGGCAGCAGCAGATTTGAATGCAGCTCGCATAGCAACTTCGGTTTTCCCATAACCAACATCACCACAAATAAGGCGATCCATTGGTTGTGAACGTTCCATATCAACTTTTACATCGTCAATAGCTGATTGTTGATCTTCTGTCTCTTGGTAAGGGAATAGAGCCTCAAACTCTTGTTGCCAAGGAGAATCACCAGGAAAAGAAAAACCCGATGAGCTTTCCCTCTCAGCATACAATTGCAATAATTCTTCGGCCATCTTCTCGATGGAAGCCTTAGCTTTAGCTTTCGTACGTCGCCAACCTTTTCCGCCAAGCCTATCGATTCGAGGTTTATAGTCTTCGTCTCGTCCACCAATATATTTTTGGACTAAATCAATCTGATAAGTCGGAACATATAGTGTGTCTCCATCTTTATATTTTAGATGTAGAAAATCTTGATATTTACCATCTACTTCTATTCTTTGGATGCCTTGGTAGTGACCTATGCCATGAGACACATGAACAACATAATCACCAACGTGTAAATCAATCATGCTAAGAATTGGAGCTCCAGCATGAGATTTAGATTTTTTCGGTTGCCGCTGAACGGGGTTACGTGGTTGATCGAAAAGCTCATGGTCAGAGATTACGATCCACTTTTGATCCAAACTAACAAATCCACGTCCCAGACTGCCAACTTCTAGTTGAATCCCGGCCCAAGGCAAATCTCGATCGTCCAAAATCCGTTTCATTCGTTTGATAGAGGGCTCATTTTCACAATAAATGTCAATTTGAAAACCTTGTTCGGTCCAATTCCTTAACCGGTCGATATTTTCCTGATAGTTCCCTTTGTGAAGGTCAAGAGGTGTAAAATTATAATTTAGAATTTCTAATTCACTAGCTAACCCATCGGTTGGAGGTGTTGTTGCTGTACGAATCAAATTAAAATCTTTTAGCTCAATCAGGGTTTTTTGATAAGTGTTGAACACCTCATTCGGATCGACCATAAAATTATCTTGTTCCTGTTTTTTCTGGAAGACTTCTTTTAACCTATCAATTGTTTGCTTTGCTTCATGAGCTAACCAATTTTGTTCAACTAAAAGAACAGAAGATTCGGCAGGTAAATAACTGTGCAAGTAGTTGGTATTTGTATACAATTTTGAATGAATAGCCTCAATTCCATCCAGTACTTCTGAAGATTGACCATAATTTTGCCAACCTTCAATTCGTTCAGTTATTTCTTTTATAGTATTCAAATATGGAGGTGAAAAATGGAGAGCTTCGGTCTTTTGTGCATAATCACGCCAATTATCGACGATTTCGGGAGTGAAGATGACTTCACTAGCTGGGCTAATTTGGGCGTATTCCAACATTTCAACTGATCTTTGGTTGCTGATATCGAAGGTACGAATTGAATCGATTTCATCTCCAAAGAAATCTAATCTGATGGGATAATGACTTATTAGTGGATATAGATCTAAAATATTACCTCTGAAAGAAAAAGTCCCCTTGATTTCGACCATGTCCGACGGGCGATATCCCCAATCAAGAAGGTTACTGATTATTTGTTGAGGTTTGATTTCATCTCCTCTTACGATCCTTCGAAATGATTGAGCTAGTAAGGATTTGGGAGTGATCTGCTGCGTTAGTGCATGAATGGAAGTAACTACTACTAGCGGAGAATCACTTGAGTACTTCAGTAACTGTTGGAGACACAGCAAGCGATCGGTGACAACTTTCTTAGGAGGTGAAATCCAATCAAAAACGAAATTTGGCCACTGTGGAAATAAAAGCGGTTTGTCGACTAAAACAGATGCCAAGTCGAAAATAAGTTCTTCAGCTTCCTTTTGAGACGGCAATACTACCAAAAGAGGACTATTAGGCTGATCAGAGACCAAAGCCTGAATGAAGAAGCTTAAGGAAGACCCGTGTAACCCTTTTAGCCAGAACTGATTTCTATCAATCGATCCAAAATGAGCAAGAAAATTGACATACGGTTGACTGTTAGTAACGAGATTGCGCATAAATTACTGATTTCTTTGAGTTAATGGTTCAATTTTACGTAAAGTTGCCACCAGACGGCCAACTTTAACTTTGGCTTCGATCCGAACCGGTATACGGCGATTATCATCGGATAACCATATTTTGCGTCGTGTTGATTCCGAGGTTATTACTAAGGTTCCAATTTTTCCCAATAACCTGCATTTAATCGTTTCTTTGGTTACTTTGAATGTAGCCTTATGTATACTCGACTTGCTTAATAAAGGAAAATCATAACTGCCCCCTATTTCCAAAGGGTGGTGACATAAGAAATAAATCCATGAAAGCTCATCTTGGCAGCCTTCAATTAGAACGGCTTTTGTGATTTTTCCATTTTTATTATGAGTAACTGTTTGATCTTGGTAGTCATAGTAGACTTCGACAGTAGCATGGTATTTTCTATCTTCTATTGAGCGACGATGAAAAATAGGACCGAGATGGTTGGTGTCGATATAGGTCAAGCGATCAGCCCGAAATCGGTAAAACCTCTCAACTAGGCCCGTTGAGGTTTCAACAGAAGTTAGAGGATACACTTTTTTCCCTTTCCATTCGGTTTCTTGCCCAATTGTGATTGTTTGTGTCCCAGCTCTGACACCAGCCAGCTTAATGGAATATGTCAATTTCCCTCCCAGATGGGGAGTTCTTTCATTAGCTAGACTTTTTAAGCTAATCTGTTTAGCTGAAGAGATAATGGGTGGATTGAGAAAGAATACGAATATACAAATCAGATGCATTGACAGGTTAGTAATCAAAGAAGATTTCCTAAACCAAAAATCATTCAACACAATCTGTTGCGACCGCACGTATTGAAATAAAATTGGAATACAGTTGGATGGTATATAATATTCAATCGAAAATGAGGCCGAGACTCGGAGTGTTTAGCGAGCACGAACTTGACCAAGTTATTCAACCCACGAATACCATCAAGGTTAACTAGGCTTTTACTCCGTCGACAAGTTTAGAAACCAAATTGGTTATTACCTCTTCCGCTAGGCACAAACATCTATTATATAATTAAACAGTTTCTGCCCGAATTATATTTAACAAGTCCCAAAGTAAAAACGCAATCACGGCCCGCTGTTTAGTACAAATAAAGTGGCGAGGAGAAAAAATATACGATTGATTAAGGTATTTAACTCGATCGAAAATCTCACAAAGAAAATGAAAAACGTAGAAAACAAAAAACAACCATATTGAATCCGGCCGGAATGATATCACAACGTAATACTATCTGCAAGATAGACACTAAAAGCCACGATGTGCTTAATAATCATCTACATCGTGGCTTTTGGTACGAGATTTAGATATATCCTTTTAGTTTGCTTGAATGGTCGTCGTGGTAATTTTATCCCCTTTTATGATTCGGTCAGCTACCGCCATACCTTTAGTCACTTGACCAAAGACTGTATAATTCCCATCTAAGTCAGGAAAATCTCTTAGACAAATATAAAAATCGGAGGCATCAGATACAGTAGCCCCTTCTTCTTTGGCCATCGCCACTGTACCTCTTACGTGTTTGCGATCACTAATTTCAAGTGGTATTGTCTCTAAAGCTTGAAA
>PBVO01000151.1 GCA_002729015.1 Candidatus Poribacteria bacterium
ACCACTGAAATGGCTTTCACTTATACATCAATTGGTGAAATTCAGAATGGTTCATTGCGTATCAGCATACCGGAAGATTGGGGTGTATCGACTAACTTAAAAACCAAATCACTTGACCAAACAGCGTTTGATCCGAATAATCCGACTCAAGACCGGATTAATTCCGCAGTTCGCTCAACTGATGGAAGAACAGTGTCAGTATCTATCCCGCAGCTTTCTGCAGATACATCTTTTACTGTTACTTATGAGTTGACAGCGCCAGCGGCCAAGAAGGACAACGAGTTTAAAGCCCTCTTCCAAGGTGGACCAGCAGCTCAGTTCATTGAACTAACTGATCCATCAGATTTGGATAAAGATGGCGAGACAAGTGATAACGTACTTATTGTTCCGACTACACCTGCTGCTAGCCAAATTGCCTTCAAGAGCAATCCGGTCAGCATGTTACAAGGTGTCAGTTCAACGGAAATCGTAATTGAAACCAGAAATGATGATGGTGGACCAGCTTCGCCGTCCAATGATCTGGTTGTAACCTTTACCTCAAGTTCAGAAACGGGCGTATTCTCACTGACCAAAGATGGTGCTAGTCAGAATGCCGTTACTGTTGCTCAAGGATCTACTACTGGAAGCGTCTATTACAAAGATGCGGCTGGTAGTGGTACAGCTACTTTGACTGCAACCAGTAGCATTGGAACTGCTACTCAAGCTGCAACCATCACCGACGTAGCTTCCAAGCTGGTCTTAACAGCTAAGGAAAGCAATTATGTCGGAGACGAAGTTACACTTACAGTCGAAACACAAGATTCAGCTGGTGTCGTAGCTACTACCGTAAGTGGCGTAGCTATTAGCTTGGCTCTAGCTGATGGAGAAACCGGAACAATTACTCCAGCCACGATTAACTTGGCCAGTGGAGTTACCGCCGGTTCGGCTGTACTAACAGGTGCAGCAATTGGTAGTGTAACAGTAACAGCTAGTGCAACTGGTCTTACCTCTGGTACTGGATCATTGACCTTCAACAATACAGTATCTACTGTCAGTGTCAGTGGAAGTCCAGTCAAAGCTGGTAATGCTATCACCGTAACAGCTACTGGTAAACCAGCGGCTGCTGCTACCTTCAGCATTAGCGGTGATGTAGCTACTGGAGTAACCATGACTGAGTCCACCACCGAAGCAGGTACTTATACCGGAGTTACTGAGACTGACTTCAGTGGTATCGCTGATGGAAGTTACGATGTTACGGTTACGATCGGTGCTGGTAGTGAGAGTAAGGCTGGATCCGTGGTGGTAGACAACACTGCTCCATCCATTGCCTCAGCTATATCAGATAAAACTAGCCTAAGAAACGGCGAATCTTTGACTTTAACCGTCGAAGCTGAAGCCGGAGCTACGGTAACAGCCGATGTTTCTGCACTGGATACCACTCAAGCCGCTGCAGTAGCAGTCGCCGAAAGTGCCACCGCGGGGACTTATAGCGCCGACATTACTATCAGTAGTGATACGACAGCTGAAAGTGGCGACAAGAAGATCGTTGTTACTGCGACTGATCTAGCTGGTAATAGCAGTACGGCTGAAGTAGAGATTGCTCTAACTACCTACTCTGCCTTTGATCTGGTGATTCCTAAGGGTATTGGTCTGATCCACGTACCTTTAAGTGTTACTGAAGTCAATGGTGAGAAGAAAACAATCGCTACTATTGCTGATCTGTATGATGCTATCGGTGATGACAAGGCCTTCTTGATCACCTACGATACAGAGGCTGGGTCCTGGAGAAGTTACTTGGGTGCTAATAACAAAGATTCGGCTAGCGACGTAGCGATTACTGATGACCTGGGTATCATCACGGTTAGAACCGCTGCCACCGATGCTGTAACTGTTAGCCTCAAAGGTAACGCTTTGGGAACCGCAGGTGCCAGTTCAATGACCTTGAAGAAAGGTAAGAACTTGGTTGGTGTACCGGTTAAGGATAGTCGTATCGCCACTGTAGGCGAATTACTNTCCTTAGAAGGTGTATCAGCTACCAGTGCCATTGTTTCACAGGAAGGTACTTTCAAAGTNCTGACNTCCTTAGATAANGGACAAGNCAGTGATGTAGCCATCACTGGAGGTCAGTCCTTCATCATTGTCGGTAAAGAAGATGCGACAGTTGCTGTTAGNGGTGATGCNTGGGATAATGTCTCNGCTGTAGCTACTGCCGCNGCCATGNCAGCCGTTGGGTTTGAAGTCTACAGTCANACNCCAGTCATGGCGATCCAAGGCAGTTTGAATAGCAACGGTNTACCAGTTGAAACTGATCAGTTTAAAATCAGCTTGAAGAACNTCAACACCGGTACTATCCATACTGGGTCAGTAATCGATAATCAGTTTAAACTNACTCTCGTCGATGCTGTTTCAGCCAAAGTNGCTAGTGTNGGCGATNTTCTGGAGNTCAGCGTTGAAACNGGNAATCAGCAGTANGGGGTTGAAACNCANCGNCATACCGTCAGTCAAACCGATGTTACGGCAAGTTTGCTGAGTTTACCGGAATTGGTAACTTACGAGATTCCAGCTGAAACCGCACTGTTGGCCAACTATCCTAACCCGTTTAACCCGGAGACTTGGGTACCATTCAGGTTAGCCGTTGACAGTGATGTTCAACTGACCATCTATAATTCTTCTGGTAACATGGTGCGTCAGATTGACATTGGCTTCAAAACAGCCGCAGTCTACGAGACAAAAGACCGAGCCATTTACTGGGATGGTCGAAATGCGTCTGGTGAAATGGTAGCCAGTGGTGTCTATTTCTACACACTGGAAGCGGGTGATTATGTCAGTACTCGTAAGATGTTGATTCTGAAGTAATCAGTAATTACTAATTATAACCAATTGACAGTTTCCGTCAGCCTCTAAAACATAACTGATTTTAACCATCAAAATTAGACCCAAAATTGTGTGTTTCAAATAATCGAATAGAGTACCCTAACCATAAGCCATTTCGGGGTGTTTCCCTAGGACTCGAAGTAGCCTGTCATCTGCTCCTTCTAACACATAGTGTGGCATGTGATAGTTAAGATAGGGCCAGAAGCGTTGAGCAACGAATCGTTGCCCGTAGACTTGGTGGAAGAGGTAACGTACCCGATCCGAAGTATTTGGTATGCCACGATGCCATGTCTGGCCATTGAGCAGATATAAATCACCAACTTTCATGTGTAGTGAAACTGGATTTTCACCTTCAAAGATCGGGTGCTCAGGATCGTTGGGTTGCCGTCCTGCGTAATGACTACTGGGAACAAACTGGCTGGGTCCAAATCGGTCTTCATCTTGATCAGTCAGGGCAATTTGTACAGACATTCTCAATACCGGCATGCGAAGACGTGCATCATGGCGTTTTACTTCTTTATCGTGGATAGGAAATTCTAAACCGTCATCAACATGAAACCGATTAATACCATGATCTCTTCGGTTAAGGATACACCCCTGGGCAATACAGTGAGTCTGAGATCCCAAAACAGTTTCAGCAATGGATATGATCGGCTCACGAACCAGTAAATCACGAAACATATGGTCGCACTCGAAAAGTCTGTGAACCACGATAGGTGGTGTAGAATCCTGTGTGATTTTTACATTTCTCATTTTGGAAAAATAAGGTTCATTGAAAATTTGATCGATTCGTTCGCGCATTTGCTCACATTCATTAGTAGACAACACATTTCTGATGATAGTCGCCCCATTTTTAAAGAAGTCCTCTAAAATTGGAGATAACTCTCCCTCAGTAAACGGTGTTTGTAAGCTCATAACAATCACCTTAGATGAAAAAGTACGGGATTCTACACTATTGCAGAATTGGAGGTTGACGAAATATAGCAAGGATTTTAGAGGTTGTAAAGAGAAGAAAGGAGAGATTTGAATAATGTCTGATAATTCTCATTATCAGACGTTTCGATCATTATTAAACAATTTCTTTATCGAATTATACTAATGAATATTTAGTTAAGATGCCGAATATAACACACTAATCATACTTACTATTCTGATCAAAGACCCAATTACGAAAATGTAGGTTTTATTGAAGAAATATACTGGGATCAACGGCAATATAAAAGAGAACCAAATTAAAAAACAAGTTTTGAAATCAGCGTTTATTTTTTCTCTTTAAAGATCATATTTAGGTAGACAAAAGGACTAAGATCGCCAGCGACATAAAGTACGGCTAACGCTATTGTGAAATAGGCAATTAAAAGTGACACCCAAACTTTTTTTCTTCTTAAGTAAATCTTTTTTTAATCTATAGTTTCCGACTGAAGTTCGTGATCGTCGGCAATAACCACTTGGAAATATAATACTGCTATGTAGTCTCCTAACATAGCCAACAAAAAAAGTGGATTGTTTCCCTCAATCGTTATGTAGATTCTAGGCATTTGAATGTACCAACTACTAACTCCAAAAACGAAGGCTTCTACCACCATTAAAGAATAGGGTAGATAAAACTTGATTCTCTCACTATGTTTAATATGGTGCCGAAAGCTTGCAATAGTTTGCGAGATGAAAATACCGTAGATAAAATCCATTGATGTGTGGCGTAATTTAATCCAAATTCCATGATGATTTTTCCTTTGTTAGTTTTACTGAGACTTGATCTATTAATCGGAACAATGTTCTAATCGGAACAATGTTCGACAGGACCTAGAATACCAACAGTTAATCAATTTGGAACGGCTAATTTCAGATGTTTTTTGAAAACGTCCGATAAGAGTCATTATCAGACGTTATCACGAATTTAAAAGTCTTTATCCAACTGATATTGAAAGCAATACTGTAGTATGGGATTAAAAAATTGAAAGGTGGGTCTAGGAAAGATGTCAAGTCATAAGCGAGAACAGGTTATACAAGAACAAGTTGGGCATCCTGGAGCGGCTTTTGAAGATCTGAACGAGTTTTTTAGGTTTGTCTTTTTAGTGGATGTTTGGAAGTCCGAAGTCTGGGGAGGTGCTGATATAGTCTCATTGATTATGGCAATTGGGTGTTCTTTTATTGTGACAGGAATCTTGTGTAAGAAAATCATTGAGGGATATCCTTTTCTATATTACAGGTTTGACAATATTTTTTGGAAATGTCTGGTTTATATACTAGTTGTTCCCCTAACTTTGTTGGTTTTGCTTGTTTCTTGGTTTTTTTGGTTTATTCCTTTAGTTGTGTGCAACATTTTGCTGAAATTGCCATTCGAACAATTAGATTTCTCTTCGTGGTGGTTAAAATAATTCAAAAACAACTGATAAGTATTAAGTATATGGAGAGATTCTATTTGTCACCTAGTAAGGTTCAATATTTAGAAATTAAATCTAAATAGTTTATTCTAATATCCCATAATCTACATTATCGGTCTTTTAGGATTCTCTAATGAAATACACCACAATTGTTAAGGTTATAAAAAAGTAAGAGGACCGAACCAAAAAGTGAAGTTTGTAAAGTTGATCTTAGCAAGGGCATTGTCAATCATAGGGAAAATTATATTATGTTTCTTGTTAATCTGGATTCTAGGAAATGCTATCTTTTTAAAATTGAGATTTGGTGGCCCGATATTAGTCCTATTCACACCTTTTATTTTTATTGTTGTTTTTTCTTGGCCATACCTAAAACATCTAAAACATAAGAGAAAAGAAAAAGAGAAATGGAGACAAAAATTCCAAAAAGATAAAGAAAAATATATCAAAGACAAAATTGGAATGGGTGGGGATATTTAATTTCGACAGGATTATATAGATAAGGTCCGATAAAAACATTATCAGCCGTTTTTATATCTGACTTTACAGTATTTAAGAGTCTTTATCCAACTGAGACTGGAAGTAATACTGTAATGGTAGAAAAAGACAAAAACTAAATACTAAGCCATATAAAATTGTTATTAATGATGTCGCAGCCCCGCCAGTCAAGGCTGCTATGTCCATCCCAACACCACCCATGTTACCCAGCATAGCTATCCAACCTAGTAGTGTACTAATCAAACCTGACCCAATCGAAACCCTGGCGGCTAACTTATAAACGTTAATTGCAGTCATAGCTTCTTCTTGTGAGGGATTTTTCTTAAAAGCTTTGCCTGATTCTGAGCCATAAGCCACTAAACTGGTACCAATCACACAACCCAGAACGCAAACTAGGCTAGCAGGATCAATGATCCCTTTAACAAATAGGGGTGACCATGCAATAAAGAATGAATTGATTATTGTCGCCATCAATGAAAAGGGGGTTATAACAAATCCAAGTATTCGCATTAGAAACCTTTTTTAAAACACTCTGTAATAAAAAAATAAACAATCAGGTTTCATTCTATCACAGTCAGAATTTTTTGGACGTTTAAATTGTGATTGAAGGGGAAATTGATTGATAATGTCCGATGAGAGACATTATCAGACATTATTACCAAGGCTCTCACCTTCAGACGATTTGTATAAAAACGTTCGTTTTTTGTACGGGATTTGACTAATTAATCTGTTGTAACAGTAAAATAACGTTTATTGTTACCCCCTATCCTTGTTATATTTTGCTAATATTCAAGTCTGCAATATTTAAATGAAACCACAAATGACTACTGATAAGTTTTTTCTGTACTTTTAGCTTTATTAG
>PBVO01000061.1 GCA_002729015.1 Candidatus Poribacteria bacterium
AATCTCGTCCGGTTTGATCTTGGTTACTCGATGGCATCCTTTCCGGCAACTGTTACTGAGATGATTGCTCGTTCTTTGCCTTGGACATTTGGTTTGTCTTTAGTTTCGATTATGCTGACCTTTATTGTTGGTAATTTCCTGGGAGCCACTTTGGCTTGGCACAAGACACCTCGCTGGATAAAAATATGTATTCCACCAACCATGATTTTTACATCTATACCTGGTATGCTGGCTGGTTTAGCGCTACTCTACATATTTAGTTTTCGTATGCACCATTGGTTAGGTCTTTCTGCCCCATTATTCCCCTTAAGAGGAGCTTATGGTCGAGGCATAGAGGTTGGTTGGAACTGGGAGTTTATGCTTTCTGCAATCCATCATGGTATTTTACCCGTAGCTTCAATTGTTTTGGTCCGTTTTGGTTATTGGGCCTTGGGTATGCGTGGTATGATGATAACAGTTGAGGGTGAAGACTATATGAACTTGGCTCAGGCTAAGGGACTACCTCCCTTCTACATTCTCTACCGTTATATGATACGCAACGCTATTCTACCTCAGATTACCGGTTTGGTACTTAGTCTTGGTACCATGGTCGGTGGGCAGGTTTTAGTAGAAATTATTTTTTCTTATCCTGGTATGGGTACACTGATCTACACAGCAATTCGTAACCAAGATTTTCCCGTCATTCAAGGTGCAACTTTTGTTATTATCGTTGGTACGGCTTTAGCCGTATTTTTAATTGATTTGATATATCCACTGATAGATCCTCGTATTTCCTACCAAAAATAAGTACGGTTACATGTCTGAAATAAACAAATCAACAAGTAGTGTGAAGCGTCTCAATAAATGGGATACACCTTGGTTGAACTGGAAGTTAATTCTAGGAATAAGTATAGTATTTTTAATTATTCTACTAGGGATTATCGGTCGGCTCCTTTGGGATACAGATTTAGTCTATGTTGGAAAATCTCCGTTAAATTTACCTCCAGTCGGTTTTGAAAATAGCCGCGGTCAATCTGGTACTTGGGAGCACCCGCTAGGCACCGAAAATAGTGGGCGTGATATGCTCGCTTTGATTATTATCGGTGCGCCTAATTCTCTTTTAGTTGGTTTCGTGGCTGCTACTATTGGTATCGGTATTGGTATTCTTTTAGGTTTTTTATCTGGCTTTATGGGTGGTATTTCTGACGATCTGGTTAGGTTAGTAGCTGGAATTACTATCACGATTCCAGCTTTATTGGTATTAATTATTATTCAGTCTCTAATGGAGCAAATTAGCTTGTTCACGATGTCAACCTTGCTAGCGATTTTCGCTTGGCCTGGACCTACATTGGTTATTCGCGGACAGGTACTAAGTATGCGGGAGAGCGGCTACGTTCAAATGGCACGGTTATCAGGAGTTTCAATATTCAGCATCATGTTTAAAGAAATCATGCCTAACTTACTACCGTATCTAGCTGCTAGTTTTATTGGCCAAGTTTCAGGATCAATTTTAGCGGCGGTCGGTCTAGAAACACTCGGCTTGGGACCACAAAGAATCCCCACGCTGGGTGGTACGCTCTACTTTGCTCTAGAAGCTGCTGCATTGCTTCGAAACATGTGGTGGTGGCTTGGCCTTCCAATTTTTATATTATCACTTATCTTTATCGGTTTACTGTTAATTAATCTTGGACTCGATGAAGTTGCAAACCCCCGTTTGAGAAAGGCCAGTGCCTGAAATGGAAGAAATAAAATCTACAAACTGTTGGTATTCGCTAATATATCTAATTGAAAGGTTTAACACGGTCTTACTATGTCCAATAACCAACTATTAAGCGTCAAAGAGCTGCGTGTCTACTATGAAACGCCAACTGGAGACGTAAAGGCTGTAGATGGAATAAGTTTTGAACTTAAGGCTGGTGAAATGCTGGGATTAGTCGGAGAATCAGGATGTGGTAAATCAACAGCTGCAATGGGAATTTTACAACTCGTACAGCCACCAGGGAGAATAGTTTCTGGTCAAGTTAAACTGCAAGATCAGGAGCTATTGTCTTTATCTGAAAGCCAAATGCGTCGTTTGCGATGGACGAGATTAGCTCTCATACCTCAAGGTGCGATGAATTCACTAAATCCAACGATGAAAATCTGTAGTCAAATTCAGGATGTGATTCTGGCACACGAACCTAGTGGTGCTGGTAAACTAACTAAGACTCAGTTAAAAAAGCGAACTCTGGAATTACTAAAAATGGTAGGATTACCTGAACGTATTTATCAGATGTATCCACACGAACTGAGTGGCGGGATGAAACAGCGAGTTTGTATTGCTATGGCGGTAGCTCTTAACCCTAGCCTAATTATCGCAGACGAATCGACTAGTGCATTAGACGTAGTTGTACAGCGAGTCGTAGCACAGACTATCCTAGAAGTCAAACAAGCATTGGGTGTTTCAATGATTATGATCGGGCACGATATGGGTTTGATGGCTCAAATGGCTGATAGGATCGCAGTTATGTACGCCGGTAAAATCGTTGAGATTGGAACAGTATTCGACATTTTTAACAATGCTAGCCATCCGTATACTCAATTACTGATTGAATCAATTCCTTCTTTGACTGAGCGAAAACCGCTGAAAATCAGTAATGATGTAACGCATGATCCACGTTACCCACCACCGGGTTGTATTTTTCAACTTAGGTGTCCTAGTGCCACTGATTACTGTCGAACAATTGCTCCTATAGAGCATTTAGTTGGAGAAAGCCATTCCGTGACTTGTCACTTATACGAGCCTACTAATGCTACTTGAACTTTCTGAAGCCAGCAAAATTTACCAACAAAGAACTGGTCGGAAGCAAAACGACATAGTAGCTTTAGAAAATCTCAACTTGGCAATAGCAGAGAAACCGGCAACTATAACAGCTATTGCCGGCGAGAGTGGGAGTGGAAAAACTACGTTAGCAAATTTGGTGTTGGGTTTTATCAAGCCAACTTCGGGTAGGATCATCTATCAAGGACAAGATCTTGAAACTGCGTCAACGAAACAACTGAAAGACTATCGACGTCAAGTGCAAGCTATTTTTCAAGATCCCTTTGGTGTATATAATCCTTTTTATCGAATTCAGCATGTTTTTAACTTGGTAATCAAAAATTTCGAATTAGGTAACGGAAAAGAACACGCTAGTGATTTAGTCGAGTCTGCACTTAATATGGTCGGCCTGCAAGGCCAAGATATCCTCCGAAAATATCCACATCAATTGAGTGGTGGTCAAAGGCAAAGGATTATGATGGCTCGAGCCTACTTAATTCAGCCCAAATTAATTGTCGCCGATGAACCAGTATCGATGGTGGATGCCTCTCTACGGGCATCAATTCTAGACTTGATGCTTAGATTGAAAGAAGAAAATGGTATTTCTTTTTTGTATATTACACACGATCTCAGTACAGCTTACCAGATTGGCGACCAAATTTATATCTTATACCAAGGTTCCGTAGCTGAAAAGGGATTGGCAACCAAAGTTATCGAAAGACCTCAACATCCTTATGTCAAACTTCTAATTGATTCGGTTCCTGTACCCGATCCATCGATAAAATGGAAAAATGAGATTGAATTACCTGCAGAAGAAGAAATGCGAAATTCAGAAACAAAGGGCTGTCGGTTTTATCCTCGTTGCACAGTCCGTGTTGATCAATGCTTATCGGCACAACCAGAGTTGATAAATGTGGATAGTGATCACAAAGTCGCCTGCTTCGAAATTGAAAAGTAGAATGAAGAATATAAAAAATAAAAGAGTGTCATACCATGAGCAACCAACCGTATTTACTGACCGATGGCCAGATACACGACTTTATTGTTAATGGATTCATCACAATTAAAACAGATTTGCCAGTCGGTTTTCATGAGGAAGTTTACAACCAACTAACAAGAATTTTCGAAAGAGAAGGAAATCCAGGTAATAATCTCCTACCTCGTATCCCCGAACTCAAACAAATTTTCAACGACCCAAAGGTTGTCGGTGCATTAACTGGGCTTTTGGGCAGCAGTTACTATATGCAACCCCATCGGCATTGTCACTATAATCCACCAAATAGTAAAGGGCAAAACATGCATCAAGATGGTGGAAAACGTTGGTCTCACAAAAGTCGTCGGCTACTGGTTTTTTATTATCCGCAAGATACACCAGAAGAACTTGGCCCGACTGGTATTGTTCCCGGAAGTCACTACTACAACACTTCTTTTGGTGCTAATGTCAATCCTGAATTACCATTGTGTGGAGAAGCAGGTGAAGTAACCTTAGCCAATTACGATCTATGGCATAGAGCTATGCCTAACCACACTAGCCGTATGCGCTATATGATGAAATTTTTATATCTTAGGATGTCTGAAACAGAAAAAGCTACNTGGTTACACAAAGAATCGGACTGGAAACGTATATCAGCTAAATCTAACTCTCAATTCTATAATCTAGATCACGANCAAATGTACNAATCTATCTGGAAATGGCATCTAGGCGAATATGATCAAAACGCGGAACGAATGTACTGCNGCNATTCGGTTGAAAGTCTAATCGCAGATTTTGAAATAGAGACAGAAACCGNTTGCTTGACAAATGCCTATGCCTTAAGTCGATTTGGNGCACCTGTNTCTCCCGATTTGGCAAATTTGTTAGCNAATGAGTCTGGATACGGACAGAGNTACGCTTTTTATGGCCTTACAACNCTCGGTGAACCGGCCGTACCCCAATTGATAGATTACGTTAATCATACTAACGAATCGGTTCGGAGTAGTGCCATAGAAACGTTGGGCGATATTGGCCCACCAGCCTTAGAATCTGTCATTTCCATTAGGCAACGACTCCAAGACTCATCTGCACAAGTTCGGTCCAAAGTAGCGGAGTCATTAGGTACTATTGTCACAAAGTCAAGCCATGAGCTGACAGAAACGATTGGGGGTTTAACAGANGCATTAAGCGACGAAAACGATCGGGTACGACAAAACGCGACGCTTGCTTTGTGTCGGATTGCTCCACGTTGTGATCAATCCATTACGGCCCTACAACGTGCATTAGTAGATAGTAATCGGTATGTGCGCGGTGATGCTGTTCATGCACTACGGCGTATCAATACTCCGTCTGCCAAAGAAGTACTTATCGATCATNTAGTCACGNCTCGTTGGTGNTCANTAACCAGTAGTGAAAGTACTCACTAGTCGATAGTTAATAAGGTAAAAATGCATAAGACTATCATTACAGTTGCGGTTTGTGGTTCAGTGCCAACTAAAGAAATGAATCCAGCTGTCCCATATACACCTAAGGAAATTGCAGACTCAGCCATTGATAGTTATAAGGCAGGTGCAACGATCGCTCACATTCACGTCCGAGACCCAGAAACAGGTGTTCCGACTTCGGATATTAGTCTTTTTTCTGAAGTGGTTGATCGTATTCGAGATTCTTGTGATATGATCATTAATCTTACAACTAGTGGTATAAATCTCAAGGGTGAAAATGTGATCGAGCAACGTTTAGAACCAGTAAAGCTACTGCCTGAAATCTGCTCATTTGATATTGGATCCATGAATTTCCAACATAGGCCATTTATCAATTCGCCCGAATGGGGACGTTTAGCTGCTAAACGAATGCGCGAGTATGGTATCAAACCAGAAATCGAAGTCTTTGATATGGGACACATCCGTCAAGCAAAACACTGGTTAAAAGAGGGATTGATCGATTATCCTCCTTATTTTCAACTTTGTATNGGAGCTGGATGGGGNATAGAGGCTACACCTGATAACTTACTAATGATGAAGAATGCATTACCACCAGATGTGATTTGGTCGGTGCTTGGTGTNGGTCGTATGCAGTTACCAATGATTACTATGGCAATGTTNTTAGGTGGNCATGTACGTGTTGGTTTTGAAGATAATATTTATCTCCGGCGAGGTGAATTACTAAAAAGTAATGCTCAAATAGTCGAAGTTGCTGCCAATATTATTCAGCAACTGCAAGGTGAAGTTGCAACTCAAGACGAAACTCGCGAAATTCTAGGTTTATTGAAGCCCATAAAGGAAACGCCACTTTCATGAAAAGATAACCTCAAAAATGATGTATGAAGCAAAGAGATTTAGTTAATCAACTTGGAAAGTTCAAATTAGAGCCTGACCGAATTGAAAGGGTCNTTTCACTAATTACTGATTCTTCACTTTCAACGGATGAGTGTTGGAGATATCTATCCAAACGGGTTTTGACCACAACCGATCCCATCCAACTTCACCAATACCTACACCAGAAGGTTTACCTATCATCTGATATAACGCCTGAACTCGCACCNGTTTGGATGCCNGACAAGGATGAATTGGAACAAAGCAACATCTATCAACTCATGCAGGAACTAGACATGAGTGATTATCAAGATTTTTACGATTGGTCAATTGGTAGTCCCGCTGATTTTTGGGCGCGTATTATTTCTGACCTACAGATCATCTTTCATCAAAGCCCACAACAGACCCTTGACTTTTCTATTACCCCATCTGACCGAGGTTGGTTAGTTGGTTCACGTTTAAACATTGTTGACTCATGTTTTCAGGNAGATGGGCAANCGGTGGCTATCGTCANCCAAAATAGCGANGGNTCAATCATAAATTATACATATCAACAATTGGAACGATTGNTCAATCAAGTTGCTCACTCGTTAATCCAAATGGGGGTTGAAACAGATACATCCATCGGCATTATTATGCCGATGACAGTTGAATCTATAGCTATTTACTTAGCTTGTATTAAGGTTGGTGCTGTAGCTGTAACAATTGCTGATAGTTTCGCACCGACAGAAATTGCAGTTCGTTTTCAAATNGCCGATACTCAACTGGTTTTTACCCAAGATTATGTTCATCGTGCTAGGAAACAACTACCCCTCTATGAAAAGGTTATAGAGGCTCGAGCCGAACAAGTAATTGTTATTAAGACTATAACCGATAATAAGCTTTTTCTGCGAAAAAAGGACTATTTGTGGAAAGATTTTCTGGATTCTGATTTTGATGAGCCTCATCGATCCGTATCACGCCTTCCATCTGACTACTGTAACATTCTTTTTTCATCTGGTACAACTGGCCCACCCAAGGCAATCCCTTGGACCCATACCACACCCATCAAGTCAGCTGCCGATGCTTATCTACATCATGATATTAAGACGGGAGACTGTCTCTGTTGGCCGACGAGTTTGGGTTGGATGATGGGGCCTTGGTTAGTTTTCTCAGCTTTAATAAATAAGGCTCGCATAGCCCTCTACCCTGATGTTGCAACTGGTAGAGACTTTTTTACCTTTGTCCAAAAAGCTAAAGTTACTATGCTCGGCGTGGTACCTAGTCTAGTCTCCAGATGGCGTAAAGATGGGTTAGCAGGCTCAGTTGATTGGTCATCTATTAGAGTATTTAGTTCCACTGGCGAATGTTCTAACCCTGACGATATGTTTTTTCTAATGGCTCAAGCCAACTACAAACCGGTCATTGAATATTGTGGAGGTACTGAAATTGGCGGCGGTTATATCACGGGAACTGTAGTACAGCCGAACATACCATCAACCTTTTCTACTCCAGCACTGGGGAGTCGGTTTCTGATATTAGACGAGGCTGGCAAACAGACTGATGAGGGGGAAGTATTTTTAATTCCCCCAGCCTTGGGTTTNTCAACTGAGCTTTTAAACGCAGACCATTACGCAGTCTACTATGCTAACACACCAACTGACAATTTGCTTCGACGACATGGAGATCAAATAGCATATTTACCTAATGGTTATTTTCGTATCAACGGTCGAGTTGATGATGCTATGAACCTTGGTGGGATCAAAATCAGCTGTAACCAAATTGAAGCAGTATTATCTAAGCTCGACTTCGTCCGAGAATCTGCTGCTATTGCTGTACCAGCTATTGGTGGAGGACCTAGCAATCTAGTAATTTACCTAGTACCAGAATCGGATAAAACATCCAAAGTCGATATGTTGGCTGAAATGCAGTTAGCCATTCATCAAGGCCTGAACCCCTTGTTCAAAATCAAAGATTGCTTCTTGATTAGTAACTTACCTCGTACAGCTTCTAATAAAATAATGCGACGAAAATTACGCCAAGCGTATGAAAATCAATCGATGAATTTATGACCTTGGCAAAATCCGACATTGCTTGACAAAAATAACTTGTCTGTAGATATTGATTATTGATAGAATTCGACTAAAGAGGATTTTAGATAGGTATGTCAGAACCAATTCGTTGGGGTATTTTAAGTACAGCCAATATAGCTACAAAAGTTGGATCAGCTATTCAGTCCGCGACCAACGCGGATTTGTTAGCTATCGCTAGTCGTTGCGAAAACAAAGCTCGAGAATGGGCCGANGTAAAAGGTGTACCTAAGTACTATGGCTCTTACGACAGTTTGTTGAACGATGAGGAGATTGATGCTATCTATATTCCCCTACCCCCTTCAATGCACGCTGAATGGGTAATTCGATCGGCAGAACACGGGAAACACATATTATGTGAAAAACCGATAGCCGCAAACTTTTCGCAAGCATTAGAAATGGCTCATGCCTGTCGTGAGCATAAACTACAACTTATGGATGGTGTAATGTGGGTGCACCACCAGCGTACTGCTGTTATGAAACAGATAATAGAAAAAGGAAATTTGGGTAGCCTTCGTCGCGTCGCTTCCGCTTTTACCTTCAACTGGGATCAAATTCCTGAAGATAATATACGAACTAAAAAAGAGCTGGGAGGAGGATCACTTGGAGACCTCGGTTATTACTGTGTGCGCGCTATTCTATGGGCTTTTGATGATCTCCCTGAACGAGTTTTTGCTACTGTTCGAAACAAAAGTGGGGTCGATTTTAATGTTACAGCCATGTTGTGGTTTCAAAAAGACCGAATGGCAACCTTTGACTGCGGCTTCGATACCNTTCTGCGAAAATGGTTTGAAATTTCTGGAACGAAAGGATCTATAGTCTGCGACGATTTTACTGTTCCCTCCAGCGACGAGGCCAGATTTTGGCTTCATGATTCCAGAGGTCAGGCAGCCGTCCACAAAATTAAAGATTGCGTTCAAGAGGTAAATATGATTGAGAATTTTTCTCAACATATCCACTTAATGAAAGAGAAATCACNGCCTNTCCGAACTGATTGGATCGATATAGCCGTTAATACTCAAAGAGTNTGCCAAGCTATTAATAAATCAGCTGAAAATTCAGATATCGTCAACTTGGCGGATATTATATAGATTTGTTACCATAATTCTACTGTAAATAGGGAACTTAAGGTTAACTTGAANTAAGGTAAATTGTTGGCTTGGTTTTATCNTTTTTTGACCTGTAGCAAATAAGAACTATGGCAATTGACCAGCTGCCCATTAAACTAGAGCCGTCCGCTCAATTAACAAAACCTAATCTTACATTTCGACCAATGACACTTAGTGATTTGCCAAGTGTCATGGTAATTGAACGCCAGTCTTTTTCTACACCTTGGAGTGAAAATACATTCCGGCGATCCATGAGTAGGAAACGTACGTATTCGCATTGTCTCGTAGCTGTATGTGAGGAAATCGTCATTGCTTATGCCCACTTCGTTCTAATCTCTGGTGATGTTCACATAACTAACTTCGCAGTGGCAAAGACTCACCGCCGATTGAGAGTAGGACAGCATCTTCTAAAAGAATTACTACTTCAAGCAAAAGAAATGAAAGGGGAATTGTGTTTTTTAGAAGTAAGAGTTAGCAACATTGCCGCTTACAATTTATATCGAAAATTTGGTTTTCAGATTCATTCAATTCGAAAGAAATACTATACTGACAATGGAGAAGATGCCTATCTGTTATGGATTCCAGATCTTTCAGCTCTAAAACTATCCTAAACTAATTTGGAAGATTTTACTCCCACTCAATGAGTGATACCCTCTGAACCCCTTTATTTACAAGGGGTTGAAAGAAGTTTGTATCAACTTTGTATAAAGTAGTAGTCACATTTCTCCCAATTCTGTATGAATATACCTAGAAACTAGGTATTTCATACAAAGTTTGTATCAGAAGATTATACGATTTTTAGGTAATGAACAGTTGGGTCTGACACAGAAAGTTGTGGATCCCTGTATCAGTTTTTAAGGCATCAGAAAATAGTTTTGAGATAGATTTACTTTACCCTATCCTTATGTTTTTCAGTAAGTGGCTAAACTTTGTATTGAAGTTTGTATCTACAGAAGATGAACACAATAAAAATAAAGAATCCTTGTTTTATAGGATTTTCAGACGATTATTTTACTCCCACTCAATTGTAGCTGGTGGTTTAGAACTGATATCGTAAACCACTCGGTTGATACCTCTAACCTCATTGATAATCCGATTGGAAATTCGACCCAAAAGGTCATGTGGAATCTTTGCCCAATCCGCTGTCATTCCATCCAAACTAGTGACAGCACGCAAAGCAATAGCGTTTTCATAAGTACGCTCATCACCCATCACCCCAACGGTCTGAACCGGCAAAAGAACGGATAGCGCTTGCCAAATTTCGTCGTAGATACCAGCTTTTCGAATTTCGTCAATAAAAATCCGATCAGCTTGTCTTACCATGTTCAATCTTTCAACCGTTATCTCACCTAGAATACGTACAGCCAAACCCGGTCCTGGGAATGGGTGGCGTCCCAATATGGACTCATCCAACCCAAGTTCCCGTCCTACAGCTCTTACTTCATCTTTAAACAATTCTCGTAATGGCTCTACCAGTTCAAAACTTAAATCTTTTGGCAGTCCACCAACGTTATGGTGAGTTTTAATTGTGGCCGATGGTCCCTTTACAGACACACTCTCAATAACATCGGGATAAAGTGTCCCTTGGGCCAAAAAGTCGATCTTCCCAAGTGGGCCTAACTGATCCTGAAAAACCTCGATAAACTCCCTCCCAATAATCTTGCGCTTTTTTTCTGGATTTACAACACCTGCTAATTCTGTTAAAAAACGGTCCGTAGCATCAACATAATGAACCTTGATACCCAGATTGCGGTAAATATCCAGTACCTGCTCAGACTCACTTTCGCGCAGAAGCCCATTATTGACAAAAACACAGAGTAATTGGTGGTCAACGGCTTTCTTAACGAGAGAAGCTAAAACTGTTGAGTCTACACCGCCACTTACAGCACAAAGTACTCGGCCTCCATTTGTTTGCTTTTGAATCTTTTCTGTAGTTTCCTCGATAAAAGAACGCATTGTCCAATCACCTGAGCATATACAAATCTGACGTACAAAATTGGAAAGAATAAGATTATGGTCATCAGTATGAAACACTTCTGGATGAAATTGTAGGCCATAGAAATTTCTGTCTAAATCGGCCATAGCTGCAACTGGCGAATTATCAGTTTGAGCAATGGAGTGGAAGCCATCAGGCATTTTTTCTATACGATCTCCGTGGCTCATCCAAACATTAAACTGATTCGACAGCCCTTGAAACAAGGTTACATTTTCTTTTGTTAAGTTAATTCGGGCTAAACCAAATTCGCGAGATTTGGCTGGATGAACATTACCAGAAACTGACAATTGAGCCAAAACCTGCATTCCGTAACAAATTCCCAGAATTGGTATTCCTAAATCGAAAATGTGTGGCTCTGGTAGCGGAGCAGTTTGTGTATATACACTGGAAGGGCCACCGGATAGAACTATACCTCGAGGCTGTTTGGCTTGGATGTCAGCTAAAGACATATGATAAGGATGAATTTCGCAATAAACGTTTTGTTCTCTTATCCGCCGAGCAATGAGTTGAGTATACTGTGAGCCGAAATCCAGAATCAAAATAGTTTGTCTTTGCAAGATTTTCATTTCCTTAGTCCCCGATAACCTTTTATAAAGAAGCAGACAGTATACAAATAAGTCGATACAACGTCAAGGTCCGTCTAAATCCTACCTTCACTAAGACATATCCTTCGTCCTGAAAACAAAAAATACCAAATTTAAAAGCTGTCATTACTCAATCTTAGATTCCACAATTTTTGTCTAATTTTAAGCCTACGGTGAGATAAGCAAATATACTATTGCTATATACATTATCCTGAGCTGAAACTCAATATAGATTTAACCATGAGAAACACTACCGACACAAAATGGCTTCGTTGCCTTTAGTACTATATCCTGCCCTAAGGTTAATTATTGATGAATGAATTAGTTAAGCTTATAATATAAAAGGGAAGAACAGATAATTGAAGCTAATTGTATAGCAAAAATAATTAAAATAAGAAAAGGAGAATAAGTTTTGCAATCAGAATTAGTACTATTAGCTCATCGGGGTGGGATGTCCAGAGCTCCCGAAAATACAATGGTATCATTCGAGCAAGCTCTAAAAGATGGAGCGGATGCTTTTGAATGCGATGTCTGTCTAACTCAAGATAAAGAACCTGTCATGATTCATGTAGATGTGAAAAAGAATAGTATTCACGAGGCAACAGGTTCTCTAGTTCCCGTATCTGATCTACCTTGGTCCGAAGTTAAAAAACTTAAGATGGTTAACACAAACCAACCAGTTCCCCACTTAGATCAAGTTTTAGATTTTGTTAAGAACACTAGCCTATACTGCTGGCTAGAACCAAAAACTCTTTCAACAGAAATAATTGATATAGTCGTCAATAAAATCCAAAGATTCGGTCTCGTCGATCTAGTAGGAATTTTGACTTTCTACTCTCGTAGAGACCTTTTAAATCATACAAAATTTTTAAACCCAAATATCAAAACTAGCGTTCTACTAATTAACCCATTGTCTAATTTCTTACGTCTGGTATCTGACATTGGTGCAGATCATGTAGTTTTTGGGTGGAATGGACCCAATCAGTTTCAGTTTCATAACGCCATGTTTCGGTCTTTTACGCAAAAGGTTCAAAAATTGAAAGCCAGTGGGATTCAAGTAGAAGGTGGTTACGTACGAACAAAGAATGATGTTCAATGGCTACTCAGGCACGGNGTCNGTGGTCTATGGGCTGATGATGTACCAAAAATCAGATCTTACGCAGAATCCTACCTTAACCGATATATGTGACTTTTATTAGAAAAGAATCACATATCATTCTTCATNTTCCCGGTAATTGTGGTGCTAAAATCTGACCTGACCTGACCTGACCTGACCTGACCTGACCTGACCTGACCTGACCTGATTGCTCTTGTCCTTGAGTCAAGCCTCCTAACGACCATATTTTATCGCTGTCAGAGTAATTTGCTACGAATAAGTAAACCAATTGTTTTTCTGTTAGTGATAATCTGATGTGGATCACTAGGAACGAAAAATCAAGCNGTCCCCCGACTCAGTTTTCTCACCCCCTTCTTGGATTCTGANTTTTCCAAGTTCGTCTAAAATAGAACTCCCACCAAGTTACATGTTGGTGATAGAGAAAATTATTTGACCAGCAGGCAGGTAGAAGAACATGCTCAATTTCGAAGGTCGCTTGCCGATTTTCCGAATCTTTCGGACAAAGATGGTAGGGATTTTTTCCCTTCTTGACTCTTAGATACCCTTAGGAAATGAAAATGTGTCCAATTTCACTTCTGACAAATTCACTTTTAACGTAATTAGGAATTACTTAATCTGTGTTTCTTACTATTGCCCTTCGAACCAGTTTACTCGATTTCAACTGATTCAATGTTCTTTCTGATGCTGACATCAGACAATGATTCACTTTTTTTTTCAGATTCTTGGTTAACTGTAGACCTAGTGGCTTGCAATTCAGCTTTTAGTTCTTCGATTTGATTTTTTAGCATTGAGATAGTTTTACTGTCAGATGATGCATTTTGGCTGTCTTGGCTGTCTTGGCTGTCTTGGCTGTCTTGGNTGTCATCTTCGATCACAATTTCTGTATACTCAGCTTGGTTAGACTCCGTTTCTCCTGAATTTCTTAGATGGACCTCAGCCTTTTTAATTTCTTCTGAAGCCCGGTGGAGTTCTTCCGCGACTTTGTCTTTGATAACCTTTGGGATATTATCACGAACTTTTCTACCCAAATCGCGAAAAATATCTTGAAAATCGTTATCGAAACCTTCAAATAAATTACCAAATCGTCCTTCTTCCTTACTGTCCTCATTAAAATAGTTATCTTCGTGATTAGGATCCTCACTCAATAGGGCCAATAATTGTGTACATGCGACAGATATTTCACTGTAGTTAGCATCTACATTTAAGGGATCAATCAATCCATCAACTATTTGATTGCTAACAGCTAATAAGATCTTATTGAATAGCTGTATACAGCGTTCTTCACCACCATTTTGCTCTCCAGAAGCACTCGCTTGGATTGAAAAATCTTTGGTTGTTTCTAGAACACTCTTATATTGATTGAGTTGATTAAGGCTTTCTTTTTTGGTCATACTAATATCCTCTTTGTATCAGTAATTGTTTGAGTTGAGTTTTTGCTTCGTGGAGTCGCCACTTGATTGTGGTCAATGGCAAGTTCAAAAATTTTGCTATCTTTGATTGGGGCATTTGCCCCCAATAATACAATCGGACGACGACTTGGTATTTGGGCTTCAAACTTTCAACGGCCTCTAATACAGCTTGTTCAGATTCCATCTCTTCTAATACATTGGCAGGGTCAGCGGCTAAATATTCTGATAGAATTACCCAATCCATAATCGAACGGCCCTTTTTTTCCTTTCTATGGTACTGTAAAGCACAGTTCCGGGTAATAGAATGAATCCAACTACCAAATTTTGCTGGTTCTAATAAACTTGGTAAAGCATGAAATGCTCGGACCAATGCCTCTTGAACCACATCTTCACTTTCTTCTATTGGTACAATTCTACTAGCGATAATCAGCAAAGCTGACCGATATTGCAAAGCTAATTGATCAAAAGCTCGCAAGTCACCAAGTATTGCAGCCAGAATTAGGTCTTTTTCACTGAGTTCGTCCATTTTGGAATTAGGCCTACTCTCGATTCATCGATATAGTAGATGTCTCTACTGATGAAAAGATAGAAAAAAGTCTAGGGTTTGTCTTTCGACTTCCAAAAACTGTCGATAAAACGAAAAACTCTGGCTCCAGTTTTTCGTAGATGATATCATTCTCTTAGTGTTTATGGGTAGTAGATGAGTTTTTATTTCCAGAATGGATTTATGTATTGTGAGGATCTACAGGTAAAAGAGATTCAAAAACAAGTTCCAGAGAGCCCTTTCTACTTGTATAGTTTACGTCAAATCCAAAAAAACTACCAAGACTACGTATCAGCGCTTAAAGGCTTACAATCGATTATCGGTTACGCAGTTAAAGCCAACAACAACCTACACATATTAAAACATCTACAGAAGATGGGATGTGGTGCAGTTCTTGTCAGTGGCAATGAACTTAGGCTAGCTCTAGTGGCTGGTTTCGATTCACGTCAAATGATTTTCAATGGTAACGGAAAGACTTTACCCGAACTGACTCTGGCTGTGAAGCANCAAGTGATGGTTAATATTGATAGCGAATTTGACCTATTGCATATCCAAAAAGCCGCAGAAGTTTCTGACACGCCNGTTAAAGTACTAATTCGCATTAATCCTGACGTGGACCCGAAAGTCCACCCGTACGTTTCAACTGGTATTAAAAATTCCAAATTTGGCATTCAAAATGAACGGCTAGATTGGTTCTTGAAAAAGATCAAGCAGAACGATCGCCTCAACCTAGTGGGTATACACTGCCATCTTGGTTCCACAATTGAAACCGTCGCTGTTTTTCGAGATGCGACCATTTTAATGTTAGATTTTGTTCGACAGATTCAAGATCAAGGTTTTAACCTTCGTTATTTAAATATCGGTGGCGGTTTNGGCATTGACTACAAAAAGAATAATCCTTGTTTACCAACACCAGTAGATTTAGTCGATTCGATTAGAGAACTGTTACCACCNGAGTTAATCCTAATTATTGAACCAGGCCGATCCATTGTAGGAAATACAGGTATATTAGTTAACCGAGTTACTGGTGTTAAAAGCAACGGCAACAAAAATTTCATTGTTATTGACGGAAGTATGTCAGAGTTGATCCGTCCAAGTCTTTACCAAGCTTACCAACATATCGATTTGATCGAACCGGTTCTATCAAATGTTGAAACATTCGATGTTGTGGGCCCTGTTTGCGAATCAGCTGATTTTCTAGGTACGAATCGTCAATTACCACGTCCGCCTGAGGGAAGTGGTCTTGCCATTCATGATGCTGGCGCTTATTGTCACACAATGAGTTCTAACTATAATCTGAAAATGACACCCGCAGAGTATCTGGTAACCGGAAACCAGTTGCGGAAGATCAGACACCGACAAGAATTTGATAATTACCTGAGGCAATTTGAAATTTAGTGGTAAACACTAGCGATAAGTTTGAAGCAACTAAGATTCTCGCAGGAAAGAAGATTTTTCAAATGATGGCACTTCAGCGTACCAGTAAAGTGTTTGGCATTACTGATACTCCTTGGGCCGCTGCTGCATTTGAGATTAACGAGTTAGTTGTCCAAATGGAAACACAGCTTAGATCTTGGGATACTTTGGCNATCAACAAATCAGGAAAAACAAGNTTAATACAAGATAATGTAGTTATCTATGAATTACAAATCCGTATTTCCCCGCAAACTACAGGATTGACATCTGATAGCTTTTACTACTGCTCTACATGCAAAGGCCATATCTTTCAATGTAGCTGCCTTGTCAATCAACGGCAGTCAGTTAAACCAAGATCAACTGTAGATCAACAACCAGTCTTATATTGTCCTCAATGCAAAGGCAAAGTTCAGGGATTGGGCGGTAATCTATATTTTTGCTTAGACTGTAAATGGGAAAGTGATGCGTTTAATCAATTATAGCCACTTGCAGCCAAAGTACTTTGTTTACTAATTTTACATTAGCCTCACTTGCTGTTGTAGTTGACGACTTACCTCTGGATGCCGAATCCTGTCAACATCCGCTGTCGGTCGGTTCGTGTCAAAAAACCAGACNCGTTCAGCTAAAGCTTTCCATGACTTACGTTCTGCATANCCTACACCTTTCAGATATCCCTGTAAATACTCTTGTANTGATTGGCAAACCTGTTCAGTTTCTTCTGTTCTCGAATCTAACAGCTGTGCCATAGCATTTAGCAGNGCCCTTTTCATCTGAGTAGATTGGTTAGCAGTATTTATACCTTCGGATGCTTCTTGACCTGATAGTAAATATTCGAATACAAAAAGAAAGGTTGATTGGGAAGGGAATGTGGCTGCAGGTAGACCCAAAGACGATACAATTTGACCTGTTTTTGATTGGGGAATTAGCTCAGCTAAAGGACGAAGTAAAAGCCAAACGGAGGCTAGCCAAATGGACTTTGGCCAAAGCTTCTGAAAAAATGTTGGTTCTCGTAGGGCACTACGCAATTCATTTTGACTTGGAGTTAATTTCAAAGCCAATTTAACCAACGAGAGTTGGACCTTTTCAGCATATGGGCTGAATCGACTTCCACTATAAGAAATCATTTCAAGAACCATATAGAAAATACGCGCATAATTATCTGAATCAATCTTATGTTCTTCCAATATATTTGACCAATCCTGACTGAAGTCANTGCNTACAGGCAATGATTGAACTAACGTCNCNCGTAGCTCTTTTGTTATCAANGGCCAAAAAGAAACTAAAAGCCCNAACNCACTAGTNGCACTAGATGATTCAGNCAAAAGTTNGATTATTNGNTCGATACAAANTTTTTGGAATGAAATCTCTTGNGANTGGTCATGGTTGACNGTANCTTCCNTATTTTGATTTNNCNTACCGAGNGAAGTAAAAGCAAAATCAAAAATAATATGAAGGGTTGAACTGTTNAGNTCTGNNTTATGAANAAGTTGAGCTAATTGGTTGTAAAGTATACGACGACCAGNATCAGTTGCATGATAACGTAACCATTGNAATAAATTCGATACTTCCAAGGCNTGTTCTGGNTCTAANANACGAGGTACNAGTCTCTCAAANACAATTTNCTGTATTGGAAACTGNAGNGGCTCATCNGTACGCCTATTAGTGCTAGCCAGATGAATGANAGTATTAACCAATAATTTTAGTTGTTGATAGGANGAAGCTGATCGGATAGCCNTGGAAAAGAANCTNNTAATCCNATCTTGCGTGTCCNGATTNGACCTTGTTTCCTGATTTAGTAAAACAACCAAATCTAGTAATTTCTGATCGACAACCGTTAGTTGAAGCAGAGCTTGTGTTACTGATTCTAATAGAACTGGTGTTTTTAGTTCATCTCTTTCGAGAACTAAGGCTACCAACTCTAAAATCTCCTGACGTTGGCTAACTGTTTGATTTACTAAAGCTAAATCTAACTGCTTAGACACTTGCTTTTGGATCGTTTCTATCTCACCCCAAGCAGGCATTTGGTCGGCGCTCAGTTGAATTTGTATGTTATTAAGCCATTCAGTCATAAATAGAAAGTTTTATAATAACTAATTACCAATTTGAAGAAATGCAAGTTAGCTCAGAATAGGTGTGATGACTTTACCATAAACATCGGTCAACCGAATATCACGCCCACTGAATCGGTAGGTTTGGCGGGTGTGATCGATACCAAGTAGATGTAGTATAGTTGCGTGAAGATCATGGATTGTAACAATGTCCTTTATAGCACGATAGCCATATTCATCGGTTTCCCCATGAATCGTTCCACCTTTGATACCTCCACCAGCTAACCAAATTGAAAAGCCAAACGGATTATGATCTCTGCCGTCTCGGCCTTGTGAAAAAGGTGTTCTCCCAAACTCACCAGCCCATATAACTAGTGTTTCGTCCAGCAAACCTCGAGACTTTAAATCTTTAAGTAAAGCTGCAATAGGTTGATCAATAGCCAGTGCATTTCTTTTGTGTCCGGCTTCGAGACCTCCGTGCTGATCCCAGCGATCGGCAGCAACTTTTGGACATGTCAGTTCAACAAATCTAACACCACGTTCAACTAAGCGGCGGGCTAACAAACATTGTCGCGCATAGACCTTAGTTGGTTCGAATGAAGAGTTAAAACCATATAGATCTTGAATTTTTTCGCTTTCCCCTGAAAAATCAACTAATTCTGGAACTGTCGATTGCATTCTGTAAGCTAATTCGTAGTTAGATATTGCTGATTCGACTTCGTCACAATTGCCGATCCGGCTTAACAGTCGTCGGTCGAGGGCATTAATGAGCTTAAGCTTATTTGTTTTTTGATGATCGTTATTTTTTTCACTAGTAATATTCGCAATAGGTCGAGCCCCTGATTGAAATAGTGAGCCTTGGTAGTGTGCAGGTAGAAAGCCATTACTAAAACAATCAAGACCACCTGATGGAATCAAACCACCATTTAAAACAACGAAGCCTGGTAGGTTTTGATTTTCGCTACCCAAACCATAATTTACCCAAGCTCCCATACTAGGCCGACCTTGTAAACCATGACCCGTATGAAGATAATAATTAGCATTGGTGTGCTCAGAAAACTCAGATACCATTGACCGAATAACAGCTAAATCATCGACACAGGTTGCGATACAAGGAAAGAGCTCGCTGACGGGGATACCACTTTGTCCATATTGTTGAAATGCCCAGGGACTCTTCATGATTCCACCATCTTGATTAAACTGCGTAGGCTCAGTTTCTATTGTCATTGGTTGACCATTTTCTTTTTCCAGAATAGGTTTAGGATCCCAGGAGTCAACTTGGGAAACTCCACCATCCATATACAGGAAAATGACATTTTTGGCTTTTGGCTGAAAATGAGGCTGATTAGTAGAAGGATGGTTGATATCATCAACCCTACCACCAAAACTCTTCGAAGCTGCTAAGCCAATTAAAGCTACGGAACCAAATCCATTAGAACATAGACTTAACATCTGTCGGCGTTTTAATCTAGTCAGACTTTCGATTGGCATACTCTGATAATCTCTGGTAAATTTGTCGTCAAATCTCAAAAATCAAGTATAAAAAAATAGGCGAGAAGCCCCGAGTGAGACTCTCGCCTATTGTGAAAAATTTTTATGATGAACTTACTCAGAGTCCCCCCAAGCTGCTCCCCTCGGAACCCATAGGCGCTGGCCAGACACAATCCGATTCGGATCAAAATCGTAGTCGTCTTGGTTCGCTTCGACCAGTCGTGGCCACTTGCTACTGTCCCCGTAAACTTGCGGTTTGGCTGCAATAGCTGGCAAGGTATCTCCTGACTGAACGGTGTATTGACTGACCAACTCAACACCCTCAATTGAAAAACTAAACTGGTAAGACTCTTGTAGGGTATTACCAGCAAGGTCTTTGACACTAGCTACGGTAACTTTGTAGCTTTTGAGCGCGTTGGCTGCATTGGAAGACCCCTCGGCGGTTAATGGAGACGAAAAAGCAAAAGTTAGCATGTCTCCACTACCAGAGGCTTCCCCTGGAACTTCACGTGTGTTATTCGCAGCGTCGGTTTCAATTACTGAAACTGTTCCGGTGTTTGTATCAACCGCCTCCGAAAAACGGACGGAGACGCTGGAAAGTACATTCTGGGCGTCGGTAAATTCAGAAAAGGTTTCAGCATCACGTGGCTCAGTAGAAACTACTCTTGGTGGGGTTGCGTCAGTAAACTTGAACGAACCCACAGAGACAACCTCTTCTTCTTTTCTATTGTTGTAAATGGAGACCGTAGCAGACTTACCGGCTTGTCCTACCGGCGTTCGGAATGTTAAAGATGTAGCGTCAGTCACCGTGGCTGTAATATTTTTCCCATCGAACTTAACAGTAACGCCACTTTTTAAATCAAACTTGTCGCCTGTTATTCTCACAGACGTTCCACCGGTTTCTGGTCCCTCGGTTGGTGTCATGTCGCTTGGTATTGGTGGCGGATTACATCCAGCACAGCCAGCCATCCAGACAACGATCAACGTTAGCAGGACACCTGCTATGATGTTTCTAAAATTGTTCATAAAAACTTAATCTCCTAAAATAACTTCGTCAGCGTCGATTATTAAGATTGCAGATTGCAGATTGCGACTGCCAGTGCCAAGGTTTGAAGAACGACATTAAATACAGTACAGAGACGAACGTAGTTCGCAAGTATACTTGTTGGGCATTTTTTTGTCAATACCTTTCTGGTAAGTTTTGTAGGCTAAATCCCTATAGTGCCTTAGGTTAATTTCACGCATTCAACGAAGAATTGCCAATTTTCCAATTTGGCTGACATATGAATTTGCACTAACTTTAGTGGCCGAATGAGCGGTAATTTTATAAAAATAGGTTCCATTAGCCAGAGGATGGCCAAGAATATCGCGAACGTCCCAAAAGGCTTCATTATAACCTCTCTGAGATGATACGTCTTCTAACGTTTGAATCAGTCGNCCAGATATTGTGTAAATTTTGATGGTTACTTGATCTGCANCTTGAGCTAAGTTGTACGTGAAAACGGTATTGTCAAGAACTGGATTAGGCACATTAACATAATCAGTAATTTTGATCATCTCATTAAGCTCAAAGGATAGAACCTTCATATTAGAAATATTTTCACTAGTATCACTCGCTTGTACTCGAATATGGTAAATACCGTTACTCAAGTCTGGAGTAAAGCGTAAAATCGTTCTAGTTTTTTCAACTGGATAAATTTGATAATTGTCTGGTGATATGGCCTCTAAAGACTGGTTCATCCGTCCCAAAAACAATTCGATTGTTTCGTCTGCAACTTGATAATCATCTTTAATATGGATCTCAAATTTTGGTTGAATATTCAACTCAACCTGATCAACCAATGGCTCTTTATTAATCAGTACCACAATCTCCGGTGCCTGTAGATCCGGATTCTTCTCAACCTGATACACAAATTCATAAAACGGGCCGTCTCCTAGTCGATAACCGTTGTAATCTTCAGCTGTTATCCGAAAAATATAGTAACCTGGAAATAGAACAGGCTCGTAACGGATTGGAACCGTACGAAATGTATCAGTCTTAGGAATTTCTAGATTTTTTACAGGTTGAAACTCAGCTCCGTCGCGGCTAAATGACATACGAAATTTTTCCATATTGATACCACTAGAATCTTCCAACAACATGGAAATTTCAGGCCTAGGTGGAATAGTACTCTTGGGANCNGCAACTTCTCCATCAACCCAGATTTGAAACTTAGGTGGAAACCAGTCTTGACTGTATAACATCGTTACCGTATCAAAAGTAAAATCTTCAGGTTGTACCGTTGCTCTAACAACTCCAACTTCTGTCGTNCTAAATTTAATAGTATCACCAAAACCAAATGGCTGTTCGCCAGCCATAACTAATACGTCAACACCAATCTCTTTCAAGCTCAACGGCTGATTCGTAGTCCCTGTAACCAACATGCCAAAAGAATAACGGAGCGGATTATTGAAGCTATCCCGAATCTCGTATACATTATCGTCGTGAAAAAAAAGAANCCAGTCTCCGGTACGGAACTTTTCTGGATAATCTTTGCTAGCTGANGCGTNAGCNGTCCCNGTACCNAGATTTTNGCTTCGTGTNTGATCAACNNGAATTTCNTTANTNGTACCAAGTTNTGTGCTAAAAACGAGGGCATCTCCGTACTCAAATGGTATTTNNGGTTCAGGTANAGTCAACTNNAGGCCNATCACTTCATCNNGGAATGTATTTCCNACTCTCCCNGTNTTTCCTAATTTTTCAATATTATCCGTACCNTTCGGTTTCAANATCACTTCATATTGAAAGGAATTNAGAAANAAGATTACCCACTCTGCTNCTGGTGTCATATGAGAATCTATTCGGATNTGGTGTCGGCGTAATGGTNCTGTACTGGTNTTNTCTAATTGNGTCGGNGTNACNAACTGTTCCAAAGCCAGAATACTATTTTGNCTGNGGCTAACTTCTTTATTTTTANGATCCNGNTCATTCTCNTGNGGCAGATTNNGTNGTTTNTGGCTNGGGTCNTAATTAGGATTATAATCGATANCTGAANNAAGCCGNTCCCACAGTTTNAAATCTGATCTCCATTTATAAAAAGAAAGCCACTGNACTTCTCGTTTGAGAGCCTTTTGAAAACCNTCCATACCTGGCACCAGTGTGTACTTCTTTTGGATGTTCTGTTCCATTTGGTCAATGTCAAACCGTAGTTTTAATTCAATCGGTTTAACTAATTTTGCTTCTTGAGCATTAATTTGTAGTTTATAAGCTATGGGCCCATCAGATTTACGTAGAGCCCTCAAAGTTGCAATCCGAGGTAGAGGAGCCTCCAGCAGTTCGGTCTGGAAGGTACTTTTTGCCTTCAGGTTTTTGATTGAGATTGGAATACTTTGTTGACTCACAATCGAATTAGCCGGAAAATTTACATCCAAAATATGATCTAGACTTAGGGCTACAAGCGACTCATTCGGCTTGAGTTGGTATTCGTTTACTATAAAAATACTATAGCCAACGTTATCAAACGAACGTGGTTCATCTAACTTACCATACACAGAATCGAAATGGTCATCATCAGCTCCTTCTGGGTCAACTAAAGCATAAATCTTGTGACTACCAGTAGACAAAGGCTGATCAAGCATCAATTGAACTGTATAAGACTGACGAATATCTCCTTTTGTCTTAGGTTGATGATTATTCCACTGTTCTGGATTGATGGTAACGAAACCAAATATATTGGCATCAGTATCAATTTCAAAATCACTGTTTTTATCTAAATCGTCCTCACTAAACCAAACCTCAACAGGAATTGTGACGGGTTGACCACCAATATTCTCAATATCGGCACTCAGTAAGTAGGTATTCTTGGTTTTTGAAAATTCGTAACGGATAGGGGGACCGAGACTAGCCTTTGAGGCAATTGCAAGGTTAGCGCCTTCTGGAACTTCAGCTCTTTGTGTTTCGCTTTTGACCTCTTGGTTAGTTACATCAACAACTTTGATTTCATATCGAACCGTTTTACCCGATTTGGGCAAGGGAATTGGTTCTTCCAACTTAAACCAAGCTCCGTTTGTGATAACTGGTTTGCTATATTCAGGAGCTAATATCATTTTATACGAATGATCAATAAAATTTTCAGTATCCATCCATAAGGCCTCAACGGACTTAATTCCACCTTGACCTTGATTGTCAGCAATTTGAACAAAAATTTCTAATGTTCTTGTATTTTGATCATCCATCACAGGCTCAATCGCTACGATGATCGGCTGGTAGGTCCAAAATTTTGCTCCACCGATGGCAGCTCTCTTGTTATCACTAGCAAAAAAACGAACTGCGCCGGCCCCAGTTGCGACACCACGAGGTACTGGAATTTGAATTTCCCCGAACTCTCCTTGCCATACTCGGATTTGCTTTCGTTGACGAACTAGCTCAACTTCGGAGTCTTTTTTCTTAGGAAAGACAGCAGTTGCCATCATTGTTTCTGTATTAAAGTCGATAGCTTTTTGAAAAAATAACTGACCAGTATCTTGACGAAGAAGATTTCTACCGATGATATTATTCTTCACAATAATTTTTTGGTTAGGATCCAAGGCTATGGAATTAAGATCAACCTGAATCTGCAAGTCAGGAATAGCTAACTTAGTGGCAGGGTCGCCAAATAGAATATACTGTTCAGCTCCCGGAATATAATGCAGCGCGGCTTCGCTTATGAAGCGGGTTTTGGCATGACCAACGATGGCTCCAATAATGGATGGTTTAACACTAAACATTGCTGTGAATAAATCTTCATCAAATAGAGCATTTCCATAACCATATGTTAGGCGGCTAGCAGCTAGTGAGGCAATCGCTCCATGTTGATTATTAACGAAAGCTTCACTTAAGCTTTGTTCTCCATATTGAAGCGGTTTGTCAAATTGCCCGTTAAGGCATGTAGTTGTGATCATAAAGGGTAAGTACTCATTAGACATTAACTGGGCATCTTGTAGACGAAAGATTGACTCGTCAGCCCATTGTTGTGTGCCACCGTGCCCCGAATATTCGGCAATTAAAACCCCCTGATCTAAGGTTCTTTTTATCTCCTGATTGGTATTGAGTGGACTTACAATTTCTCTTAGGTATATTTTTTCCACATCGTAATCAACGGGGATAAAGTTATTAATTATATTCTCACGACTTAGTTCAAAGATATCATCTTGGCCAGGGTTATCAATTTCGTTATCAGCAACTTGCATAATACGTGCTTGCCAACGGCCAATTTTTGGATTTTGCTCATAGTCAATAATTTTGCCAACGACCGTATTTAATTCATGTTGCCTCTGGACAGCTAACCGACCTATAAACATATCCGGTATAGAATCATCACCACTTATATTGACGAATCGTTGGTCCATTGCTGTTTCTCCACTCTCAGGCGACCAACCATGAAAAGTTGGCAGAAAATTGGGGTACAGATCATAATCAGTACCGAATTCTTCTCGGTAACGAGCAACCATTGATCGCTTATAGTCATAATGCGCATCACCAACTAATAAGACATATGTAGGGGCAGGTTTTTGCCAATTGGTATAGGTATAACGTAGAAATCTCTGAATAGCATGTGGGTTAAAAATACCACCAGCGAATAGATCGTAGACTTCATCTACGTCAACAACCTTAACATTTAGGCCCTGTGATCGACGAAATTCGACTAGTGGTTGAATTCCTTCAATGAAATTTTCGTGACTAATGACAATATAATCGGCTTGGTTAGCTGGCCTTCGTAAATCCGAAGGTTTTGCTGGTATTAACTTAGGGATGTAGTAATATGCAGATCTAGAAAGAGCCGCATACTCGGTGCGTTGGATAATCTGGTCTTGAAATACTAGGTTGAAATTAGGTTTTTCAGTGTCAACTTTTGCTCCGACTAATCGAGCCTCAATCCCTCCGTTGACTATTCGATATAAATCAACTGGTTGCTTACTAAAGTCAGTCAAAGTGTATTGAACGACAGTGTTTCGGGGAATGGGATCGACCTCAGAATTGAACAAAAGTACATCGCCAATGGCTCTGAACGTTCGCCAATAATCAAACTCAAACCAGTCGAGATAGAAGTCAGCTTTACTTATAGAAGTACCATTGTTATCTTCACTAATGATATTAAAAAAATTGTCATGATCGTCGAAAATCATCTGTCGTTGTGGAAATTGTCGAGTAATTAACGGGGCACCTTGTTTACGCCATTCAACTATTGGTAATAATTGGTGCCCATTTAGAATGATTCGGGCTCGATGTGTAGCATTTCGCTTGACCGTCCGGCCTTGTAACTTTACACGCAATTCAGCCTGCCTACTGGCACTCAGGCGAGGGACTGTTCCAAGAAAATTAACCCGAAAATCCTTTTGTCGAATGGCTTTGACTGACGACCCCGTCAGTGTAGTCCAGAAATAATGATCCGCCAACTCTGAGCGGACTTGAGTCAATGGATCATAGAACCGATCTTTTTCCATGTGAATTGTAGTTTTGAATGATCGTGCTGAAACAATACCATCTACTTGGGGAGAAACATTTACATCTCTGACTTGTGTAGTTGAGGTTGGCAAACCAAGCTCATTCTGTCCCCAACTCAACCAATAGATATTTTCATCAGTAAATTTATTATTTTCTAACTTTTGACCGTAAAAAACGATAAAGTCTGCTTCATCGAAATAATCATTTTTATCCAAATCAAAAATATAAATACCAACAGCGCGTGCACCACTACTCATTCGAAGCGTTTTGAGGTCGACCTCATTTAAGCCTATACCAACAGATTTGAAATCTTCAGATACAATCCTGTATATTCCAGTTTGATAGATCGGTATTTTGAATCGTTGGTTATCACTAGTTGAGGCATAGGGAGCAGAAGAAAGTGATACAGGTGGTTTTCGCCATTTGCGAGCTTGGTCATAGTTCAGCAAAGTTGATTGAAGATAATCTTCAATGTATGGAGAGACTAGTGTAGAATTATCCACAGAGTAATTAGATGTTGGCAAATCGATCCGAAAAGTTGCTGACTGAATTCGGGGGTCAACGGAAATTCGGCCAATCCTCTGGGATTGCATGAAACCAATGGGTGAAATACTGATGATTTGAACTGAATCCAACTGATCGGTGGATTCAAAAGCTGAAGAAGCGATCAAAGATACTGTAGGACTGCCGGTCGGTGGTATTCCGATCAGAGCTACCAAGTGTCCGTGCTGATCCCGATTAGAAAAAGATGACGATCTTAATGACGGAGAAGCCTGAAATGAAACAACCAGCCGATTACTGTCCGATTGTAATAATTGGAAGTTAGAAGTTTGGGATGAAACTTCCGAGACTTCGACGCCAAAACAGACGAGCACTAGCAATAAATATGGCGACTTGTACTCAATCAGGCGAATGAACCAACTAAATGTAGATTGCAAAGGAACAACAAATTCTGATTAACGAAAATCTATTAGTACATTTTATGTAGATTACTCCAACAATTGGTAAAGGCCACTGATCTGACTCTTTGGTACATTACCTGTTGGTATCTCCAGAACTTTATAGCTTTTTAGGCCACGGTTCTGCCGATCACCAAAATCTATGGTAATCATATCGCCAATAGCAACGGTTTTGGAAGCTTTAGCTAACCTGTTATTGACCATTACTTTTCCACGAACGCAAATCTCGTTAGCTATTGGGCGACGTTTGATAATCCGGCTAGATTGGAGAAATTTATCGAGACGCATGTCTGCAATATTTTTTATTCTTTTCGGAGTGCGAGATCTAATACTTGGGTCATATTCTCGACCTGATGGAATTCCAGTTTGGCCCGAACGTCCTCTGGAATTTCTGGTATATCTTTGCTGTTTTCTTCGGGAATAATGACATGATGGATTTGGTTTCGATGAGCAGCTAAGATTTTCTCTTTTAGTCCACCAATGGGTAAAACACGGCCTCTAAGAGTAATTTCACCAGTCATGGCAACATCTTTTCTTACATGTTGGCCAGTCATAGCCGAGACCATCGCAGTCGCAATCGTAATGCCGGCGGAAGGCCCTTCCTTGGGTACAGCACCCTCTGGTACATGAATATGAAAATCTTGCTGGCTAAAAGTAAAATCAACAGGCAACTCTAATTCTTCAGACTGAGACCGAATATAAGCCAAGGCCGTCTGGGCAGACTCCTTCATTATATCTCCAAGCTGACCAGTCAATGTTAACTCACCTTCTCCCCTCATCGTAGTCGCTTCGATAGCAACAATGTCCCCACCAACTTGGGTATACACCATCCCTGTAGCCACACCAACTTCATCTTGTTCTTCCGGCTGACGCTGCTTGAATTGATGTGGCCCCAGAAAGTCACTTACATTATCTTCATTGATCTTGATGTTACGGTGTTTTTTCCCATTTTTGGCAACTTGTCTGGCAATTTTTCGACAGCATTTAGAGATCTGTCGCTCCAGCCCCCTGACACCAGCTTCTTTGGTATAGTGATTGATAATCGATCCAATAGATGTGTCGTCTATACTAACCAGTTTAGCGTTGAGACCATTCGATTTAATCTGTTTCGGAACCAAAAACTGCTGTGCGATTTTCAATTTTTCGAACTCGGTATAACCTGGCAATTCTATAACCTCCATTCTATCTAAGAGAGGCATAGGAATTGCTGATTTTGAATTGGCCGTCATAATGAACATCACTTCCGACAAGTCAAAATCAACATCCAGGTAATGATCGCGAAAAGTATCATTTTGTTCAGGGTCTAATACTTCTAGCAATGCTGAAGCGGGATCGCCACGAAAATCAGAGCTCATTTTGTCTACTTCATCCAACAAAAATAGTGGGTTTTTCGATTTCGCATCACGTAGNCCATGAATTATTCTACCAGGTAAAGAACCNATATAAGTACGACGNTGNCCACGAATTTCNGCTTCATCNCTNACNCCACCNAAAGACATACGGACNAAATTTCGNCCAGTAGCATTTGCTATTGACNTGCCCAGNGAGGTNTTTCCCACTCCCGGNGGGCCAACNAAACACANAATAGGNCCTTTGATTTTTTTNACNAGCTTCATAACNGNTAGGTACTCGAGAATTCGNTCCTTCGGTTTTTCAAGCCCNTAATGGTCTGNATTTAAGATNTTNTCNGCTCGATNAATNCTNATTCGTTTATTTGTCCTATTAGACCANGGCAACGAAACNAGCCAATCNAGATACGTACGAATTACNCCCGANTCAGCGGACATNGGTTGCATNTGTTGAAGACGTTTGAGNTCCTTGTTNGCTTTTTCCAAAGCTTCNTCNCTCATNCCAGCTTCNTGAATTTGTTTTTCNATTTCNTGAAATTCATTGGANCCGTCTTCGCCACGTCCTAGTTCTTTCTGAATCGCTTTCATTCTTTCNTTTAGGTAGAATTCNCGATGTGTTTTTTTTACNGATTTTTCTACNTCTTCTTCAATTCTGCGGTCCAATTCAACNACTTCTAAATCTTCTTCNANGAACTGAACCACCANCTCTAATCGNTTANTGGNATTGACTTCNTCNANNATTTGTTGAGGCTTATCNCCTTTGAAANNNGCATANTTTGCAATGTAATCTGCTAATANNCCAGGGTNTTTTTCNTTTTTNGCTACAGATAAAACTTCATTTCTAAGTTTCTTTTTGAGCTGCATGCACTCACTAAAAGATTTAACNGCTTTCTTTCGGAGGGGGGCAGTATCGTCGCTTTGATTCAAATCTTCTGACGGAATAGTTATTTCTGCCAGAAAAATATCGTGATCAACAAGAATCTCNTCTACAACGCCTCGTCGTTCGGTCTCAACCGCAATCCGTACAGTACCGTCCCCAGGTTCAAAAGAATCTACGATCTTTGCGACCGTACCAACTGAGTAAAAATCGTCACCCGTTAGCTCATCAAGGTCAGCATTTTTTTGGTTCAGTAATAAAACCATTTTGTCTTGACTTAGGGCAAACTTAGTTGCCAAAACGCCGACTTGGCGTACGACATTCAATGGCGTATTAGTTCGAGGAAATATAACCTTACCGGGAAGGGGAATTATGGGAATCATATTACAATCCGACGTTACGTCTTTTTCAGATCAAAGTAGTCAATTCAAGAAAACGACTTAGTTTTTAGGCTTGCTTGCTTTCTATTATAACACAGTAGGAGATAATGAGAGAAATTGGCCTGTAACGTTCTTCATCCTAATTACTTCCAAATTATTAAGCCGTTTTTACATTTTTGAACTCATCAGAAGAGCAATCTTGGCTGTAGACTAGTTCTGGTTCAATTCCGCCTACAACTGAGTCTTTGGTAACAATGCATTTCTCGACTCCTTCCTTAGANGGAAGGTCAAACATTGTACTTAGCATGAGGTTTTCCAAAACCGCGCGCAACCCTCTAGCACCAGTCTCTCTAGAAATTACCTCCTGTGCAATTGCATCAAGAGCTTCNCCTGTTACTTGAAGATCAACTTCTTCATACTTGAACAGTTGTANATATTGCTTTACTAGCGCATTTTTAGGTTCAGTCATGATTTTGACCAAAGAAGAAGCATCCAGTTCATGTAATACAGCTGCGATAGGCAACCGGCCAATAAACTCAGGAATGAAACCATATCGAATCAAATCTTTCGGNACGAGCTTCTCCAATACTTGATGGATCTTTTCTTCAGATCCATCGTCAGTGTTGGAACCAAACCCAATAGATTTAACACCAATTCGGTCCTGAACTATCTTTTCCAACCCNACGAATGCGCCACCACAGATGAATAAAACCCTGCTAGTATCAACTTCAATAAACTCTTGGTGTGGATGTTTACGTCCACCCTGAGGCGGAATATTAGCTACCGTACCTTCCAAAATCTTCAGAAGCGCNTGTTGAACGCCTTCACCAGAAACATCTCTAGTAATTGATGGGCCATCTGATTTGCGAGTTATTTTATCTACCTCGTCTATGTATATAATACCGGTTTCGGCTCGAGTAACATCTCCATCAGCAGCTTGAAGCAACTTCAAAATAATATTTTCAACATCTTCGCCTACATAACCAGCTTCAGTTAAAGTAGTGGCATCAGCAATGGCAAATGGTACGTTCAAAATTTTCGCTAGCGTTTGAGCTAATAGTGTTTTNCCCGTACCGGTCGGTCCAACCAGCATAATGTTACTTTTTTCTAGCTCGATGGCATCATCTCGAGCGTACATCAGCCGTTTATAGTGATTGTAAACGGCAACGGACAATACCCGTTTGGCTATTTGTTGTCCGATAACGTACTCATCCAGCTGAGACTTGATTTCAGCTGGTGTTGGAAGGATAAACGCTTCATCCGAAGTTGCTTGGCCCTCAGTTTCAACTTCTTCTTCCCGTCGATACTCAGCTAAAACCTCATTGCAAACTTCAACACACTCGTCACAAATAAAAATTCCAGGGCCACCAGTTATCAACTTGTATCTAACTTCATCACGATTCTTACCACAAAAAGAACAGGTGATGTTACTTTCAGACGTACGATCCATTAATTCCTCCGAAAAATATTTGCCACATAATGGGAGGTAAACCACTAAGGCCCAAGAAATTAGTAAACTAATTGTCTGGTTCGGTTATTTCCTCTTTATCCGATTCTGAGCGAGGGTGCGCAACTTGGTCAATNATACCGTATTCTAGAGCAGCCTCAGGCCGCATGAAATAGTCACGGTCTGCGTCTAACCGAATTTTTTCAGTTGTTTGACCGGTGTGATTAGCTAAAATTTCGTCTAATTGCTCTCTCGTTTTCAGTATTTCCTGTGCATGAATGTTAATATCAGATGCTTGACCACTAATCCCACCCAGTGGTTGNTGTATCAAAATGCTAGAGTGGGGAAGTGCATAACGCTTACCAGATTCTCCACCAGCCAACAATACAGCTCCCATACTGTATGCCTGTCCAACACACCAAGTCTGTACAGCTGGCTTTACGTATTGCATGGTATCATAGATAGCTAATCCAGCTCTAACAGACCCGCCGGGAGTGTTCAGATAGATAATAATGTCATTCTTAGGATTATCACCTTCTAAAAAGAGCAACTGAGCAACAACGCTACTCGCAACTACATCATCTATTGCAGATCCAATCATGATAATTCGATCTTTCAGTAAGCGAGAATAAATGTCGTAAGCCCGCTCACCGCGGCTAGTCTGTTCAATAACGCTCGGAATCAAGTTCATTTATAGTACTCCTAAAATTCACAAAAATGACTGGTCCGCGANTTACGTTGGTGTGATNATCAAATCGGGNCGCGCAGANGCATGTTCGACTAANTGCTGATATATNTTTTCATCCCNCATCTGCTGCCGAAACTGGTCCAAACGATTACTGGCTTTTAGAAGAGTAGCATANTTCTCNGGGTCNCGNTTTTGTTGTTCAGCAATCNGNCGNATTTCAANNTCCAGTTCATCATCNNTAACGGNGATNTTATCCCGATCAGAAATGGCTTCGAAAAACCANGTACACTTGGTATCAGCTATTACCCCTTGACGTAATTGGTCNGGCATTGANTNNAGNTCAATGTTNGCNTCCTCAGCTGTTCGTCCTTCTCGANNCAACTGNTTTTGAACGTTTGATAAGGACTCTTGGATATAACGTTCCACTAGTGCCTCAGGGACCTCTACATCTATTTTTTCAACAATTTGCTGACGAAGATCTTCCTTTTGTTGCTGGTAACGGGAATTCTTTTCTTCATCAACCATTTCATTCCAAACAGATGCGTAAAATTGATCGTAGTTCTCGTGGTCTAAATCTTTAGCCAATTCATCGTCTAGTTCCGGTAGTTGCTTTTCGGTAATTGCGTTCAGTGTAAATTCAATACGAACGTCTCGACCTTCGAGTGGATTTTGCGCTTGTCCTTCTTGAGGTTTGGATGTGTCGATATTGACCGTTTTTGATTGCCCAACTTCCATTCCGATAAGTGAATCCTTAATCTCCGTAAAAATGTTACTTTGATCCATATCAATATCGGCATCGTCTTCTGACTCAGTGGGTTCGTCATCTAGAAAAGACTGCCAGCTAATATTGACGCAATCACCTTCGACTACTTCCCGTTCTTCTTCTATCGGTATGTAGTCGGCGTGCATTTCTTGGTATAGTTTCATGCGTTCATCGACATCTTCCTTGGGGACGTCAATTGCTGTTTTATTTATCTCAAAAGAGCTAAGTTCAGGTACTAATACTTCAGGCTTAATATCTACGAAAGCTGAAAAAACGAACTCTTGCCCCTCGACCAGCTCAAGTTGATCAAAGGGGGGTTGAATGTCGACTTCGCCCAGTGGAATAAGCTCTTCCTGGCGTATAGCATCATCGTAGGATGATGGGATTAGCCTTTGTAAGATATCTGCTTGGATCTGTGGTGAAAATCTGGCCCTGATCATATTGATCGGAGCCTTACCCTTGCGAAAACCAGGAATGGCAATATTTTTCCGAATTTGTCGGTATTGCTGGCTAAATTCCTGATCTACAGTTTCTGAAGAAATTTCAATGTTAAGTTTTACTCTGCCTTTTTCCAGCCTTTCAACTGCAACCTTCAAAAAAAACTCCGTGTGTCCTATGATTATGAAGATGAGATTGGGCGAAGAGGGACTCGAACCCTCACGGGGAAAACCCCAATAGATCCTAAGTCTATCTCGTCTACCAGTTCCGACATCCGCCCGAAATTTTGAGCCGTGGGGTTAACACGGACAAGAAAACGCGTCCGGAGGGACTCGAACCCCCAACCTACAGATCCGAAGTCTGTTGCTCTATCCAATTGAACTACGGACGCAAAAGAAGGGTGGATGATGGGATTTGAACCCACGACCGCCTGATCCACAGTCAGGAGCTCTACCACTGAGCTACATCCACCACCCGAGATTTTTAAAGGAGTGTCTTCGATGGCACGCCCGGCAGGATTCGAACCTGCGACCTACTGATTAGAAGTCAGTTGCTCTATCCAGCTGAGCTACGGGCGCAATCCGCAGGACGACTAAACAAATCGGGGCGAGAGGATTCGAACCTCCGACCCCCTGCTCCCAAAGCAGGTGCGCTAACCGGACTGCGCTACGCCCCGTCCAAAAAACCGAGAAAATATACCACATGCCAAAAACAGATTCAAGATAAAATAGCATCTCACAAACTCGAGGGTGAGTGGTGGCCCTCAATACATTCAATGTTTTTGGGTAAGACCTCGCCTATCGGAAATTAATAAACCGCCAAGTTGACACAAAGGTCCTAGCAAGTCTATATCAGTAGACTGGTAACCGGTCAACCGATTTGCTAAAGCCACTGCTCCTACAAGCTCATTATCAACTAAAAACGGTAACCCAATATGACTCTTAATCTTTCCATGACCAAATGGTACACCACGACTCTGAGGGTCAGATTCGGGGGCATTGGTTAACACAGGAGCTTTACTCGTCATTACCGCTCCATTAAGGGTGTCCAGATTGTGAAATTGAAGATTGGAAAGAATGTCAAAATCGTGTATCCAGACTTGTAGATATCAATAACCGCATGGGTCAACAGATAAGGACTCTCTATCTAGCTATATCGAACTTCTGCTAAAAAACCAAACTTACTCTTAGTTACTTGCAGCCATGTTGGTAACAAAGTAACAAAAAATGATTCTATCGAGTTCTTTTTGCAGTAGGTATCGAAACTGTCAAACAAGCCCGAAACTAATTCTTTTGGTAATGTCTGGTTTTTTATAATTNCTTTGAAATCGTTATATGCGCGANCNAAATACTCNTTTCTTCTCTCTTTCTTTAGGAGNNCAAATAGGATAAACGGGTATNTNTGACACTAGTTNTACNCTAANTTTGAGTTTTTTACAANGATCTGACCGANCTAAGCTAANTNGNTCCAATTCGACAGATAANANCGGANGANNTAATCTCGANNATNNTGTATACGAGANNGCTTNNTCCCTATTGCTGACGGATGGATGACCAAGTAGTAGTTAATTTACCGGTACTATCTACTAGTAATTGTTTGTCGGTCAAGTGAACAAGGCCTGTCTTTTCAGAATTTTTCCCATGGACGACAGCATGNCAATACCANCCGCTCCAGCCTCTCTGACCTTTTTCTTTAGGAGGATCNCCGTCATTNACACAAATTCCCATCCCGAATTTCAGGCCTTTCTCAAATTTTCCTTTCTTTAAGATTTCCTCTGCGGACAATTTAATTTCATAATAGGTTTTTTTTGCAGCTTCATCTCGTACAACCATGAAGTCTTTTTCAGTCAGCCCGTTTTTTCCAGCTTCCTCGTTATGAATCACAAGTTTTCCCGCAGAAACACCCATATTATAAAGAATCATAGGTATACCAGCTTTCCGTTTNCCGCTCATTTCTAAAGCCATTTGGAGNGTGTCTCCATTCCAGCCATTAGGTGGATCATCGTGCTTATCGTCAGTGACAATTAACCCGACGTAGAAAGCATCTGGTTGCCAGACCATCATAATTCCGGTTCGATGGTCATCTTTTCCGTTCCACTTTCCACCACCATGTTCTTGGAAAGCTTTTTTCCCACCGTCTCCCGCGGGTAAATCAATAAATGGTTTGCCATCTGTACCAACTACGGCATCAAAGACACCATCCCAGTCGGACATTTTTCCATCGATTTTGATATCTACACCCGTCAAAGCATTGTATACATCGTGGGTCTTACTACGATTCTGAGCTGAAGCCAGATGAATAAATAATATATTCATTAGTAGTGTAAATAATATTATGCAGCTGGTTAGTCGTATAGTTTTAAACATTCTGCTTCTCCTTCACCGAGAATAATTATCGTTTACTTTTTGTTTGTTTAATTACAATCTGACTTGTACGCCCGTAATTATGTGTCGAGTAGCNACGGGAGTACTATAACTTAACATCGCTGATCAAGACAATTGAATTGTTGTTTNCAATACTCGTATTAGCAGGACGTATTCTTGACACTGACATCAGATAAGCATAAAATGGAATAAATTTTCGGCAAGGAGAATTGTAAGGAAAAAATGAACTTTTTGGCGATTGATTTAGGNGCAGAGAGTGGCCGTGGAATTACCGGTTCTTTTGACGGAGAACGTATCAGTCTAAGAATCATACACCGATTTCCCAATGGTGGGGTGCGAATACTTGATAGCCTGCATTGGGATTTGCTGTTTTTATGGAAAGAAATCAAGCAAGTGCTTGGCATGTCCGCTAATAGTGATCTGAAATCTATTGGGATTGATACTTGGGGCGTTGATTTTGGCTTATTGGATGCTGATGGACAACTAATTGGCCAACCATATCACTATCGAGATGAGCGCACAAGTGGAATAATGGAATTAGCTTTTGAGCTTCTCACTAAAAAGGAAATATTTGCCCAAACCGGAACACAGTTTATGCAGATTAATACTCTGTATCAGCTNCTATCTATGGTNAACTCTAAATCGCCGATTTTGGAAATAGCAAATACTTTTCTAACTATTCCTGATTTGCTTAATTTTTGGCTTACAGGCCGAAAAGTAAGTGAATTTTCTAATGCAACTACGACTCAAATTCTTGACCCACGAACTGCTACTTGGTCAGAGTTAATTTGCCAAAAATTTCAAATTCCTTATGACATATTTCCTGANACGATTTTTCCAGGAGAAAAAATTGGTTTGCTTAGGTCATCTGTTGGTAAAGAAACAGGGCTTAGTNCAGTTCCTGTGGTCGCACCGGCTTGTCATGACACAGGTTCTGCGATAGTCGCTGTTCCNGCTAATGGNAATAATTGGGCATATATTAGTTCCGGCACATGGTCATTGATGGGAGTAGAGTTGGACCAACCTTTGATTACTGATCAAGCGCTAGCTTTGAATTTCACTAATGAAGGTGGTTTTAACCGGACTTCTCGATTTCTCAAGAATATCATGGGACTATGGCTAGTTCAAGAATGTCGTCGGACTTGGGCTCAAAGTACAGGAACGGCAATGGAATATTCTGAATTAACACAATTAGCTAAAGACTCAACTGCTTTTGTGAGTGTGATTGATCCAGACGATAGCACTTTCCTACCGGCTGGGGACATGCCCAAGCGAATTGTGGATTATTGCCACCGAACGGGGCAAACTGCACCAGAGACACCAGGGGCTTTTATCCGATGTGCTTTGGAGAGCTTAGCCTTTAAGTATAGATGGACGCTAGAACAGATTGAATCTGTCACTGGTCGTTATATTGATACTTTACACATCGTTGGTGGTGGAGTACAAAACCAACTCCTCTGCCAGTTTACTGCCGATGCCACTGGGAAGCAGGTAGTCGCGGGCCCTGTTGAAGCCACAGCAATTGGTAATATCGCTGTACAAGCTATCGCAATCAACGCAATTAGCACATTAGATGAAGTTCGCCAAGTGATCAAAAATTCTTTTTCACTTCAGATTTACGACCCAAATAACAATCAAGAATGGCAAGATGCTTATCATTCATTTTTGCAAATCACCAGAATTGGAGAGTGTTAATAATCACAATGAGTAAAAAAATTCGGGTCACAATATGGAATGAGAATTTACATGAACAGAACAATGAGTTTATAGCCAATCTTTATCCAAAGGGCATACACGGCGCTATTTCTGATGGACTCAAAGAGAACCTAGATATCGATGTTTTTTTTGCTACTCTGGATGAGCCTGAGCATGGTCTGACAGAATCAGTTCTTAAGCAAACGGATGTATTAATATGGTGGAGCCACTTAGCTCATGATAAAGTGAGTGATGAAATAGCAATTAGGGTGCAAGAAAAAGTCCTTGATGGGATGGGTTTGATTATGTTGCATTCTACACAGGGAGCCAAAATTTTTAAGTTGTTACTAGGAACTAGTGGCGCTTTGAAATGGAGGGAAGCTGGTGAAAAAGAACGAATTTGGGTCATAGAGCATGGTCATCCGATTGCCGATGGGCTTGGGGAATATTTTGAACTAGAAGAAACTGAAATGTACGGTGAACCATTCGATATTCCAGCCCCCGACAATTTAGTTTTTATCAGTTGGTTTCCTGGGGGCGAGGTCTTTCGCAGCGGGTGCTGTTACTACAGAGGAAAAGGTAAGGTATTTTATTTTCGTCCGGGACACGAGACTCACCCAATTTACTACGACCCAAACATCAGAAGGGTGATGGCTAACGCTGTTCTGTGGGCCAAGCCAACTAGGTCAGTTGAAGGGCTACACATTAGGCAATTGACAAACTCCCCACCACTAGAACGTATCTGATCAGGAGAAAACTAACAGGAGGGAAAGCAACCTTCGAATTGGTTTCCCTCCTTTTGATCATTTTTATAATTGCTAGTTTAGTAACTGAGCTGAGTGAGAATTCAATGATGTTTCACCCCGAAAACCAGTTTCTTGAAAAGCAATGATACCTTCCCTGTCAATAAAGAAGGTTGCTGGGATACCACTCACATTGTACTGACTAGCTACTCCCCCCGCATTAGTTAAAACTGGGTAGCTGATGTTATTTCGGACGAACTCTTGCAGCTGTCCTACTTCTTCATCTACGCTGGCACCCAAAACTACCAATCCACTCTTGTGATTTTTTTTATGTAATGCTTCTAGATACGGAACCTCCGTACGACAGCTACCTCACCATGTGGCCCAAAAATTTAGTACTACAGCTTTACCTCTAAGGTCTGATAGACTAACGGTATCCCCTGCGATAGTACGTAGAGTGAAGTCTGGGGCTGTTTTCCCGATTAATGCAGCAGGGGAATCGGGTGAAGGTGCAGAGTCCGCAGGCCGGTTTTGTACTGACTTTTGAAGGTCGGTCATTAAGCGTTCATTACGCTTTTCTTGAGCTTTCTGTACAGCTTCGCAGCCGATTAGACTGACAGCTAATATGATGAAGGACAAGAAATGTGGATACGGTGTCAAAAGACGTTGCTTTTTCATTAAAAACCCTTTAGAATCCTACTTTCGTGCAAATTCTAACGAAATCGAAGAGAGGATGTCAATTGAAAGAAAAAAAGATCGCTATTGCTGCAGCTGAAACAGCGGGTGACGTGATAATGAAGTACTACCGAAGTAAGTACGAAATCACAGACAAAAGCCCAAATAATCCCGTTACTGAAGCGGATTTGGCCGCAAACTATCATATTCAGGAAACTATCACAAGCGCCTTTCCTCAAGATGGTTGGTTGTCAGAAGAGAGTAAAGACTCACCAGATCGAGTTGGTAAAGAACGAGTTTGGGTCATCGACCCAATCGATGGTACACTAGAGTTTATCGAAGGGCTTTCGCAATTTGCAGTCTCCATTGCTTTGGTCGAGAACAACCGACCTATTGTTGGTGTTTTAAACAACCCTGCGACGAAAGAACTCTTTGTGGCAGTCGAAGGCGAAGGTGCCCATTTGAATGGCGAACGTTTGAGTTGCTTACCTGCTACAAAAACTGAGCAGGCAACGCTCTTGGCAAGTCGTACTGAACATCAGCGAGGCCAGTTAAAGCATTTTGAAAATAGAGTAGGAGAGCTAAAGTACATTGGAAGTGTCGCTTACAAATTGGGGAGGCTAGCTGCCGGGTCTGCTCATGGGTACTTGACGGTACAACCCAAAAACGAGTGGGACATTTGTGCGGGGGACTTAATTGTAAGGGAAGCAGGAGGAGTATTTTGGAATCGGGAAGGAGAGTCAATTCAATACAATCAGCCAGACCCCAAGCAGAGAGCAGGAATGTTCGCAGGCAGAACCGAGCTAGTGGAAGATTTGGTCAATTTGTACAAAGAAGTGCCTAATATGTAGCTAAGATATACTGTCTACAATAATCCCGCCACCGACCAATCCACCAGATGCATCACGCGCTACAGATGCCCCACCAATTCCGGACAAGCCAATATTGTACGACTTCCCCTTTATGCTACTGGAGGAGTGAGGAGAACGACTTGATTGAGAGCTCTTATTTCGCGCTTCTAAGAACTCGGTTTTTCCAAGTCCGAGAGCTGGTCTCTGAAAAGCTTGGCTGGTGTTGATCAACGGACGGACCTGAGCTAGTCCTTGAGGGGAAGCGGCTGACGTTGACGCTGACGTTAATACCGGCATGCTGTACGACTCCTTTTTACTATATTTATTTTGCACCTTTGCAGTTGCACGGCTATAATCTATCACAAAATAAGTCTAGAATCAACTCTTTTTTAAGCATGTACTCACCATTATGACAAAACTAACACACTTCGACGAAAAGGGGCATACACAAATGGTAGATGTAAGCCCCAAACCTAAAACAAAACGAACAGCCACAGCGAGAGGAGTAGTATATACAAGACGTGAAACTATTTTACAAATTAACCAACATAAGTTTGAAAAAGGTAATGTACTGGAGGTTGCACGTTTAGCAGGCATAATGTCTACCAAACGTACTCCTGATATTATTCCATTGTGCCATGTAATTCCAATCACAGGTGTCTCCCTTCATCTATTAACTCATTTAGAACAATCTCGTGTAGAAATAGAAGCCCATGTTAAAAGTATGGGGCGAACAGGAGTAGAGATGGAGGCGATGACAGCTGTTTCCGTAGCAGCTTTGACGATTTACGATATGTGCAAAAGCGTTGATCAGACGATGCGAATTTCCGACATTCGATTAATTCAAAAAACTGGAGGGCAAAGCGGAGATTTTCGGGCTGAGTAAAGTTCATCTGTCATTTGTATTCGGGTACAGTACAGCAATTTTCCCACTACGTTGTATAGATCGGCCAGAGTTAGTTGCCGTTAAATCAAAAATATAGATACCTGTTGTGACAGGCTGTTGATTTTGATTACAACAATTCCACTTCAAACTGGTATTTGAACCAGTAACATTCGAAAGAGAAGTCGAGTAAACTTTCTCGCCTGACACACTATAGATGGTTAGTTCAATGTCCGCTAGCCTAGTAACTTGGAAATGTATTTGGGCTTGTCGAGTAGCAGGATTAGGATACGCGAAAACTGGGTCAATAAAGTCGAAAATATCTTGACTAAAGAAAACATTTTCAAATTGTGCCATATTTCCAGCACGATCAAAAGCCTCAACGTTCAAGGTGTGCCGACCAGGAAACAGGTTACCTGGCAAATATGTCAATTTACCAGAAAATGAGTCCATCATCTGAAATCGCATTTCCCTATTAGTATTCTGATTGGTTTGGGACGAAGTTAAAACAACCGCAGGCTTTTCATCTATCTTTACGGATAAGCGATCAATACCTGATCCATTATCCGTAATTGTTAGCTCAATTAATTGCTCATTCTTCTGAAAAGACCCAATCATCGGTGCATTTCGATCTACCAGAAGGCCATAACTACCCAATTTTTCAACAACTGCCACCAAATATACTTGGTCATCGATTTTTATTCTCCTTACATTAGGCACTGGCAGCCAGATTTTTTGCCAATAGAATAAGGCCGTAGACTCAAGGATTTCCTCTGTTTTTTTTGATGGGATGCGTAACTCGAAACTTGAATTTTGAAAAACCTCTGACGTTACATCTAATTTAATTTCATGAACAGGGTAAATAATTTCAAGCTGTCGACTTTCTGCATTCTGTAATTGACTTAAAACTCGATTTGAGTCGAAACCACTTTGACTAGAAAGTTTTGGTTTTAAATTCAGTTGTGGATTCAAAAAAGTCAGACTTGCACCCTTTGGGTGATAAATATGATAAGGGACTAAGATTGAATGATATCCCTGTTTTTTCTGTGGGAAAGGTAATATGGGAGATGACTGAAACTGATTTTGATCAGTGTAATAGCCAATTCTGCGAAGCATTAATGATTGCCCGCTAGTTAAACTGAAGTCCGCAGCAATATCAAAGCTGTCGGCCTGTGAATTTAGTCGGAATTGGCCTTGGTAGATAAATAAACTTTCTAGTTCAGGGTTTGTCCCCTTTTCTTGGGCCTGACGTTTTACCATCTGACGAGTTGCTTGTGGTTCTAGTTTTTCCAATGGGACTAATTGGAGGTCAATACTGTAGACTCGGTGGGAGTTCTTACGATTTCCTGATTGGACGACAGTAACTTTTGAATTTCCAATCGTTTTTAGAACTTTATTAGAAACTAGATGTACCCATAGATGATTTTCATCACGAATTGCGGAAAGCGAAGCATAAAAAGGTTGACGATCAATAGTAAAAATCGATGAAACCGGGGCTGATAGATTGCCTTCTAGGTCTCTTACTTGTAATCTAAGTTTATGCTTACCCTGACTCAATTCTTGAACTGGCCGATAAGTAAACTTGCCATTTTCAGGATCAAAAGTAAATCTATTCCCATCAAAATTGGCAATCTGAATATCCTTTTCTCCGCCTTCTAATGCGTCTGGGTCAAAATGAAATGTTTGCTTATCAAAATCGAAGATCAGTGAAAACGGATCTATTTCTACATTGTCCAGTAAATAGCAAGAAATAACGATTTTACCCTTCGGATATGTCAAAATTTGACCATTAGAAGGGTACAAATCAACAATCCCTGGAGGGTACATATCGATTGGAGCTAACTGCCCAACCGGATTTTTGGTTTTAGCAATACTATATACAACGCGACGAAACAAGCGGGAATGTCGATTGAATCCATCTTTAGCTACTAACACAATTGTGTTAGTACCAACTTGTAATCCTAGATTTTGACTAAAAGCTCCATCAGATTCAACAGGAATAGTAATTGTCTTTTCCTCTTTTGTTGATTGCTGCTGAATTTGAAGCTCTGAGCTGTCCGTGGTTCCCGAAACTAATATGTATGGGACTGGGGAAATTGTGAAATCATTAGGCTCGCTCAGTTCTAATGCAGGTGGCTGAACATCTTGAATAATTGTTCGATATATTTCGGTCGTTCCTAAAATTGGTGAGATCGCCCGAATATGTAGTAGATTGCTACCTTCACTTAGCAAAATTCTTGCAGAAAATAGACCACTGGTTTCAGTCGCTATCAGATCATTGTTAACATAGAGCTTAGCATCACTACTAGTTTTCCCTGTTAAATTAATCATTTGTTGATCGGTAACCTTTCCTTCATAAGGAGAAAAAATCTCTAAGGTTGGTTTATGATTTTCTACTAAAACCGTTTGTTCATCTATTACTATTTGATTTCCATCGGGATGATTGGATGTAACTGTCAAACGCAGGATATATTCTCCTCTTAATCGTCTCGTGTCCCATTGACCAAGGAAGCTAGTAGTGGCGACTGGCTGAGTTGAACGGCCACCAATCGGAACCCAAGTTCGTACAGGGATGGAAACGTCGGCATAGTGCAAAGAAAACTCTTGAAATTTAGGTCCTCTTGCTAGACCTATTAATTCGACTTTCCCAGATACTATATCTCGGTTGTAGGGTGTGACGATCTGAGCTTCTACATACACCATAGGGAAGACAATGGGCACGATATGCAGCTGGTCTTTGGACTGATACACCAACTGTTTGGTGGTTGACGACCAACAAGCTGAATCAACTGGGGTACCGATTGGGGTTAGCTGCGATGGTAATTTAGCCTGACGGGCCAAAGGATCTAATGAAGTAGAAACAGCTGCCTTTGATTGGCCGAAACGATCAGTCAAAAATAATAAGTATTTACCATTCGGTGCCCAGCGAGGTTGGGTTTCATTTGCAAAACTCTGTCTCAATAATTGTTCTGTAGTTTCGTCAGACTGATCCACGTCGATCAACAAAATATCCCAGTTTCCGGCTCGATTTGATTGAAAAGCTATTCTAACCATATCAGGAGACCACGACGGAAACGTATCGTGATAATCATTTCGAGTTAACTGGTGATAAGTTATCTGTGGAGAGGTCAATTGAGCAAGGAAAATTTCATCGTTACCATTGTGTGTGATAGTAACGGCTAGTTGATCTCCTGTTGGAGACCAACTAGCCGTACGAGCAGGCCGATCTAATTGACGGCGTAAGTCTGATCCATCGATATTGACAGACCAAATTTCCCAGTCTAATTGAGTCGAGTCTGATTGAGGTCGCTTAGATTGAAATGTAACTACCTCTCCGTTGGGATGCCAAGATGGGTGCAAATCAATCCACTGGTCTTTGGTTAGTCGTGATCTTTGACCAGAATCTAACTCTAGAATCCAAATATCTACTGATCCTGCGGCATTACTTGAGAAAGCAATAAATTCTCCATTCGGAGACCAAGCAGGCGTATAGTCAGATACATCAGTTTGGTTTGATGTTACTTGATAACTTACCCCCCCCGAAATAGGTAAAGGTTGATGGTTATCAATGATTACCAAAGACTGAATACTAGTTTGGTTTTGAACAGCATCAACCGCTGTTAGAGACAAAGTATAAATTCCATCCAAGCCCGTTGTATCCCAGACGTAAATTTGTTCGTGTTCAAACGGAGTTCGGATAGGTGGTCCCAAATTTTTCCAACTATCTGACAAACTTGGCAGACGTCCATTTCCCAAGCGCAGTTGGAAATTGACTAGATTATCATCCAAGCAGGTAGCTGTTATTACAACCTTCGGTGAAACAATAACTGGGATTTTGTCATTTTTCGTATTATTGGCCGAAATCGATGTTGGAGTATGAAGTTGCAAGTCGGGTGGTTGGTAATCGACATAAATAGGCTCCGATGTAGGGGAAAATTGGCTTCGATTACCAACAGAATCAGCTGCTTGAATTTGAATTCTATAAGATTTGTTATTTACTAGTGGTTGGTAATCATAACGTGGCAAATCTATTTGGCTAATTTCCTCAAACTTAGCCTGATCAATAGAAACCCAAACATGGTATATAACAGATTCAGGTCCCTTATCCCAAATGAAAGTTACATTCTGATCGTTGTCGAAACCAGATGGAGCGTCAAGGTCAACATGAATAGGACGAGATGGCTTTGGGGGTGGGGTTATATCTATACGCCGATAGAACAAGTGGTTCGGTGTTTCCAATTTTGATTCTAACCAAACTAGTTGCACTTCGTGCCGATATGAGGACACCGCTACCCATGCAGGACTTATTTCAGGTCCAAATCGATTAGGTAGAAGAAATGATTTATTACCGGACCATTTGAGGTCATAATTCGAGAAATAGAGTTCCCAGTTACCTGAACGCCCATCTCGCCAGAATAACCATGTGCTATCACTTGATAGTGAGATTTGTGGTGAAATTGACTCAGCAGAGTTATTAGTAATCTGTTCTATTTGGTAAACGCCAGGTTGTCGAGAATCAAAATTTTGAGCTACCCAAATATCTGCAGGGTCTAATGGTTGTAGTCGAGATTCCCAAGCTACAGAAATAAATGCTTTACCAAAACGATGTTGTTGATAGTTACTCATAGCTACCATCGGCCGACGAGCGTGCCCAGATGATGACAATCTCCAATGGGTACTACCAACTAAACCATGGTATTGTTGGGCATAAATTTGCCCGGTAGCTTCTCGATGGTCTCGCCAAACAACAGTCGATGTCTGAAAACCAGCTGCGACATCAGGTTCCGCAGATTGCCATTGACCAGTTAAAGGTCTAGGTTTCCGCCAAGTGTTACCTTGATTATCACTAATAGTAATTTTAGCCTGAATCCCGACCAATGGATCCGAATTTTGGGTTGGAACCTGTTCCCAAACAACGTAGATAAAATTGTTTGGGGATGTCTTAGTTGCAGAAATTCGAGGTCGCCGCCCACTGGTCGATAATGTTGACTGATTTTTCCATATCTCGCCATCATATAAGGCAAACTTAATAGCTTGATCTTCTTGCCAAACTAAATAAAGATAACGATTATCAAGTTCTATATCTGGCTCAACACTGTCAGCAGAAGTTTGAGTTACTCGTTGATCGATGGACCAGTTTTCTCCGGCATTTTTACTATGGCGAAAAAAAATCTCCTTTGATGCTAAACGATCATCAGACCAAACGATATATACATCATTTGCCCACGCCTTTATAGCCGGTTGTGTAGCTGATAAGTCGGTTAACTCTAAAGTTTCCGTCCACGGTTGATCAGGCCAAACCACACTGGAAATGAACAAGAAGATTAACGGTAGCAAACGGTTTTTGTTGTTAGTACATTCTGAGAGTGTAGATGGTTGACACATAGGCCAGCGTTTAGCCAGAAATAAAATGTGAAATTCAGGGAGTAGATTCGGTAGTTGGATTAACCGGAGCTGCTTGATCTAATTTAACTTGACCAGATTTTTGTATATTCACTGGTTGATCGATGTAGGTTAAGATCCGGTCAAGATCAAGAAGAACATGAGGTAAGTCCTTGACAATAATTGAGTTGGTATTAGTATCTACTACAATTGGTGTTTCATCAGTACTCAGGAACGGTGTTATGATTGGAATAACCGATTTGGCTGAGATGTGATGAATTTTAAAAAATTCTAACTCTCGTAAGTCGAGTGTTTCGACTAAGTGGTGATTAAGCGAGTCAGTTTCAGATTTAGGGCTTACTGTAAGGTCAGGGTTGTCTGAGTTACCAGATGTGTCGGACTGTAAATTAGATTTGCCTTCTGGTGATGAAGCAACTAATTCTAGCCGTTGTTTTTGTCCTAGTAACCAGTTTAAAGTGCGCTTCTTATGCCTCATTTGCCTTTGTAGTATACGGACTTCATCGGAGGATGGGTTAGATTTTGTTAGTTCTTCAATTCCCTTACTAGAACCTTGAATTTCGGACAGTAAAACCTGAATTCGTTCTTCGATTTGTTTTTTCGAAAGTGGAAATGGGCGTCGGGTTTGGGTGGGAAAAGATTGCTGAATTTCTCGCATCCTTTTCTGAATTGACTGCACACGGCTAATAGTTTCGGTCGTTGATTGTTGATCAGTTTTTCCCGAATCAAACAGGTTCATACTGGGCAAAGAAATGCTAGATCCAAACTGCTGACTTAACTCCTTCAATTCTCCGGATAGACGGTTGAATTCAGATTGTAAGTCGGCACGCTCTTTCTCTGATATTTGCGAACGCTGAGAGGCAACCTTTGACCCGTTTTTTTCTGAAGGTCTAGACTCAGTTGTTTCGGAATAGACCACTGGACTACTCAACAGCCAGAAAAACAAAAATAGAACATACAGGGCTAAGGTCTGTCGCTTATCAACCATTTTGTCGAGGCTCAATCAGAAATTTTGTTAATGTTAAGTATATCACCGACTCAACCGATCATCAATAACAGAAAGCACACAAGCGTCTTGCAATTACAGTCGGATCTTTTCCAGTTCTATAATAAAGTACTAATTACGGACGACGTTGCATTTACAATATTATGGGATCTATCTAATAACGAAGTTTAACTAGACAAACCCAATCAATAAGAGCTTTTCATAGTCGATTGACGACGATTTGTTGATCAATCAGCAGGTTACTTTGTTTCACAAGACTAAGATTTTTTTCTAGTCCAGAATGCCAGTTTCCTTTAAATTAACAACCTTACCGGTTTCAAATGAGCGGCTAGCTGCTAATGTTAACTCTAAAGTTTTTAATGAGTCCCCGTAGGTTGACCTGATCTGAGACGTGTTTCCTGTCTTTACCGCATCGATGAAAACTCGGTCTTCTTCGACATATCCACTCATATAATGTGTGTGTTCTTCAATTTTTCCTCTTCGATTGATACGTAAGTTTCCTCCCTTAGTTCCTTCATCTTTAGAGCTAGTATCGATAAAACTGAGTTCCAAAGACGGTTCAATTTCAACAACTAATCCGTCACAAAATAGTTCCAACCGTATTCGACTCCATTGTTTTAGCATACAAGCTGAAGTGATATTAACTATCACACCATTGGCAAATCGGATATTAATCATGCTCATATCATCTACGTTATGATTTTTAACCACTTTCGTACTATCTCGAGCTGAGAAACCATGAACTGCAACTACGTCGCTGTTAACTAAATAACGGCACAAATCAAAAACATGTGTCGTCTGCTCTACGTGTTGGCCTCCGGATTGTTCTCGTATGGACCACCAAGGCGTTCCTGGAAACCCACTCATCCAATACCCCAAAGCACCAACAATTTTTTGTTCCGACAGAAGCGATTTAGCCAGATTGATNTTGTGCTGNTATCGCCAATGATAGCCAATACTAGAAATNANATTGTNCTCTTGAATNGCTTGATAAANCTTTTCNGCTACTTTCATTTGAGTGGAAAGCGGTTTNTCAATAAACATAGGAATCNGNCGTTGGCAAACGGCTAACTCTGGCTCACCATGAGCAAANGGTGGTANACAAANATAGATCGCNTCAATATGTTCTTTATCTAGCATCATCTCATAATCAGTATATGGTTTTCCNCCGTATTTTTGACACTGCCTGATGGCTTGNNCCTCAGANATATCGCAGATGGCTACCAATTTAACATCTTCAAAATNAGACAAATTACGNAAATGACCACTTGCCATACCTCCAGCCCCAATAGCAGCNACTCTCAGATGTTCCATTTAAATAAAATCCTTTTGAGTATGATATAAAAAAATAAGAGACTAGATCAAATCTCACCAAGCACGTCAATTATATTCAAACAATTAGACCTAAATCACAGGCNCTTTCTATTGGCGAAGTCTTTATAATAGTTCAAAATAATCCTCTAACATTGAACAAATTAACTATACGAGTATTCGAACTTAAATTAATCAAAAAATGTAGATAGTACTAACATGTTTACCTGATAACGCAAATATTACTCTGATAAACCTACGTCAGTTTAATCTGATTTCCACCGATTGACGCTGTTTGAAATACCTCAAATATTTATTTGCTTTTTCATGATTAACATTAATCTCAAGAGTTTGCAATAACGTTTGTATTGCTTCGTTTATNTTTCCTTGCTTATAAAAAACCAAACCAAGATTGGTTAATGCTGCTGTATGAGATGGATTAATTTTGATTTCTCTCTGATAAGCAGTAACTGCCTGCTCATAATTTCCTCGCTTTGTATACGCATTACCTAGATTAAAGTTTGCATCGTCGAAGTCAGGTTCAATTTGTATAGCTTGTTTATACCATTCAATAGCTATAGACGGNTCGTTCTGTTCGGCATATAAAAAGCCTACATTATAATATGTACTAGCGTCGTTGGGGTTCAGTTTCAAGGCTTTCTGGTATGCTGTGATAGCCAAGGCTCTTTTTTTCTGTTTAGCATATATAAAACCCAGATTGTAATGAGCGTTCACGAAATAGGGGTCAATCTGAATTGCTTTTTGGAATGCGAAAACAGCTTCTGTGAGCTTGCCAAGCTTTGCTAATGTATTACCAAGATTATAATGGGGGTTTTTGTCATTAGGAGCTCTGCTAACTGCTTCCTGATACATGAAAAGGGCATTTTCCAAATGCCCTTGCTGTTCTAAGATAGAACCAATGTTGAAGTAAGCATTGGCGTTTTTTGGGTTAAGTTCAATTACTCGTTCAAATTCAGAAATTGCCTCTTCCAGTCTACCATCAGTCTGATAAGCGCAACCTAAATTATGATGTAGACTAGAGTCGTTTTGATTAGTGCGNATACCTGCCTTAAAAGCTTTTATCGCTGATGAAGATTGCCCTTGCTGTAAATATACTAAACCTAAATTATTATGGNCAATAGAAAAGTTTGGGGCGATTTGAATAGCTTTTAGATATGATTGAACTGCTTTAAGTAAATCACCTTTTTGAGCATATAAGAGACCAAGGTTATTATATACAGATGCTCGTTCTGAATCGATTAAAATTGCATTGTGATATGCTTCTATAGCTTGATCTAACTTTGCTTGTTTGGTATATTCAATCGCTAAACGAAAATAGTGGTTTGCCGTATCAAGTTCGGTTTTATCTGTCATGAATCACTAATTGCAGAAAAAATGTTATATCATCCATACCCAATTCCAAGTTGATTCGAAACTTTTATTATTCACTTTTCCTATTATTTTCTCTCTACTTAATGGTTAATTCTCAAATAGTAATATGGCGCAAGTAGATAATTCTTCGTATGAAATAGGGATGTCCAAGTCTTAGCGAGAATTCAATTCGTTGGTAATTCCACAAGACAGTAAAAATGCAATCCCAAGTTTTTTCTTTAGCGCAAAACTGTCAATTCAAATTTAATTAAATTAAAAAAATGATTAGATACGAAGATATCATATCTCAACTAGATCATAATATACAACGTCTGCTAGCAAAGCAAATTACCGATCCAAACAGTCTCAACAGAGGTGGATTTATGGATAAAGATGGTCTAGTAGGACCAAATAGCGTTTCCTCAGCTACNATGTTATGTTACGGATATTTGCTGGAAGAATCTCGGTTTTTTCGAAATAACCAGTTATTGAAATCAATCTTGGAGGCCGGGGAATTTGGACGTCGTACCAGGCGACCTTCTGGTAATTTTGATTTACTGACAACAAATTTCGATTCCTCTCCCGATACAGCTTTTGTTGTTAAATCTTTGGCTCCAGCGATTAAGCTTGCAAACTCTCAAGAAGATGAGGGGGCACAACAAATTGCCTCTTCCTTGGGTGAACTGATTATTACGGGATCGAAAGGAATCATACGGGGAGGCTTCCATACCCCCAATCACCGGTGGGTAATCCTAGCTGCATTATCTATGACCCAACAACTTTATCCAGACTTACAATTTCATAATACGATTGGTTCATATTTAGAGGAAGGCATAGATATTAACTCGGATGGTGAATACAGTGAAAGAAGTACAGGTATTTACAACGCTATTGTTAACCGCGCACTTATCTTATCTGCTGAGGCCTTAGATCGTCCTACNTTATTAGAACCTGTTCGAAGAAGCCTAGATTTCAGCTATCATTTGATCCATAGCGATGCTACCATTGTGACTAGTATTTCACGTCGACAAGATCAAGGAAATCGTTCAATACCAATTACGTTAGCTGACAGTTTCCATGCCATGTCTCATATTGATGACAACGGCTTCTTCGCATCTGTTGCTGACTGGTTAACTCAGAAAGGAAGAAGTGGATTAATATGCTTATCTAATTTTGTCCGTCACCCCGATTGGCGAACAAATTATATAACACGAAAGCCTCTAAATCGTGAGTATGTCAAGGTTTACCCNACATCTGGTATATGGCGCGTCCGTAGAAAAAAAATGAGTGCGACNGCACTAGCCAAATTAACCTNTCCCTTNACCATACAACAAGGCCAACTAGAGATGATAGTTAAAATATGTTCAACTTTTTTCGCTACTGGTCAATTTGAAGGGGAAGAATTTCAGGCGACTGAAAACTGGGTTAGAATGAAACATAAGGGNCNCAACAAAATTTACCCTGAGAAAGACTATCTTGGTGGTGTCTATTGGTTACCGNTAGATGAAAAAGTAAACACAAATAATTGGCAAGAAGTAAGAGGTCGTCGAAAAATTTACCAAGTATCGCCATTAGAGGTCGAACTCTANATAGAAAAAGTTTCTAATGGCTTCGATTTGTATATTCAAACCGANGGTGGGTTAAATAATGTTCCCTTTCAGATCGAGTGTAATTTAACTCCGGGTGGAATTTTGGATACGGACAGTATGACTTGCGAAGGAAAATTAGGAAATACAGTTTTTCTGAAAAGTGGATGGGCTCGTTATACGATCGGCGAAGATTGTATTCATATCGGACCTGGTAATAAAGTACATCAGATGTGGAAAATGCGTAATAGTGAAGTCAATGATAAATTGTTTCGCTTACTAATCACTGACATGACGCCAATTAGAAGAAAGTTAGCAATTCGTTGCGGTGAATGGTCGGAAGCACAACAAAATTGGCAGGACACGTAATAGTAAACAATCGAATGACAAAAGTCAAAACGAATCTACATGAGGCGCTTATATTGGATATCCTTACTAAATTTGATATTGATGACTACATAATTACTCGGTATACTGAAGCTAGGACAGGTAATTAAATGTGAGTATGTGCACGTGCCAAAAGTAGACAAACCGAATATCCTATTTGTTTTAGCTGATGATCTCGGCTGGGGAGACGTTAGTTATCATGGCTCAGATATCCGAACGCCAGCTATTGATCGATTAGCAGAATCAGGTATCCAACTGGAACAGCACTATGTTTGTCCCATGTGTACACCAACACGTGTGTCATTTTTGACCGGCCGATATCCAGGCCGGTTCGGACGACGTGCAACTACCCCCTCTAATCCACCAGTATTACCAGACAACTACGAGACATTAGCAACTTCTTTGAGAAACAATGGTTATGACACGGGACTCTTCGGCAAGTGGCATCTTGGTTCCTCTCCACAGTTTGGTCCAAATCACTTTGGTTTCAACACTTCTTACGGTAGTTTAGCTGGTGGCGTTGACCCTTACAATCATCACTACAAACGTGGTGAATTCTCTCAGACTTGGCATCGAAATTGTCAGCTGATTAAACAATCTGGACATGTAACAGATCTCATCACTGATGAGGCGATAAAATGGTTAGTTGGGCGAGAAAAACCGTGGTTTTGTTATGTACCATTTACTGCTGTCCATGTGCCCATAAAGGCTCCACAAAAGTGGCTTGACCAATACCAATTCTCTACCTATGATGATGACCCATTAAAAGATCAGTCATTCAAAAGATATGCTGCTTACACCAGCCAAATGGATTCCGCAGTGGGAAGATTAATAGAAGTATTGGAATGCCTCAACCAACGAGATAACACAATAATTATTTTTAGTTCAGACAATGGGGCTATTTCGAGCGCTAGACTTCATAGTAGCGATCAATACCCTGGTTGGCAGGAAGAACAACCAAAATTGGGAAGCAATAAACCATTTCGTGGTCAAAAAGCACAGCTTTACGAAGGTGGGATTCGAACACCAACTATAATCAACTGGAGAGGAAAATTGTCGCCCAGTGTTTGTCTCCAACCGCTACATATTGCGGATTGGATGCCAACATTAACCAATTTGGCTGACTGCAAACTCAATCATGATCCAAAGTGGGATGGTGTAGATATTTGGCCAGTGATTGCAGAAGGGGAAAAGGTTGATAATCGAGTTTTGTTTTGGAATTTCAAGGGTACGCAATTTTGTCTTCGGCAGGGGAACTGGAAATTGATTACAACCGATGGCATGTCAGCAAGCGATAGTCAGCTATATCATATTGAAAGCGATCCGTATGAAACAACGGATCTGTCCCTGGGAAGGCCGGAAATCGTCAAACAACTACTAGATCAAGTGACTCAACAAAGGAAACTAGACGGTATATCACAGCGCAATGAATAAGTAGGAAACCTCAAAAATCAAACAAAGAACTTATTTTTAGGAAGTCAGAAAACTTTTCCATACTAGTTGGGTCGCAAAAGCTAAAACGGCACACACCAGGACTACACGGATCCGTTTGTCGCCTTTTTCAACTGCCCATTGGCTTCCAACCCAAGCTCCCACGGCATTTCCAAAACCAAGAGCAATACCAAGCCCCCAATCGATGTGTCCGTTTCGGATAAAAATAGCTAAGGCTACCAGCGTACAAAAAAGTACAACCAACATTTTAAGAGCATTGGTTCTTACTAAGTCAAATCCATTAACGATAGTAAGCGTTGCAATAATCATGAATCCTGCACCCGCCTGTATAAATCCCATATATATACCAAGCACGAAAAAAATCAAACCTGCCGTAATTTTTCGCGTTAGACTCAAATTTTGGATCTGTAGTTGAAATTTTTTAAGAGGATTGAATAATGTAAGAATCAAGACACCAACCATAATACCAGCTAGTACGCGGTTAAAAATAACACCACTCTTATCAATTTTTCCTAATTTAATTACCAATAGGGTTCCGAAGACTGCTCCTAACATCGCAGGTAATGTGATCAGAATTCCATAACTAAAATCTGAAACTCCTTTCCGGCGAAAACCGACTACACCAACAATGTTTTGTAGCATAATCGCTAGTCGATTAGTACCATTAGCAATTGTAGCACCTGGTAACCCAAGAAAAATCAAGACAGGTAAAGTTAGTAGTGAACCACCACCAGCCACCGAATTAAGGAAGCCGGCAAAAATTCCAGTAAAGGTCAGTAAAGCATAGCGAGCAACTGGATGTTCTAATAGAGAAGTTAAAAAATCCACGGAATATTTTTTAGTTTAGATGTTGATAAAAAAAGTCGCGTTGCTTGGGAGTAAGACCCAATTCACCAACGACTCTTTCGATTTCTTCCATCGGCATACAATAAACGGTACCTGCTTGGCTAACTACATTTTCCTCAATCATTGTTCCACCCATGTCGTTGGCTCCAAATTTTAGCGACAATTGACCGATTTTAGGACCTTGTGTCACCCAAGAAGACTGAAAATTATCGAAGTTATCTAATACCAATCGCGAAACAGCTAAAGTTTTTAAGTATTCGAAACTACCAGCTGGAACAAGATGTTCTAACTGAGTATGATTAGGCTGTAACGACCAACAAATAAAAGCGGTAAAACCGTTGGTTTCGTCTTGTAGCTCACGGAGTCGAAGTAAGTGCTCCACGCGTTCAGCATAACTTTCTAAGTGACCATACATCATGGTTGCACTTGACCGTAAACCAACCAAATGCCCTTGTCGCATGACTTCTAACCATTCATCAGCTGTACACTTTTTCCTGCTAATTGCTTGCCTAGCATGATCTGTTAAAATTTCTGCCCCACCTCCTGGAATGGAGCCAAGTCCAGCTTCTTGTAACCTGGTCAGTGTCTCGGATAAAGAAATTTTGTTAATTTTGGCAAACCAATCCAATTCAGGTGGCGAAAAACCGTGAATATGGATATCGTAATTGGACTTTATCCAACGAAGTAAATCTTCATACCATTCAAGTTTTAATGTTGGGTGAAGACCTCCCTGCAATAAAATCTGTACACCACCAAGATCCAATGTTTCTTCTATTTTTTCCCCGAGTTCCTCACGAGACATTACATAAGCATCGGGATCAGTTTTATGCCGATAAAAAGCACAAAAATCACAATCGACATAACATAAATTAGTATAATTTATATTGCGATCCACGATGTACGTAACGTAGCCATTGGGGTGGAGGCGTTGACGTACCTGATCAGCAGCATTTCCAATAGAGATTAAGTCAAAACTTCTGAATAAGGAAAGACTGTCGTCAAAATTGAGACGTTGTCCAGCTAGAGCTTTCTCTAAGATTGGCTGAATTAGTTTATCCATTTTAATTCTCTTGTAATTTAAATTTAGCCTTATCTGATATCAACTTTTAATTTCTAAATACCAAAAATTTATTGACGCTTTGCTTGTGGCCCATGAGCAATGGGATCCGAACCGATCCATCGCTCGTCTGCGGGTTCAGACGCCGGTTGATAACGAGTATCTAGAGTCAACCTAATTCGATTATTAGGAGACTCATTATCTAATGAACAATGCATTGTGTGCATTGTAAACAAAAGCAAATCACCAGCCTCAAAGTCAGTTGTCAGCCACTGGCCACCAAATTGTTTTTGCACTTCCATTGGATCCTGAGTATACCATCCACCAAATTGTTGAGTGCTTCGCTCATCATCAACATCAATTGAACCATAGGTGGAAATTAACTGGTTAAACTGATGTGAACCTTTCAAAATAGCTAAAGAACCTTCAGTCTTAGAAACATCCATTAAGGGAGTCCAACTGGTATGTAGTTGTTTAGAACCGCGCCCCATATAAACCCAATCATAGTGACAGCCAGTAGCTGTACCAACACTGACGGCTCGTACCCAAATAAAGTCAAAAGCACGAGCGGGTTCACCAAAGAATTGATTATAGAAATCGATCATTTCACCTCTTTGAGTCAAATTTCTGACGGCTACACCGTTTCGAAGATTCGCTTGATCTACTTTATTTTTCATTTCTAGATCAACACCTTCTCTGATCAGATAATTCTCATCGACCGATCCATTCCGGTTCATTTTGATTAGCAATTCATCTCGTGCTGCCTTGACTTTTTCTTTATTTAGTAAACCTCGCAGAAGTAAATAACCATCTTCGGTGATTCTTTGTCTAAGTTTTGAAGGAGTATTGAGTAAATCATTCGATGAACGAAGCTCACCAAATTTACTAGGTGACATATCGAACTCGTTTTTACAAGAGGTCCAAGTCTTCATTTTGAATTATTGTTTACCCTTTTCCAGTCATTTGAGTTAGTGTTATTTTGAATCTTAATATAATTTGGGGGCAATTGCAACAATACCATCAAAGAATCAATTTTTGTTTCTTCTGATTCTAACCTGTGCTAAAATCTAGTACTGGCAGATGAGATTATAGGAGAATATAGAATGTCGAAGACTAAGTTAGTTCATATTGGGGTTCGGTGTACGAACTTAGAAAAAAGCCTCGTTTTTTGGCGAGATGCCCTAGGTCTGAAAATTAGCCAACAGACTGAAAACTGCTTTGATTTGACCGATGGGTTTCACAATTTTCGTGTTTTCCAACACAACGGTCCGGATCGCCCCCAGCATGTTAGTGGTATGCTAGATTACCTGCATATCGGAGTTTGTGTGCCGAACTTGGAAGAAGCAGCTGAGCGTTGTTTGGAAATGGGGTTTCAGATATTTTCGGATGGTCTTGGAGGTGAGGAGGTACTAGATCCACATGACATACAGGATACCGCCTTCAAAGTTGAAGACCCAGATGGTATCACTGTCGATATTACTTGCTCGGACCAACAGTGGCCAGGGATAAATATCTAGAAGCCAAAACCGTTTATATACAAAAGAGGCTTGCTATATTCTGTCATAGCAAGCCTCTTACAGTTAGTATTCTATTTCAGAGATAGACTAGATTGCAGCTGGTCCTTTCTCTCCCGTTCGGATACGCACTGTTTCATCAATTGGAAGAACAAAGATCTTACCATCGCCAATCTTTCCTGTTGCCGCTGACTCTTGGATAGCCTCGATTGCTTTGTCGACGTCTTCTTCAGGAACGACAATCTCTACTTTTAACTTCGGTACAAATTCAATGGTATATTCACTTCCCCGGTAAAGTTCGGTGTGTCCACGACTTCGTCCAAAACCCCTTACTTCCGAAACAGTCATCCCTCGAATACCGATGTTGGTGAGAGATTCTTTAACCCCTTCTAGTTTGAAAGGTCGGATGATACACTCTAATTTCTTCATTTGTCCTCCGGCAATTGGTTTTACAACTCAGTTGACTAACTAGTAAGACAGGTATAGAATACGACGGTTATTTACTAAACTGTTTTTGTGGTAGAAATAATCGCTGCCGCAATTTTGTAGGGATCTCCATTAGAAGCAGGTCTTCTGTCTTCAAGCCTTCCTTTCCAACCATCTTCAACCGTATTGACAGGTATCCGGATTGATGCCGTTCTATCAGATTCACCGTAGGAAAACGTATCGATCGATTCAGTTTCGTGTAAACCTGTCAAACGTTGTTCATTATCTGCACCGTAGACCGATATATGTTTATCGATATTTTCTCCAAACGCCTCACAAATACCTTTGAACAGAGATTCACCGCCAGTTTCTCTCATTGCTCCGTTAGAAAAGTTGGCATGCATCCCTGACCCATTCCAATCTCCTTTAACTGGCTTAGGATGCCAATTGATTGCAATGCCGTACTTTTCAGCATTTCTTTCAGCCAGATATCTAGCAACCCAAATCTGATCTCCAGCTTCTTTTGCTCCCTTGGCAAATATCTGAAATTCCCACTGGCCTGTTGCTACCTCTGCGTTAATTCCTTCAACATTCAACCCCGCATCTAAGCATTGATCAAGGTGAGCTTCAACAATCTCTCGACCGAATGTATTTTTAGCACCTACACTACAGTAATAAGGTCCCTGAGGAGCGGGATAGGCAAATGCGGGAAAACCAAGGGGTAATTCAGTTTCTGGGTTCCACAAAAAGTATTCTTGCTCAAAACCGAACCAAAAATCGTTATCGTCGTCCTCAATAGTTGCCCGACCATTAGTCTCGTGCGGCGTACCATCGGCGTTCAGTACTTCTGACATTACGAGGTATCCGTTGAGCCTATCTGGATCTGGGAATATTGCTACGGGCTTTAGAAGACAGTCCGATGAGTCCCCGGAAGCTTGCTCGGTTGAACTACCATCAAAGTTCCACATGGGACAATCTTCTAATTTTCCTGAAAAGTCTTTCTCGATACGTGTTTTGCTTCTAAGACTTTGGGTTGGCTCGAAACCGTCCAACCAAATGTATTCTAATTTTGATTTTACGCTCATCTGTTAACACAGACCTCCAAACGAGTTATGTAAATAGTGACCAGAAAACAGGTTGCTTCACCTAACAGCTACACTGTTTATGGCAATTTATATGCCAAATTAAGAACCTAGTTCAATCGGGAATTATAGCACGAATACCCGTAAAATGACAGCTGCCAGCAAGAAAAAACAGCAGAATGCTGCCTAAAAATCAGGCAAGATGCTGAAAGTCGTGGCTGAACCGGCTACCTTCCGGCTCAATCTGGCCAGCATACTTATTGCCGCTTTTCTTTTTATAAGGGACTTTGACTGGAGAAGATAATTGTTGAAAAGTGAAAGCACAAATTCGATCGCCAGGATACAACTTAACCGGCATTCGCCCAAGGTTACCTAATTCTAAAGTGGCGGTTCCCACCCAACCAGGATCAAATAAACCCGCAGTACTATGTACAATTATACCAATCCTTGCAAGGCTACTTCGTCCTTCTAGCCGCCCCATGATATCATCGCTGAGTTCCAAGGTTTCTCGAGTAGCAGCCAAGACAAAATCACCTGGCTGAATGGTAAAAGCATCACCATCAGCAACCTCAACTTTTCGCATCAACTCATTGATACTGAAATCTGATCGAAGATCAATATGTGAATACTTACTGTGTTCAAAAACCCGGAAGGTATTACCAAGATGAAAATCGAGAGAACATGAACCTAATTGAGTTGAAAAGTCGGGAAATGGGGCAACCTTTATCTTACCTAGGTCTATAGCTTGGACAATATCTTGATCTGATAGTAGCATTATATTTACTTGACTATTGTCATTTTTTTACTAAACACGCGATTTTCGCTCTCACTATCTAGTCTTAGGACATAAAAATAGATACCACTACCGATGGGTTCCCCAACATCATTACAGCCATCCCAATAAATGGCTCTTTGACGATTCACGTAATGCCCAGCTGTTTGATACCCAAGCTCGATTGTTCTCACTAATTGACCACTACTACTATAAATTTTTAGCTCAACTTGACTATCAGTTGCAATCTGGTATGGGATCCAAGTTTCAGGATTAAATGGATTAGGATAGTTGTACCCTAGTTCACTATATTTAGGCACTTGATAAGCAACCAGATCTGGTAGCTTAATGAAACCATTCTGTAAGTCTTCACGAGTAACTTGATAGACTACTGGTTTAACTCTGAGTTCTCTATTAGATAATGCTATCTCAATTTCCAACACATCATTAACAGAAAGTAGTCCCTCCGGTTGGAAGTTTATCTGGGTTGCTGAAAAATGACCATCTAATGTCGTTTTTGCATACAGGTTGAAAATGGATTGGTTCGTCCAATAGCCACTGTTAGCGGACAAACTACTCAACCGCTGAACCGTGAAACTAATCTCTTCATTCACCGATTGACTTTCCTCATCAGTCAACCGACCATTCATTACTAATAATGGTGTGCCGTTTTGAGGTAATATAGACGGTGCCGAATTCAATTTTCCTTGAAACGTATTTGACCAAGCTAAACCACCGATCTGCACTTCACTACTACGTTTTGCTGTGACTATAAACGATTGCCCTCCAACAATAGGAACATCTCCATCATCGCCTTTTGCTGCTACAACCTTGAATTTACCTTGATCCGGTACAATTATGGCTGTGGCATTATCTTTAAATCCATCTAATGCAAACAAATCACTAACGGTACTTATTTGGTGATTCTTGACAGGAATACCAACATGATTCAACCCTTTTTGTAAACTAATAGTGCCGACACCATTATCTCCTAGCGATCGTCCATATAACTGAAGTGTCGTAGGTTCCTTCAAAACAGTGATGATACCAGTATCACCTTCTATTAAACGATCTGATTGGCTATTTCTATTTAATTCGCCTAAATAACTACTCCAAGCATTTTGCCGATGATCATAGGTGATAAGTAAGTTAACTTTTTGGGCTCCGCCCAAGACCTGATATAAATCACCAACCGTCTTAATTTCTTGCCTTTCATTATTAACAGCGGTTACAGCTAAGGGTAAGTGTATCATGCTGATTCCGACTGGAACATCCAGCGTAAAAGTCGATACCCCATAGAAATCGACGGGGATTTCAGCTGTTTGTGATTTTCCCGTCTTATCTGAAATCATTAAGCGAACTAAGCGCATCCGGCTACTTAACAGCAAATCAGCTGGAATACGGGCAAATGCAATATAGTGAGTCATTACTTCCTCACTGTCGGATTCATCATCACTCATATTTTCCGTTTCAACTACTGTTAGTCCACTAACCAAAGAGGACGCAGTTTCCTCCGGTGCCAAAGCCCTATACTGCAGTAATGTAATAGGTTTCCAATTATATTGGATTTCTTCAGGATTTTCGGGATTCTCGAGGAGTTCATCAGAGATAGACAAACTAGGTGTAACTTCAGAGCTAGAGAAAAATTCGACACTGAACCGGTCCCCGCTATGTAAACGTGTTGGCAGACTAACTCGATTGAGTTGTAAAACCTCTTCAATTGTTATTGTCTTCTCAGCATTTTGAGTGGTAACGTTTCCATAGGAGTCTGTTAATTCAATGATTAGCTTAGCATTTAATGCTCTGTCGCCCCCTCTAAATGTATAGCTAGATCGATACTGATTTGCAAACATCCCTTGTACCAATGGCTCTTTGCCAGTGACACCAGCAATCTGGAATGTTCCCGAACAATTTTCTTCACCAACTACGGTAATGGTAAGTTTGTCTCCAACTTTGTATTTGCCGGTACCGCTTACATTTAGTTTTTTGATTTCTGCTACAGTATCGATCTGAATTGGTATGTCCGTTTCTTGAGTAGTAGCATTGCCCAAAGCATCGAAGAGAGTCAGTTGGACTGGAACGGAACTAGGTAACCCATCAACCTTAGTTGTTACACCGGCTGGGACTTGGTAAGGAATAGCCCAAACGGCGTCATTAGCACTTTCATCTTGGTGTGTACCGTCGTTGTACAGATCTCCGGAATCGATTGATTCACTGACCGACGGATCACCAATTTTGTAAGTACCTCGCTTAGCAATATCAAAATCGTCCCTTTGGATAGCCTTAATGATAACAATCTGGCCAACTTTACTAATTACCCCCGTACCACCATCGTGGGTGGCTTTTAATATAGCTGGACCTTCTGCATCCAGTTGGTAATTAAATCCTTTGTAGAATTTCTCATCACCAATATTGATGGACAGCGTCTTCTCTCCTGGGGACTGCGGCCTGGAAATAATATACTCCATCGCCACTTCCCCTGTTGCTGAAACATTACCGAAAGTAACATCTTCCACAAACCCGATACTTACAGAAATCGGTGCATTGGCTGGGTAACCACTCCCCTGAATGTCGATTTTAGTTCCGACACTACCCTCGGTTGGTGAAATGGTAATCGGTGTTGATGTAATAGAAATACCACCTTCAGCGACGTTAGTACTGGCAGAAACCCGAATTTTATGAGCGCCGGCAGATAGGGAGGGCATAGTCAGCGAAAAATCGTAGCTTCCATTAGCTTCAGTGGTGAATACTTGATCTGTTACTATTACACCTCCGATAGATATAACAGCAGTTTCATTGGCATTAAGACCTTTACCTGTAACATTGATTGTGTCGCCAGGCCTAAATTGTGCTCCCTCAACAGGTGTATCCAAAATTCCAAGGATAGTTAGCTGGCTTGCAATTGTCGGCGTCTGTTCAGCATTCGTTATTCCACTATCGGTGGCTACAATAGTTACTGAACCACCTGGCAACTCCAGTGGTATAATAAATTCAGCTTCAAAAGAACCACGTTTGTCTGTTTTAATAATCGACGGTGTAGTATCAATTTTAGCCCCATCTAACGAAACGCTAATCACATCTTCTGACCGGTAACTCGAACCAACAACAGTAATAGTTTCTCCTGGTTTTGCACCGTCAACGGCAAGCTGTAATTTTGGTAAAATATCGAAATCCGCCTTCAACTCTTGGACCGCAGTAAATTTGACTTCAGCCGTTCCACCATCGACCGAAGGCACAATGAAACTGACCTTAACCCGACCGGCAGAATCGGATAAAACACTATTATCTGATTGAAGGGAACCGATTTGGTCAACAATGGTCAAACCGTTAATTTGACTACTAACAGTAGTTTCTGTTCCATTAGGTTGCCTCAGAGTTAAAAAACCCAAATTTGCATTAGCTAAAGGCGCTCCATTTTCACTGACAGCTAGCCCTGCAATTGTTAGTTTGGCATTAGCTGTAATCCTTTCGGGTTGAGTTAGCAAGCTAGCCGACTGCATATTAACCCCAACAAATGGCTCGGTTCCAGTCGACAATCCAGTTGAGTCACTTATGCGAATGAAAGTAGAAAATCTGCTATTAGCATCTGGTTGACTCGTATAGGGACCGATCGGAATAGGAAGACCAATAGAAAAAGTACCATTCGNNCGTGTGACAGCTANTACATTNGTCAAATTNGTTAANCTATTTTCACTNTCNCCAAATAAAACACGCAAATTCGAGCTAGCATTAAAACCATTTCCTTGAAGTACNACTTCTTGACCGATATCGGCTACACTGGGACTAAAAGTCGTAATCATAGGCCGAATTTTAAAAGCAGAAATTTTGGTTTTACCGGAGGTTGATCCAACAGCCTTTATATTCTGTGTGCCACCAACTTGTGCGGCGATTACGATCGTGGCTACAAATTGACCTTCAGCATTAGTAAAGGGGTAAACTTTTTGTGTTCCAAATGTGACGGTAACTTCTTCTTCAGCTCCGAAATTACTNCCTGTCAGGGTTAATGTGTNGCCAATACTGGCTTTNCTATCCAGACTCTCTGCATCTGTNGCATTGGTGTTATCATCCGAATTATCGGAAATTTCTAGCGTAGGTTGACCTTCAGCGGGTTCAATAGTGAAAGTATCAATTTTACTGCTCGATGAGATTTGTCCTACTACACTTATTTCAACATCACCATCCGGCTGCTCGGCAATAACAAAGGTTGAGCTAAAGCTACCATCAGCCAGTGAATTAACAGAAATTTTTTGCTGTCCTANCTGAATATTAATTGGCTCATAAGGACTAAAGTTTTCTCCGGTGATTGTCACCACATTACCAATTTTGGCTTTTTTGTCTATGCTGCCTTCATCAGCGTTATTGGTATTACCATCTGAATTATCACTAACGATAATTGTTGGTTGACCAACCGGAGGTAAGATGGTAAAGCTTAAGCTGCTAGTCGAACCGCTGGCTTGTCCTGTGGCTTTAAGTTCTTTGTCTCCATCCGTTTGTTGAGCTACGACAAAAGTGGCTAGAAACCGACCGTCTTGGAGCGTAGATGCTTGAAAAGATTGTGTGCCTAGAGAAATCAAAATTGGCTCGTAGGGGCCAAACCCAGTACCGNTCAGTGTTAATGTATCTCCAACTCTTGCTCTTCTATCTTTGCTATCTGCATCATTCGAGTTGGTGTTTCCATCGGAATTATCGCTAACTGAGAGTGTTTGTTTCGGAGGTTCAGGCGTTGTAGGTTGAGTTGGCGTTGTAGGTTGAGTTGGCGTTGTAGGCTGAGTTGGCGTTGTAGGNTGAGTTGGTGCTCCACCTGTGACGTAGATCAGTTGTTCAACTCCACCATACTTAAGATTATCACCAACCAAAGGCGTACCTGATGCATTTTCCGCTCGAATAGTTATAATATTACTGCCTGCACCCGGAATCGAAAAAGACAAATCTCCATCACTGCCAAAACTACCTCTATCATCAACCAAAATATTCGATAAGGTCGCTGGGATTGCTTCACCAACTTTAATTAAAACTTTTTCTGTAGGATTAAAGCCAGTTCCACGAACATTAATCACTTCTCCAACAGCTGCTGATGCTTTATCAAACTTCAGACGAGGTGTAACTTTAATTTGACTGATTAACGGTTTTAAAAGGTTTGCGCTGGATAATTCAATCGAGACCTCACCATTTGGCAATTCTGGCAAAATATAGTTAGCTTGAACTCGACCCATTGTGTCAGCGGTAGCTTCAATTTCGTCTGTTCGTACGTGGATCTTGACTTCTTCACCTGGCAGCATTGCATAGGCATTAATTGCTAACGTATTTCCTACACTGGGATTATCAGGAACAACAGACAGAGAACCTTTGACATTGAAGGTAGCTGTTTGGTCAACGATTTCCTGATTAGAACTACGGATACGCATTTCAGCTAGNCCACGNGGGTGACTAGGTACNGAGAANGGNAACTCAAANCGCCCNTTATTNCCAACAGTTGTAGAGGTNAACGACCGGACATCACCAAANTCTAATATNACTTGGGTGTTNTGNANATANCCNTTACCCGTAATNGTGNCNGCATCATTCCGTTTNCCTGTNATCGGATAAACTGAAATCAGCTGACCAATTATTTTGAATGAACCTAANGCTGACTGTGCTATACCTNCGGTCTGACCGTAAAGACTGANTGTTANCTGTCCACCAGGTTGCTCGTCNGCTTNGAAAGTAAAGTTAACTTCACCTCGAGCNTTNGCATTGACCGAAGGTAACTGAGTCGTTCCGAANTTAGGTTGGATAACTTCGTCNGGTACAAAACCAGCNGCATTAACNGTGATCTTTGTNCCTACNGTACCTTCAGANGGNGAAATGTTAGTAACNTTAGCNGTNCCAAACAAGGTTAGTTCTCCCGCAGAAATTGAATNACCAAAACCATCATCAATCNTAACCTCATGTTTNCCNGCAGCAAANACGGGNTCAGCCNNTGAAATAGGCAATTCAACNGCTTTGANAAATACNCCGTTCTGNTCAGCTAANACAACNTCTCCAATCGAAACCNTACCGACATNTATCTTGCTGTTNGGTTGACCAGGNGCAAACCCNTCNCCTCTTACNGTAATTGTNTTNCNNANTAAGCTATAGGANAATTTNGGAATTATNTCTAATTGNCCTTCCAANTTCNGNCGACCATTNANNTCAAGCCGGTTATTTCCGTTGCTATCNTCGTTTACATCTAACTTGCCGTCNTTATCAANGTCTTCACCTGCATCTATTATTGTATTTCCATTGACGTCTTCATTTANATCGAGNNGNCCATCACCATCTATATCTTCAGTTAAAGTNGCTGTNGTTAATANTGTTTTCATACCAGCNGTTCCATAAGTACTATTACTNGGAACAACAAATCCAATNTCGAAAACACCATTCNNATCTGTAAATATATTGCCTAANGCATCAACAAANCCAGTNCCGATATCTGTTANTGTTGTCAATTCTANNCCTTGGTCGTTAGCAACATTNCTNAGCTCNAATTTNCCGANGTTTGTNTGNGATGGATAATCTTGACCTCGNANCTTNACNGTATCNCCAACTTTNGCTTGTGAGTTTTCAATAATTGACAANTGNCCNCCATTNACNGAATNAACAGAGGAATAAATAAANTCAATNNACGCTNTAGTACTAANGGTTTGAGCTGTTACTTTCACCTTCCCAGAAGGGAAATTAGAAGGTTGTGGTATGTTAAATGAGATGTTCATTGCACCTTGAANGGANGTTGACNCNNTNGTGTCGATAGGAACNCCANCATTTAACAAGATGCTAACNGGNTCGTTTTTATCAAATCCGTTTCCTACNAAAAAGACCTGNGTTCCNTCAGTACCAGTTTGCGGAGAAATGCTNGTNACCTGACTGACGACACGAACACCAACNGTATTTAGCTGAGATGTGTTACTGATCAGNCGAACNGTTTTAGGNCCATAAGGAATTTGGGGTACAACAAAANTTGACTCGAATGAGCCGTCAGANTTNGCNTTAAAACCTTCTGNTAAATTAGCAATATTCAGAAGATTNGCTACACCAAGTCGAACTTGAATNGTCTCATTAGATAATANACCATCTCCTNCAATTTTCACTTTTTGTCCNACTCTAACATCCACNGGTGTAAAACCGAATGTNGTNACAGCTAAANCTTCAATAGACAGAATNCTAGCCGTTACAGTAAAGTNAGTCGANACNACCTCTCCAGCACTNTCTTGAGCTGAAATGAGTTTCTTGCCACCAACNTGAACGGGAACCACGAACTCTAGAGAAAAATCTCCACCTTTATCTGAAAGAAGGNTTCCTTCAGAAATAATTGNGTTANCTCCCATTTGCAGAGTTAGCAAGTCATTAGGGACAAAGCCTTGTCCGCTGATACGTATACGTGTTCCTATTTTTCCACTAGCAATCCCCGATGAAAAACTACCATCCGGAAGTATTATTCCTTCAACGGTCAGCTTGGGAGTTACACGAAAATAACTTTCAGTAATATTATTACTAGTTTTGCCTGTAACTCTTACGGGTTTTACACCTGAAGTCTGGTGTTGAACTTTTGTGGTGTAAGTATCAAAAACACCTTGTGGGTCCGCATTTATACGTGCGATTTGAGCAGGTTCCCCAAACTCTATTTCGATAGATTCNCTAGGTCGGAAGCCATCTCCAGCAATTCTCAACGACTGACCATTCGCCAATATCGCTGGACTAACCAATGTGATTCTAGGTATAACATTGAATTCGGTTAATCCACCAGCATCAGTGGTAATAGTAATCGGCTGGCCTGATGGCAATGGTGGCAGCCTAAACTTCACCTCAAAGGACCCGCGTGAATCAGCTTGTATACGACCAGCTATAATCTGTCCGTAACCTGCACTGACCAATTGGTGGTCGCCATAAGTAACGGCGACGCCATTGAAACGCAATAATCGCACTTCGGAAGCTTCAAACCCAGTTCCTTTGACTAACAACTGCGAGCCAGCTCTACCTTCCGCCGTTGGCGGATCAACAATGGTCAGTTTCTTTTGAACCTCGAAGCTACCTTTTGTTTTGGCAAAAACTTTGTCGGTACTGATTAGTTTAACACCAGTAGTAGCAGTGGGTACGACCATTCGTACCTGAAAAACTCCTGTTTCATCAGTCACTACTGAGTTATCTTCAATTTTACCAACACCGGTTGCTGAAACATCGGCTGGGTTACCATCAAAGGTGATTTGGCCGATATCAGCTGAAATAGGAAACCCAGTTCCTGTTATAGTCACAGTATCTTCTGGAGAACCAAATACCGGGCTAACATCGATTCGCTTAGTCGCTTGTTGGGAAAGGATGAATTGAGAGGTGGTATCACTGATTTCATGAGCACCAAACTTAGTCGTAACAGTGAAAGTCATGGGACCTAGCGGTAAATCATCACCTCCACCCAAGTTAAATATCGCTTCCAGATCTCCTTTTTCATCCACTGTCCCTTGACCAGCGAAAGCATTGATTGTTGATGAAGTAATAGTCGCAGTTCCTGTATGAAAGCCATACCCCTNGATTGTGATTTCAGTTGTGCTATCTCCACTAACTGGTTCTAGAGATGAGAGTCTTCCACTGACCTCAAAGCTACCAATATCTACGCCTTCGTCAGTATCTATTGCCACATTGGTTGTCAGGCGTTGGCTATCCTTGGCATCTTCAACCCGAATGTTAATGTCTGGATGTCCAGCCAGTTTGCCAGTACTAAATGACAACGCGAAAGTGCCATCAGACTGAACGACATTTCCTCTTAGATTGTAGTTTGTTGTTGCCTCATCTTCTGCAGGAGCATTTTCATCTGTTGTTTCAGCATTAATAATTTCAGTTTCGATATTTGTCAGCAGTGTAACTTTAAGTGTATGCCCTGGTGTGAATCCTCTTCCTGCCAATGTGATTCGGCCTGGACCGATTAGTGTTCGATTCCCAGCACTTATCGCAGTGTCATTTATTAAGAGTCGGGTCAGTTGTCCTTGGATAGAAACAGCATTACTAATTTCGTCAAAACTGCCTGAAGCTTGGCGAACTACCACATCTTTNAATCCGTAAGGAAGAATTGAGACNTTGAAACGNGATTGAAAGGTTCCNTTGTCGCGAACTNTCGTATCACCAGCCGATATAGAAATACTTTGCGTCGCCCCAAAATCGATAAATATATTTTCATTGGGAATATATCCATCACCTACAACTTCTATTACATCTGCNGGTTGAACAGGAGATGANGTCGTAAGGTCTGANCCAACNGATAAATCATTNTCNTTTTGGTCNGCGTACGAGGGGATTAAATCTTTATCATTATCAACAACTGCTATATTTTGGACAGCGTAAATTCCCGTAATACGACCCAGAATGCTGAAACTATGTTCTGCTTCCCCACCACTATTTCCAGTTGCACGAACAGGCTTAGGTCCTCCTCCTAAAAAAGGAACGGAGAACGTACGTGAGAACTCACCCGTTGCACCTACAGTCGCGTTGCCAATATCAGCAGTACCTAGTTTCAAGGTCACCACTTCTCCATTAGCAAAACCCATTCCTTTGACTGTAACATTTTTTCCAACTTGAGCACTTGTCGGAGTTAAGCTAATTTGGCTGATCAATGTAAAATCAATTTGTCCCTGCAGTCCACTATCGTTATGCAACTCAATTTTACCTGCTCCTTTAGGCNGAGATTTCAAATCAAAAGTAGCATTGAATTCCCCTTTCTCATTAGCTAAGAATTCGGATGGNTCAACGACTTTCCCGTCGAACTTAACTGTCACTTTCTCATAAGCCTTAAACCCATTACCAGAGAGAGTNATTGGCGTTTCTGTTGTGCCAATTACNGGTTCAATTTCGGTTATTTTTCCGGTTATTTGGGCCGTAAAGGCAGCCTCTACAGTCTGACCAGTATCTGCTGCTACAACAATTTTATAATTGCCACCTTGTGGTACNACAGGTAACTCAAACGAAGATGAAAAGGTACCATTGTCCTGTGAAATTCCAGCTACCATCTCGATACTATTGAATGCGACAGTATACCTAGTATTTCTAGGAAACCCCTTACCCGTAACTGAAATCACATCTCCAATTTTAATGGTAGCTGGTGATACCGGATTGATTGTTATTGAGCTAACAACGTTGAAATCCACTTTACTTTGCTGTAACTGAACAGATTGAAGCCCCACCGCCGCATCNGGNACGGTGAATGCGAACACTGTATCAGCAATGTTATTACCAGCAGGAACAGTTGCAATTTCAACACCGCCAAAGAGCAACTGTCCACCTGCAAAATTGCGATTAACGGTCAAGTTAACATTTGTTCCAACTATACCTTCCGTTGGTGTCATATGAATAACGGGATAATCGCTACTGCCTTGCAACTCCCACGATAGCAAGGTTGCACCATCACGTCGAATATGAGTTTGATTGTTACTTGTCTCACCTGTGACCTCTATTGTTAGTGTGCCAACGTCACCTAGNCTAGGTACNGGGAAACCNACTGATAACGCACCGTTAACTTGTGTCGTTGTAGTTTGAACCACCAATGGATTCCCTAAAACAGCNCCCTTAAACTTAGTTACAGCGACGGTTATGACTTCTTCACTTCCCCATCCATCACCAGTTAGACTTATGATTTCACCGACGTAAACGTTGTTACCAGTTGTTGGATTTGCACTTGAAATCTGGTTCAACACCGAAACCGTCTGATCTCCCACTGCTGTCAGTGAAGAGTTGCGACCAATAGCCAAGATCTTTTTAGCACCAAAGGTTTGCTGGTTGATGGTGAAAGTAGAGCTACTAAACTTCCCGTTAGCATCAGTGGGAAAAGTCCCTGCGGCGAGTTCGACATTATCATCGGTCAACTTAATATCTACATTTTCACTACTGGCAAAGCCCACACCCGATACGGTAAAGGTATCTCCGATTTTCCCTGATTGCCCCGCAGCTATGGTAAGCTTAGGAATAATGGAAATTGTTTGATAATTTTGATGGTAATCTAGCTGTCCATTGTTGTTAGTGTCTTCACCGGCATCTAATATGCCATTCGCATTAATATCTTCAAGGTTCATTAGGACTTGATATTGACCTGCCGCTATAGTGGCAGGTAGAGTGACAGCGGTTTTGAATTTTCCATCTGCATCTGTCTTTACTTGAGTACTCGAATTGCCCGCATCTTGCCCATAGATGTAGTTATTAATTGTGACTACAACAAAGTTTCCAGCAGCCGACTTAAGGTTGATGGAACCAATATCAGCTGATTTAGGATAGCCGGTACCAACAACTGTTAGTGCGCTACCTGGAGTGTACCCAGTAACGGGGGTTTCGATTTGCAAATTTTGGTTGCTATCTGGATGAGAATACAAGAAAGATGCCGTAGCATCTGGTGTAGATTTGGAACCTCGAGCCCTAACTTCTAGAAGGCCACCAAGAGATTGATCCCCAGTAACGAAAGTCGCTCTAAAGCTACCAGGTGGCTGACCACCAAAATCAGCTTTTCGAATTTCCATAATCGGGCGAGTTTGCCCAAAGTCGATATACACAATCTCGTCATCTGAGGTTCCTACGCCAGCGAAATTATGGCCAGAAACTGTAACTGTATCGTTAGAAGTTCCACCGGTAGGCGTAACCACAATAGATGGCTCAATAACTAAGGCATTATCTAACTCAATTCGACTTCCAGAAGCGTTGGCCGAAACGATAATATCGTGGGTTGCCTGCCAGCGGCTGTCTAGTATTTGTATATTAGCAGTAAATTTTCCCACTGCATCAACTGTGGTTCCACCGGGTAAGGTAACTTGTTGATCTCCAACAGTAACAGTCAACGTATCTAAAACTTTAAATCCCCGACCATTAAGCGTAATTGTATCACCATACTTGACAACTTTTTGGCTGGATAACGTAACCGAGGGCAAAACATTAAACCCAAACTGACTGGCCCCGAGCTGGATAACAACAGGTCCATTGACGTGATCGGGAATCTCAAAAGAAATTTCATATTCACCAGTATTATCGGAATATACAGAATTATCGTCAGCAACGTACCCTTTTGTGGTTTTTAGTGCGTGATCTGCTACAGTGATAGTCGTATTAGAAAAGGTAATAGTTCCAATTCTCTGGTTACTCGGGCCAAATCCCCCTGATATTTTTAAGGCTGTTCCGACCTGTCCGTTGACAGCGTCCTGTACTGGTCCTGTCAATAAAAAGTCACGTTTTTTTTCGCCGATCTCAACCGTATAGCTACCAGATACCAAGGTGGCGTCCACAGGTACTGTGAAAGTCACTTTATATTCACCATCAAGGTTAGTTTTGACTTTATCTCCCTCAATTACCCCCTTAATGGCGGTCAAAGCATGGCCTGCAGTAGTAACATCAACTGTCCCAAATGTAATACTACCAACAACCGTTTCAGATTTGTCGTTACCAAGATTATCCGAAATTGTGACCGTAATGCCTGGGTGACCAGTACTCGGTGTAACCACAAAGACCGCAAATGCCCTTTCTAAGGATAAAAATAGGCATAACGCAATTAAAATAGAGTAGCGGAGTTGCTTCATACAGTTTCGTCCTTCTTTAGTGATCGTCGATCGACTGAAAACACAGACAATATGGCGGGAGAACAAGCAGATAAAACCTCAGTTACTTAAGGTCGAAATATTTAGCCGAAAGTTGAGATAAAATTTAAAAATCACCCGATTTCGATTATAGCATAGTTGGCCGATCCAAACAATAGTGATACAAATAGTTATAACATTGAATTTTATAAATCCGGATAAGGAAAAGCCGCTAGTGTTTAAAGTGGCGAAATCCAGTAAAAGCCATTGCTATTTTGTATTGATCAGCCATTTTGATTACCGATTCATCATTGACAGAACCACCAGGTTGAATAATTGCAATGACACCTGCCTGACCCGCAGCCTCAACACCGTCAGAAAAAGGAAAGTATGCATCAGAAGCCAAAACAGAACCCGAAATCCGTTCACCAGCCTTCCTAATTGCGATGAGAGTAGAGTCTACACGACTCATTTGACCAGCTCCAATACCAATACTTTGTGTGCCCTTTGCTAGCAAGATTGCATTGGATTTCACGTGTTTACAGGCCTTCCAGGCAAACAATAAGGACTGAATTTCGGATTCGCTGGGTTTTCTTCGAGTGACAAATTGCAAATCCTCTATCGTTATTTGTTTTGTGTCTCGATCTTGAACCAATAAGCCACCGACCATGTGACGCAATTGCATAATTTTTGTGTTGGTGGATAGATCACCAGTTGCCAGAATACGTCGATTTTTAACACGAGCCAAAGCTTTTAGAGCTTTGGGGGTATAGCTGGGAGCAATTATTGCCTCAATTTTAATCCCTGATTTTGCTTCTGCGCGTAATATGTTAGCAGTTGAAAGATCAACAGGTCTATTGAAGCCCACAATACTGCCGAAGGCGGAAGTCCGATCGCAGTCTAATGCATTCAAAAATGCTTGTCCTAAATTTTCACTGGTGGCTAAACCACAAGGATTATTGTGCTTTATCAAAGTGCAAGCTGGTTCAGAGAAATCTTTGACAATTTCGATGGCGGATTCCAAGTCTAATAAATTGTTATAGGAAACTGGCTGTCCACTAAGCTGATTAGCCCAAGCAGCGCAAGACTCATTCTTTTTTATCTCTCGATAAAAAGCTGCAAGTTGATGAGGATTTTCTCCATACCTTAAATGATGAACTTTTTCGTATGATAAATCGAGCCTAGACGGAAATTCTTCATCTACCTCATTTAGACCTAAAAAATAACTGGAAATGGAATGATCGTAATTCGCAGTATGCATAAATGCAGATTTAGCTAATTCAAAACGAGTTGTTTCGGACACAGCTCCACTATTCTCAGCCAACTCACTTAAAAATTCTGAGTATTGGTCGATAGAAGTTAAAACCGCAACATCTCGGTAATTCTTGGCTGCAGCCCGAATCATTGTTGGTCCCCCGACATCAATATTTTCAATGGCTTGTCTCAGGCTTACATCTGGCTGAGCCACGGTATCTTCAAACGGGTATAAGTTACAGACGACAAGATCAATCATTTGAATACCATTTTGATCAGTTTGCTCCTTGTGGTCTGGATTATCTCGAATTGCCAATATACCACCATGAATATTGGGGTGAAGAGTTTTCACTCTTCCATCTAACATTTCCGGAAAGCCCGTAAAATCTGAGACATCTCGGATATTTACGCCTGAATTTCTTAGAAGTTTAGCTGTCCCTCCAGTGGAAATAATGTCAACACCGAAGCCAACCAATTCCTTAGCAAGGTCGGTTAACCCAGTTTTATTAGAAACACTAATCAGCGCTCGGTTAATTTTTTTCATAAGATATTATTGAGTTATTTATGTCAAAGGGCTAGATGAAGTGTTTAGCATAACATCAGCTATGGCTAGTGCCATCAATATCAAGCTCACAGCCCCATTGAGGGTAAAAAAAGCTAGATTTACTCGGGATAGATCATTAGGCTTCACAATCGAATGTTCATAAACTAAGATAACGGCGACAGCCCCTACACCAATCATATAAATCCAACCTAGTTGTGAAATTTCCGCAATAACGATTAGTATACATACTGTTACTACATGCAGAAGATTTGAAATCCAAAGAGCTGCACGCACACCAAATTTAACAGGAATTGAATGTAGACCAAAGGACTTATCAAAATCAAAATCTTGGCATGCGTAAATTATGTCGAAACCCGCAGTCCATAACATAACCGAAAGTCCCAAGAGCATTGGCAGAAGGTTGAATCTGCCTTGAATAGCGATCCAAGCACCAATTGGTGCAATTGACAAAGATAGACCTAGCCAGAGGTGTGCCAGTGAAGTGAAGCGTTTGGTATAAGAGTAAAGCATAATAATTATTAATGCAATAGGTGAAAGCTTGAAAGCTAACGGATTCAACTGATGTGCTGATACGACTAGTAAGCAGGCGGACAATACTATGAATATTAAGACATCATCTTTTTTTAATAGACCGGATGGAATCGCTCGTGTTTGTGTCCGCGGGTTACGGTTATCAATTTCTGCATCGGCTAAACGATTAAATGCCATTGCGCAACTTCGTGCCCCAACCATAGCCAACACGATCCAAAACAGATCAGACCTACTAGGCAGACCTTCGGATGCAAGGAACGCACTCATTATAGCAAAAGGTAAAGCAAAAATCGTATGTTCAAATTTGATCATTTCCAAAATTATTTTCAGTTGTCGAAAAAACAAATTACTATCTCCCTTCGAATTAGACTGTTAATTTGTATACAGCACGGTGAATTGGGCGACCTTGATTTCGATATTTAATTTCGAAGCTGGTTTGAATATAATTTGGGTCTTCAGACATTTCGGGTTGATAGAGGAGTTGTGGCCAGTCAGCTAAACGCTGTTCTATCAACGTGAAGTATTCGGCAAAATCAGTAGAAAAAAATAGGCAACCTAGACCAGGCTGGAGGGTTCTGATGATTTCTGGAATCCATATCGGGTCATTGAAAATCCGGCGTTTCTGGTGTTTATCTTTCGGCCAAGGATCCGGAAAATAAACATGGTATGCTTCCACACTGTGGTCAGCGACATAATGGTGAACAAAATATGGGGCATCCACATAGCTGATACATGCATTAGTTTGGCCATGTTTCCTGAGTCGTTCTTTTGTGCGAAGTACATACTTCCACGAGTTTTCTATCCCTATGAAATTGGTATCTGGGTTACGCTTACAGGATTCGGTTAAAAATCGGCCTTTCCCACAACCAACTTCAATTTGCACTGGATTACAATTACCAAAAAGGTTGGTCCAGTCTATATGAGAACTGAACTGACGCAGATCAAACTCGGTTTCGTCGCTCAATCGAATTAGACGAATTTGAGCCAACTGGGTCCAGTAAAAATCTGGTGATTTCTTCATTTGTCTTACCATCTTACATTTCGGGTAAATACCCTATTGTTAACTGAGAGAATATGTTCGTGAAATTTAATTCAGTTTGGATTTAGTCCGGAAATAAATTCAGCTGTGATTTGACGGATACCTCTTTTAACTTAAGTTTTGCTCCAGCAATATCCTGAACTAGTAACTGTCGTCCTTGGTAAAAATCTTTCCCCAAACCGGGCATTCTGAGTACATAAGCAGGGTTATATGTCGCCGAGACAAAAGGTGCATATCCATTATCCAAAAACCAAACACCTCGCTCTTTGGCTAATCGAAAGCTTGGCCGAATTATAAATTTAGCCGCAGGTGTACCCATGCACAGTATCACCGTAGGTGCGATTAATGATACTTCTTGGCTCAACCAACGGTTACAAGATCTAATTTCGCTTGATTTCGGCGGTCGATTATTAGATTGGCCATCCTTCCAGGCAAATGCACGACACTTTAGTAAATTAGTTAACCAAACTTGCTCGCGGCTAAGTTGGTTTTCTGCCAGCACATCATCAAGAAGAACACCCGCAGGACCAGTGAATGGTTGTCCTGTCTGTTCATCTCTGGCAGATGGACCTTCAGCTACTATCATAAGCTTAGATGCTGGGTTGCCACTACCGAAAACAGTCCTTTGTCGGGTTTCAGCCAAGTGGCAGTCTTGGCAAAACTGCACTTGATGTCGAATAGATTCAACTTTTTCTACTGAGTCCACTTAACTTAGTTATTCTTGGAATTGTCTAAGTTTTTCAGCTCCAACAGTAGCATCAATTAACGCTCGAATAGGGTCATCGTTAGTAGCTAGAACTACACCCATACGACGTTTTCCTATAATCGTGGGTTTGCCAAATAGTCGAACCTCACAACCTGCTTGTACAATTTCAGCAATATCATAAGCAAACGGATTCTCATTTTCTGAAGACAGGACCAAAGCGGCTGAGGCTCCGGGTATCAAGACTTGTGTGCCAGTAATTGGCAAGCCTAAGATGGCTTTGGCGTGTAAAGCAAATTCGGACTGTTCTTGGCTAACGAGCGTGACCAATCCTGTATCATGCGGGCGTGGAGAGATTTCACTGAAGTAAACAGTGTCGCTACGAACAAAGAATTCTACTCCAAAAATCCCGTATCCAACACCGTCATCTGGTACACTTGTCAATTCCGTAACAATGGCCTCTGCCATCTTTTGGCACTCAGCCAACACGGTTTCGTTACAATCTGCAGGTTGCCAACTGTAGCGGTAATCACCGTCAATTTGTAAGTGGCGAATAGGAGAACAGAAAGATATACCATCACGATGTCGAATAGTTAACAAGGTTAACTCATAGTCGAATTCAATAAATTCTTCGATTATGACTTTACAGTCAGTTACTCGTCCACCTTCCTGTGAATGACTCCAGGCTGTTTGAATATCTTGATCTCCCCGAATTACTGACTGCCCTTTTCCTGAAGAACTCATGAGCGGTTTAACTACACAAGGGTAACCAATGGATACGACAGCTGACTCTAGCTCTGATAGAGAATGCGCAAATTGGTAGTCGGACACTCTCAAATTCAGGTCAGCCGCCTGCTCACGAATACCTTCACGATTCATGGTTAGACTAATAGCTTTGTAGCTAGGTACTAAATTCTGCTTGTAATCAGCCAAAACACTTGTATTAATAGCCTCAATTTCAGGTACAATCAGGTCAGGCTTCTCTGTGTCTAGACAATGACGAATTTTGTCCCCATCTAACATGTCAAACACATAACTCCGGTGAGCAACTTGCATGGCTGGAGCGCCTTCATATCGGTCACAGACAATAGTTTCAACCCCCAGTCTTTGCAATTCGATGATAACTTCTTTGCCTAACTCACCGCCGCCAAGCATTAGGACTTTTGTCGCATTTGATGCCAAAGGGGTGCCGATTTTCATAATCTTTGACTCCTAACTTTTAGGTACTGATTTGGTTTCTGATTGAGCTAATCAACTACCGCTTATCTGCACGGAATTATGCCATTCACTGCTCACAACTGCAAGCTAGAAAATCCAAGTTGGGATTAGCAGCACTAATTATTGAATAAAGCTAGTTCTATAAAGGGGTTGATCTAAGAAATCAAGCATTATAAAATAGGCCAGTACAGGTATTAATTCTTATAGTAGATTGCAAGAAGGGCAACTTTGGAATTGTTCGGCTTAGCATCTAAATATCAAATTATAAAAGGGTGTTCATGACTCAGAAATTTAATATTCGTCCCAAACGTCGACCTAACGTGATTTGGGTTTTTGGTGATCAGCACAGAGCTCAAGCCGTAAGTTATCGAGGCGATCCCAATGTTTACACCCCTAACATTGATAATTTGGCTCGAAGTGGAATACGATTCGATAATGCTGTGTCTGGAGCACCTTGGTGTACCCCGTTTCGGGGGGCATTGTTAACCGGTACTTATCCACACCAAAATGGGGCTATCAAAACACCATCACCCTTATCACCCGAAGTTCCTACGATAGCCACAGCCTTCAATAAAGCGGGATACCACACCGCATATTTTGGTAAATGGCATTTGGATGGATCTAATTCCAGAGAACACTTTGTACCAAAAGAACGAAGAGGGCAATTTCAACATTGGATGGGATATGAAAATAACAATAACCAGCATGAATGTTACGTTCATGGTTCTCAAAGTGATGGCCCAATCAGACTATCGGGATATGAGACAGACACCTTAACTGAGATGATGATTGATCATCTCAAAGGACATGTAAAATCTAAACAGAATGGCTACCAGCCTTTTTTTTCTGTTTTATCAGTTCAGCCACCCCATGATCCCTATGTGCTGCCAAATAACCCCGAATATGGAACTCGGCGAATTCACCCAGCAGAGATTCAATTTCGACCTAATGTCCCTGATTTAGATTGGGTTAAAGATCGAGCGAGTAATGACCTCGCTGGTTACTATGGTATGATTGAAAATCTCGACTATAACATTGGTCGTTTACAAAAAGCGCTAAAAGAAATATCAATTGATAGAGAAACTTATCTAGTATTTTTCTCCGATCATGGCGATATGCTTGGTTGCCACGCCCAGTGGGGAAAATCTAGTCCGTGGGAAGAATCGATCCGTATTCCTTTTATCGTCAGTAAAATCGGTGGACGGGATAATATGAAAACTGGCCACTGTCCAGCTGTTATTAACCATGTAGATATTGCTCCCACGACATTAGGTTTATGTGGACTTTCTGTTCCTGAAAATATGGTAGGACATAATTACGCAAGCTACTGTGTACGGACAGATGCACCAGAATACTCCGGCCCACCAGAGTCAGGTCCCGAAAGTGCCTATCTACAGCAAATACCTCGCAAAATGCATCAGCACTCGGTTAATCGCTCTTGGCGCGGCGTAGTAACTCAAGATGGATGGAAATATGTTTGTACGCCTAACAACGATTGGTTACTCTTCAACATTAAGGACGACCCTTATGAACAAGCCAATTTTGTCTACGATCGTTATTTTCAGTCAGAAAAAGAACGATGTCATGATCTCTTAAAACATTGGATTGATAGTACTGGGGACAGGTTTAGTTTGCCAGATATATCTTTACCTTAAGCAACTAAATTAAGATGAAGAAAAGAAAAGTCTCCACCTCATTGCAGCCTAAAGTCGAAACTAACGATAACCAAGGATGGCAACAACTCAAAATTGAAGATGCCATACGTCAGGTTAATGCTGCTTCTAAGCTAGAAAATGCAGTAGGCTTTCAAGAAGTTTTAGACGCCTTTCAGACGATGAATAAACACATAGCATTGGCCAAAGATCAAGCTGAGTGGTTATTACAAAACAGTCCATACCCCAGTATCTTAGGAAAATTTCATTCAGCTGGAGTGTTGAACGATATTTCGTTCCGCTTGCACTGGAAATCAGCTCGTATCGTGATTCAACTTTATGATCAGATGGCTGAAGATTATGATTTGGAAAGTGTAGAAATAGTCGACGATGTAACTAATGAACCGAATAAGTAGTTCAGAAATGCTCAAAATCAAAGCTAAGTAAATATACAAAAGATTAATCAACCCACCAGAAACAATAGCAGTTGCAATAGTCGGCCGGACCTCTACACCCAATTGCATAAAAATAACCACAAGAATTCGTGAGTTCTGTCCGGCTGTACTTACTGAAGTAATATCGTTAAAAGGCGTACTAATTAATAATGCCGACCAAAAGATTGAAAGAATGAATATAGGTAAAACTAGTCAATTCAGAGACAAGTGCTCGAAAATTAGTAAAGCCAGTAATAGATTAGTTTAGTCCTATGGGTTCAACCATTGGCTTAGTAGGAGATCTAAATCACTCTAGAAACAGGTGAGGGTTTTGGCCGGTATGTAGCCAAACAGTTATTTGTACGGGGGTGTCTCTTCACACCACAAAGGAATAAAGAAAGCAACACCAAGATGTGAGTTGTCGTCTTTTTATCATAATGGGTAAAACATATATGCAGATACCAAAAATCGAGCCAAATGAAGTGATCGGTTTCATGAATATCGATACCACCGACTTTGGTAACTTAACATTAGCTGATCAAATTCGCCACTTTGAAGTTGAAGGCTATGTCCTTCTTCCCAACATATTAACAGAAAATCATATTGATCAACTAAAAGAGCAATTAGTTAATATTCCAATGGAACCCAAGCCGTATAGTGATTACCAAAAAATGGCCTGTGTTCAACCGCAATGGCACAGCCGGATAGTGGCAGAACTAATTGGTTATCCTCCTATGATTTCGTTTTTGACGAATTTAATGGGTCCTGACATTGTTTTTACCCGTGGTTTTTTCCAACGAACACATCCTGGTTCACCCGGCATTTCTATGCATACCGATGGCCAGCCTCACGGTTCTTCGATATTCGATTATGAAGGAAGTAGCCCACGCCTTCTACGTGTTCTATACTATCTAGATGATCTGACTGAAGAACGAGCACCATTTCGTTTAATTCCACGGACGCATCTCTCTTTTCATGCGCAGGCAAACCCTTATTTGAGGTACAAGTCACATCCGCAAGAGATCACGCTTCTTGCTCCAGCAGGATCAGCAGTGGTAATTCCCAGCACACTGTTTCATGGTACGCACCCTAACACCGATTCCAAATATCGTGAGCTGATTCAATTCGGTTATCGACCGGCTTGGGCTGGACCAATCCAACCAGTTCCAGAGTGGGATACAGAACTGATTGCGAATGCGCCAGAACAAGCCAAACCGTTTCTGCAGAGCCCTAATACTACTGGTGGTGTTTGGGGGCTAGAACATAAGCCAAAGGGAATGCCAACCTCTGCGTCAGGTATTAACCCTGATCGTTGGTATACCAATAGGAAAAATTAAATGAATCATCGGCCGGAGAGTCGAGTTTCCTACCTGACTAGCCCTTGCTTAGTCGAAAAAGAGTAATCTTGTCCTGGTTGATCTGGAATCTGAAATAACTGAAACTAACTACCATCATGATAGTAGTTAGTTATATTGTAAACACGCTGGTTCGGCCAGGTTGAAAATTGTATACCTAACGACTTAACAACTAGTAGTATTCGAGTTGAATAATGAAAGTGAAATCACGCATGGCTACATTGGATGACATCCATGATTTAGTTCGTCTCAATGCTTTGTTCAACGGGGTTCGGGTAAAATTCGATCATTTGAGTACGCAATTCGATTATCCACATCGCGTTGAAACGCCAATTGTTGCACAGGTGGATAATCGAATTGTCGGATTTGCTAGCCTATGTCTAGTACCACATATATTTTATGACAAACCTCATGCAGAGCCCACTGAGTTATTTGTCGAAAAACCTTACCGTCGTCGGGGTATTGGACGTTTACTAGTTACTCATATAGAGCGTTTGACATACGAAGGTGGTGCAAGAGAATTGTTTGTTCTGACTGGTTTCGACAACGATGAAGGACAGTACTTGTATCACGCAATCGGGTACGAAGACAATGATCGTGCAATGTCAAAAGACCTGTTGGATGAAATAACCACTATTGACAGCTAGTCAAAGAAAAAAGAAGTCTACTTTTGAAGATGATCAATCGGTCCATAGGCTGGGTCTGCCCCTCCTATTGATAATAACCCAAAACATATTCGCTTTTTATGTGGTCAATGTTCGCCCATTATTCCATATAATCTTCTGGAATTAGTTCTAATCACTACTCAAAAACGGTCCAGATAAAGCCTAATCCCCTCCTAAATATCGAATATCGGTATCAATCGNTAGTTGGCTTGTTNTTCCAATTAAAAATTAATTCCTCATTTTTATCTAATTTCCTACTACAAACCCCAAACAATCTGGATATAAGCCTACGATATTACTCACNTACCATATATCTAAATTCATCTGTGGTTTGTTCCATTTTTCTTTTTTAATTGACCAATTTAGCCTAATAATGTAACTATCAAGGACGAAGTCATAGGATAATATGCTTTATGAAACCAAATGTTTTATGGATCTATGGTGAGGACTTATACCCCGATTTAGCTTGCTACGGAAATCANACAGTTCAAACCCCTGTACTAGATCATTTTGCTTCTGAGGGGGTTTTATATACCAACGCTTATGCGACTAGCCCCGTCTGTTCACCCAGTCGTTCAGCTATGATTACAGGGCGTTACCAAACCAGTTTTGGGGCACATAATCACCGTAGTTGTCGACAGAAACCACTTGATGCGAATATTGGNCTGGTGACTGAGTATTTCAGAGAGGCAGGTTATTTTACCTGTAACAGTAGTGGTCCACCCTATCAACAACCAGGTAAAACCGATTTTAACTTTCTTCGAACAAATCCATTTGATGGTGTCCATTGGTCGGAAAGACAAACNGATCAACCATTCTATGCTCAGATCAATATTANGGATACTCACCGTGATTTTAGCCCTGATCTNGCCAACCCTATCAATCCCAAACAGGTTGACTTGCCGCCGTACTATCCAGATCATCCCTTAATTCAGAAGGACTGGGCAATGTGGTTAGAAAGTATTCAAATATTTGATCGNAAGGTTGGTCAGATTCTACGTTGCTTGGAAAAAGATGGCCTGAAAAGTAATACNATTGTTTTTATTATTAGTGATCATGGTCGTGCTCATATTCGGGACAAGCAGTTTTTGTATGACGGAGGTATTCGTATTCCTTGTATCGTTCGTTGGCCGGACAGAATTGGTGAAGGTTCTATTTGTGATGATTTGGTTAGTGGTATTGACTTTGCACCAACATCTCTGTCCTTATGTGGTTTGGATATACCAGAAGGAATGGAAGGTAATGTTTTTTTGGGAAAAGATGCACAAGAAAGAGAGTATGTTGTTTCAGCTAGGGACCGGTGCGATGGCACCGTAGATCGTATTCGATGTGTGAGGACAAAAACACAGAAATATATACGTAATCATCATCCAGACCGCCCATATATGCAATTCAACGGTTACAAGAAACAACAATATCCATTATGGACACTACTACCTCTTTTAAATAGAATTGGTTTACTNTCGGATGCTCAGCAAAATTTTTTAGNGCCNNNTCGNCCTTACGAAGAGTTTTATGANCTGATGCTAGATCCATATGAAATAGATAATCGAGCAACTGATAACAAAATTAGAAAAGATTTAGCTTATCTTTCCGATCTTTTAGATTCTTGGACTAATAATTATGGAGATCAGGGAACCATAACAGAAANCCCGGAAATAGTTGCTGNAGAAGCGAACAAAATGCAAACTTTACACATTAAACGTATGGAAGCAAAAGGACTAAGTGCAGATGTAAGCGACGAAGAGTTCGTCGCTTGGTGGGAGTCAAGATTGCTANATGAATCGAGGTCAAACTTTCATCTTCACNATAGAGTTTAGTAAATCATTCAAAAGAAGCCTCTAAATAGATATTTAGATTTGGAACTAAATTTCCAGACCTATTTGTTCTCTATGATGATTAGACCACGGGAAGGATTTTTCCCATGAGGCTTTGATACCTTCTTAAATCGAAAAAACTTCGGAGGAACAAATGAATCAAGAAGACATTAAACAAGTTGGTGTAGTTGGTGGTGGAACTATGGGATTTGGTATTGCTATCAATTTCGCCTTGTGGGGAGGCTATCCGACTATTATCCAAGATCTGAAGGAGTCTATCCTTGACCAGTCAGCGAAACAGATTCGATCAAGCTTAAAGCTCTTTATCGAGGAGGATTTGATTACGCCTGAACAGGCNAAGGAAGCTTTTGACAAAATCACATTGACTACTGACTTAGCCGAGCTTGCTAACAAGAGCGACTTCGTCACAGAAGCTATTGTGGAGATCCTACCAGACAAACAAAAAATTTTCCNAGATCTAGACNGTTTATGNCCACCGCATACTATTTTTGTNAGCAACACTTCTAGTTTTGTAGTGAGCGAAATTGGTATAGGAATCGGGCGACAAGACAAAATTGGCCTAACTCACTATTTTGCACCTCCGCATATTGTACCAGGAGTTGAGGTCGCTGGTACACCAGACACCTCAGAAAATACGCACGAGATTATTTACAGCCTGATGAAAGCAACCAATCGTATTCCAATTCGAGTAAAAAAAGAAATACCTGGCTATTTGATCAACCGAATTCAAGCTGCTATGGAGCAAGAAGCCCTCCAGCTATGGGCGGAAGAGGTCGCTACAGCGGAGGAAATTGAGAAGGGAATCAAGGCTACATTTGGTTTTCGGATGCCACATGAGGGGCCAATGTCTCATTACGATCTAGCTGGTATCTGGAAATGGCCATATTCAGCCCGAATAGCACCAAAAATGTTGAATGAGTCAGCAGATCCTATGTCAGATAAAATCAAAAACCGGATCGTTGAAGGAACACCGTGGTTCTTGGAACCAGAAAATTTTGACGAAACCGTGGAAANAAGAGATCGTGAATATATTCGTCGACTTAAAACACTTTATAGTGAATTGACATAAANTACTGGCTANGGTGCAATGGAAGGCTGTTGGGATAAAACTCGNAAATANTCCTTGAGTTGTTGACGATACTGGATGGGGATTTGCTGAAAATCGACTGNTTTCAAACCTTNCTGAACCTCAGTTATCTTTTGCAGTAATTCGGGATCAAGCGGTGAGATTTGGGGTTTTACTAAGGTCGCCTTTGCAACCTCGCCCTTCCGTTTTTTGCCTTCTTCTCTTTTTTGTAAGGATTTAGTACTTTCTAACATTCGGGTTAAGATTTGCTTTTGTTTGTCGAGAACCTCCCGAGTTAAATTTTGACTTTTTAATTCAGATTCGACAGTTTTCATCTCTTCAGAAATACCCTCTAAATCACCTAATAGTTGTTTCATTTGTTCAGCCATCTTAGCCAGTCGTTCGGTAGCTTCTCGTATCATCTGTTGTTCATAAGCCATACGTTGTATCATCTCCTGATGACCGGGTAATTTTCCTTTCTGTCTCATTTGCTGACTAAGCTGCTGGGCCATTTCATTCAGTTTTTCTTGGTTTTGGGTTAGCTGTTGTAATTGCTCCAGCATGTTCTCCATACTACCAGCTCCCATCTGCATATTCATCTGATTCATAGCATCTAATAGGGCCAGTGTAACTTGATTCAGTTTCTCTAATCCCTGTTTTTGGATTGGGCTAGCCAAACTAGGTTGCCGATCTTCTAGTGCTTTAGCAGATCGTTTAAATGCATCGCTAGCAGTTTCCAGTCCCCAAATCAATTCAGGCTTAATCTGCATTTGCTGTTTACCCAGTTCCCACAACCTTGAAGCCAAAGTATCCGTTCCATTTGCTAAGCCAATTTCCGTTGCGGCTAGGCGTTGTAACTGGCTAATTTCTCCTTTTAGATAACGGCCTTTTCCTATCATCAAGATAGACTTTGTCTTTTCCCATNCTAGCTGATGTTTTTGTGATAAATAGAGTGTGCTACGTACCGCTGATCGTAATTCAGCTAAAGTTTCTTCGGAGTTAGCACCCTGCAAAAATTCTAATGCATTATCCAGGCCTTGGTATAATTCGGTCAATGTCTGTTCTACAGATTGAGCGGTTTCTGCATTTTTTTCTCCCCTCTGTAGTTGTTTAACCATTTTTTGTAAAGTAGCCGTTAGTTGATTTGATTGAGCGAATTGTTTCAACCGCTGAAGCTCATTGCCTACCTGACTCAATTGTTGTTGACTGACTTGAGCTTGATCAATCATTTNTTGACCCAACTTGCCAATATCAGTCAATAGATCGCGGGTACCAGAGAAAATCCGTTCTTCCTGTTGTGCTATGCGCTGACTTGATTCAGTTTGTTCCTTAGCCAGTTTACTATTTATNTGAATTTGCTGGTTTTTCAGATCCTCGGCTCTCTTAACCGCAGCTTCTAGTTTTTGCTGTAATAGCATCTGCTGATATAATGCTTTCATGCGATCTAGTTTCTGCATAAACTGTTCCTGATTAAAATTTGCTTCTGTTAATTCTTTCTCCTGCTGCTTCAAATCTTGCTGTTCGATTGCTTGAGATAGTTGACGGAGTAGTTCTTTATGCTCCTCCGAAAGAGCTTGTTGCATCAAATCCTGTAACTCTTGNTATTTTGCTACTGTTTCNGCATCGAATAATTGTTGNTTCTTCATATGTTCAGTCAGCAGTTTCATCTCTTCTAATTCTTGCTTGACCGTTTTTTCAATTTGTTTTTGCTTGNCCAGAGTTTCTTTTAAGACTTTTTCGTCTGTTTGGCTAAGATCTTGGCTTTTTCTCAGTCGATCAATTAGTTCATCTACCGCCTGTTCAGCAGCGACTTGTTGTTCAAATATAGCCTCAAAGCTCTGAATACCGGCTTGCTGCTCAGATTCAACTTCTCCCAAAATCTCGGCTAGAGAAGGAAAACGGATGGTAAAGGTTTGAGAATTACCGACATTGGGTCCAGAAATGGAGTCATTATCTCTAGCTTCCAAATGATATACAACCACATCTTCTGGAAAAAGACGTAGCAAATCGAGGTCCCAGTCATAGTTGAAAATTGTATCAGTTTCAGGAGAAGCGAACTCAACTAACGTGAGCTGAGAAGTCTTCGGAGTGCTAGAACTAATGTCCGTTCCTTCAATATAGTAGACTAGTCTTAGGCTTTGAACTCCAAAATCATCTTGCACCGAAATTCGCAATCGAACAAGCATAGTATCGTCTAGTACTGTGTCAGTACCTGGNTTTAGGATTTGAATCCGTGGCCGTTGNTCATTTATTGCCNTAATTTGGTAGCTAATGGANTTTTGATTTGTCAAGCCATTAAATNCTTCCAAAGCAATATGATATTGANCAGACNTCTGCACGATNAAAAAGCCTGAAAAATCAAAATCAGGCGATAATTCTAAATCCAACTTTTCATCAGTGTCAAAAACTAGTCTGGCAAGCGTCACATTGCTACTAACCTTTCCTGTGATAGACACCTCTGTTCCGAACAGTACTTGTAAATCGCCTTGATTTATTTCCAACTTTTCACTAGCTCGCTGAGTATAAGGCGGATATTTTAATGCGAGTTGAAATTCATGAACCGTAGGTTGTCTTATTACCTTTAGTCGATATTTGGGCGTTTGAGTTTTATCCACCTGAACGTAATATTCTAACGGTGTAGTGATGTGCTGAATAGTCGTTTGGTAGTATGAATCAATTTTATTCATCGGGTGCTCTTGCCATGCACCTTCCAATCGCCGATATTGGAGAGTAACACCAGTACCAGAGTAGTTTACAACAGCACTGAAATTGACTGATTCTCCTGATTGAATTTCGCTATCTCCAGGACTGATTTGACTTATTTCAATCTTGGGAGATATTAGTGGCGTCTGATCATCGGCTTCAAATACTGTGACAAATTCAGCAAACGAATTGGGGAATAATATTAGCTCTAGCGTCAAGCAGACTAGCAATAAAAAAGCATAAATACCATATTTCTGGATAGCTTTTATTTCAGAACTCAAGACATAGTTCAAATTGATTTTTGATAGGAAGCTTTGAGCGTATTCAACGATTTTATCCACTAAATTGGTTGAATAATGAAGTGAATTTCCCGATTTAAGTGGATATAACTGCGTTGCACTTAGAACATGATCATTTTGCTCTGGATAGGCTTGACCAACCCAAAACGCAGCAGTGGATAAGGAGATTTTTTTTAAAACAGGTTTGAAACTGAGAAAAGCTTGATAGCCAACAAACACAAAAAAGGCTAGCATCATAGCNATACGAAAAATACGCGGAATGGGAAGCAGTTGATCCAAAAATAAAATTAGACACAATACTGGTAAAATTGAAACGACCCATTTTAAAATAGCCNACAAAATAGCCAGACTTCTAGAAAAGATTTTTAGTTTTTTCAGAAAACTTTCAATCGCTTGGTATTTTTGGTGAGTATCCATTTAGCTTAGTCTGTTCCCACACGAGCAAAAAGCTTCGAGAGCCGATGAGCGTGCTCATCGTATGCTGACTGAAATATTTTTGACGAACGTTCAGAACCAATAAGGCAAGAAGCAGTTAATACTTGTGGAGGCACTCCTGCTTCTGTTAGTCGTCCTGCGACTTCAGCTTTTATTGAGTTAATCAATATGGATCCACCAACGGTCGAGCCTGGACTGACAGGAGTATCTAACTGATCTATCATCACCATGGAGTCTCCAGCAGGGACTCCATTATCCAATACTAAATCAACTACATCAGTCAATTTTATGCCATCAGGNTGCTTCGACGAACTTTCTTCGGCATGTTGCCGCCCCACAATTGCTACAACGGGCATNCCAGCTTTTTTCATTTCTTGGGCTACTTCGATCGGTACGATATTGGTTCCACTATTTGATATGACCAACCCGCTGTCCTGAGCGCTGAGATCAAAGTTTCGTAAAATTTGTTTTGCTAAGCCCGTTACATTTTCCAAAAACATAGCCTGACGTTGGCCATTAGAACCTACAACAGCNTTATGATAAGTTAATGACAATTCGACGAGAGGATTAAATCCAGGGAATGAGCCATATCTTGGCCACATCTCCTCCACCATAATTCGGCTATGCCCAGACCCAAATAAGTGTACCATTCGTCCAGCCAAAATGGTTTCAGCAAACCAATTAGCAGCTTGATGAATTTGATTTTCTTGCTGGGCAATAGTGTCAAGAATCTTTTTACATTGNTGGAGATACGTTTGAGTATAGTTTTTTGAGGACTGCATAATATTTCGTTATTTGAAGAAGCTTTCACTTACTAATGTAACGCAAGGACTAATAGTTCTGCAAGCTACATTTTTAGTTAATTTGGACCAGCTTGACAAGCAATAATCAGCAGGGATATAATCCAAAACGATAGAAATTTAAGCAAAGCAGACGATTAACAGTGTCAACAGGATTGGTTATGGCAACAGCGGCAGCAGCAAAAACGCTCTATTTCCCAGAAGTTAGTCGACAATGGAACGATTGGGTTCAGGTCATCAATGTCGGTCGAGAACCTACCCGCGTTACAGCGGTAGCTCACCACCATGCAACTGGCCAGCCTGTCTGGTCTGATGAAAAACATATTAACTCGTTTGAGTCATGGATTCCGAATTTAGAATCCATTAAGGATAACACTTGGGTACAGTTCAATGCTGAACAGCCAATTGTTGCCGAACGGCACATGCATAAAGATTCCAACATTATTGATTTAATCGGTGCTGCAGAGGAATATGAAACTATTGGAACCCGACTATTTTTTCCTGAAGTGGCTTCAGGAGCTCACGATTGGTTTCGCTTTCTCAACATTGGTGAACATGATGCTATGATTAATATGGTCATGCGAAATGTTAAAGGGCACACCATTTGGCAACATCAACATACAATCAAACCCAAAACTTGTTGGGATGTAGACGAAAAAGTAATGCGTCAGGCGAATGGAACCTTGGAGGTCATTAGTACGCAACCCATTTGCGGTGAAAGGCATATGCACTACCAAGGTGGTAAGACTACTGTTGGCCAATATGGACAGGTAATAACTGATGAAGCACGGACGCTATATTTTCCAGAAGTNGGACCAGTTTGGCAAGATTGGGTGGCAATTGTCAATTTAAGTACTAGTGAATCAGCAAACGTCAAGTTAATTGCACGCCAAGATAACTCGGGACAAACAATCTGGACCAAGGAAAAACAAGTAGCTCCCTTTGAACGTTGGTCGCCACCAATGGATGAGGTCAAAGTTAAATCTTCAGTGGAGGTAACTAGCGACCAACCAATTGCTGCAGAACGACATATGCATAATGGACCAAGCCTGATTGATTTGCCTGGAGCTTCAGAAGGCCGAGGTCAAGTTGGACGACGATTATTCTTTCCAGAGGTTCATGCGGGGGATTATGACTGGTTTCGCATACTGAATATAAGTGAGCANGATGCCATGGTTAGTATTGTTGTTAGAAATAGAAAAGGTGAAGTCGTAACACAATTTCAAGGACAAATTAAACCTTACCATTGCTGGGATTTTGATGATGGGAGATTGAAGGACGTGCGTGGAACAGTCGAAGCTGTAAGTACACAATCAATTATCGGTGAGCGACACATGCATTATAAAAACGGACACAAAGGGGCAGTTGTGGGTGCATATGGAGTAGTTCTTGGTGAGTAAACTTAAGATTTGATCAAACTTCCAATAAAAACTCTAGGTTTGAGCCAATCCTACCAGCAATATTTGGTCTGGGTTGGGTGCAGCGTCATCTTATCTGGCGTGATCGGAGTGGTTCTCGCTCTAAGCTACGAGTCCTCTATANCTATCCTGATCTTGCTTTCCGCGATAGGAGTGCTTACATTTCTATCACCTCAATTAGCTTTTTTCGTCACTTTCCTGTTCTTACCATTCTCATTTCGTTTTATTATTCCTGGCCGCAGCCTTGAAGTACAAACACCGACTGAACCCTTGTTAGGAATGCTAATTTTTGTAAATTTTGTTCAACTAGTATTCGATGGTTCTACACACTCATATAGGAGAATAAGAAAAGATAAAGAAATTTTGCACAAAAGAATCTTTCCTTTAAAATGGCCAGTTATCCTATTCATACTGATGCACTTTGTTTCTACCATCAATTCACCAGACACCATTAGTTCTATTAAAGGTTCAATTCGAGCCTCAGTCTATATTTTGACTTCTTTTTTGACTTTTCGCCTAATCGAAGACAGAGTCGATTTGANGCGTCTTGGTCTGGNCGCTCTCCCTCCAGCAGTTGTAGCTGTAGTNTGGACAATAATTGTTCTAATTTATAATCTGGATAATTGGCAGTGGACGAGTGCNTATAATGGGGCACCTTTCACTAACTATACTGCTTATGGTCAATTTACGGTTACCTTTCTACTAATAGTTCTGAGTAAGTTACTAATCGACCGGTCTGATTATGATCGTATTATTTGGCTAGCGCTATTGATTGTTTTTACATGCGGTGTCCTGATGTGCTTCTCTCGTGGGGTTTGGTTAGCTCTATTATTGAGTATTGGATTTTTAATTCTCAATTTGCGACAAGATAACTTAGGTCCCAAATTAGCATTTGCTATTGTAGTGTCTGTAATTCTATTGGTCTTACTCATTTTGCCTGGTACATCTAACTTGATTCAAGAACGCGTTTTTACCATGTTTGATCTAAAATTTGCGTCTAATCAATCTCGCATATTACGCTGGGGACAAGCCTTTTTGATGTTTCTCGAAAACCCAATTTTGGGCAATGGATACGGAGCTTTTGCTATGATATATGAAGAAAATCCGAGCTTGTCTGGTATCTACAAAGCCCAATTCCAACTTGGAGTACATAGCGAACATTTAAGAATTTTAGCTGAAATGGGAGTGTTAGGTATCCTAACGTGGTTGGGTGTTTTATTTTCTTTTTTCCGGTTAGGTATACTAGCTATTAATCGGACTAGTGACGGTTTTTTTCGCTCACTTATAGTCGCTCTCCTTACCATTAAAGTGTCGATGGTGTTACTATTCTTTTTCAATGATCTACCTGAAGGAGACATACTAGCGATCCCATTTTGGGTCGTGTATGGATTGTTACCAGCTGTCGTTCAGATATCAGACCAAGAAAAGAATAAAAATAATGACAGACCAANTCCAACTATCTACTAAAAAACAATTTCTGTTTTCTATTTTTTCGATCCTATTAACTTGGCTGGTTATTGAGGTCATTTTCCACCTATTAACCTTGGTTGGATGGATCACTTACAATATNTTCACTCCTTCCATTTATACACAAGAGACAGTCAAATACCAACTAGATAGAAACGGTTCCCCTATTTTCACGGATGGACAGAAAGTTTATCGTCAACCTGGAGTCCCAATACAACTTCGAGACTATAACTCTGAGGGGTTCTCCCCAGAAGATGCTCGACGATTTAACAAACACTCAACGAGCTATAACCAAATTGGTTTTTTTGGTGATTCGTACACAGAAGGATTACAGGTCAATCGTCAGCAAACTTTCCCTCATCTCATTGAGCAATATCATGGAAGTAAATCTGTCAAAAAAGAAACAATAACTTGCTTTAATTTCGGTGTCGGTGGCACAGGTACATATCATCAATATTTACGCTATTTGACGGTTTCGAAAAAGACGAAATTAGATCAAGTTGTCGTTTGTTTCTTACCACAAAATGACGTCTTGAATAACCACCCAAAACTGGGCGAACCATTTGAGTTACCTAAAGCTCCCTACTTTTTAACTGCGGCCAGTAAACATACACAAGATAATATTGATAATTCGATTAGACTTATAAACAAAAAACATTACTGGCTAAGACGAACCATAGGCTTCAGTTTTTTAGCTAGTGGTGTTTATCGATTGATGAAACAATTGCGAATGAGTGGACAGCAACGCAAGTCTAACACTTGGAATATTCGCCAGAACTGGCTNGCGGTTTATGGAGAACCACTAAACGATATTTGGAGAGAAGCTTGGCAANTTACAGAATTGATTTTACTTCAATTCCATANGCANGTATTAGCTGATGGAGCCAAATTTNCTCTTTTATTAGTGGCCGATTCTTTACAAATCGGAGATCATTCAGTTTTGCCATCAGGCTTAGAGAGTGATTTGGATTTATCATACCCCAATAGGCGGTTAAGATCATGGGCTAAAGAATACAACATTGACTGCGTAGATTCCTTGCCTTATTTTCTCAACAAAAAGAATGAACTTAATTACCCATATTTTTCTTGGCACAGCGACGGACANTATTCTTCAGTTGGGCATACGACGATGGCTGAATTTTGGCATAACAAAGAAAAATAATGAGAAATACTACGGATGATTTTGGCCAGCTTTTGGTTTCTCCTTGCTAATCGTTCGGTTAGGGCCAAAACGGATATGCAAACCAGAATGGGGAATAGGCGTTTGACCGAATAGAACTAAAGTAATCGCCCAAAACAAAAGTGAGAACATCACTAAAATAGCAAAACCATACCCAAAGGCCAATAAGTACGAGTCCTCGATCAGCATTTTAGTAGTAGTTATAACAGTGGGTAANTGAATCGTAGCAACCAAGCACAAAACAGTTGCTATAATACCGTTAAAGGTGATTGTACCTTCGGTAACAATACGTCCAGGAGAAAACCCAGGCAATGCACGTTCGAAGTTAAACGTAATGATCCACCACATAAAAACGATATAAAGTAGCTGCCCCTTCCCCATCCAACTACTAGTTAGTAGATAAATAGGGGTTTCAAGGTGTACAGTTAATAGATAGAATACAGCCAGACCAACGCTGATATAGATAAGTTCAAACCAACCTAAAAACCCCCTAGAGAAAAGAAACATACCTGTCGTTGGAAGTCCATAGAACCGTTCTGGTAAAACATCTATTTGTTCAATCCACGTCAAAACAGCTTTTCTATGATTAAGGTATGTTAAAATGACCAAAACAAAGATAATAGCAAAAAGGTGCGTCCATAAAGGAAGTTCCACAATATGGTCTACTATAGGTTGTGTTGATCGTAGAATACTAATTCCAGCAACCAAGGCTAATCCGAACAGGAATCCTTGTGTTTGCTCCATAATGCTATGCCAGTTAGCTTGCAGATTGGTCTTGATACAAAGCAGTTTGATCATTTGACCCAAGGCAAAAGNAAGTCCACCCAAAAAACCTGTTGTTACCATGGCTAATCCAATTATTGGCAGATCATGTCGAAAGCAAAAGATAATTGCCCCAAAGACTATACCAACACAACCGGACCAATTATCACCACGTGGTGGTGTCATTCGTAATTTGAGTAAATTGACCAATATTAAGAAAGAAACCCACCATCCAGCACCTAAATGAAAAATCAAGGAGGTGGCAAAATCAAAACCACCCCGTATTACAACAACAATTAAAGTCGAGGCCAAAGCAACCGTAACATCCAACCAATCTGTATCATACCAATAGAGTGGNCTTTCGTGTCGCCTAGAAGATTGGTAATCGTAGTTGTAATGCAGAAATAAGTCTACAATCACCAGCTGTAACGTCCATCCAATAAAAACAAATAAGATAGGGAGAAAAAACAGATGAAGCTGTGAATTTTCCAAAACAGCTGGTAATGATAGCGCNAAACCTCCAGGAGCCGCCCATAGGAAACCAATAGCAAATAGGTTGGCAAATCCATATAAAATCGTAAGTGAGTGCCCGGAATGGGTGTACGAAACTACCTGCATGTACGACATACTACCGCCAAACGACCAACCTATAGCACCAAACATAGCAAAGAAATGGATACGCTCTAACCAATCAGAACGACCAGCAGTTAAACAAATAGCCATGGCTGCTAATGCGCCAGGCAAGGCAGCACCTATTTCATGGCCAAAGTTGCCTCGAATTCCCCATCCGATAGACAAAGATAGAGCGCCCAACAACCACATTTGCCATGGAACATCTATAATCAAATCAATCAAGGCCAACTCCTTTAGTTTATGTTTGACTCTGCCAACCGAAGTGTATTCTCAAGAAGTATGGCTCGTGTCATTGGCCCAACCCCACCTGGCACTGGAGTGATTGCACTAACGATTTTTTCCACCGCCTCAAAATCGACATCCCCAACCAGATTTTGNCCAATACGATTAATACCAACATCAATGATTACTGATTCTGGCTTGACCATCTGTGATGTAATCATCCTTGGTTGTCCCACAGCCGCAATCAAAATATCAGCCTTTCGAGTTTCAGTTGCCAAGTTTTCTGTTTTAGAATGGCAATAAGTGACCGTAGCATGGCGCTCCATCAAAAGTAGCCCAGCAGGTTTACCAACTAGAGTACTACGCCCGATACATACAGCTTTTTTACCAGTAATGTCCAAACCAATCTCATCAAGCAGACGAATAATGCCGGTGGGCGTACAAGGGGTAACTTGATGACGACCAATTAATAATCTTCCTTGATTAGCGGAGCTTAAGCCGTCTACGTCTTTGGTCGGAAGAATTGTATCAATCACAGACTGGCCATCGATATGATTTGGAGTTGGCATCTGTAGCAGGATACCGTCTATTTTTTGTAAATTGTTTAGTCTATCAACTAATTCTAAGACATCATTTTGACTCACATTTTCATCTAGTCGATGAACCTCAGAATGAAAATTGACCCGATGACAGTCTTTGATTTTGTTATTGACATAAACAGTTGAAGCCGGGTCTTTTCCTAATTGTATTACAGCTAAACCTGGTGGTCGACTAAGAGTCTTAACACGTCGTTTAACTTTTCCACGAATTGATTTTGCAATTTTGTTTCCATCTATGATCTTGGCCAATCTAGAACTCCTTAACTCAAATGCGAGACCGATAACTGTTGATGGAAGATATCTTCCAAAGATGGTTTGACTAGACGTAAATGACGAATTTTCGCATTTGTTTCGAATGCTAATTGAAAAAACTGGTGACTGATACGATCTAACTGTTGTACTGAGTCAAGAAATTGTTGGTTAGGTATGGCTAAAATTCTTAATTCAGAAATTTTTTCACATTTGAAACCCAATATATCGAGTTGAACCAAAAAGGGCTCTATGTCTCCTTTTAGCTCTATTTCGTAGGCTATCTGTTGGCTATCTCGCATGGTTTTTAGTTCGCCGCTCAAAGCAATTTTCCCATCGTTGAGAGCTATGATAGAAGTACAGGTTGATTCGATATCTTTCAAGATATGGGAAGAGAAAATAACATTAGTGTTTTGTTCTAACACAAGGTTAGNAACTAATGACAGCATTGATTCTCGTCCTCTTTGATCCATACCATTTGTTGGCTCATCCAGTAGTAATAAATCTGGATCATGTACTAACGCTTGTGCTAACTTCAGCCTTTGTCGGACNCCAGTAGTATAGGTTTCAACTGGTCGGTATCGAATTTCATCGATACCAACATAATTTAGAACTTCATGGGCTCTTTGCCTTGCAGCCTTTCGATCCATTCCACATAGCTCACCTGCATAACCAACAAAACTGACAGCACTCACACCTGGTATATAGCTATCATTTTCTGGCATATAACCAATTAGTTGTCGAATCTCTGTTTTACTAGATTTAACTCTTTTTCCAAACAGATTGATATAACCGGTCGTTGGGACCAAAAAACCAAGCAATGTTTTGATTAGTGTACTTTTACCTGCGCCATTTGGTCCCAAAAGACCTATTGCACCACCTTTAATTTGTAAATTTAAGTTGTCTAAAACCACTTTCTTGCCATAACTGACGGTNAAATCTGTTAACTCAAGTAACATTAGTAAAAATCAATAGAAACCGAAATTCTAAGGTTATGAAGAGAACGTATACATAGATAGAATATATAAAACGTAAAATTATGTTGCATTTTAGAATACCATTCCAGTCTTTATGTCTTTATGTTATCCAAATCGGTCTGCAATTACAGAGCATCTTCAAAAAATTGCATCTCAACCGATTCACCAGCTTTCANTCTTGTATTTGCTGGAATAANAGCCAACCCGTTAGCCAAAACCAGTGAATATAAGATGCCAGATCCTTGTGGACCAGTCATTTTAGCGTAGTATTTTCCTTCTATTTTTTCTACTAATACCCGCACATAGTTAACACGATCCGTATTATTCGCCACATCCTGATCTAAGATAGTCTGAAATGTTGGTCGTTTCAAGGCAGAAAAACCCGCCATCTTCCTCAACGCTGGTCGCACAAATAATTCAAAAACTGTCAGGGACGAAACGGGATTTCCTGGCAGCCCAAAAATGGGTTTTCCATGTACTAAACCGAAGGCTTGAGGTTTGCCAGGTTTCATTGCAACACGCCAAAAATTAATCTGACCTAATCGAGATAGTACGGACTTGACCACGTCAAATTCTCCTACGGATACACCTCCACTGGTAATCAAAGCATCGGCTTTTTGTAAGCCATCTAGCAAAGTCTCCTCTATATTTTTTTCTTTGTCACCACATATACCTAAGTCAATACTTTGGCAACCCATTTCCTTAAGTTGCGCCATGATACCATAACGGTTACTATCTCGAATCTTTCCTGGGCTCAGGTTCGATCCCAAGTCAGCTAATTCATCCCCGGTGGAAATTACGGCCACAGTTGGTAGCCGAAACACAAGAACCTCTTGAACATTCAAAGCTGCCATCATAGCTATCTCTTGTGCGCGAATCGACTTTCCCTTTGACATAACCAAGTCTCCGGTGTTTACACTTTCGCCCGGAAGTCGAACATTTTCCGAGGAATTCACACTCTGAAATACTTTGACATATTCGTTAGTTGACTCAGTATCTTCTACCATTACTACGCTATCAGCACCATCCGGTAGCATAGCTCCCGTCATAATTTTTGCAGCTTGTCCTGGTTGGAGAATTAGCTTGGGAATATTACCGGCTGGTATTACCTCAGTAACTGATAATTGAACAGGTTTATCTATTCGAGCCAACTGTATGTCTTTGGACATGACAGCGAACCCATCCATTGATGAATTTCGGAAGGGAGGTAAGCATTCTTGAGCATATAAATCTTGGGCCAAAACACAACCCAAGCTATCTGAAATATGTCTATTTTCAGGCTCTAAAACTGAAACGGCAGATAGAATTCTATCCTCGGCTTGCTGAACAGATAGCATCATTTTCTAATTTTCCTTTTATTGTAGCAAAAACTTTAAAATCATTATGTAAAAAACCTTTCGGTGAGATGACTGCATTATTGAAGGTAATCAAATATAAAAATAACATCAATATAGTTATCTTGGCAAATGCCTATTCTTTTGTTAAAATCAAGATGGTAAAAAAAATTAGGGTAATAGAATCCCAAAAAAAACACGTAATAAGATTATAGTGCTTTTAAAAAAGAATCCGGGGCTGAGTAGTGCTGAAATTGGTGAAGAATTTAGACTTCACAAAGTAACAGTTCGGCAGCATCTATCGGCTTTGCTAACACAAGGCTATGTTTATTACCGGAAAAAAAAGTTGAACCGGGGTCGTCCTCAAAACATTTATTATTTAACGACTAAAGGAATTAGTGAATTCTTCCCGGGTAGATATTCTGGTTTTGCACTAGGTTTACTCGATTCTGTTATTGCCATTGATGGAGAGCAAAAACTCCACAAACTGTTGCAACAAGAAATGGAACAAAAAGCCAATGATTTCTTTGAGGGGAGCGAAGCCAAAAGCCTCAGAGAAAAAGTAGTTTTATTGGCTGAGTTTTTCAATCAACAAGGTTATATGGTTGAACTAGAAGAAACAGTAGACGCTTTCATCTTTCGAGAGCATCATTGTGCTCTAATCAATCTAGCGAAAAAGCACAACCAAATCTGTCAAGTGGAACTATCTTTCCTAAAGAGACTACTTGGCCAAAATGTCGAGCGTGAGTCCCATATTAATATGGGGGATAATTGTTGCAGTTATCGCATACCCAAGCTAGAGAAAATATAGAAACTACTCTGAACTCATATGTTCAGTAAGGCTGTATTCTCGGTGACATCGGTGGGTGAGCTAATACAGTCTCATCGAAGCTTTTCGTGAGAAGTTCCCATTTCTTTTTTTCCCATTTTGGAATTTCAGAGAGATCTTGGTGTTCCCAAGGGTCTTCAACCAAGTCATATAATTCACATACACCTTTTCGGTGATAATTCACCAGTTTCCATCGATTGTCTCGGTACATTGTAGCATGGGTTTGATCAGGATAGTCGATTGCGCCATAAAATTCACAACGGACGCTTTGTCTGTGCTTACTCGTGTGCCCAGAAAGTAGATCATGCAAAGACTGACCTTGTAAATAGAACGGTTTTTCTAAACCAATACAGTCAAGCAAGGTAGGGACTAGATCGACCAATTCGACCAAAACCTCTGAGATTACTGATTTTTGATACTTTTCGGGGTAAGAGATTATTAGTGGAACTCGGACTAAGCCTTCATAGAAGCGGCATCCTTTCAAAAACAATCCATGGTCGCCAAGCATTTCGCCATGATCAGACATAAAAATGACTATTGTGTTTTGACGCTGTCCTGTTCGTTCCAGAAAATCAAGTAGTCGGCCAAACTCAGTATCAATCTGTTCGATCATGGCATAATAAGCCGCTTGAATTTTTTTAATTTGTTGATCTGTAGGAGCTTTTGGTTTCGATTGGAAGTCTATTCCTAAATCGACAAGTTTTTTTTGATGGTCGAGATCAGTATTTCGGAAGTTAGCTCCTGGCAGTTGTTGTTGATTATATTTTTCATAATAAAACAAAGGAGGGTCAAATGGTGGATGTGGGTCAAATGGATTGACTGATAAAAACCATGGTTGATCAATGGCTCTGTTCTTTTGGATAAAATCAATTGCCTTCTCGGTGCACCAGAAAGTTTGATGAAGATGACGAGGAATATTGTCCTCAGTAGCTGACGGCTCATATAACCCACCGAAGTCTCGACGGCATTCGGCATCTCGATAATTAGATGCATTAACTGGTTTTTGCATTAGATGCTCAGGGGCTTCTCCACTTTTTCGTATCCATTCAGCATAGTCATGACCAAATTTGTTCGGACCTTTGTGGTCATGACTATACTGAAAGTAACGGTAACCATCTGCAACACGTTTTTCTTGTCCTAGTGCTGCACTTGAAAGATGCAATTTACCTACTAATCCGCAATCGTAACCGAATCGCTCTAAAATATTAGGGATAAGGCGATCTTGATAATAAGAAGGGAATTTTTCGATTCCGTTACCATTTACACTAACAGCGGATGGATACATACCCGTTAAAAAACTAGCCCGACTAGGTGTACAAATTGGTGATTGACAGTAAGCATGGGTGAAGGCCGTACCATCAGTTAAAAAGTTGTCTAAGTTTGGTGTATGTATATAGTGATTACCAAGAGCAGAAACGGTATCAAAACGTTGTTGATCTGTACAATACCAAAGAATGTTGGGTTTTGGTTTCATAGTGTAGGTCTATTCAATTTTCATAAAGAAATCAACTGGGTAATTTTTCGAGCATCTACTAAATTCAATCCATTTATAAAGTAAGTAGATTGAAGAGTCTCAATTTTTAACTGAGATTGTCGAATAATCTTTTGCCATAAAGTTTGTTCAATCGAGATGCATCTGATTTCCAAGATATTAACATCAAACCTAATAATAGCGAAAGGGTACAGACTAAGCATGTTTTGTTCTGTTAAAACTAACAGCTGAGAGTCTGTAAGTACAACAAAGTCTGGCTGAAACACTTGCGATCCGCCAAGTGCACAGAAGCGGATGGGACGAGAAGTCAGTTGTCGGTTGGCCAATTGTTGAATTTGATCAGGCAAATAACCAAATTCAACCATAACGAAATACTATGAAGCGTTGGGTCGTGTATATCGTGAAGTATTCACAAAGTGAGAATTAATTAAACTGTAAAACGACCGAGATCATCATCGTCTAAATCCTCCAGAGAGCTAGTTTCCTTCTTCTCAACTAAGTCATCCTCGGCAAAGCTATTCTTGGCGATGATCTCTTCTTCAACAAAAATTGGCGCATTAGAACGTAGTGCTAGAGCAATACTATCGCTTGGTCGAGCATCTATCTGCAGGGTTTCTTGACCAACAGTTAAATTAATCAAAGCAAAAAAAGTTCGATCTTTTAAGCTATGAACATAAATTGAATCAATCGTGGCCGATAAAGCTTCAATGATATTTTTCATCAGATCATGAGCGAAAGGNCGAGGTGGCAACTCATCCTTGAGCTGTAAATGGATAGCAATAGCCTCACTTTGACCAATCCAAATTGGTAACAGACGCTTTTTCTCGTTTTCAATATTACGTAAAAATACCACTGGCGACCCAGCTGCATCAACTGATACAAATGCCACTTCAACTGGAATCATGTTGTTCCTCCTTGGCGAAATTTCGCATTGGATCGATAAAAAATGCGGATTGGTGCACCTTCAAAACCGAATGTGCGACGAATATTATTGACAAGATAGGCTTCGTAGTGCGCTTTTATTTTGTTTGTGTTAGTACCAAAAATAAGGAAAGTCGGTGGATGTGTTTCAACCTGGGTCATATAACGCAACTTGGGGCGAAACCGGCCAACCCGAGGTGGTTGTCGTTTCCCTTTCAAATCTGACAGCAGTTGATTCAGGTCAGGAGTTGGCACTCTTGTTGATGCTGACCGATGAATTTGTAAACTCATATCCAGCATATTATTAGTTCTTTGACCTGTCTCAGCTGAGATAAAGACTTGTGGGACATAGGTAAGTTGGGGAAAAGTACGGTAAATATTATCCGTAAAGCGGTTGAAAGTGGTATCATCTTTTTTGATTAAATCCCACTTATTAATCGCAATTATGCAAGATTTTCCCTGTCTTGCTATGAAATCGGCTATTATTTTGTCTTGTCTANATGTTTGTCGAGTGGCATCTAAAATCAACCAAGTAACATCACTTTGGCGAATGCTCCTAATGGCTCTTTGAACGGTCGATTTCTCTAATTTCTCTTTTACCGAAGACTTTCGTCTCATTCCTGCAGTGTCAATCAGTTCAAATGGAATATGTTTATAACTAAACTGGATATTAACNGCGTCGCGAGTCGTGCCTGGAATGGGGCTAACAATCATCCGGTCCTCACCTAACAAATTATTAATCAGTGAAGATTTTCCAGCATTTGGCCGACCAACAATCGCAACTTTTAAGGACATCGGCACCTGGTCGGGCAAATCACTACTAGATGGAAGNTGTTGTAATAAATCTTCCATTAAGCTATCAAAGCCTAAATTCTGCGTACACGAAATAGGATAAGGTGATGTCAGTCCAAATTCGTAAAAATCGGTACTGGCCTCAGACCACCTTGCATTATCTGACTTATTAACAGCCAGAAATACAGGTTTGTTAGTCCGCCGAAGTTTATCCGCAACAATCTGATCCTGTCGTAAGATCCCATCTCNTACGTCCACCATGAATAAGATTACGTCGGCTTCATAAAGTGCAACTTCCACCTGAAGTTGTACTAGATCGATTAACTCATCAATTGGTTCTATATCCATTCCACCGGTATCAATAAGAGTGAACCGGTGACTTCCCCAAGTAACATCAGCATACATTCGGTCACGAGTAACTCCGGGCATATCATGGACGACAGCTAGTTTTTTACGAGCTAGTAAGTTGAAAAAAGATGACTTACCAACGTTTGGTCGGCCAACAATAGCCACCACAGGTTTTCTTGTTATCGTGCTCATAGATTAAATGATCTTAACTTCCTTCATTACAAACCAAGGTCATACAGTGAATAACGTTTATCAATAGTATTCAGCATCATGTTTTTCTGTTTGAGGTGTAAGAAGTTTAATGAAAACTGAAAATCCAAAAACTGAAGAATATAAAATTAANCAGCCTCATCTTTGAAGGGTTAATTAAANACTCATACTTTTACTTACTGTGGTGTGTTTTCCGCTGACTGATCTTTCAAAGCATTCAACTTTTTTCGTGTTTGACGATCGTATCGATTTTGGCTCAAATATTCCTCTAAGGTTGAAATTGCTTGGGCTCGTTGATCAAGTTTTAAATAAACTTCGCTTAAAGCGACCGCGGCAACTGATAGCCGTGGATTTTTTCCTAAAGCGATGGTGAAAGCTGAAATCGCACCATCGCTATCATCATTGAATATCGCAATTTGGCCAGTGGCATAATCTAACATCGCATGATCCGGGTTAGATTTGGCCAAATCCTGAATGATCTGGTTGCCATCTTCTGGTNTACCTATTTCGTAACTAGTTATAGCTGCTTGAATCTTAGCCTGTAAGATCTTGTTCTCTAACGNACTTTTATCAGCTTGGTTTTCTGCTTTTTCTAATTCGCGTTGGGCAATCCGAGCAGCATTGTTATACCTAGATTTGGCTTTAGAGTGCTGNCCATAACGATTAGAGACTTCCGCCAATTCTATTTGAACTTCATAGCTATTACCTTTACCTTCAACGAGGTCTTGATAGTATCCAGCACGAGTGCGTTCCTTCATCCTGTAATTTAGGGCTTCTGCCAAACTTTGGAGGGCATCTTCATAATCAGGAGATGCTACTACGGCTCTTTCCAAATACTCGATTTCCTTTCCTACATCTTTCATTTTTTTATATGCNAATGCCACTCGCCAGTAAATTTCAGGGTCCATTTTTCGGTTAAANCCAACAACTGATTTGTAGGTTTCGATCGCTTTCTCGTATTCTTCGTTAGCATATTGAGATTCACCGGCTCTAACAACTGCATTCAAGACTTCTTTATCCTTCCGAATGGCTTGTCGCATCAACTCTTGTGCTCTAATACTCATGCCAACCTTACGATAACAAATAGATAGACGAAGATAAGCGTAAGGGTCAATTTNTCCTTGATCNGCTTTTGCTAATTCAATAGCTCGNAAATAAAGAGCTCCTGCATCTCTATAATTTTCTTCTTGAAGGTTCATATTGGCAATCATCAACATGGCATCGTAGAAAGTCCCTTGGTCATCACCTTGAATCGTACCGAAAGAAGCCATCACTTCCTCGGCTGTGACTCCAAAGCCTGAATCCTGACCCATTCCCGCTACGGCACGACTTCTTTCTGCATTCTTGGGCCGATCTCGTTCTATTCGCCTCCGTTGACGCTCCATAGCTTGTCCTACAGGAGTTTGCGTAGGATCATCTGGCCTCGGAATAAATGCTCCCATTGATTTAAGCTCTACCTTAGCTGCATCTAATTGCTCACTCAAACCTTGCACTCGCCCATACTTCTTAACAACCTGCTGATAAGTACGTTCTGCGTCTTTATCGGCCCCCAAATGATTTTTTTGGATTTTTGCCTTCAATATAAGTGCATCTGCAGCCCTTTCACTCTTGGGATTTCTGGCTGCGTATTGGTCATAAACCTCAGTCGCTTTTTCAAACTGTTTTGCTTTTTCAAAACTCTTAGCTAACATCAACTGGGCCTTATTGCTAATTTCAAGTTGAGGAAAGCGATTGACAATCAATTCAAAATTAATTCCAGCTTCTTTATATTTTTCTGTTTTGAAAGCATGAATACCAATCCGATAATATGCTTCTGCAGCCTCATCGCTTTCTGGCGCATCAACCGTTAACTGTTTGTAANCACTAACGCCTTGATCTGTTTTTTCCATAACTCTAAGATAGAGCTCACCCATGGCTAATTGTGCCTGTCGAGCCTGAGTAGTTCCAACCTTAGTATTGATCATTTCTTGGTAAAGGTCAATTGCTCCCTGGTAATCTTTCTCATCAATTAAAGTCTCAGCTTGGCTAAAACCGCTGGACAGTGAGGGGACACAACCATGCGACGTTATTAACAATAGGCAAAGCAAAAACGCTAATCTGTAATGCACAAATTTCATCATTTTTCTCCCACAAACCATCCGGTAGAATTTAAACTTAGTACTTGAGTCTAGTCAAAACTTCCAGCAAAGATTACACTCTTATTAGGTTCTTGACTTTATTATTCTTTGAACAAACACTATATCCAGGNACTTTACTACGATTAGCTACACTTACAAACACGCTCGAGCGGGGNATAATTCGTTTAGGCACNATCGTNATGCGAGAGTATCTAATCTAATAATTACTTTTGGTAGATAAACAATTTAATTATTTAATTTTCCTTTTGGTAATCATCCCATATTAGAGAATAAAAGCCACAATTGATTTACAACATCTAAGATTCACTGTTTGTACAAATCCGTTTGTCCTAAGGAGTTGGTAATGAATACCNCATTAATACAANACTTCAAAAACCNCTACTAAGCAAATAATTATGATGTCTNGTAAAACAAGCAAGCTGACAAACAAATTATTGAGTGTAACTAGTACTTGAAACCCGTGGGGGCCTCTGTNTNCGACGAACTTACTGTTGAGTTAAGTGCGTCAATTATTCCACTAGAATGCCCGCGATATCTAGTCATTAAATATGACACTCGAAAAATACTGGCAGAAACCGACTGCTATTTGGTCCAATATATCGAGGTAACTAGCTTTACAATGCTCTATTAAGATAACCAACGTGCTATGCCAGCTAGATACTTCGNAATACCATAGGCACAACAATCTTACTTATCTGATTGATCTTCTTCTCCTTCACTGAATAGCGATATTTGAAACCATTGAGAGAACAAATTCGCCGACAGAAAGCTAAATTATATCAGTTGCCTGATATACCAGCAAGTGTATTTGAATACCACAGATAACATGTTAAAATAGGAGTGAACTATTCTTTAGCACAGGAAGTCGTCGATGAACCAACCCCCAGAATCTTATGTCATAGTTAAAGAGGATGAATTAGTTTCTTTTACAACGTGTTGTTTTGAAAGAGTAGGATTGTCTTCTGACCACGCNCNCCTGATTGCTCGTTTTTTGGTCAATTCAGATTTGCGAGGTGTTCGATCTCATGGAACGAGAACAATTAATGGATATTGTAGCGCTTTTGAAAACATGAGTCTTAACCCTTCGCCCAAAATAGAAACTATAACCCAATCACCTACCACTATTGTCTTAGATGGAGATGGTACACTCGGGTATCTCCCTATGGCGCAAGCAACAAAACTCGCAATCAAAAAAGCTAAAGAGGTAGGTATTGGAATGGGTTTAGTTCGAGGAATCGGACATTATGGTTCTGCAGGGCATTATACTCGCCTTTGTTCAGAATCGGGCTGTGTAGGTTTTTCTGTACAGGGGTATCATAATCAGGGTGACTCTAGTAGTGATCAAGTCAAACCACAACTAGGTTACTTTGGTAATCCCCCTATAAGTTTCGCGATTTCAGGACAAGACGAACCACCTATTATTCTAGATGCCGCCACTTGTATTATGGCTGATTACCAGCGTGGTGAAACCTATGATCGGNTANTGTCTCTGGTTCCAGCAGCGTTTTTTAAGAGTATTGGCTACACTGCCGTGGCTAGTTTATTAGGTGGAGGACTGACGGGTTTTACCCTACCTGAAAGCGAAGAGACACGGAAAAGTTGGCCCGCCGCAAGAATGGGNGGTATGATCTTGGCTATCCACATTGATACAGNAGTCCCGGAGTCAATATTTAAGGCAGAGGTCGATCGAATGGTCCGAGATGTCAAGAACACCTACGAGCCTTTACCTGGGATGGAACAAGCTCTACTACCAGGAGCAATTGAAGAAGATCGATTTGAATTTCACCGACAGAACGGTATTCGTTACGGGGAGATGGAGCAGGAGGGGGCTCGCTTAGTCAGTCAAAGACTGGATCTACCACTACCTTGGAATGAGTAAAGCAAGCAGAAGTCCCAAATCTCAGAACTAACATCTCTTATCTTACCTTCTTGCTTGCTTTTTACTTTACTTGAATTCAAATTAAGGTGCTTAGACCAGCTGTATGTACGCCATCTGAGCACCATCGCCCTTTCTGATATCGGACCTCACAACTCGTGTATAACCACCATTACGATCAGCATAGCGGGGGCCTATTTCGTTGAATAATTTGCGCAAAACATCATGCTTTCCCTTCATTCTTGTGTGCAAGTTGGAACCGAAAATGACCTTGGCTGCTTGCCTTCTAGAATTCAAGTCGCCGCGCTTTGCTAGCGTAATCAATTTCTCGGCGAAACTTCTTAGCTCCTTACACTTGGGTAATGTAGATTGAATTTGCTCATGCTCAAATAATGCGGTGGCTAAATTTCGTAGTAGTGCTTTTCTGTGGCTTGATGTTCTCCCTAGTTTTCGACCTCTTTTTCTGTGTTTCATATTTTTTGCAACCTCTTACGCAATTCTGACTACGATACTAATCTTCATCTAAATCCATACCCAACTCAAGCCCCATCTGGCTTAAAATTTCTTTAATCTCGATCAAGGATTTTTTCCCAAAATTTCGTTGTTTCAACATCTCTTGTTCGCTATGGATTACCAAATCCCGAATTGTTGTGATCTGGGAAGCTTCTAGGCAGTTGGCAGATCGAACTGAAAGTTCGAGTTCAGCCACTGGCTTATTGAGAAACTTTTCGCGCTGAATTTTGTTTTCATCAATTACCTCGATGGGCTCAACGTAGTGTTCATCAAAATCAGTAAACAAACTTAGTTGGTCGCGTAGAATCTTAGCGGCTTCAGTTACTGCATCTTTTGCTGTCAAGCTACCATCGGTCCAGACCTCTAGCAATAACCGATCGAAATTAGTTATGTGGCCAACTCGCGTTTCTTCAACTTTAAAATTAACCTTATCAACAGGTGAGAACTTGGCATCTATTGGAATTACGCCTTCTACAGCATCGCTATCTGCTACATCATCGGAAAATGCGTAGCCGCGCCCACGCGCTACTCGTAATTGCAGACCTAGACCATCGCATCTATCCAAGGTAGCGATATGCTGGTCTGGGTTTATGATTTCAACCAGTCCATTTGGTATAATGTCAGCTGCTGTTACTTGCTTCGAACCCTTTGCGGTCAAATTTAACGCGACTTCTTCATCTGTGTTAACTAAAAAGCGAATTGACTTTAAGTTAAGAATGATTTGCACAACATCTTCACGCACTCCCTCGACTGTATCATATTCATGGTTGACTCCATCAATTGACACAGAAACAACGGCAGCCCCCTGAACACTTGAAAGCAGCACTCTACGTAGTGAATTACCAATAGTCATCCCGAACCCTCTTGCCAGCGGTTCGGCAATAAACTTACCGTAATTTGGTCTTAGGGACTCCTGTTCCGCCAGAAGACGTTTTGGTTTTGTTATTTCTAACCCGATCATCATCCTCCCCTATTGATTGCTCTAATCTTAATTATTAGATAATATTCATCAGTGTCTTGCTTAAACACGTCGACGCTTTGGCGGTCGACACCCGTTATGAGGAATAGGTGTTACATCTTGCATAGATATAATATCGATGCCAGCAGCCGCGAGGGAACGAATTGCGGACTCACGCCCTGATCCAGGACCTTTTACTCTAACCTTGACCCTTTGTACCCCATGTTCTTTGGCTTTTTGAGCACAGACTTCAGCTGCTTGGCCTGCCGCGAATGGTGTACTTTTTCGTGATCCTCTGAAATCTGTTCCAGCACTTGCCCAAGCCAAGGCATTGCCATTTGGGTCGGTAATTGTAATAATAGTATTGTTAAACGTCGCTTGGATGTGGGCTATACCTTCAGGGACGTTTTTTCTTTCCCGCCTTCTTGATCTCAATTCAATCTCCTTCTTTTAACAGAATTTACCTTAGTGTTATCCAAAACAGCAAAATTGACTTAAGCCTTTCGACCCACTTCTTTTGCTTTACGACCTACGGAAATGGTTTTTGCCCTTCCTTTACGCGTACGAGCATTTGTACTGGTACGTTGTCCCCTTGCCGGCAATCCTCGACGGTGACGCAAGCCACGGTAACAACTAATATCGCTTAGACGCTTAATGTTTTGATCAACGGACCTTCTTAAATCCCCTTCGACTATGTAGCTAGCTCCAATTTCATTTCGAATTAAGTTAATCTCATTCTCTGTCAAATCTGCCACTTTAATGGCTGGGTCAATACGTAAATTAGCAACAATCTGAGAGGCCGTTGTCCGACCAATACCAAAAATATACGTCAACCCAATATCGACTCGTTTGTTTCGTGGCAGATCTACCCCAGCAATCCTAGCCATAGTTCAGGCCTCCTACGTCAACCTTGTCTTTGTTTATGTTTGGGATTAGTTGGGCAAATCACACGAATTCGCCCCTTTCTCTTTATGATTTTGCAACGTTCGCACATTTTTTTAACAGAAGCTCTTACTTTCATATATTTTACCTTCCTCGACTTCTCATTGGTCCATCACTTAAGAAACCGTCGTAACGACGAGTCGTTAAGTAAGACTCGATTTGGTTCATAGTATCTAAGGCAACCCCAACAACAATTAGTAAAGATGCCCCCTGAACCATCGTACCAATTTTCAACCATTGCTGAAAAATCATTGGAATAATTGCAATCGCAGCCAAAAACACCGCTCCTGGCAGTGTAATTCGGGTTAGAATATTATTGATATACTCCTCTGTCCTTTTTCCAGGTGGAACACCAGGGATATGTCCGCGATTTTTGCGCAAATTGTCGGCCATATCAACAGGATTAACCTGAACGGCGGTATAGAAATAAGTGAAGCCTATAATCAAAAGAGCATAAATAATATAGTAAAGGAAACGCGTTGGACCAAACCAAACTTGCAGGCCTGTAATCCAGGTCGATGTTGGAAAGGCTTTCTGTAAAAAACCAAATACAATACCAGGAAATTGCATAAGTGTCACTGCGAAAATGATTGGAATCATACCCGCAGTGTTAACCCTTAGTGGGATGTGAGTTGATTGACCTCCATAAACCTTCCGTCCGACAACCCGTCGTGCATACTGAACCGGAATCCGTCGAATAGAAAGAGTAATGAAGACAGTTCCCGCAATTGCAACAAGAGTCAACAGAATCAATACTGCGATCTGTGGAAGACCTATTTGCCCACTAATGAGATCAGCTACAAGCTGTTGAATGCCACTAGGTGCTGCGGCCACGATTCCAACGGTAATTATAATCGATATACCTTGTCCAACTCCTTTTTCGGTGATTTGTTCGCCCAACCACATTACAAAAGCAGTTCCTGCCATCAAGGTAATCATTACCAAAACTGTCCAGCCAAGGTTAGGGTTAGCAACTATCGAATTATCTTGCCCCCAACTCTTTAGCATAGTTGTGATGGCTATACCTTGAACGGCACTTAGAATTACTGTGCCATAACGCGTGTACTGGGTAATCTTCTTTCGTCCACCATCTTCTTTAGATAATTTTTCCAGAGAAGGTACCACCACAGCCAATAATTGCATAGCAATCGAAGCACTAATGTAAGGCTGAATACCTAATGCAAATATGGACATTTGTTTGAATGCACCACCAGAAAAAAGGTTTATAAAACCCACAATATTTTCAGCGGCCTCGTTGGCATCAAGTTGTTGTTGAAACCAACTAGCCAAGGCTGCATCGTCAATACCTGGTAGTGTTATATGGGCACCAACCCTGTAAACAAAAAGGAGCAACGCAGTGAAAAACAAGCGTTGGCGGAGTTCCGGAATCTTTAGAGCGTTTCGGAATGCTTGGATCACTTAAATAACCTCTACTGTTCCGCCTTTTGATTCAATCTGTGTAATTGCAGATTTAGAAAAACCATGTGCTTGCACCGTTAACTGTTTTTCTAAAGTGCCAGTTCCCAATATTTTGACCCTCGGATTTCTCGCTGGGACCAAATTAGCAGAAATCAGTCTCTCGACAGTAATAGTTTCACCATCATCAAAGAGATTCAATGTTTTGACATTAACGACATCGTATTCTACTTTCTTATGTCTGGCTCTTTTAGGACCACGTTTAGGAATTCGCCGAACTAATGGCATTTGGCCACCTTCAAACCAGGCGGGAATGCTACCACCCGAACGGGATTTTTGCCCTTTATGCCCTCTACCTGAAGTACCACCAAGGCCCGAAGCATCACCGCGGCCAACTCGCTTTTTCGAGCGCTTAGCCCCACTATGAGGCTTTAGCTGATTTAATCTCATATTGAAAGAACTCCGATTAGATTCTATTTGAGCATGGAAGATAATTTGGTACAATCTCTAGCTGAGTAAATCATCCACACTAATTCCTCTGAGCCGTGCTACATCTTCTACCCGCTTCAGACTTTTTAGGCCTTGGATTGTAGCTTCAGCGATATTTTTCAGATTTCTACTACCTATTCTTTTTGTTAAAATGTCACGGATACCTGCGTATTCCATAATAATTCGGGTGGCAGGTCCAGCAATAACCCCTGTACCTGGCCCTGCTGGTTTAAGTAAAACGTTACAAGCTTTGTACTTTCCGACAATTTCGTGCGGAATCGTACCATTGATCAATGGGATACGGATGAGATTTTTCTTCGCATCTGCCAAACTCTTAGCAATTGCAGATGGAACCTCATTGGCGCCAGCAAAACCTAAACCGACAATACCATCCCGATTACCAACAGCAGTTACTGCATTGAAACTCGGTGTTCGACCACCCTTTCTGACTCGCATGACCCGGTTAACTCCTATTAACCGTTCTTCCAACTCAAACTGACCGGCATCGATTTTATTTACCAACATAAACTCCTAGAATTTCAGGCCATTTGCCCTGGCTGAATCGGCTAGGGCTTTTATTCTTCCGTGATATAATTTTGAACCTCGATCAAAAGTCACCGTCTCTATATCTCTATCTTTTGCCTTCTTTGCAATTAATTCACCAACTTTCTCAGCAGCAGTTGTATTACCTGTTGCCAAAAGATCCTTTAATTCAGGGGATAAAGTTGAGGCCGAAGCCAAAGTAACACCATTAATATCGTCGATAATCTGAGCGTAAATATGACGCAAACTTCTAAAAACGGATAAGCGCGGTCTGTTACTAGACTGCCTGATCTTGTAGCGAACGCGCGAACTTCGCCTTTTTTCTGCCAATCGTTTTTTCTTAATAACAGCCAATGCAAATCTCCCTTTTCCACATATCCTATGTTTAATAAAAAGCTATACTAAACTCTAGCTTTTCCTTCCCTCATACGAACACGTTCACCCTCGTAGCGAATTCCCTTCGATGGTTTATAATCTTCTGGCTTTTTAATTTGACGGATAGTAGCACTAACTTCACCAACTAGCTGCTTATCAATACCACTGACCACGATTGGAATATGGGGTTGTCCATCGACACTTTCTGGAGCTTCCACGGAAATCTCGATTCCTTCTGGTGGAATAAAAGTTACCGTATGAGAATAGCCAACGTTCAAGACCAACTCTTTCTGACGATTAATTTCAGCCCGATATCCGTTTCCAACAACACGTAACTTCTTTTCAAATCCAACAGAAACACCGGCGACCATATTTGCAACTAAACTTCTAGATAAACCATGCAAAGACTTATATTGCCGAAGATCGTTCGGCCTTTCTAATGTTGCAATGTTTTCTTTCAAGTTCAGGCGAATTCCATCTGGTAGAGTCCAACTCAACTTTCCCTTTGGCCCCTCTACCTCTACATCTGAATCAGCTATGCTGAGCTTGACGTTAGATGGGATTTCAATAGGTAAATATCCTACACGTGACATTCTTTTTCCTCTGTTTGAGCTCTTTGGGGGCCTCTACCAGACATGGCAAAGAACTTCTCCACCTACGTTCGATCCTCGACAGGCTTTATCAGTCATAACTCCGCTCGAGGTGGATAAAACGGCGACTCCTAAACCACCGAAGACACGAGGTATAGAAGACTTATCGACATAAACACGTCGCCCCGGCTTGCTAATGCGCTTAATACCAGAAATAACGCGCTCTTCCGTCTCCGAATATTTGAGATAAATTCGGATGATATTCTGCTTATTATCTTCAAGAACACGATAACTACGAATAAAACCTTCTTCACACAAAACACGGGCCAATTCAACCTTAACTTTGGAAGCTGGAACTTCCACTCGATCATGAAATGCCTGACTAGCATTCCTGACTCTGGTCAACATATCCGCGATTGGGTCTGTCATTGACATTTGTATGATTCCTTTTACCAACTGGCTTTTCTTACGCCAGGAATTTGTCCCGCCAATGCGAATCCACGAAAACAGATCCGGCATAAGCTAAACTTTTTCAGATATCCTCTGGCTCGCCCACAAGATGAACAACGGTTATACTTTCTGGTGGAAAATTTTGGTTCACGCTTCTGCTTAGCTACCAATGCTTTGGTTGACACGCTAGTCTCCTTCTTAATCCCTAAAGGGCATACCCATTAGTTTGAGTAATTCTCGGCCTTCCTCATCCGTCGTTGCCGTTGTAACAATTGATATGTTCAGCCCACGAACTTCGCTGACCTTATCGTAACTAATTTCCGGGAAGATTACTTGTTCTTGCAACCCGAGAGAATAATTTCCTCGACCATCAAAGGAATTTGGCGAAATCCCTCGAAAGTCACGAAGCTGTGGAAGAACAACATTAACTAATTTATTATAAAATTCGTACATATGATTACGGCGCAAGGTAACCTTACATCCAATTGGCATGCCGTCACGAATTTTGAAGTTAGCTATTGACTTTTTTGCTCGTGTAATTACCGCTCTCTGACCAGCAATCAACGATAATTCCTCAGTTGCATTTTCTAGCAACTTAGGCGTCTGAACAGCCTCACCAACTCCCATATTAAGTGTTATATGCCGAAGTTTTGGCAACTGCATGGGGGATTTGTAGCCAAACTGTCTTTGAAGTTCAGGTATAACTTCCCCAGTATAAAATTCTTTTAACGTACTCATTCTATTTAATTTTCCTAGTCTATGACTTCCCCTGTTTTCCGAGAAGCCCTAATCCGAAATTTTTTCATACGACCATTAACTTCTTTTTCTACAATAACACGCTTGGTACGGATTGGCTGTCCGGTCTTTGGACAAATCAACTTTAGATTTGATAGGTGAATAGTCCCTTCAATTTCAACACGCCCACCTTCCGGAGAGTCAGCAGAAGGCCGTACGTGTTTAGTAATTATGTTGAGGCCTTCAACTACGGCACGCTGCTTTGCTTTTATAATCTCAAGGACTTTTCCTTGTTTCCCAGAATCTTTACCACTCAGCACTAAAACTGTATCGCCTTTTTTAATATGTGATCTTCCTATACCCATTATCTTCCCCCAATTAGATGACTTCGGGAGCCAGAGAAACAATTCGAGTAAAATTCTTATCCCGCAACTCACGTGCTACTGGCCCGAAGACTCGAGTCCCTCTTGGCTCAAGCTGCGGAGTGATAACCACTGCCGCATTTTCATCAAACTTCACATACGAACCATCAGGTCGGCGGTATTCTTTCTTAGTACGAACAACGACGGCTCGTACTACCTCTCCTTTGGCAACTTGACTATTTGGAATTGCTTCCTTGACACTAGCAACAACAATATCACCCACACGGGCATAACGCCTACGACTACCACCAAGAACTTTGATGCACATCAGCCTCTTTGCACCAGAATTATCAGCTGAATTAAGCATTGTATAAACTTGAACCATTGAACTTCCCTTGTTTTTTTGTCGATCTAACCAGATATCATCGAAAAAAAATTAAATATCTATAGTTTTAACCCGCGCCAGAGCTTCGGTTAGTCCGCTCTTTCTAATACTTTCTGTACACGCCATCTTTTACGACGACTAAGCGGTCGACTTTCGCAAACTTGTACCAAATCCCCCAATTGACAATCATTATTTGCATCGTGTGCTAACACCTTAGATGATGTCTTGATTGTTTTTCGGTAAACCGGATGTTGATAAACCCTAGTAATACTAATAGAAACAGTTTTATCCATCTTGTTACCAATCACGATACCGGAACGAACTTTCGGCTTACCTCTTGTTCCCATAATACTTAATTCTTCTCCTGTTAGTCAGACGTCTAGACATTATTCGGTAAGTCTCGCTCACGAATTATTGTCCGCATACGAGCTATACTTCTTCGAACTTTCTTGATTTGTGAGTTGTCTTCAATTTGTGCTAGACGATTCCGGAATTTTAGATTGAACAAGTTCTCTTTTTGATTCTGGATCTCGGCTTCCAATTCTTCACTTGATTTCGTTCTTATTTCACTAGCTTTCATAAAAAGATCACCTTCATATTTGCTGAGATACAAAACGAGTTTTGAAAGGTAACTTGTGTGCCGCCAATCTCATGGCTTCACGAGCTATATCTTCAGGTACGCCGCTGAGTTCGTATAGAATACGCCCCGGCTTGATTACATCAACCCAGTATTCAGGCGCACCCTTCCCACTTCCCATCCGAGTCTCAGCGGCCTTCTTAGTGATTGACTTGTGGGGAAAAACCTTAATCCAAACCTTTCCACCTCTACGAACATAACGTGTCATTGCTACCCGAGCAGCTTCAATCTGGCGACTCGTCATCCAACCTGATTCTAGAGCTTGAAGTCCATACTCTCCAAAAGTAATCTGAGCTCCTTTCATCGGTGTCCCACGACGACGGCCTTTCTGTATTTTACGGTATTTAGTACGCTTTGGCATCAACATCTAATACTCTCCCTCTTGTCTCTTAACTACAGAATACTAGTAGATTTAGGATTCGCTCCGACTCGAATTATTCTCTCTTCTGGCGAAATCTCCACTACGTCTTCTTGGGCCAGACCGACGACGTGATCTTCTTTCCGTACGAGCTTGGCGCTCGGCTCTTTGCTCAAATGGATCCCCAATAATCTCCCCTTTAAAAATCCATGCTTTAACGCCAATTTTTCCATAAGTTGTCATGGCTTCAGAAAAGCCAAAATCTATATCAGCACGCAACGTATGGAGTGGTACTCTTCCCTCGATCGCTGACTCATTTCGTGCCATATCAGCACCACCTAGGCGACCGCCAATTGCGATCTTTACACCTTCTGCACCAGCTCTTTTTGAATTTTCCAAGTTCTTCTTTATTGCCTGCCTAAAGTTAGCTCTCCGTTCTAGTTGCATCGCCACCGTCTCAGCAACTAGTTGTGCACTTAATTCTGGCCGCTTAACTTCTTTTACCTCAATCTTGATTGGCTTATTAACCAAATTTTGCAAACTTGCTTGCAGTTTATCAGATTCTGAACCTTGCCTTCCTATCACAACACCGGGCCGAGCGGAATAAATAGTTACCGTTGTCTGTCCTGCAATTCGCTCAATCTCAATTTTTGCGATTCCAGCCCGTGTGAGTCGTTCTTTGATGAACTTTCGAATGTTAATATCTTCAGTAAGCCACTGTGCATATTCGCGATTGCTAAACCACTTGGAATCCCATGTGTCTAAAATTCCCAGCCTTAGCCCGCGTGGATGTGTTTTTTGTCCCACTATATTTCTCCTCAATTATTCGCCGAACGAAGTAAGATCCAAATCTAAGTTGTACTTTCTGGAGACTCGACCGCTAAATCTGAATCAATATCTAATTCAACAGTTATATGACATTTACGTCTCAGAATTCTATGCGCCATCCCTCGGGCTCGTGGACGAATCCAACGGCGAGTTATACCTTCATCAACCCAAATCCGCTTGATGAATAAGTCTTGCTCGTTAATGCTAGATTGCACGTATTGTGCGTTAGCGATAGCAGAGCGAATGAGCTTGTGAAGTACCGGCGATACTGCTTTATTTGTAAACGCCAATTGATCAAGAGCATCTTCTACATAGTGTCCGCGAACTAAGTCGGCAACTAGTCGCGCCTTACGCGGCGCAATTGCCACATTTTTTATACTTGCACGTGCAACCATAACTGACAAATAACTCCTTTGTAACGGTCTTGGACTAATTAATGCATCTTAAAAGTTCGCGTGGGAGCAAACTCGCCAAGTTTATGGCCAACCATATTTTCTGAGATATAGACAGGAAAAAATTTAGTCCCATTGTGAATCGCTAATGTATGGCCCACAAATTCAGGGGCAATCATTGATCGACGAGACCAGGTCCGAATAACCCTCTTTGCACCAGATGAGTTCATTTGGTCAACCTTTTTGAGCAACTTTTGATCAATATACGGCCCTTTTTTTAAAGATCGTGGCATAAAAAACCTCACTTATTTCCGTCTACTAGCAATGTAGCGATTCGATTGTTTATTGCGATTTCGGGTTTTATACCCCTTTGTCGGGACACCCCACGGGCTGACTGGGTGTCGACCACCTGAGCTTTTCCCCTCACCTCCACCATGCGGGTGGTCGACAGGGTTCATGGCCACTCCTCTAACTTTTGGCCGGCGGCCAAGCCAACGTGAACGACCAGCTTTACCAATAGTAACATTATTATGATCTGGATTGCCGACTTGGCCAATGGTAGCATAACACCGACTTAAAACTAAACGTATTTCCCCTGAAGGTAATTTAAGACGGGCATACTTACCTTCCCGTTCCAACAGAGTAGCAGAGTCCCCGGCGCTACGTGCAATTTGTCCACCTTTTCCGGGCCTCATTTCGATATTATGTACATCAGTTCCCGGAGGAATACGATCAAGCGGCATCGAATTGCCAACGCGAATTTCGGCTTGAGGCCCAGAATTGAGAGTTTCACCAACTTGTACTCCAAGCGGTGCAAGGATGTAACGTTTCTCACCGTCTTGATACATCAACAATGCGATTCTCGCTGACCGGTTGGGGTCATACTCTATTGCTGTCACCTCAGCTGGTATGCCATATTTGTCTCTCTTGAAGTCAATATCACGATAACGACGCTTGTGCCCACCACCTCGGCGCCGAACAGTAATTCGCCCCTTAGAATTTCGACCAGACGAACGCTTCTTACCTGAAGTTAGAGACTTTTCGGGCGAAGTTTTGGTGATTTCCTCAAAACTATGCCCTGTCATCGTCCGACGACTAGGTGTAACTGGTTTATAACTTTTGACTGGCACTTTGTGCTCCTCTTCTAAATGCTATCAAAGATTGGGACGGTCTCACCCTTCCTCAAAGTAACAATTGCTTTCTTATAGTTAGGCGTTCGACCTTGATTGAATCGCATAAGTCTCCCCTTAGGTTTTCCACTTACATTCATTGTTCGTACAGATCGAATCTTTCCCTTCAAGTCAAAAGCTTGTTCTACTGCTTCCCGAATTTGGTGTTTATTTGCTTTTTTATCAACAACAAACGTGAATTTAGGCGACTCCATTTCCCTCAGTGAAGTACTTTTTTCTGTCAACATGGGTCGCTTGAGAATTTTGTATGGATCAACCATGATTACTAAACCACCTTAATATATGAACCGGCTCCAGCTTAGGCAAATTTTTCTTCCAATTTCTGCATGGCACTTTCAGTCAGAATTAAATTTTCATGCCAAAGTACTTGGTAAACGTTTATCAAATCCCAGGTACAAGTATTAACACCTGGAATATTCCTTGCCGACAAATGAATATTGTGCTCATTTTTACCGAGTACAATTAATGATTTTCCTGTTACAGACAATGCATCTAGAAGCCGAAGAACATCCTTCGTTTTGGGCTGCGCTAGTTCGAAATCCTCAATAATTTTGCAAGATTGGCTTTGTAACTTATCTGCCAAAGCGTAGTGAACACCTAACCTACGTACTTTCTTTGGCAAATATTGTCTATAACTCCTCGGTCTCGGTCCAAAGGTCACACCACCGTGAACACGTATGGGAGATTTCGCATCTCCAGCTCTAGCACGGCCCGTCCCTTTCTGCCGGTATAGTTTTCGGCCACTACCTTTAACTTCTCCCCTTGTCTTAGTAGAAGCCGTGCCCCGTCGCTGGTTAGCCAAATAAGCTACAATGCACTGATGGACTACGCCTGGGTCAATGTCGGTGTTACTGAAAGCAGCTGGTATATCCTGTTGCCGAACAATTTCACCAGACCGATTATAAACATCCAATGACATAAATCTAACCTCTAATCATTACTTAAGAACTACTTTTGACCGCTTTACGAATCATGAGCAATCCGTTACGTGGCCCCGGAACGGCCCCCTTGACAACCAGCATATTTCTTTCCACATCAACCTTGATGACTTTCAAGTTTTGCACTGTACTGCGCTTGTTACCATAACGACCGGGCATTTTAACGCCTTTGAAAACCTTAGCGGGCCAAGCACTTTGACCTATAGAACCACCGTGTCTCAAGACTTGCTCATCCCCATGTGAAGCACGCCCCCCTTTGAATCCCCAACGCTTTACCACACCGGTAAAACCACGACCTTTGGATGTTCCCGTAACATCGACAATGTCGCCTTCACTGAATAAGCTAGCATCAACGATTGTACCGACTTCAACACCGTCCAAATCTTCAGCCTCAAACTCACGAAGATAATGTTGTACAGACGCGTCGGCCTTCTTAAAATGACCTAGGCTTGGCTTATTAGCTTTTTTTTCATCCTTAGCACCAAAACCAAGCTGGACAGCGTTATACCCTTCTCGATCTTCAGTTTTAACTTGAATAACCGGACATGGCCCTGCCACTAAGACAGTAACTGGAATCGCCTCTCCAGATTCATCAAAAACCTGAGTCATACTAACTTTTTTACCCAAAATACCATTGACCATGTCCGTCTCCAAAATAATCTATTTACTACTTACTTATTTAGCTCAAACGAGATCACAATAGCTACAAAATCTTAATATTAACATCGACACCTGGTGGGAGGTCGAGTCGCATAAGAGCGTCCACAGTCTTAGGAGCTGTCTCTAAAATGTCGAGTACCCGCATGTGAATCCGCATTTCAAACTGTTCACGCGACTTCTTGTTAACAAAAGTTGACCTCTGCACGGTCCATAGATGCCTTTTTGTTGGCAACGGTACTGGCCCAGCCACCACAGCTCCAGTATGCTTTGCTGTGTCGGAAATTTGTTTGGCCGATTTATCCAACAATCGTGAGTCGAAGGCTTTTAAACGAATGCGAATCTTTTGATTATCCATGTATCTCCTCGGTTTACTACAACCCCCTACGAGTGCAACAAAAAAAGGGCTATAGTCTTTAAGACTACAGCCCCTTAGCCGCTTTTGCTTTATTCAATGATCTTTGTAACCACACCTGAACCAACGGTTTTCCCACCTTCCCGGATTGCAAACCTGAGTTGTTCTTCCATAGCAATTGGTTTAGTGAGTTGAACACTAATGGTAATGTTATCCCCGGGCATTACCATCTCTGTCCCTTCTGGTAGATTCATGATGCCGGTTACATCAGTTGTCCGGAAGTAAAATTGTGGACGATAGCCATTAAAGAATGGAGTATGGCGACCACCTTCCTCTTTGCTCAAAATATAGAGCTCAGCTTCGAAACCAGTATGAGGATTTATGGAGCCTGGAGCAGCTAACACCTGTCCACGATCAACAGACTCACGGTCGACTCCCCTCAGTAATAAGCCAGCATTATCACCAGCCTGACCTCGATCTAAATTTTTACGAAACATCTCAATTCCGGTAACAACGGTTTCTTCAGTATCTTTCAGCCCTACGATCTCAACCTTATCGTTGAGATTGACAACCCCACGCTCGATTCGGCCAGTTACGACCGTACCTCGACCTGAGATAGTGAAAATATCTTCGACAGGCATAATAAAAGGTAAATCTTCATCCCTTTCAGGCTCTGGAATATAGCTGTCAACCTCTTCCATCAGCTGTAATATTTTCTTGCCAGCTTCACTTTCAGGGTCTCCATTTGCTTCAACTGCTTCTAATGCTGACCCCGCTACGATCGGGATATCATCACCAGGGAACTCATATTCATCTAAAAGTTCTCTGACTTCCATCTCAACCAACTCGAGTAATTCCTCATCATCAACCATATCGGCTTTGTTTAAAAAAACAACCAGATTTGGCACATTGACCTGGCGAGCTAGTAAGACGTGTTCACGCGTCTGTGGCATCGGGCCGTCGGCAGCAGAAACAACCAGGATTGCACCATCCATCTGAGCTGCACCTGTAATCATATTCTTGATGTAATCAGCGTGCCCCGGACAATCAACGTGAGCGTAATGTCTGTTGTCGGTTTCATATTCAACGTGGGCGGTATTGATTGTAATACCCCGTTCTTTCTCTTCTGGGGCAGCATCAATCTCTTCGTAGCTCTTGACGTACTCCTTGTCCATGGCGTTTGAAAGCACCATCGTAATTGCCGCTGTCAAAGTGGTCTTTCCGTGGTCGACGTGACCAATTGTCCCAATATTAACATGGGGTTTACTACGATCAAAATCTTCTTTAGCCATTAGTTAAACTCCTTAAAAGAATGTAGGTATTAAAAGAAATATTGTACAGTACATGTGTTTTCGTGAGTAATCTCTACGTGCTTACTTTATTCATCAGTTGGTGAGGATTTCTTCTGCAATATTAGATGGAACACCACTATAATGAGAGAATTCCATTGAATAATTAGCTCGACCTTGTGTGAACGAGCGCAAGGATTTGACGTATCCAAACATCTGGGCCAATGGGGTGTATGCCTTAACGACTTGCGTACTCGATTTAACCTGTAACTCAGTATCCAGAATCTGTGCACGCCGAGTATTGAGGTCGCCAATTACCTTACCCAGATATTCATCTGGTACGATGACTTCTGTCTTCATCATGGGCTCTAACAAAACAGGTTTCGCTTTCTTGACGGCTTCTTTAAAGGCCAACGATCCTGCTATCGAAAAGGCCATTTCAGATGAATCGACAGGGTGAAATGAACCATCATATAACCGCACCCCGACATCTGTCACCGGGTAGCCAGCTAGCACACCATTAGTCATAGCTTGTTCAATACCTTTTTTGACAGCAGGAATGTATTCTGTCGGAATAGTCCCCCCCCTAATTTCATCCACGAACTCAAACCCAATACCTTTCTCAACTGGATAAACTTCTAAAACCACGTGCCCATATTGGCCACGACCTCCAGTCTGTCGTGCATACTTGTGGTTAGCCACAGCATGTCGCTCTACAGTCTCACGGTAAGCGACCTCAGGATTACCAATTTCGGCAGAAACACCAAATTCTCTAAGTAGTCGATCGACAATGATTTCCAGGTGAAGTTCCCCCATTCCTGAAAGAAGTAATTGGCCAGTTTCTTCATCAGTCTTAGCCCGCAGTGTCGGATCTTCCTCAACCAGTCTAGCTAATGACAGATTCATCTTTTCTATATCAGCTTTAGTTTTTGGCTCTACTGCGATTGAAATGACAGGGTCAGGGAAATCCATTGATTCCAAGATGACTGGGGAGCTAGGCGTACAGATTGTATCACCTGTCGATACGTTTTTGAGTCCGACCGCAGCAACTATATCGCCAGCGGATAGAGAAGACAACTCCTCGCGTTTGTTGGCATGCATCTGAAGTACCCGATCCAATCGGTCTTTTTTTCCATTAGTTGCATTCAGGACCCTCGAACCCTTATCAATTTTTCCAGAATAGACACGTAAAAAAGTCAACTTTCCAACATGGGGATCCGTAGCTATTTTGAAAGCAAGAGCCGAAAAATCGTGATCATTTCTCGCAGACCGAGACTCATCCACCCCACTCTGTGGATTCTTGCCAGATATATCCGGGACGTCCAGCGGAGATGGCAAATAATAGTTAATAGAATCTAGTAGTGGTTGAACACCGACATTCTTCAAGGCTGAACCACAAAGGACAGGAATCAGGCCACTATTCAGTGTAGCCTGCCGCAAGGCTCGACGAATTTCGTTTGCTTTGATTTCTTGGCCGTCTAGATATTTGACTAACAGATCATCATCCCAATCGGCAATACCCGCTAACAATTGATCTCGGTAGTCTAAAGCGGTTGACTCTAAATCACCAGGTATCGGAGACCTTTTGACATCTAACCCCATGTCATCCGTATTCCAAGTGAGAAACTCCATATCAACGAGGTCGATGACACCTTTAAAGGACTCAGCTGAACCTACAGGCACCTGGACGAGAACCGGACTTACCCCCAAACGTTCTGTCATCATCTCAACGGTACGAAAGAAGTCAGCACCGACGCGATCGAGCTTGTTCACAAATGCAATACGAGGTACTTGATATTTATCCGCTTGCCGCCAAACGGTCTCTGACTGAGGTTCCACTCCCCCGACCGCACAAAAAACTGCAACAGCCCCATCAAGAACTCTCAAGGATCGCTCAACTTCCACAGTAAAGTCAATGTGCCCGGGAGTGTCGATAACGTTAATGCGGTGCTTATCCCAATGACACGTTGTTGCAGCTGCGGTAATGGTAATCCCACGTTCTTGTTCTTGCTCCATCCAATCCATTGTAGCTGCGCCATCATGAACTTCACCTACTCGGTGCAACCTACCCGTATAAAACAAGATCCGCTCACTTACTGTTGTTTTCCCGGCATCGATGTGAGCCATGATACCGATATTCCTTGTGCGTTCTAAGTTCATTTATACCAACTAATCTTTCTCTGCATGTCTGCTATCTACTAAATTATTTACTAAGGTTCCTGCGAATTGCCAGGTTGATCACCAGCGATAATGAGCAAAAGCTCGGTTAGCTTCAGCCATTCGATGCTGGTCTTGTTTTTTTCGAATGGCAATCCCCTCATTGTTGAACGCGTCAATCAGTTCCGCAGCGAGGCGTTGTGCCATCGTCCGTTCTCCTCGACTGTTTCGAGCAGCATCAACAAGCCAGCGAATCGCTAAAGTCACTCGCCTTTCAGCCCTGACATCAACGGGAACCTGGTAGGTTGCACCACCAACTCGCCTTGGCCGAATCTCCAGAACCGGCTTTACATTACTTATTGCCTGATGAAAGACCTCAATGCCTTCCTCATTCAATCGCTCACCTGCACGATCTATAGAGTCGTACAAAATACGTTGTGCGATACTTTTCTTTCCCGAATACGTCAAGCTATTAATAAATTTACTAACTAACTTGCTATTGAACTTTGGGTCCGGCAAAACCTCACGTTTCACCGCCACATTACGTCGTGCCATTCGTTCCCCCCCCCATTGATCTATTAGTCTTGTGGCCTTCTGGCACCATACTTTGACCGACCTTGTCTCCGGTTTTCGACTCCAAGGGTGTCTAAAGTACCCCGCACAATCTGATACCGAACGTTAGGCAAGTCTTTAACTCGGCCACCCCTTACCAAAACTACAGAGTGTTCCTGCAAGTTATGATCAATCCCAGGAATGTAGCACCATGCCTCAAATCCATTACTGAAACGTACCCGCGCTACTTTCCGTAATGCTGAGTTAGGCTTTTTAGGTGTTGTTGTTCGGACCTGAAGACAAATCCCTCTCCGTTGCGGGCAGCCCTGCAATAAAGGGGCCTTACTTCTGTTCTTACTTGATTTTCTACCTTTTCGCACTAATTGACTAATTGTCGGCATAACTACCCTTAAATCCAGACATAAATAAAGCCCCGAATGTAGGGGCAAGATTACTACACAGCAAAACCAAAGACTCACTTACCAAAAGCTAAAATCGTTCCCCAGAGCCTGCCCCCTCGAAGTGAACCATAATTAACCGCTCCATTATATTTAACAGGCCTTCAGCATGTCAAGCCTATTTACTATTTTTTCTTTTTTTTTTGTATTTGTGCGAAGTAGAAGTACTATGTCTTAATCCAACCACCACCAATTACCACATCGTCGTGATAAAAGACAGCTGCTTGACCTGGTGCAATTGCACGACGAGGATGATCAAAAATTACTTTAGCTTCATCATCATCAGTCAATGTTATAGTACCCATTTCGCCTTTATCGCGATATCGGATCTTAATTGATGCACGAATTGGCTCAGATGGTTGATCAAAAGGTATCCAGTTGATTTGATTAACTATCATTTGTTCTTTTAGTAGATTACTGGCTTGTCCTACAATAATAGTATTATTTTCAGTTTTGATTTCAGTTACGTATACTGGTTTGCCAACAGACAACCCCAAACCACGTCTTTGGCCAACAGTATAGAATGGGATTCCATCATGATGACCAATCTTATTTCCACCTGTGTCCTGAATGTCGCCAGCTTTAATTTGTTCTGGAATTCGGTCCATTAAAAATCGTTTATAATTATCATCAGCAATAAAACAGAGTTCTTGGCTTTCTGGTTTGTCCGCGGTTTTGAGCTGATAACGGCGAGCAATGTCCCGAACCGATTCCTTATCCAAATCACCTAGAGGCATAAGTGCGCGCCCAAGCTGTGGTTGCGTCAGAGAAAATAAAAAGTAGGACTGATCCTTTTTTTCATCTGTTCCCTTCTTCAGTATATAGCGACCAGTTTCTGGATCTTGATCAATTTTGGCATAATGTCCGGTTGCAACATACTCGTAGCCCAGTTGATCAGCTAAATCGATCAAGGAGCCAAACTTCAAGTCTTGGTTGCAAATGACACAAGGACTAGGAGTTCGTCCTGCGGTATATTCTTGAGTGAAATAATCAACAATATGCGTTCGAAACTCTTCTTCATGATTGACCGCATAGAAAGGAATATTTAGCTGCATGGCAGCATAACGTGCATCGTCAACTCCCTCGACAGAACAACAGCTTGGTTTTTCGGTATCATGTTCTACCGTATCGTGGTCACCTAATCTCATAGTCACAGCAACTACATCATAACC
>PBVO01000152.1 GCA_002729015.1 Candidatus Poribacteria bacterium
ATTTGCTACTGTCTGATTTGCTACTGTCTGATTTGCTACTGTCTGATTTGCCACTGTCCGATTTGCCATTATCTTTATCTTTCTTGGCGGCTTCACTATAAGAATCATCACGATAGTCAGTAATGTAAAAGCCTGACCCTTTGAATATTAACCCTGCGCCACCACTCATTAAGCGTTTAACTTGTCCTTCACAATTCTCGGTTGGGCAATCTTTCACTGGCTCAGCACTCATCGAGTGAAAAGCTTCAAATCTAGTATCGCAACCACTACAATGATACTCGTAAGTTGGCATGTTATGCTAGCTCCCTTAACTAGACTTAGTTGTTCAAAAACAAATAAAGCCTCGCAAAGATACGAGGCTTATAACGGTTCATAACAAAGTATTTACCTNTCTNTTTTTACAAACTATTTCTANANACCTTCTTCTACTTCGTCGTCAGTTGCACCTGTATCTTCAAGGTAGATTTGGTCGAANAAATCATCTGNCTTNTCAGTTGNTTTCGTTTCATCAACTGACACATCANCGTTTTCGCTAAACAAAGAAAACGGATCTGACTGATCATTACNGGNTTGTTCTAGACGTCGATATTCAATCTTATGTTCCACAACNTCTTCCAGCGCCTCAGTGACACACTTTTTGGAATTCGGATTCAAGAACTGAAGGTTNCGATCATTAAGTACNCGAGCCCTTTGCGCTATCATGTTTACTGCTAGATACTTGTTACCAACCCGNTCNGACAAATCTTCTAAATAAACTATGGCCATTTCATCCNCCAAAACCAAATAACGGGCAATCATAGCACAAAAAATTACAAATTGCAATATAACCAATCAATGATTCTAGCCTAATCAGCCATCCAAATTAATATTCTGATTGGTCTTTTTGTAATTCTACCAACCTCTGCNGAAAGACNGGGTTGTCAGGTGCAGATTCTATNGCTGACTGACAAGCTTTGAGTGCCAACTTTATTTTTCCTGCNTGGTGATAAACTTGNGNAAGGATATCGAAGTATTCGGGNGCAGGTTGGAGTTGACAGGCCTGTTCAGCTAGTAAGCACGCTTGGTCATTTTCGGTATTCTTTTTAAGATAAACTTGGGCNAGACCAATCATAGCATAGTGGGCCTTGGAGTCAGAGGCCAGAGCTTTCTGGAAAGCCAAGATAGCTTTTTGATGATCTTTTTTTTGTAGATAAATTGTNCCTAAGCCTGCCTGAGCTAANGCCAAAGTTGGGTTCGTCTGACCAGTGATAGTTTGATTGGCCTCAGACTGTTGAAGTACTGCCCTATAATGNTTCTCGGCCAAATCCGATTTCTGTTGAAAGTGGAAAATCTTCGCTAAGCCAAGGTGAGGAGCGGNTGTTTGAGGAGAATATTTCAAAGCAGTTCGGTAAGATTTTGTAGCTGCTATCAGCTGGCCGCTCTGAAAATAGATACGACCCAGAGCGTAGTGGGCCTCAGAGTAATGGTTACCAACAGCAACTGCTGATTGATAAGCAGAAAGAGCCAAGTCCATTTTATTATATTTTTCNTAGATTTTCCCCAATCGATAGTGGACAGCTGGGTTATTTGGTTCAATAGTAATGGCTCGCTCTCGGTCTTCAATTTCAGTTGCAATGGCTTTGAGCTGTCGGTAAACATCCATTGTTTGTCTTCCTTCACTCGTTCGCCTTAGTCTAAAGTAGCCCTGAGCCAGATTATAATGTGCACCAACATGATCTGCTTTCTGCTTAATAACAGTTTCAAAAGCACTGACAGCCGCGGNAAACTGCTTCTGTTTCATTAAAATCAAGCCTAGATGGTATCGGGCTTCAAAAAAACTTGGATCNACCTGAACTGCTTTCTCTAATAGTGGAAATGCTTGCTGAATATTGCCTTTCCCTTGATAGATAGCGCCTAAATTACCCAATGCCATGGGGAGACTAGAATCAATTTCTAAGGCAGATTTATAGCTCTTTATCGCCTTATCCAGCTGGTTTATGGCCTCATAACAAGCGGCCAAATTTGTTATTACTGAAGGTNCAGAAGCCGAAATCTTCAGGGCTTTTTGGTAGGAAGTTATGGCTTTCGAATAATCAGATCTTTTGTGATAAATGGTCGCGAGACCAATATAAGCACGATTTTGGCTGGTGGAACTAATGCCAACTGGTTGTTCTACTAAATGATTGTAGNTGGAAATTGCTAGATTGGTACGNTTNGTNGACTTATAAAGATGNGCCAAATTGAGNTGAGCTTGCTCCAAATAGCCATCTAATTCAACNGCTTTTAGTAAATGCNGTTCGGCNAGGNCTAGCTCACCTGNTTGTAGATAGATCGTACCAATAGCTCCATGAGATTTGGCAAAATNATCATCTGCTTCGATGGATTGACGAAATAGATGGGTAGCAGATTCGGTGCGCCCACTTCGTAATTCTATTAGCNCTCTCTGGTACAATTGTTCAGGAAAATCGGCCTTCACTGAGTTAGCCGATTGCACCAGTACCAACCAGAANATGAAACTAACAAGTAANCTNTGGTTTTCTANCCGCATCTAATNCTATTTNTTGGTTATATCCATGGCNCAGCGGAATCCACGCAACATCGACCCAGGGTTNCCNCCNAACCGACCAGCACAGCGAGTATAATCTTTATTGACTGACCAGTCNCCACCCTTNAGAACATGTCCATCACCATCAANTGGCCCNTTAGGNTTNNTTGATGGNGCCGTCAAGAAATAATCTNCATCATACCAATCTGANACCCATTCCCATAAATTNCCNGCCATGTCNAGTGCNCCATACGGGCTCGCTCCTTGTGGNAATTGACCGACTGGTGCTGTTTGTTTNTAACCNTCTTTGNCGCCNGTACCATCATTACCACTTANCCGGGTATCATCCCACTNACTTCCCCAAGGCCAAATTCGACCATCAGTACCACGAGCAGCTTTTTCCCACTCGGCTTCAGTTGGTAATCGCTTACCCACCCACTCCGCGTAGGCCATAGCGTCTTCCCATACCATTACCATNGCCGGGTAATCAGGGTTGTCGTGCGGTGGGATATGAACATAATCTTGAGGCTGATAACCGGTTTCAGCTAAAAATTTTTGATATTGACGATTAGTAACTTCATGTATATCGATCAAAAAAGCGTCAACGTAAACCGTCCTCTGTGGCATTTCATTGACATAACGTTCCGCTTTTCTTAACGGAAAAAGATCCTTGTAAACTTCCAAATCAGCTTGGCTGGTTCCCATTAGGAAATTACCAGCTGGCACATATACCATCTCCACACTATCTCTAGGCTNAGCCTTAGTATCTCCGACACCCCAATGGGTTAGTTCACAAGCTGTCATACACCAGCTAACTACAGCCAAAATTAACATTGGAACGAGATGGGTAATAGGTTTGGATGAACTCATAGTCGATCAGGATTTGTATATCAGATAAAAATGGAGAGAGGTCAGACTGTTTTGAATAGTTAGAACTCCGATGACCGATTATACCACAACGAGGTAATTAGAGTAATTGTGCGTTAGTGTAATCTTTTCAGAAAAACATACCCCATCAAAAAAATCTTGGTGCCAAAATTTAATCAGCTCACCTAGGTCAGGCAACAAGTATTAGATCCAATTACTTACCATCATCCCATCGCCATAAGGCTTGATTGACAAATACTTTCTTTTTTTACACTGAAAAAGGATCTTGTAAGCTTTTAGACTANGTTTTAACAACACTGGTATAAACTTCTGNCCAAGAAGAAAATCAATTGATAGTCAAGTGGNAAGTAAGAGTTTGGTTATCCACTTTTCTATTGTTTTCTATTGGTAAAGTACATTAACTAGCTAGCGAAGCTTTAATAAAAATACAAAAAAATAGGAGCNCGACCAATTCAATAGCCGAGCTCCCACCTTGTCTTAACTAATACTGACCGTAGGTTGTCAGCGGTCAGAATAGCATATTGTTATATNCCGTAATTATCGAGTTTTAAGACTGCCCCAAGTGACAGATAGTTTAGATGCCGGTTCGACAGGAGTATCAGTCTTATATAACCAGGTAATTATTTCAGTACCAATTTCCGCTAATGGTTCTGTAGGTCCATTAATCTGGACACAAGGAATCAAGCGTCCTTTGTCTCCGTCGCGAACAATAACGGGATCAGCACGCGTACCATCTTTGGCATCAGCTAAAGANGCTTCNACCTTCCAGGTTGAGCCTTCAATCTCATCAACGTGGAAAGGACGATCAGATTCAATTTTTCCGACTTTAGCTAATGCCGGAGAAATCTCTTTTCCTTTGGCGGTGACTTCACAAGGTGTGTTGTCATCCCACATAGTGATCTCCTTAATATCCATAATACTTCGAAGACCTGCTTCTTTATTCCGGCCAGCCAAGCCCCAGAACATATAATCAGCGTGGTTGATAAAAGCATTACCATCTGTTGTCTCAACGAATCCCTCAGCCGGTGTTCCATCTGACAGATCGGCGTTTCCGGTGTCAAAAATTTCTGGCGGAATGTCGCCGAAAAGAACAACAACATCAATGCCACCATCCTTAGTGGTTTTCTTCATCCAATCAGCTATCTGTTTCCCATCACCATCATTTTTGAACCAAGTATTCTTGATTCCAGCATCATCGAGCAATTTGGTATATTTGTCGGCTTGTTCATCTGCTACATCTTTGCCAATCCACTGGGTAAGACCGGTGTAAATGGCAACTTCGCCGGCGGAGTAGGCCAAACTGACGGTGAGCACCATTAGTGCTAACGAAAGAGTAAAAAAGCGTTTCAAGTTATTCTCCTCCTAACTTAATATCACCCCATGATAGGGNTAGTTTTTGGTTAGCATCGACTGCTAGNGCACCAACAGCCTCTACATAATAGTTCAACAGAATATCGGCGAGAATGTCTCCCACCGGCTCAGGACACCCTGATGTTTGGCAGACTTGAATTAACCTGCCCTTATAATTCTTTTCGGTCAATATGCAAGGATCGGCTCGGTCAGTCTTGGCATTACCTGATTTAGAAGCAAAAGCCACCTCGAGTTCCCACTTTTTATCTAGTTGGTCAACATGGAATGGGCGATCTGACTCGATNGCTTTCATCTTAGCTAAAGTCGGGGAATACTTCTTACCCTCAGCGGTTAATTTCATCGGGGTATTATCATCCCACTGAACAATACCCGGGATGTCCATCATTGTCTGAATCCCACATTCTTTGTTCCGACCACCTTGGCCCCAAAAGAAATAGTCAGCACTGTTAGTGAAGGTATTACCAGCTTCTAAATATTTCTCCGCGACAGAGCCATCTTTTTTAGCACAACCACCAGGATAAATAGTCGTTGGTATATCTCCATACATTACGANGACATGGTTACCNTTTTTCTTGGTATGAGCTTTCATCCANTCAGCTGCNGGNTTNGCATTCAAATTTTCAACTTTCCCTATACCNGGCTTACCTTTCAGNCGCTTCATTAGGATNTCAGCCTGTNNTTGNGCTGCCCCCTGANCAATCCATTGTNNNGTTTCAGTATANANACAAACATCAACGGCTNTGGCAAAGCTGGAAATTGGCAAAAATNACAACACTAACAAGCAACAGAAAGAGAAAATAGCTATTCTTNTCATCTGTNCNGATTTAACCTCTCTTAAGANNTAGTATTNAANTNGNANCATTCTCNTACACTTAANCTTTATTGTCAAGNTTTTGTNNCTTTTTTNNGTTTTTATTGNTTTNNTTTTNTCTTTTTTTTAAAATAAANGACAAAANAGATCATTTCCCCAATAGAAACTTGCCCTNATTACGATGTATCAGATATATTTTGGCGNTNTTNTTTNATTGANGATANACNTCGNTCNTNCGAGNNNNTCAAANANAACCAAAATCTAAACTGAANANTTAGTANTANAATTCTGGGGGAAAATCCNAAACGTGAAAAAAATATNTGNGTTTNNTCTNNNANTNTCGNTTTGTNTTCTAGCTTTCGANGCTNAAAGNNAGAANNNACAAATGGGNGAANTAGCNATNTTTAACGAATCNGTCGGTTGGACCNATGTNGGAGCNGCTAANGAAGCNACNGAAAANATTCTAAAAACAAAANTGGGGAAAGCTAAGGTCTACGGNGACAAAGCNATTGGCGATTTTGCCAANAAAAGAACAGAAGATGGTGCGCTAGACATTATCATAACCTTTGGTTATTTTCCGGTCAGCCTTTACAAGCCGGGTAATGCTGAAAAAGAAGATTCAATAGCTGAAAAATTCTTGGAAGGCGGGGACATGTTCATGAATGCGGCTGATTATATTTTCTACGTTACTCAGGGCGGTGGTGCTAATGGTGAAAATGGTCTCAAGACTATTACTGATAGTAACTTCGACTGCTGGACGGATGGAAACAGTATAAAGCCTACTCCGGAAGGCAAGAAGTTTACGCCTAGTCTGAAGCCAACGGCTTCTCAAAGATCTATGAAGAAAGATCAAATCGACGACGATAAGAACTGGGAAGTGGAAGTCGTTTTCGGTGATGACAAAGGTGGTAAAGGAAGTTTATTGGATCCGGTAATTATCCGTCAGAAGGAACATGGTGGGCGAGTTTGTATCGTAACACAGACTCCTGGGGCAGTAGCCTACAGAGGTGATGTCATGTTCGAAATTCTAGACAATTACATTAGAAAAGAAGTTGCCGCTGCCTTTTCCGTCGACCCTCAGTCTAAGCTAGCGACAACTTGGTCTGAAATAAAGAGTTTCTAATTCACCTTCGATTTGCCTGCTCATAGCTTCCGCCAAGTCGAAATTTTATCAACCCCTAACTAACTAGTAGACAAAAAATTCCTATAGGAGAAATTAATGTTAAAAAAGACTTTTATTCTTTTTGCCTTAACGGCGTTAACCTTGACTTCAGCCTTTGCTGGCATCGATGAAATCGCCATATTTAATGCAAACGTTGGCTGGACAACAGTAGACGCTGCTGCTGAAGCCACAGAACAGATTGTAGCAAATGTCAAAACTGCTGCAAGCGTTAACGTTGTAGATATGGACGCACTAGCTGACTGGATTGTCAAAACCCACGAAGATGGAACAACTGATGCAATTATCCTGTTTGGTTACCTTCCGGAAACAGTATATGAGCCAGGTAACAGTCAGGAAGACGATTCCTTAATCGAAAAATTCATCAATGGTGGAAATATTGTGATGAATGCGGCTGATTACATCTTCTACGTGACCAAGGGTGGTGGCGCTAATGGCGATAAAGGACTAAAAACAATTACCAATAGCAACTTTGACTGCTGGGGCGACGAAAGTCCGTTTGCACCAACCGCTGATGGTAAAAAGTATGTACCTAGCTTGCCAGCCGAATACATTTCCCAAAGACCTATGAAAAAATCGCAAATTGATGCTGATGATAATTGGGAAGTCGAAATTAGCTTTGGTTCAAATGGTGATGACAACCACGATCCGGTCGTAGTAAAGAGTACGACACATGGTGGCCGATTTGTAATCGTCCGACAAACTCCTGCAGCTGCTCCTGATCGCGGGGCC
>PBVO01000062.1 GCA_002729015.1 Candidatus Poribacteria bacterium
AGTAAATGGGGTGTGATCGATACAACCCATAAAATCATCATTCCTCTCCTTTATGACGAAATTGAATCTTTCAATCAACAGGGATTAGCCATAGTTAAGAAGGATAGTAAATGGGGTGTGATCGATACAACCCATAAAATCATCATTCCTTTCCTTTATGACGAAATTGAATCTGAATCTTTCAATAAACAGGGATTAGCCATAGTTAAGAAAGAGAGTAAATGGGGTGTGATCGATACAACCCATAAAATCATTATTCCTCTCCTTTATGATCAAATTGAATTTCCTCTCCTTTATGATCAAATTTCCAAACAACTGGGATTGGCTATAGTTGAAAAAGATGGGAAAAGAGGAGTAGTTGACAAAGTGGGTGAAAGAATCATTCCCATTATTTATGACGGCTCAATTGAGCTTAGTACTATTAGTGAAAATCTCATACGGGTTACAGTTCAGATGAATGAAAAGTGGAGTAACTTTGTACTATACATACCTTAACTCCAATAGATCAATATCTAAATGTCAGATGGAAACATACTGCCCTGTATATAAAAGAAACAATAAGTGATGCATTGTAAAAGTGAAAAAGTATTTTATACCCTTGGGTCAATTGTTAGATTATGAGTAAATGTCTGAATTTATTAATTAAATTTGTCTTAGTATTAGTTACATCCAATTTGATTGCTAGTGAATATTACCGTGCAATGGTAAACCCTGAACCTAGTGAAATCCCAAGTCGAATTGCATTGAACTGGTCTGATGATCCTACAACCTCAATATCTGTAACTTGGCGTACTAGTACGAATATCGAAAACGCATACGCTGAGATTGCCATTGCTGATGATTCAGCCAATTTTATAACCTGGCGTACTCAGGTTATCGCTAAAACAGAGAAATGGAATCAAGGTAAGTATGGTGCTCATTTTCATTCTGTTACATTTTCTAAATTAAAACCTGACACATTGTATGCATACCGAGTTGGATCAGAAAAAGTTTGGAGTGCGTGGTACCAATACCGAACTGCGAGTAAAAATAGTGGTTCGTTTAGTTTTATTTATTTTGGTGATGCACAGAATAATTTGCTATCTCTTTGGTCTAGAGTTATTCGAGGTTCAATCCTAGATGCACCACAATCAGCTTTCCTGCTACATGCTGGCGATTTAGTCAATAATGCCAATAATGATAGTGAGTGGGAGGAATGGTTCCAAGCTGGAAGTTGGATTCATGCCCAAGTCCCCATTATCGCGACTCCAGGCAACCACGAATACACAACAAATAATAATGGAACGGAAAGTTTATCAACCCTTTGGAAACCTCACTTTACTTTGCCTAAGAACGGGCCGCAAGGACTGGAAGAAACTGTTTATTTTATTGATTACCAAGGAGCTAGGATTATTTCACTCAATTCAAATCAAGATCTGGCCAAGCAGGCAAAGTGGCTAGATAACGTGCTTACAAGTAATCCTAATGATTGGTCTTTTTTAACTTTCCACCACCCTATATACTCAGCTTCAAGAAATCGAGATAACAATAAACTACGTGAGTTATGGAAACCAATTATAGATAAGCACCAGGTCGATTTAGTTCTCACTGGACATGACCATAGCTACGGAAGAGGGCACAACATAGGCAACGGAGTAAATGTGAGAGACGAGAAATATGGAACCGTCTATGTTGTTTCGGTTAGTGGTCCCAAACAATATAAACTTCGTAAAGATCGGTGGATGACAAGAGGTGCTGAAAACACTCAACTCTACCAAATTATAAGTGTCGAGAAAGATAAATTAAACTACAAAGCAATGACGGCAACGGGTCATATTTATGACGAATTTGATTTGATCAAACGGAAAGGGCAGCCTAATGAACTAGTTGACAAAATATTAGATGGTGAACCTGAACGTAATTGGACTAACACACTAGAAAAGAGGCAAAAAGACGCGAAAACCTATTAGCATGCTATTTGTATTTAGGTTGAAAAGACATTTTTANTTATTGATACTTTGGAATAATGACATTTTATCGTCCCTACCCAAACAGTTAGATTAGTTTTGAATAAAAAACTGAGTTTGCTCAGAAGAAGTAGAAAAAACAATCAGTTTTCAACCTACTATTACATACGGCCTTTGGCTTGCTACAAGCGTTTATCAGAACAACGTTAGNCCCTTTTAATCAAAGACCAGTGNACGTTTAGAGGTGTGAGAAGACGAATTGTTATAATTCTTTATTCGTGCCTTNAGATTTCTTTTTCATACTGATCCAATTAGAGCAAACAGCTATATAGTAAACAGCATCAAAATAGTACTAAATACTACCGGAAGTAAACCTAAGACCAACCAAATAAATGTATGACCTCCAAATCTTCCTAATTTTTTACTACATTTGTTCATTATNAAAGGAACGACGATAAAAATCCACAACGGTAATACTAAGCGAAACCAGAAGGAAGGATTTTTAAGTAATTCTTTCATACTAGGTGATACAATTGGTTAGAGACATATTTTTATGCTGGTCGAAATACACCTCGAATGAAAAAAGTCTAACTTCATTCATATCTGATCTAGTCATATATTCCAGCCGCAACTAAATCCACTAAATATATTTGTCGACCATGTTGATGAGCAGAATCTACAGTAACCCATTTGCCATCTCGGCTAAAACGCGGATGTAAATCACAACGCCATTCACCTTTGTAGACTGACAAGGCCGGAAAGCTGACCAAACGTTTTTTTCGGTTGGTTAGGCAATGATAAAGATAAAGTTCTTGGTAAGAATTTCCTGTTGGGTAGGTATCGTTCAATATCCAATTACTGTCTGGTAAATATGAGCAGTGGCCATTTTCTACCATGATCTGGGGAGCACATACTTCAACTTGTCCATTTCCATCCCCAAATAGATAAAACTTGTCTTTGTAAGAAGGATGCCAAGACCAAGCCAGAATATTTTCGTTATCCTTCCAAATAAAATGAGAGGTACGACCTGAATCATCTACAACCCGAATGTCNGTTCCATCAGCCGCAGACGTTAGCATCCGAGTGTGAAAACCACCACCGTCGAACCTCCATCGATGAAGGAAAATAAATCGATCACCTTTNGGACTAAAAAGAAGNTGATTGAAATAATGCTTGGCTTGACTAATATTNCCGTGTGGGTAAGGAATCTGAACTACATCAGCCAGTGATATAATTTGCTGGTGATATCCAGTATCTAGGTTGAGATGATAAATCCCAGAATCATCTGGAGCTAATTCGTCTTGGTGAGGGTCAGAGATGCCGGCATATCCATAACCCGGACGCATATGGTTGATACGTCGAAAATCAGTACCAATCGCCGTCTCTCCATCTGAACTAAGGGTATATATGGCTTGGGGTAAAGTTCGTTTTTGTCCCGTTTTGATATCGAATATATGAGATACAAACTGATCATTTTGTCGACCATTCCATATAATTTGGTTTTCTTGACCTGGTCGCCATTGTAGCATGCAACCTTGTTGCCAACACCAAGCAGTCGTTTGGCCAATTTTTGTCCATTCATCATTATCTTCAAGGTCTATTAAACCAATATCGACCCAGTCGTCCTTGTTAGGAGATCGATGCTCAAATTCTACTTTCATGGCTAGAGCGTATCGATTAGTTATATCGAATTGAAGTTTATCGTAATAGCCAAACCAATGATATCCCGGTGAAGTAGTTATTGGTCGTACAAATTCGGGCAAAGACATTTGATTTACCTTTCATTTTCAATAATAGAGAAACCTATATAATTTCAATTTTTCCCCAGTCGATAGGCCGGNCCAACCGAAGTATTGAAATACTTGAGACAAGTACTAGCATTCCACTAGGTAGATACTGTAGAGCTAACCTTTATTGGGTACCCNAGTCTTGTCTGTACCGATCTTTACTTTCGTTATAGTTTATTTGGGTATTTNCCTCTCTTTGCCAGATTATGATCTGGCTAGCCATAAAGAATCATTCTAGAACAAAAGATCAATTCTAATCTAACCGTGGTATCGAACTTTTGTCCGGTTAACGTNCATATTTTCAGAAATAATTAGATTATAAAAAAATTGATCAAAATGTTGTTTAAGTCCGATAGCTTCTATATATTTAACCAATACCATTCTTGATTGAGACATACTATGTGATTCNCTTAGCACCCGCTCATTATTTTTTAATTTGAATACCATTTATATTTCTGTTTAGCTTAAAGGTTTTCTTCCATTCGCCTTGAATTATTTTTTGCTCGTAAAGACTACGATTCGCCAATCAGGCCAATATACATCTACTCCACTAGTACGATTCGAGTATATAATTCGTATATGCCGGACTCTTCTTATCGAACTTTGCATACTCTTTTACGCAAAATTATCAGTATTTAATTATCTTAGATAAATACTGACTTCCAATCTTCTTCCCAACTTGACGGTAAGATTCAGTTACCCAGCTACCGTCATGAGTTTGACTTTGCCATTTATCAAAGGTTTGTTTTGCATAGATCTGATTTGAAACCGAGTTCACAACAGTTTCCACTGAATTATCTAGCAGACATANAGGTCGTCGAATGAAAAAATCGGCTTGATCTAAATTTCCATCAATTCCGTAAACAAAATAGTGTTCTACGGGCAAATTGGCATCCACATNATGAAAATTAGTGGCTGTTTTTTCATCTTCAACAAATGGCAGGAGTAGGACGTTAATACTAAGCTCATTCATGAGTTGGTATATTCGATTCGAACCAATTCCCAGTCGGATATTCTTATTGTTTGGCCAGATATCAAAATATCCGTAATCTGCCAGCGGATCATCAGGTTGAGAGGTCAATTGGAAGGTGAAATAATCCGGATAAATAAAAAAACTGTCTTCTTTTTGTCTGTACTTTTCATAAAATTCAGATACACAAGCTGTGATAAAGTTACTTGCACCCAATGCATCTAGTGGTTGTTTTGTAACCACAGCCAATCGGGTCTCAATAGAAAAGTTGGGTATTAAGGATGACACTTTTCTACTGAAACCTGACTGAGGTAATTGATCTTCAAATACTGAGTTGAAAATTATAAAATCTTCTGGGTGTGTTTTTTCAGATAGATGCATGGGAAATTTTGAGATGCGCCTTCGATCTTAGTGGTGGGAGTAATGAATGGTATATGCCCAAGAGTGTATCATAGAACGAATTTTGACTGTGGTCAAATCGCGAATTATTACGAAAGTAATTAATGATACAAGTTTAACTTTTGTTATAAACTTAATTTGGCAAGCTACAATGCAGCCATTGATGTGCGTGGTTGCATTGTAGCTTATTTTTATTTCAAGGGACAGTGCGGTTTAAATGGAAGAACATAACCTAAAAACAGTTGAAGAATATGTCATTGTTATTTAAAAACTTTTATCTTTTTCTTTTATTCCGTTGTTTCTGGTAGGTTTGTTTTGAATGAATTGGGTAAATCCGTTTTGAACTCTTCTTTGATTTTGATAACCTACTAATTTTATTTGTTACTGTCGCTACTGCTATCGTTTGAGCGATCATTGTTAATCTCCTTTATATTTTTCCTGTTTCTTTTTGGGACTAGATCGGGTGATTGTCTTTTGGAAGTTGATCGTACATTCAGTATTTGGATCGTCAGATTTAGTAAGGCTTTCCTCTGATCAGTTGATCAGCGACGTTTATCTGGATTGGTTAGCCCTTTGGTTGCTGATGTGCTGTCTGGAAGATTAAATCCATAAAACGACCCGGACTTTGGCATCCTGTAAAAAAGGCCCGATAAAACAATGAAAACTATTAAGATACTCATCATTACATAAGCAATGATAGGGGGCTTCTCAGGAACAATTGGTGCTCGCATACAGTCCTCCGGATAAGTGAAGATCTAAAGGTTATAAGATGAAATGTATTTCCCTGCGGGTTTAAGTTTTCGCTGGGGTCTATTTTCGGAGATTAATGCTTTGCTCTTTTCTATGAAAGCTAATCTTCAAGGTTAATCCAAACCATCGGTACTTTTTGTGAGTTTAGTTCTAACCCTATCAGTTTTTTTATTAATAAATTTTTATTAATAAATTAAGCCAAAAGAGTAAATAACAAAGACTATTAGGATACTCATCATGACAATAATCGGTGCTCGCATACAGTCCTCCGGACATGAAGTAGAGATAGGGGTTACAGTATGAAATATGGGTCCTAACGGGTTTTATTTTTTACTAGGTTCTATCTAGTGACGACTTGTTGCTAGGATGGGAAATTTGTTGGTTTTAAGCGTACTTCTTGGTAAGGAAAAACAGGTGCGAGGATTTGGCTCGGTTGACTTGAAGATATCTGACGATAAGAAAATCCGATCAAGGCTGCAATGGACAATATAGATATAATTGGTGAGATGAAACTACCTATCAGTGTGAAGGTAGCAGAGTTGATGATTATCAAGTAATCAACGGCAGGTGATCTCATGTTATCCTCCTACATAATCTAAAGTGATTGATTGTTGGAAGCCAATGACACTCTTAATTTCGCTCTTTAAGAGCAATTAAATAGTATCGTGTAAAGAGCCACATTTCAAAAAAAACACACCAAAAATCTGATGATTAATAATTGATTTGAGGTACAGCCAAAGACTATTAATTCGGGAAACGAATGGCCACCAAATCAGGTTCTTGACTTGTGAGTAATGTCCGCTGGTGATTCTTATCAAATTTGCTCTGCAAACTGTATTTATAGGAGCATGGTGAGGGGAATTTACGGCTTCTGATTATCGGTGAGGGTGAGATGAGGTATCTAAAAAGTTGAGGAAGGTGCTAGGAGACAGATGTTTTTTATGCTCAAGCATTGATGATTTCTGTAGAGTTGGAGTTGGGAAATTGACCAAGGGGAGTTCAATTTCATGATATGGGGGCAATCCTGTTTGATATAAGGAAAAACGGGACGTACACTGAGCGAATGTACGACCCGTTCTTACGCTAAAATCAAAAGGAGTGTTTATCAAAAAGAAATTGATGAACACTCCAGGTTAGAGCATGAGGTGTGCCAAAAACGAGTACGCCTTGATGTTGTACAATACTTAACAGATGAGGTGTTCGATTAGTTACATGCTGTCATTATAGTCATGTTGGTGATGCTTTGTTCAGCATGTAGTAGTGATTTTGACCAGTACTAATGACTATTACTACTAATAAATTTACCAAACTCAAAGGGACACGACTGAGTATGTTGTTCCATGATTCACTTATGTTTTCTGATCAAAAATTAGTAAAACATCCAAATTTAGAACAACACAGGTGTAGGATATCAGACCAGTTTTCATCAAAGTATAGGCGAACGTCGACCCAAGATCTAAAGCGTACAAAAGCGAACTCTTCACTACCAACATATTTGAGTTATCAAGGGAGCCAAATACCCACTTACTATAAAAATCTAATTAGGTAGAAAAATATACGTAAAGAAATGGATTAGATGCCGGTCAATGGCAGCGATAGGACTCGACACTCTTTTTACTTTTTTATTTGGATTCCAGTAATAGTTTGGTTTTTACTGGCCAGCCTCGCAATACTCTTTATTACGTGATTGACACATTACCAACCTGAGTTTCGTTTGTTTTCAAAAAATCTAGGGATTGACTCAAGTATGTAGGCGGAATCCTGTCGCTGTACGTCGTCGGGTTTGACTTAAATCGGGGCTTCGGTAGTCCACTTGACGACCCAGTAGCTGTTTCAGTAAATCAGATTCACTTTCTAATTCAGGATCTGTCAATTGGCTAGGCATATCTTCTTGTGGCAGGATTACAGAACGATTATACATCCCCAACAATCCAACTCGGAGTTGATTAGTTCGATTGGCCGTAGACCGATGCCAAATTGCTCCATTGGTTAACATGACTGACCCTTTGGGAGCAACAGCAATGGCTTGTTCCATCTGGCTGATTTGATCTGCATCAGGCGGTGATAGAGTTTGGTGTGAACCTTTAATGCAAGCCGTAGCCCCGTTACTAGTAGTAAAATCATCAATCATCCAAACAGTTTGACCTGTCAGAGCTCCCCTAGGAAACGGTGACTCCATGGCCCAATAAGGATAATCGACGTGCCATCCACTACTTTCGGCTCCAGGGTAAACGATATTGGCAGTAAAAGTCGATGCTACTACATCATTACCTAATATGTGCTTCCAAGCATCAATAATCGTCGGGTGTTGAATCAATCGTCGAAAGATAGGATCTTTCCCTACAATAGCCCAAACTCGTCGACATTTACCATCCGCGTAACTATGATCTCTTCCGTTCATCAGGTCCTCTTCGGCTAAATCCAGCGATATTTGTCGCACCTGATCAGCTTCGGCGGCCGAAATTACATTCTCAATAATGTAGAACCCAATATGATTCAGGTCATTTTCGATAGTGTTTAGTTGATCGTCAGTCAGATTCTGGTTCGGTTGGCTCAGTTTCATAAGTGGTTCTTTTTCTATTGCTGGACTGTGGAATCGGTGATATACTTCGGTCTCGTTCTCAGTAGACTCGAATTTCCTTCTATTGTGACACACGGATATTCCCTTTTCAATGTTTAAACAGCATATTTGTCTTCCCACATATTCACTATGAACAGGTTGAGGCTTCAAATTGGAGAATTGGATAAAGACTAAGTTCTGGTTTTTGGCTCTTGTCAGTTTGGTTTGTATCTGTTTGGGGCTGGCGATTTCCCATGATTTTGTTTCAGCCCAGTCGCTTAGTGCTGCGGCCACTAGCGAAATATTCACCTTAAACACTACAAGAGGGCCTATTACAGAACCCAACAGCAAAATTGAAAGTATGGTCGCACCCGTTTCATCAACTAATCTATACTTGGCAGGCCAAGCTCAAAGTGAGATATTCACTCTAAACACTACTGGGTTTGTTAAAGTGCCAGTGTCTGTTCCTTCTAATGTACCAGCTAGTATTGTAACAGGTCAGTAAAATACTAGGGGGCATCAATTGTCATTCGCGGGCAAAACTCATCTTCTGCTGTTATTTGTAGTTGTAGTGGCCAGTGGTACGCTGCTTGGTTGTGGTAAAAAATCGACCAACCACTTTGCAATAAAAGTTGCAAAAGCGAAACTATGGAATGAAGCATCTTTTCGTTGGCAACAGGTTACAGAAGAAATTCCTGATGCTGCTTTCGCCCATAATAACTTGGGCGTTGCCTATGAAGCTAGCGGAAAAATAGACCAAGCAATATTATCCTATCAGAAAGCAGTCGAGCTTGAACCAAACAATAAACACTATCGGTATAATTATCGGCGCTGCAGGTCAATCCACAAGGATCGTAGCCGACAAAACCAAGATGATATTCAACTAAATACAGAACAGTCGACTAGTAGGTCAGATGAGTTGGAAATTGATGAGATCCATCCATGAAAAAGTTTGAATCGTTGCCATTAACTTTTTCTTTACTTATTTTTTTAGTGGGTGTATTGGGATGTGGTCAGAAAATGTTAGAGATCGGAGTACCAGTAAAGGTCGATTCCGAGATAGACATTGATCGCTACCAGAAGTTAGCTGTACTTCCTTTTGTTCAAGGTGAGTTATACGCCAAGTCTAGTAATGGGCTTTTGGATAATAATGCTTCTCTAGAAAACATGGGACCTGAAATCGCCTTGATGCTTCGTCATCGCCTCAGCAGACACCGAGCATTCGAAGTGGTTGATAGCCAAGAGACAGCAGAAATGATAGCAGGTGAAAATTTGCCAGGTAACGTCTTTGAAGTTGAGGGACAAAAACAAATAGCACAAATCGGTGAATACCTAGAATCTTCTGCTGTTATTACCGGTAGCTTCAGATTCTTTACAACTAGCGAACCTCGTCGGCATTACAGAGAACGTTATTCTCCGGGGTTGCAGCGGTATATTTCCGATTACCAAGACTATTTGCAAAAAAACTACATTCTGGTTTTGAGAGTGGTATTAGTGGATGTGGACAGTCAAAAAATTATTTGGGACGATATATACAGGGCTACCGCCTCAGAGGCTCACTCACTTGGCACACTTATCGTATCTCAGATTGCTTCCTCTGACTCAACTTTTCGAAGGTTGGCTAAACAGTCTATATCTCAATTTATCAAAAAAATTGCACCTCACTACGAAAGAGAAGACCGATATATTGCTCTGAGCCCAAATTAGATTACTTGCTGAAATTTGGAAATAATTGACCTTAAGCCAACGATAAGTTATTATTTCGTCCCGAACATTTTGCCCCAATATGTTCCTCGGTTTTTTAGGCAGTCGATTTAACAATTTTCAGAGTAAATTCACTAACACAATTAGGAGAAGTAACATGGCTGGGAGTACCATCGAAATTACGGATGCCAATTTTGAAGAACAAGTTTTGCAATCAGACACACCGATCGTCGTCGATTTTTGGGCTGAGTGGTGTGGACCCTGCAAGCAGATTGCACCAGTATTAGAAGAATTAGCAACAGAAAACGCTGGTACTTATAAGATTGGAAAACTGAACATAGACCAAAACCGCGATTATGCGATGCAGTTTGGTGTCAGAAGTATCCCAACTTTACTTGTCTTCAAAGATGGGGAAGTAGTAGACCAGATAGTTGGTTCAATGCCCAAAGCTACCCTGGGTGAAAAAATCAGCGCTTCAATCTAGTGAAAGGAAATCGATAGTAAGTAATAAAACTTGAAGATATAGTCAATGTTGGCTGACTGGGAGTTCTTCTACGACAAGATTGTATTACCTACACTTCACACTAGTTTTCAGGCCCTGTCGTTGTTTGATCAAAAGATACGTCAGGGCCTCGCCGATCGCCGATCGGTTTTCGAGTCCCTTTCTAATCAACTCTCCACTGCTCGTGATTTAGAGCAAACCCTGTGGTTTCACTTTACCTCCGTGGGAGAATTTGAGCAATGCAAACCGCTCATTGAATATCTTCATCCTGATTATCGAATTGTATTAACTTATTTTTCTCCTTCTGTTTCGCATCAGGCCAATAGCTACCAATTTGCAGATGCTGCCATTTATCTACCGTTAGATAGCAAGCAAAATGCCCACCGACTAATAGATCTAATTCAACCATCGATCTTAGTCTTTTCTAAGTTCGATATTTGGCCCAACTTGGTGTGGCAAGCCAAGAAGCGAGACGTCAAAACTGTTTTGATTGCAGGCACATTACAACCCAAATCAAAGCGTCTACACCCTCTGACCAATAAGTTTTTTCGGTCAGTTCATCAACAAATAGACCTGCATTGTGTTGTGTCTGAGGCAGATGCAAACCGTTTTCGCCAAATTTGCCCATCTTCCTCCAGGATCGTTATAACTGGCGATACAAGATTCGATCAGGTTCACGCTCGAGCATCTTCGGCAGTGAAAACCGAAAATTTTCTACCTGGGCAATCGACATTGAGTCGGCCTATTTTAGTAGCTGGAAGTACATACGCAGAAGAAGAGAAAGTTCTAGTTACAGCAATCAAACAGATTAAACAAACGCACCAGTCTATTCAACCTCATCTGTTGATTGTACCGCACGAACCCAACCCAAAACATGTCCAGAATCTCACCCAACACTTACGTAATAGAAATCTTACTTTTGCCAAATACACAGAACTTGATGATTCCAGCGATTTATCTCAAGTAGATGTCGTTGTAATCGATACCGTCGGCATTCTGGCCCAATTATACCGACTGGCAGATATAACTTTTGTTGGTGGAAGCTTCCACGGTAGTGTTCATAATGTAATGGAGCCAGCAGTAATGGCAAAACCGGTAATCTTCGGACCGACTATTGATAATGCACAGGAAGCACAGCTGTTAGTCCAGTTAGGAGGGGCAAAAATGATTCAGAATAGTCAACAGCTACATTCTGTAATGATAGATTGGCTATCTGCACCATCAATATGCAAAGAAGTTGGACAAAAAGCCAATCACATAATCGAAAGTAATTTGGGCGCTACCCAGCGCACTCTCAGTTGTTTAGTTCCCTATCTGGCCTCAGCCCTGTAACAAGTTCGGCTCAATCTCGGTGATCGTTTTCACATGAGTGTAGTGTGCCGAAGACATCAACTCTTGAGTTTCTGGTAGTAACCGGCCCTCAAGTGATTCTGGTACGCCCCCACCACCTCGGTATTGTGGTGCATACCGTAATACCAGGATACGTCGGAGCCGGTCAGTGGGTTGCCAGGGAAGAATACCATGTGTCATCAATTCGGGCATGACTAAAATATCACCAGCTTTCGGCGTGACATTAACTATTCCTTCTGGTAGATTCTTAGAATCAGACGGGTGCCCATCTTGGAACAAATGGCGAGGTCGATCGAATTGTGCTTTATGTGATCCTGGAACTAGTAACAATCCTCCATCCCCAGGTAGTACATCATCAAAATAAGGAAACACGACAAAATTGTCACAATAAATCCGACTATTCTTCACCTCATACCTGCAACTCTCCCAGCCGTAGTCATCCCTAGCACAATGTAGTCCACCACCTTCGGCCCCGGGTTGGTCAATCTGGAGCGTTCCACTGACTAGTTTGGGTTTCCCGTTTGTAAGTTCCATAATAATAGGCCAAGTCGATGGGTGAAAAACAAGTCGTTCTAAGCACCGGTCGAAGGCAAACCCATTAATGTATCGTTTACCATCTTTACCAAAACCATTTGGAAATTGATTGTCCTCTATTTTCATATACCGTTCGCAAGCTAAGCGTCCGTCAGATAATTCTTTTTCGGTTAATGCGTTCTTGATGTGTAAATAACCAGTAACATCAAAAAAATAGCGTTGGCTCGGTGTCATTAGCATTCTCTTTGTTAGTTTAACTGTTGGAAAGAGCGCCAAGATAGTTCAATAAGAAAGACGCTCTTTAGGTTGAGTAATATATTTGAATTGTAATTATTCCACGCCTATTTCGTCATTAATCTCTTTTTGATATCCTTCCAAAGATAAATTTTCGATCTCTTCAATAGTAACAGACCGGCCAAAATATCCCGATTCATATACCGCCATGCAAATAGCCTGAGATCGATAACCTTCTAGACCGTCAACTTCTGGTTGGCTCCCACTGTTAATAGCATCAGCAAAATACTTTAGTTCAATTGCTATGGTGTTATCGATGTCGCGAGGGAAAAAGTATTCCTGCTCACTTTCACTGAGGCTAGACATAAACTTTTGGTAAATTTCATCAGTGCTTATCAAGTCACCAGTATTCCGTTGATGCAGACCTGACCCCCAATCTAGCGACCCTTCTGACCCGTAAATGGTTTTTCGATTGAAGCCCTGCCCCGGTGCAGAACCGACCCAAGTCCATTGAGCCGAAACCCCCTGATCGAATGTGATAGTCGAGATCATACAATCCTCAACATCGACTTCGTATCCGTCTGATCTCTCTTTTACATCTCCATAACGAAATGGCTCGTAGGCTTTATTGACGGCATAAACCTCTTTAGCTTCTAGACCGAGATGAAAACGCATCAGATCAGTAAAATGTACACCACCATCTAAGGCCCAACCACCACCGGCTTTCATTTTGAAGTTTCGCCACCCCCATTTTCCTAGGCTCTCACCTACATCAATCCAAAAAAACATGCGGACATCACCAATCATGCCTTGTTGAACAGCCCAACGGCGAGCTCGCTCATGTCGACTAAGACGATAGTTTTCCGCTACTGATAGGACACGGTTATTAGTAGCGGCGGCATCGATAATTTGTTTCCCCGCTCGCATAGTAATTCCCAACGGCTTTTCAATAATGACGTGTTTACCAGCTTGTAGGGCTTGAGTTGCCAAACCATGGTGCTCGCTATGTAAAGTGCAAATATCTACACAATCGATCTCAGGATGATTATCCAACATTTCGGCTACCGTATCGTAGGCCTTTGGTTTATTTCCTCCCTGAATTTCTTGTGCTTCTCCGGCTCTTGTGTTGGCAGCATCAATATTGACATCAGCAGCAGCAACAATGTCGAAGAGCCGAAAATCTTTGTCCCATAGTTCTCGATAACCACCCATATGGGCACCTGAAATCCCTCCACACCCAATTAATCCAACTTTCAGTTGCGACATTTGTGAATTCCCTTATTTATTATTATTTTCGATCGAATTATCAGTCTGATTGAATTGCTGCTCGTCCTCATTTGGCAACCCACTAATTACTAAGTAGATAAATAATCCTAAGGCAAAGACAAAAACGATGGTTGCTATTACCACTGTCTGGCGCCAGTCGATACGTTGCTGGAGCGAAAAGTCATCAACATGGTGAGGTAAGAAGGTTGAGTGTCCGATGGCGTCTAATGTCAGACACCAGAATAAGAATAAACAAATCGGACCAACCAACATCGTTTTTGTCTGCCTGATAGGCATAGATCTTCTACTCTAACGAACACCAAGCAGAATCTCGACGGTCAATTGATCCAGTTTTTCATAGGAGCAACCTTTGGATGCAATTTCATCTGGATCAAAATCAGTAGATCGTAATTTCTGAGCTTTGTCGTTACTATAACCAGAAATTAAGGCTTCTAATTCTGTATCTTTGGCTTGAACTTCCGCTAAAATACCCTGAATTTCCGAGTCTTCATTGAACTGATTCACTTTTTCTTTCAAAATCAAGTAGGTTCGCATACAACCAGCTGCGAAATCCCAAACACCTTCTTGGTCTTCAGTTCGGTAAGCATGAGCATCAAAGTGACGCATACCGCCCCATTCATTGTCCTCTAACAGTTTAACCAATAGAAAGGCAGCCTTGATGTTTTCAGAACCGAAACGTAGATCTTGGTCAAATCGACCCATCTTTTGATCATTGAGGTCAATATGAAATAGCTTTCCCGCTTCTAAAGCTTGAGATACTCCATGGAGAAAATTCAATCCAGCCATGGTTTCATGAGCAAATTCAGGATTAACACCTACCATAGAGGAGTCTTCTAAAGTTTCGATAAAGTGCAACATGTGACCGACAGTTGGCATGTATATGTCGCCTCTCGGCTCGTTAGGCTTTGGTTCCAAAGCAAATTTCAGGTCATATCCTTGATCTTTGACATAGTCACAAAGAAAGTTTATTGAATCCCGAAACCACTTAATGGTGTCAGGTCCATTTTTCGAGGCATCCACTTCAGCACCTTCTCTACCACCCCAGAAAACATAGATTTTGGCACCTAGTTCCACACCGAGATCAATAGCAGACATAGTTTTCTGAACTGCAAATGCTCGAACTTTGGGATCGTTAGAAGTAAATGCTCCATCTCGAAATACAGGATGAAAGAAAAGATTTGTGGTCGCCATCGGGACTTTCATTCCATGATCGTTCAGAGCTTGTTTGAAATCTTTTACAATTTGGTCTCTCTCACTAGGACTGGCATCGAAGGGAACCAAGTCATTATCGTGCAGATTGACTCCATAAGCTCCCAACTGACTTAGCTTTCGAACCGATTCAATCGGATTGATCGTGGGTCGAACTATATCACCGAATGGGTCTCGGCCTGGATTACCGACGGTCCAAAGACCAAAAGTGAACTGGTCTGATGGGTTCGGTTGAAATAAGTCTGACATGTTTTTTCTCCTTAAATGTATACTCTAAAAAAAATTTAGTGAATCTGGAAAAATTCGATTACTTCTCCACTCGGCCCCTTAAAAAAAGACAGGGTGACATCCAATTTATCTAATGTGACAGTGGTTGGCTCAACCGTTATTTCGTAGCCTGCGGACCGAACTTTTTCAGTGGCAGACCTGGTGTCATTGACCGTCAATGCAAAATGAAAAACTGGGTCGTTAGGTGCTTCATCATTCGGTTGTGGTGAACCGTCATAAGTATCGAATAACTCCATGTGAGAACCGTCACCAATATCGAGTAGCAAAATACGCCTCTTCGGACTAGCTCCTTCGAAGTCAGCCACGATTTTCATTCCCAGAACGTCTTGATATAACTTCAAAGATTCTTCCCAATCACGAGTCTGGACTGCAATATGATGTGTTCCAAGCCCTTCTATGACTTGGTTTGTTGAACTTGACATTAATTTTTATTCCTCCTAATCCGATTTGAATAATAAAACATGAATCAAATCATCCACCAAATAGGCTAGGTAAAGCTTTAATTAAGAATTGGACTCGACCAATCAACAATGATACTCGTCCCATCACTGTATTACCAAAAGCAGCACCAAAACCAACCATAATGAAAATAACACCTATTTTTGATATACCACCGACGATGCCTTCATGTTCGACTGAAAAGAAAAAGTAGGTCAATGTACAAATTACGCCAACAAAAATTAGGCTCAAATTGAATTTTTGCCAACCATCCCTATGAAAAAAATCGGTGTAGATATTAATCTGTTCAACTTGTTTATCTTTCGGGGTGGCTTCTTGCTTGGCGGTATACGTCCAACTTTCATCTAGAACCAACTTACCGTTTCTGGTATTGATGTTAAATATTCGTCCATCTACTACTTGCCAACGGTGGCCTTTTTTCCACACTTTGATCTTAGCGCTTGACGATAACTCATGACCCGCATCGATAAAACTTCTACTAAGTAGATCAGGCATCACAGTTTTATCCAACTGTTGAAAAATGATCGGTGTGCCGTCTATAGACAATTGAATTTGATCTTGGATCTGCCACTTAGCCCCATCCTTAATAGTCCTGATTTTAGCTGTTTTAGTCATAACTAAACCAGCTTGCCGGAAACGATCCTGTAACTCAACAGTAGGCTGACCTTGACCTAACGAATCAGCCATATCCGTCTTAAGATTAGAATGTAAATGATTAAGCCGAAGCGTACTATGAACATGTTTGAAAATGTCTTGTTCAACGGCTGCTGGGATCGCAATACCCGCTCCATAACCAATAGTAATGGCAAAAGGAATTCGAATTAGCCATGACGTATTGGGAGAAAATTGGGTGAAAAATAACAAACCAACTAACACCGGTATCAATATTAGAATCGTTTCAAGCGTTTGGCCTTGATTAATCGATAATTCTAAACTTTCCCAAATTGTACCAATTAAACCATCCTTAATTTGAACGACAATGCCGTAACCGGCAGCAAGACCAACGAAAAGATGCTCGGCAAAAGTGTAAAATGGGTTATCCCGATATAAAAAACTGAACACACAAAGTGTGAGAGCAATACCAATTAGGATGCCTAAGGTCGCCATAGACTATGTTTGAATTCTCCGTTTTCGCCGGTCGATGAAAAAAGCCAAGTTGCATAAAATAATTATTAATATTAGTACTAAATGAAGAAAAGATTGGATACCCATACCTGTGGCACCATCCCCACCTTCGCTGGAGTAACCAGCTTCTTGTATCAGACTTTCATATTCGGCTGCGCCTAGAAGGCCCGGTAAAATTCCGACGATCTGGCCCGCATCTAAAGCCGGATACAATTCGGAAATCATTACCCCAGTTACGCCTAATGCTAGAGTTTGTTGGAATCGACCATAAACAAAGTTGATCCAAGCTGGTGGTGCACCTACTGACGCTAAATCAATGACTAACGCGATATCATCATAATTTTTGACTGATTTCATCATTGGAATTTCACTAAGCGCGGTGTTGTGAACATCTTTTGGGTAAACGCTGGCAATATTTTTGCCCATATTTAGCAGGTTGGCGACTGCTCCAGGCTTGTAACCCAAATAACAGTGGTCAACTCCATAAGTTTTTTGGTGCAATTTAGCGACTCGCTCAAACTCTTTCTGTCCTAGTAATACTGAGTCAAAAATTAACCAGTTGAAACCGATGACTTTTAAGTCTTTGGCAAAACAATGATGTAGGAGTGCTGTCAGTTGAGGTTGTAGCTCAGCCATAGAGGAAGGGCCATAATCCAGAGAGATCATTATTACTTGACCTGGATCAAATTTTTCAATAGTGTCATACAACTGCTGGGTAGCATTAGAAATTGTCGATACAGGTGCCGAGATTTTGAGTGTGGCTGGGATTAAGACTACAATAGCTATAATCAGAAAAATCCATCGACGATCAATCGATAATAGATTTTGCAACATAGCCTATTCTCCCATCCAAGACCGGTCGATACCGAGTAAGATCCGTAGGGACTGGGAAATAGCCCCCAAAGCCAAGCCCATTTGAATCGCACGGCGAGCAGCCATACCAGGAACTTGCAAAACCCAGTCCTTAACAATAGTAGGAAAGGCGTCGGGTAAAAAAGTCAGCTTGCCGAACATGAATTGCCATAGTTGATTAGAAAGTAATGGCGCGTTAGCAAACATCAAAATTATGCCAGCCAAAAGTAATAAAGTCGCATCAACGGTTCTAGCCCGAAAAGAACGATACGCAGCAGAAGCGATAAAGAAAGCCAATAACGAAAACATTGTTGCGTCTAAGGGAACATAGACATTCAAGAAGATCCACTGAACTTTTTGTCCCTGATAACCGAACTGGCGGCTAGGGTAGACCACCCAATTCCCATTATCTGATTTTTGGATGTCGTATACAGCATTACTACTTCCCCAAACAGTCACTTCTTGACTATCTTCATTTTTCACCAGATACCAGACTGATCCACTTTCTAACAACCATTGTCGCCCTTTTTTCTGTACTTTAACTTTAGTATCATCAGGTAGACTATGCCCATTCTCAGTAAATAATTGGCGTAAACTATTACTGATACGACTATTATTGAGAGAAGAAATAGTTTCTGGTTTAATTAAACCAGATCTAAATCTCAATTTTTGTTCCTCTAAGCGCCACTGGCTCCCTTTGGATTTCACTCTGACTTTCGGAGCTAATTTAAGACCTTGTTGCTCAAGTGTTGAGCGAAGATCATCAGATAGATCACCTCCTGACAGATTACTATCCGCAGGCAAGTTGGCTAATGGATCTTGGGTGGTGGCATAGTCAATTAAAGCAGCCACTGGCATTAAGAGAAGACCCGCAAAAACCACCAGACTATAACGCCAATATTCAGACTTCATGGCAATGCGTCGCAAATGCACCCTAACTAGGCTACCTAGACCAATCACAAAAGCAAAAACTGAGATAATTCTTATCCAGTCATTCAATCCCTTGAAAACTCTTGATGACTCTTCATGTGGAACGAAGTATTGTAACACCAAGCAAAAACCAAGTAACGAACACAAAAGAATGGGAAGTTTTCGTTTCATTGACCTACTATCACCAATCAGTCGAAAATAGATTGAGAACCCAGCTAGAATCAATTAAAACGAGCAAGCTTCCCAATATCATCAATCCAAATAACAGAAGTTTGACTAAATCTTGAGCCTTCAAGGTTCCTAATTGAAGTGAGTCTTTTTTGATGTATGCACCAGCAGCAAATAATTCTTCTCCGATCAGAGTATAATCACAAGCGGCAATAAAGAATGGTAATTGTGTGTCAGAACTGGTACCAGCAATTTGAACAGCTCCCACAGATTGAGATACCTCTGCTAAAATCAATGACTCTGCATAAAAGTAGCCCTGTAAAAAAACGGTAGCGGGTTGATCTCTCATAATCATACCGTCGACAGCCGCCACATAAGCAAATTGACTGTCATTAACAAAAAACACATCATCTTGATTGTACATTTCAGGTCGACCAGTAGCGGCACAAACCTGTTGCAAACTGTTTTGCATTACGTTCATGACAATAGGATCTCTGCATGGAGCCACAATTCTTGTCTGATCATTGATTGATTGCTGAGCGACCGACTCAAAAATATTGATAGCAGCAATAGTCGCTGGGTCACCAATTCCTTGAAGACCAGGGACAAAAAAGATTGGTCTCCCCATCTCAGTAGAACGACCAACGGAGTCTTCGACTGCATTCAGGGCACTAATATTCCGGACAAACATTTCTCGACCACTTCTGGCCATTTGGATAAACACCAACGTCAGTGAAGTAAATAGCAGAATAAAAACAAGTACCCAAGTTTTTTTTGTATGGAATAAGTTACCTTTAGCTTGGATAGATGGAGTTTCGTCAGAAATTTTCCTTAATTCTGTGGTAGCAGAAGTCATTTCCGAAGGATCATTAGTAGTTCCGGGTTTTGGCAAATCGATCGCTTTGACTGCCATTACCTGGTATCTATAGTTGGTCTTAGAACGAATGTTCTTTTTGTCAGTGTAGCGAAGTAATCCATTTTTTAGAACTTCTACTTGATCAACTGAAACTTCGCCTACAAGGAAGGGCTCTTCATTTGTCTGATCTTCTCGCCTGAGAATATGATATCCAGTAGCGCTGACTGATGGCTTCCAGATGATTTGTATACTAGTTCCATTATCATCAGGTGTATCTAAAACTTCGACTCCCGTTGGTGCATCCAGAGCGTAAATAGATCCATTAATCAATAGTGAAAGAACTAGCAAACGAAAGCAAGTTAACGAAAAAGTTCGCGTGTAGTATTTAAACAAATGCACTTGATTTTTAATGTGATAGTTTAGTGAGAGAATTCATCGGATCTAAAACGTCTCGCAATGCATCCCCCAGCAGATTAAAACCCAACACAATAGCAAAAATAGCACCTCCAGGTGCTAATACAGTCCAAGGTGCCTGTCTAATCAGAGTGAAATGGTCTCTCAACATTAGACCCCACTCGGGTTCTCCAACCTTGGCTCCTAACCCTAGAAAGCTGAGACCGGCAGCATCTAAAATAGCCGCTCCCATACCAAGCGTTGACTGTACTATTAATGGGGCCAAACAGTTGGGAACAATAACAACAAATATGATATGCCAGTCACTGGCCCCAACAGATTTGGCAGCTAAGACAAACTCAAGCTCCTTAATTTTAAGGACCGTCGCCCGCAAAATTCTGGCATATTGTGGAATATAGACAATTGAAACTGCCACAATCGCATTAGTTAAATTTGCACCCAAAATGGTAACAATCACAATCGCTAATAGAATGCTGGGCAGAGCGAGTATCATATCTAGTATTCTCATCAATATGTTATCGACCCATCCCCCATAATAACCCGCCATTAAACCGAAAAAAGAACCAATCAAAACCGAACCGACGACCGCAATTAATCCAATTTTGATGGAAATACGAGATCCGTAAATTAATCGACTGTACACGTCCTTGCCTACTCGATCTGTTCCAAGCCAGTGTTCTTTTGAGGGGGCTTGAAGTCGTTTACTCACTTCTCCAGTATCGGGTGGGTGGGTGGCTAAAAACGGGACGAGAACCGCTACACAAATAAAGAAAAATAGGATACCCATGCCAAACACAGCTGATCGATGCTTGATTAACTTGCTAATCGTGGGGTGCCTATTCAAACTTAATCCCCAGCAATTCGGATACGCGGGTCGATCCAGGCATAAAGTATATCAACGACCAAATTAACTGTCATAAAGACAACCGCAATAAATAACACACCACCTTGAATCGGACGAATGTCACGAGCTTCGACTGCTTTTAGTAACCAAGAACCAAGACCCGGCCAAGAAAAAACATGCTCAGTCAAAATTGCACCGCCCATCAGGTAACCAAACTCCAATCCTATAACTGTGATAACTGGAATCAAACTATTGCGCAAGGCATGCTTGCCTACCACTTTCCATTGTGTTAGTCCCTTCGCATAAGCCGTAGTAATAAACTGCTGATTCAGAACTTCTAGCAGACTTGACCGAGTCATACGAGCAATGATAGCCAAAGGTACTGTACCCAAAGTAACCGCTGGTAGAACCAAATGCCAAAGGGCATCGAAAAAGGCCGGAAAATTACGGGCCAGCAATGTATCGATTAACATGAAATTGGTACGACGTTGAATCTCTAAATCAACCAAGGCATCTAGCCGACCGGAAACAGGAAACAGCTGAAGCCGATGTGCAAAAAACAAGATCAGCATTAGCCCCAGCCAGAAAATAGGAATAGACACGCCTGCCAAAGAACCAAACATAGTGGCAAAATCCCAGAACCGACCTTGATTGATCGCAGCAATGATACCGGCTAAAATCCCAAAAACAATGGCAAACAACATCGCAGCCAGCGTTAATTCGGCCGTCGGTGGAAAATGTCGGAATATTTCTTCGACTACCAAGCCACGAGTTCGGAATGATCGACCCAAATCAAATTGAGCCAAATCCGACAAGAATCGAGTATACTGGACGAATTTGGGTTGATCTAGCCCCATCTCTTTCCGTAAATCTTGTAAAGCCGTCTCAGTTGCTCTCTCTCCTAAAATCATCAGTGCCGGATCACCAGGAATCAGGTGAACCATCCAGAAGACCAAAATGGAAACACCAAACAGCGATATCAGCATCGAAAACAGCCGTTGAAACAAATAGCTGATCAAACTGACCTCGCCATGCAATAATTGCCCGACTGATAAAAAAACTAATCGTTACTAATTTCGACGTTTCGCAAATACTTGAACGAAGTCGGGTGAAGTTTCAATCGACGAACATTTTTTTGAGCAACTACTATTTGCTTGGCGTGAGCCAAGGGGACCCAAGGAACGTCACGATGAAATAAGGATTGTGCTTCTTTGTACAACTGAGTACGTATTTCCATCTTAGTTTCTACTCGCGCTCGATCTAACACTGATTGCATCTCATCACTACGATAAAAAGCGATATTCCCAGCCGGTTTCTTAGCTGATGATTTACTCAATAGATAGTATAAAAAGTTGTCTGGATCAGCGAAATCTGCAGACCAACCAAGCATAGCCATATCATGTTGGCCATTTTTTGTTTTCTCTAAGTACGTCCCCCAATCTGGCGATACAATCTCAGTCTGAATCCCAACTTGTTTTAAGTCAGACTGAATGACTTCGGCTAACATACGGCCATTGGGAATGTAAGGTCGTGGTACAGGTAAGGCCCAGAGTGTAACTTTGAAACCATCCTCGTAGCCGGCCTCAGCCATCAACTGGCGCGCTAGGTCTGGTGAATATCTATAAGGCTGAGTGTCTTCAGCATACCCCCACATGTTAGGTGGAATTGGATTTTTGGCCGCAATGCCCAAACCCTGGTAAAGTTGGTCTATAATCTGATCTTTGTTGATGGCATGATTGATAGCCAGACGAACCTTTCGACTATCGAACGGCTTCTTATCCATATTCAAAGCCAAGTAACCGACGTTCATTCCTGCCTTTTCAATTATTTTTAGGTTCTGATCTTGACGTATTAATGGCAAATCGTCAGGGTTAGGAAATTCCATAGCATGGATATTACCGCTTTGTAACTCAATCAATCGCACCGAATTTTCTGGAATACTGCGAAAGACTAATAGATCAACTGCCGGCTTTCCTCCCCAATAGGTTGGATTGGCTTTGAGAATGATTTTTTCATTTCGATCCCACCGTACGAAACTAAAAGGACCTGTACCTACTGGGTGATTGGTAAAATCCTGTCCATACTTTTGCAAGGCTGTCGGACTAACAATCGCGAAAGCTGGAATAGTTAAGGCATAAATGAATGGAGCGTAGGGTTGGTTAAGTTCGATCTGAATTGTGTAGTCGTCAACTTTGGTGATTTGTTTAACAGTCTCGGCTAAACCAGTATCAGTCCAGTAAATATAAGGCCCACCTATTTTATGGAAAGAATGATCGATATCGTGCTGACGGTTGAGTGAAAACAATACTGCATCAGCGTTAAAGGGAGTTCCGTCATGAAAATCAACGTCACGTCGCAGATGAAACGTCCAGGTTAACCCATCAGCTGTAATTTCCCATGATTTAGCCAACGCTGGCTCGATTTCTGTACTATCGTCTTGATATTGAACCAGTGTATCGTAGATGTTTTCGCAAACTTTGAAAGACTCACCGTCCTCTTCATGAGCTGGATCTAGACCGACAGAATCACCACCTCGGCCAAAAATGAATGCTCTAGATTTTGTGTATCCATGAATGGTGGTGAATGCCAAACACAACACCATTAGAAAAGTAATCGGCTTCAATCTCAACTCAGAATCCCTTTTGTCAGCCCGCTTATTCTCTCAAATCATGCCTAGTGGTGTCAAGGAAATATTGGTAAGTACTGCTTACCGTTTTTTACCACTTAAACGACCTTGGTTAGTCCAGGTTTATCGAACAACTACTGTATCAGAAGATATCTCAATGACATATTTTGGGGGCCAATCAAACAGGATTTATACTCTGTTCTCAAGTAAGAATTGACTATTCAAAATCAATTCTAGAATTCTTTTGTGGCTATCCTTGATCAATAATTCGGTCATGAATCGCAACTTTGGACCTACCAAATAGTAGGTCCAATCATATGTTTCCTAACTACACATTTTATATTTTTATAATTTGTATGCTAGAATGGTTGGCTAGTACCAACTAATACAAAAATCTATTTTTACATGTAGCCAAATGAAATTCACCAGTATCAATTTATACTGGTCTTGGCCTGTCTGGCTTATGTGATTATGGTTTTTCATGTTCTAGTACTGGATAAATTTTTTGGAGCGCAGAACTAAGAGTTCGTTTGATTGATTAGGAAGATTATGCTTAATAAAATCGGTTCATTCAGAGTACTTATATCATGATTTTTACTAACCCATGGCCATGGTATTTTTCAGGGATCATAATCGGATCGTTTGTGCCACTGTTTTTTCTTTTAGGTGGGAAAGTGTTTGGTATTTCTGCTAGTTTGAGGCATATATGTGCGTTATGGCCTCATCAAAAAATCAGACATTTTGTCTACAACTGGAAAGAGGAAGGGAAATGGAACTTGTACTTTGTATTTGGTATTGTAATTGGTGGTCAATTAGCCAATTTGCTAGTTGATGGTCAGATAGTAGTTGACATCTCTGATGAAACCAAGAAAAGCTTATCGGCCTTTGGTCTTACCGATTTCACCGGGTTAGTGCCTGCAGAAATTTTCAATTGGGATTATTTGATAACACTACCGGGAATCATTCAGTTAGTAATCGGCGGGGTACTAATAGGTTTCGGAACCCGTTATGCTAGGGGATGTACATCAGGTCATGCAATTAGTGGGTTGTCAAATTTACAATTATCTTCACTGATTGCAGTGGTTGGTTTCTTTTCTGGTGGATTGGTAGCAACTCATTTATTACTACCATTGATTTTGGGATAAATGGAGTGAAGTTAATATGAAAGATTTTCGTTTTTTGCTTTCTGGGATTCTTTTCGGCATTGTATTGACTCGATCTGAGGTTTTGTCTTGGTTTAGAATTCAGGAAATGTTTCGATTCCAATCATTCCAAATGTATGGAATCATTGGCTTAGCCGTTGTAACAGGAATTTTATCTATTCAGATTATTAAGAAATACCAACTTAAAGATATCGATGGTATAAAGATTTCGGTTGGTGATGAAAAATCTCCCAGAATAATTCAGTATTCGGTTGGTGGTTTTGTATTTGGTTTGGGTTGGGCATTGACAGGAGCTTGCCCTGGTCCATTATATGCGCTAATTGGCAATGGGATTTGGGTAGCCCTAATACCATTATCGTCCGCAATTTTGGGAGCACTCCTCTACGGACTCTTAGAAGATCATTTACCACACTAAGAAAACGGATTATTAGTAGATTTGTTTCTTCGAAATTACGTCAAAAAACCACCAAATCATTAGAAAAATAGACAATTGAATTCAATTAAACAAGAACTCGATTGAGATCTGACATTTATCAATTCACCTATATTTTCGCCCGTTTTAGTTTGATCTTCATCGAATATAGTTGGTATATCTGGTGTCCACTATCGAAGTACCCAAGTGAAAATTTGAAAACAATATTACCTTCTAAACATTCCGTAATGTTATGAAACAAGGCAGTAAGAAAGCCTGACTGTGTTCGTTATGTTATACGATAGTTCAAGTAATAGGTGAAAATTTCAAATCTCATTCTCTTCAATCAATAATTGAAACCAATCTGAAATGAACGCGGAGATTAAACTTACCATTTCTGGTCTTACTAAATTCGGGAGTGAGACGACGGACCGCTTGATTCTTTTGGTTAAGATGTGACTAGTATTTGTTAAATTTCTGCTTAATACTCGAGGTCAGAGCTCATAACCAATTTTTATTTATTCAACAACGCCTGAATGCTCGAAAGACTGGAAACTACATAAGGTACCGTGTAGGTTAAACCAATTTTTAGCATCCTAATACCAGTAACTTCACCCTCAAGTAATCGATCTCCATGGTTGATGCAGGTTAGAACTGTTCCTACTATTAACGAATATTTAATACCTCTTTTGATCACACTTGGACTTTTGGCCAAGCGGACATATTGATGTAATTTACTTTTATTGTTCAAGCTTATNTTTTCCCAAGACCTTANTTTTGAGGTATGTTTTTATCATTTAGCTGGAAAAATATNAATGAATCAAACTAAACCTACAGTTNCTTCCNTAAAAAAAGAAATTGAAGTAATAACGAAATTTCCTGACCAAAACCCAAACCCNGTGTTAAAAATATCNGAGGNAGGTAAATTACTATACACTAACCAAGCAGGAACNTTCATCAAGAATCAGTGGGGAATAGAATTGGGAGACGATGTNCCTATCGAAATAGTATCCCATTCTAAATTGAATGATTCCAGNCCACTAGAAATGGAANTTGGAAATAAGATTTTCTCGTTTCATNTTGTNCCTGTNNTTGANTTTGGCTTTGTTAATCTCTACGCNACTGATATTACGGCNGCAAGGGATAATGANCATATTCTGGGGAAATTAGCAATGTACTTTTCTTCTCANGTATATGAATCAATTTTNACGGGAGATTTAGAAGTGAAAATTGANACNAAANGGAAGAAATTAAGTNTTTTCTTTTCCGATATTAAGGGNTTTAGCCAATTAACCGAACGATTAGAACCNGAAGTTCTAACTGATCTNTTAACCAACTACCTCACAGAAATGACAAAAATTGCCATTAAACATGGNGGAACAGTTGATAAATACATTGGCGATGCAATAATGATCTTCTTTGGGGACCCAAAATCAAAAGGCCATAAAGAGGATGCTATTTCTTGTGTTGAGATGGCAATAGAAATGAAACAGGCTCTACCCAGAATAAAAAAATATTGGAAAAGCCTCGGTGTTTCACAGCCTATAGATATTAGAATAGGAATTCACACGGACACTTGTACTGTTGGCAACTTCGGTTCTCATGACCGACTAGATTACACAACAATAGGAAATGGGGTAAATTTGGCATCTAGGCTAGAAAGTAGTGCAAATATAAATCAGATATTGATTTCTGAAGACACTTACTTGCTTGTCAAAAACGATATCAGTTGTAGGAAACTTGAACCNATAAAAGTGAAAAATATTACGTATCCAATTCAAACCTACGAAGTTATTGGCCCCATAAATTCAAACGATTTTCACAGTAATATTCAGGCGGAATCNAACGGGTTTTCCCTGTTTATTGACCCCGAAGAACTTGACAATATCAAGACAGCGACAGAAACACTCAATCAAGCCTTAGAACTACTGGAAAAAATTACAAACAAAGAAAAATAAAAAACAGATACCAAAATAACAAAGTTTGCTACGGAGGCCACTCACTGAGTAACAAATTAATTTTGTTCAGTTATCTGTCTAATAATCATCTATTTTGCGAAGGCAATAGTTTAGTTCTCTACGTAAATTTGTAATTTTCTTTATTCATCGCATCTAGTTTTAACAAATCCGCTAATTATTCTCTCAGTTGAGAGCATCCTTGCATTGAGATAACTAACCCCGTAAATACTCCATCAGATATTGTTATGGGTAAAGCTATAACTCCAACTCGGTAGCATTAGTNACATATAATCTGTGGCTGAAATAATCTCTGAAAAGCCATTATCAATTGGGTCTGTCGCAATGTCTTCATAATATNCAGAATACGAGTGTTAAGTATTAACATATATCTGACTTAATCAATTCATTATCGGATCTTGTCAAGAGGTTTGATGGTATTATTTGCATTGCATCTAGTCAAATCGAATGGATATTTCTAAATTTTTGATTCCGGAAGTTTGAGTCTAAAGCAAAGACAATTTAGCAATTTTTTGGCTAATTGCTATTCTGATAATCTGTACCGATAACAGAAATGACTTTAATAAGAAAGGAATAAACTAAAATTTTATCTTCAACGACAAACTCTCGATCCACTTTTCTGAAGTTTTCTCTACTCGGGTCTCTATATTTTTCCCAAGGAATACCCAACGGGTTTTTCAGGCATGCAGTACCCGTCATCTTTAAACAAAGTGGATTATCACTGGAGAAAATAGGTTTGTACTTACCGGCACTTTACTTACCTTGGATGTTTAAATTCATTTGGGTCGGTCTGATTGAAAAGTTTCTGGTTCTTGATCTAGGCAAATATCGTTCCTCGATTATCTTTTTGCAGATCTTCACCGCAATAACTGCTCTATTTTTATCTACCTGGCAGTTAGAAAGTAGTATAGGGATATTTATACTTTTCGTATTTCTAATCAACCTATGGAGTTCAATGCAAGATATAGCTACTGATGGATTTTCCGTCTTCTTACTAGNGCAATCAGAAAAAGGNTGGGGAAATAGTATCCAAATTGGCTTCTTCTGGATTGGTTATATCGTTGGTGGAGGGTTTCTCCTCATTCTTTTGTCAAAGACAAATTGGTCTTTATCTCTGAGTCTAATGGGAATTACAACTATTCTAATTACAATTCCTGTTTTATTTCTAAAACAAAATTCAACCCCTAACGACACGAGGAAAATCAAAACTTGGGAATCGATATTGACATTTCTTAGTCAACCCAAAACCAAATCAGNATTGTTGATGGTCTCTGTCTACAGATTANCTGANGGTTTTGTTCGTTCAATTCTGCCGTCNCTATTAAGTGATTGGGGATTAGATTTTCAAAGAATTGGTTTTTTGCTTGGTATTATAGCTCCGATTGCATCTTTAGCAGGTGCTTTAATCGCTGGATCACTGATTAATAAGTTGGGTAGGAAGCGATCTTTGGCAGTTTTTGGAAGCCTCCAACTCATTACTGCTATTTCTTACTTGGTACTCTGCCAACTTAGCCAAGTTTCTCTGCTACTGCTAGCTTTTGTTATAGTGCTGGACCACATCATACTAAGTATGGTTACAGTAGCAATATATTCAGTAATGATGGACTTAAGCAGAAAAGAGTACGGCGGTACTGATTATACCTGTCAAGACTGTGTAGGGATTTTCGCCATTATTATAAGCTCATCAATGAGCTACTTTTTAGCAGGAAAAATTAGTTATAGCGCGAATTTCGTCTTTATGATTCCAGCAGTTATTTGTTGTGTCTATGTGAGTACCAGAATCTACTCATCAATTACAAACTAGTGGACCTTCACTAAATCTTAGAGATGTAATGTTCAAGCAGAGAATTTGCTTACTTTCATGGAAGAGGATTCAGTCCAAAAATTATCAGAGATTAAAATCACCTAAACCATCAATATTTGAAATAAATATGAACTCAGGGAATTTTGGCCGATATAACTAGACCTTTCCCTAATCTGAAATCCAAAAAGGTAAAGTAGATTTACCGAAACTGATAACCTCTTGCAAAATNGTAGCCCAACCACTTAATTCAAAAAAATAAGGTTGTTCTTCGTTCATAATATGTCATGTTCGTCGGCGAAAATTCGGTTTCACTTCTGCCCTCCTCACTTTTTTAGTATCTGGCATACTATTAGAAAAACAGCATAACTACTTTATTTGTAGACGGAGTCCATATTTTTGGCTTCTATTACCGTGATATATTTGCCAGATACTAGTCTGCTTGGTTATGTATTAGATCTTGATATACGTTCATCACTAAGGCTCGAAGTTAGAAGGAGAATATCAGAAGCCATAGGGAATACGTCTCTTCTTCAGGTCGCCAATATACNCTTGTCTGATCAGCGGTACAAAAAAGTAAAAACACAAAAATTTTTAAACAATTTGCTAAAAAAACATCTACCATATACAGATAATGTAAATATATTCAGCTGAGCTGGGAAGGCAAGATGAGTTCTGACTTATAGCAATTTTATTTTACCACTCGGTATAAATTGTTATAGAATGGATCTACTAACGTAAGCTGGTAACTCAATTTTTCCTTCTGACCGAATTTTCCTATCTTTCATGCTTTCTAGAGTTAAATCAAATGTATAGAGGCAATAAACAGTTCCCTCTGACTCAAGAAACCCGTATTGGTGTTGTTTTAACAATTGGTACCTTGCTGACTGTTGCTAATTGTTATTGGATGGTTCAGGCGGAAGCAATGCTTCGAACTATCCATATGACGGTTCAATCAATCGCCATTAATGCCATCTTCTTTCTGTTTTTCCTCAATTTAATCAACATGGCATTAAAACGGCTGCTTCCCAGTGCATCGATCACTAAGTCCGAACTGTTATTGGTATATGCCATGGTCTGTATGGGGTCTACGGTAAGTGGGCATGGATTCATGCAGCTGTTGATTTCGATAATGACCTATGTTCATTGGTTCGCTTCCTCTGAAAATGATTGGAACAATCTGATTTCGCCTCATATTCCAACATGGATGACAGTGTCAGACAAATCAGTTCTAGCTGATCACTACAGAGGTGAATCCTCCTTTTATTTTATTACTAANCTACAAGTTTGGTTAATACCTGTNNTANCTTGGTCATCTTTCATCTTTGCTCTTATTNTGGCTATGCTAATGGTCAATGTNTTGATGCGTCGTCAATGGGTTGAAAAAGAGAAACTGACTTATCCCATAATCCAATTACCNTTGCAAATGATAGATAGCCCAAAGAAACTCTATAGTAATAAGCTGCTCTGGTTTGGGGTTTCCATTGCGGGTGGGTTGGATATGCTGAACCAACTACACTATATTTTTCCATCTGTGCCTGGAATCAATCTCAAATTGCACGATTTAAATCAGTATTTTACAGAACATCCTTGGAACGGAATTGGATGGTTCCCTATATCCTTTTTTCCCTTCGTTATTGGTTTAGGTTTTCTAATTCCAATTGATTTACTCTTTTCCTGTTGGTTTTTTTATCTCTTCTGGAAGGTGCAGCGTATCATAATTTTTGGCTTCGGCTTATCAACTCGTGGAGGTGGATATGCAGGATATCAGTCGTTGATTGAGCAATCAATCGGAGGATATCTGAGCCTTTGCCTGATCGCGATATGGTTGGGCCGGACTCATATTTTTACTATTTTGAAGTCCGCTTTTAGTAGAAATAAAGATGTCGAATCAGGAGAACCCATCTCCAGCCGGACATCTCTTACTTGGTTAGGATTAAGTTTTCTATTTTTGGTTAGTTTTTCGGTCGCAGCTGGCATGTCAGTTTACTTGGCAGTAGTATTTTTTACCATTTACATCATGATTAGCGTAGCTGTCACTCGTATGCGAGTGGAAATGGGAACACCTGTGCATGACATTCATTATGGTGGCCCCGATCTACTCATCCCACCTACAATTGGTACAAGACAGCTGGGGACAGGGAATCTGACTATTTTAGGTATGTATTCTTGGTTCAATCGGACTCGTTATAGTGATGCTATGCCTCACCAACTAGAGGGTTTTAAGATGGCGGAACGGACGAATACAAATAATAAAGTACTCCTTTTCGTAATTGTATTGTCAATTTTGATTTCTATTTTTGCCACTTTTTGGTCTTTTTTACATAGTAGCTACAAAATAGGAATGTTGAATAGCCACATGGTTTGGCCTGGTAGAGAAGGTATAGATCGAATACAAAGGTGGCTAACTCAGCCTTCGGATGCCAGTCTTGCCACTCCAGTTTCGATTCTAGTTGGGATGACTTCAACAGTATTTTTAGCTTTGATGAGAACCCGATTTTTATGGTGGCCTTTTCACCCGGGAGGTTATGCAGTCTCTAATAGTTGGGGTATGTCTATTTCTTGGTTCCCACTGTTCATTGCATGGTCGATCAAAGGGCTAGTTCTGCAGCATGGAGGGTTTAGTAAATATCAAAAACTAGTTCCATTATTCATGGGACTCATGCTAGGCGAATTTATCGTGGGTGGATTCCTTTGTGCTTTTGGCACAATAACCGGAAAAACAGTCTACTCTTTTTGGCCGTATTAGGCTTAGTATAGTCTCCGTTTCTTCCAGAAACTAAAGAAATTGCCTTCACTGATTTTCGATTTATATGTTTCATATACTGGCTCGATGGATTTTCAATAGGATTGGTTCGTACCTGATTACCTGTTACTACTACACGTTCTTTTTCAACATTTTTAAATATGAACACATATGGGTAATATTTTATTTTACTCATTCAAAATGATGGTAGATAGCCGTTTCTAACGGCTGTTTGGCATCTCTTAATTTGTCTTTTTTGTTGCTTTTAATTGCTGACAACTATATGATGCATCTACCTAGATTAGGCAGATGCAATAAATTAAAGAGGGTAGAATGCTTTGTACAAGTGTGCAATTTTAGGTTGTGGCGGGAGGGCAAAAGGCCACATTTCTGCTTACCAACATGTCAAGCGAGGCAAATTGGTCGCTATTTGC
>PBVO01000153.1 GCA_002729015.1 Candidatus Poribacteria bacterium
GCGATCAAGACTGCGTTATTTGACTGGATGATGGATCAACCTGATTACGAAGATTTATCCCGAATGGAAGCTAAAGCCGATTTGGTGAGTTTTATTCCGCCNAACCTGATTGGTGAAGGGCAAAAAGTTCAACCAGATTGGTTGTATCATTTCTTCCGNGCNCCTGAAATGGTTAGACCGGCGGTTCAGATNAGGATGCCAACNTATAGTTTTACTGAGGAAGAGATCAATATTCTTATNAAGTANTTCAATTATTTANAGCCAAAAGGAGAANANTTCGAATGGGTAGATGTCGATTCTTGGCAAAACAACGTATTTCGCGACCCACANCAAATCAGCCTATCNAATAAGGAATATGNTGAGGCAGAAAAGCTAGTTTCTAAAGATGGNCACAATTGTGGTCAGTGCCACTGGATGGGAAATAAAGAACCCCAGAATAAGTTACCTAAAGATCAAGCACCAAACTGGAGTNTAGCCAGCCAACGACTGAAACCAGAGTGGTTGGCATACTGGATCGCTAATGCACCAGGCCTGATGTCTGGTACCAAGATGCCTGCCTATTATGAAGGATATAAGGATNTAATGAAAGATTCTGAAGGGTATACACATAGTACCGCATTCCCTNAAATATTAGGTGGAGATGATGGCGCCCAAGTTCGTGCACTCAGAGATTATGTTTTGAACTTTAGTGCCAATCAAGTTGTTCAGCAATTGCCAGATGCAGAAACCCAAGCAATTAAGAAGTACGTTCTGAACACCGAATAANTATAGTTCANCGAGTCGGCTACTGATGTTGTCTCAACTCTTAATTACGACAGCTTTCAATTTTGCCTGCTTCTACCCTTTATTTTTTTGGGTCAATGATAGTAAGTTAATTAACACTGGNTTCTACAGATTTAACCTTGGCTTCAGTTGTTTATCTGTACTAACCGGGTTAGCTTGCTTGTGGCTACCCAATCTAGTTGAATTAATTGGTGNCCAGTATTTATTGCTGATTCGNTGCTTGGCCANTCTGTGGTCTGTTGCTTTACTTACNGTTACTGTTTTGTTTTGGAATCGAAACCAAATTCGGGTAAGAATTGTTGCTCTTCCTTCAATATTAGGTGTGATGGTTTTGTTCCAAGTAGTTGGTCGTAGCATAATAGCTTCACCCAATTGGGAATTCGAAACCTTACTCTCATTTTTGGGCAGTNTGGTTCTGTGTGCGGCAATTTTTGCTGGTGTTCTCGGTCATTGGTATTTAAACGTTACGGATCTGCCCATCGCGCTGCTAGATAAAGCGACCAAACTGCTATGGGGTTTGCTCGGCATACGGCTGTTATGGAGTGGTCTTGCAGCCTNAACNTTGCAAATTGACCACAGAGGTAAACTGATATCAATGTTNCAATTTTTGCAAACNATAGATGGTTTACTGCTTGGTGTCGGTTGGTTCTTTGGAATAATTTTCCCTTTGATCCTGACATATATGGTTTATGAAACCATAAAAGTTCAATCGACCCAATCAGCAACAGGAATTTTATATGTAGTCGTGACCTCAATCTTAATGGGTGAACTAGCCTATAAGTATTATTTATTAGAGTATGGATTAGTTCTATAATGCGGACAATATCAGGTGAATGTCCCAACTGCGATGAACCATTTGCTATTAAATATAAAAGTAANCCATCATCAAGCATTGGCTGCTGTAATCAATGTGGTGTAAATTGGTCCTCCAAGGGAATTCCGTTGGAAAGTTGTACCTTTTGTGGTTGTAGATATTTTTACCGGCAAAAAGATTTCAATCACCTACTTGGTTGTGGTATTGTTATTTTAGGCGGGTTTGTAGTGCCAGCAATCATCGGTTATGTGATCGGTTATCGTTATTTCCTAATTATTACGATTTGTAGTTTATCCGTTTTCACCGCTTTTGATATCCTGCTATACAGACACGTAGCAGACATAGCTATTTGTTATGATTGCCGATGTGAATTCCGGGGGTTCGACATCCCTCCTAAAATTGAACAATTTGAACACTTTCTAGCTGAAAGGTTTGAGAAGGAGAATTAAAAATTAAATGAATCANCGCATCCACCATACGGGGTTTATTTGGATCAACGTACTTATTTTATTATTAATNTCAACCTATATCATCGGGTGTGGTGGAGACCAACCCGCTCCCCCAAAAAGACCCTCTGCAGCAACCACATCTACTAAATCAAAAGCCGTTGAAACTAGTACTACAGGTACGGCTTCTATCTCAGGTATTATCAATTTCTCCGGCACAGTTCCAAAGTTGAAGACCGTAGATATGGGGGCAGTAGCTGAGTGTAAAGAACAGCACAGTTCAGATGTTATATCGGAAGCATTGGTTTTGGGTGAAAATAATACCGTTGGCAATGTTGTTGTTAAAATTAAAAGCGGACTACCAAGTAATGCCAAATACGACCCGCCTACTGCTCCTGTTGAAATGGATCAAGTGGGTTGTNTTTANACTCCTCATGTCCTCGGAGTTCAGGCTGGCCAGACGGTTAANTTTAAAAATTCAGACAGTGTCCCACACAATGTGCACACATTATCTGAAAAAAATAAAGCCTTTAACAAAGCCGTTAACAAGGGCAGTGAATTAGAATGGACATATGATACAGAAGAAACCTTCTTTGTTAAATGTGACATTCACCCATGGATGAAAAGCTATGTTAGTGTTATTTCCCATCCGTTTTTTCATGTTACGCAAAAAGACGGGAAATACCAAATTAAAGATCTTCCCGCGGGTAAGTACACAGTTGAGATTTGGCACGAGCGATTGGGCGAGCAAACAAAAGAAATTGAGATTGTAGATGGCCAATCAGCTAAGCTTGATTTCACNCTGTCGAAGTCCTAAACAAGAAAGTACACATACAGAATACAAGTGAACGACTAGAATAAACGAGGAACGAGAAATGGCAGAACATCATCACGACCATAACCATCATCACGATGAGGGGTTCTGGCGGAAATATATTTTTTCCGTCGACCATAAAGTTATTGGTATTCAGTACGGTATCACCAGCCTNTTTTTCCTTTTGGTTGGTTTCTGTTTTATGTTGGTGATGCGATGGCAATTGGCTTATCCTGAGAAAGCCTTCATCTCCCAAGACCAATATAATATGCTAGGGGCAATGCACGGCACCATTATGGTCTTTTTAGGAGTAGTACCATTAGCTGTTGGTGCTTTTGGTAATTATATGGTTCCTATACAAGTTGGTGCGCCTGATATGGCTTTCCCTCGACTTAATATGGCTAGTTACTGGGTTTATTTCGTCGGAGGTATCGTGATGATGCTTGGCTTTCTGACNCCTGGTGGAGCAGCGCAATCCGGTTGGACNTCTTATGCCCCACTCTCGGTTTTGGCGGGTGGAAGTGCTTTTTGGGACGGCCAAACTATGTGGCTTCTGGGAATGGTATTTCTCATTACTTCTTCTCTACTAGGCTCAGCTAATATCATTGTCACTATATTCCAACTNCGTGCACCTGGATTAACCTTTATGNGGTTACCTTTCTTTGTCTGGACTCAGTTAGTCACCTCATTTTTATTACTATTAGCTTTTCCTCCACTGGAAGCCGCAGGTATTTTGCAGTTGATGGATCGAGTGGCAGGAACTAGTTTCTTCATGCCTAGTGGGTTAGTCGTCAGCGATGTCGTACAAAATTATTCTGGTGGTAGCCCATTATTGTGGCAGCATCTATTCTGGTTTTTAGCTCACCCCGAAGTATACGTTTTGATTCTTCCTGCCATGGGAATCGTTGGTGAAATAATAGCCAACAATACNCGTAAGCCTCTTTGGGGGTATAAATCGATGGTATATGCCTCGATTTTCTTGGGTTTTATGTCTTTTATGGTTTGGGCGCACCACATGTATATGACCGGAATGGGAACAGCCATCAGTGCTTTCTTCCAAGCAACAACGATGATTATTTCCATTCCATCCGTAATAATTTTGACAGCTTTCTTCATTTCTCTTTGGGGAGGAGCGATTCGGTTTAACACACCGATGCTATTTGCTCTTGGCTTCCTACCAATGTTTGGTATTGGTGGCTTAACAGGTCTTCCTCTGGGCTTAAATACTAGCGATATTCATTTGCACGATACTTACTATGTTATAGGTCATTTCCACTACGTGGTCGCACCAGGTACTATTTTTGCTCTTTTTGCAGGTATATATTACTGGTACCCAAAAGTGACAGGGAAAAGAATGAACGAAACATTGGGTAAAATTCACTTCTTTGGCTCTATGGTTTGTATGAACCTAGTATTTATGCCTATGTTTGGTATGGGATTAGCCGGAGTTTCGCGTAGGCTGTGGGATGGTGGAGTTAGCTATGCGCATGCACAAGAGGTATTACATCTTAATACCTTTAGCACTCATGGTGCAATCGGGTTAGCATTCTTCCAATTGTTCTTTATCTTCAATTTTTTTGGTTCATTGTTTTCAAAAGAAAAAGCTGATGACAATCTATGGCAAGCAACTACGCTGGAGTGGTGCGCCGCTCCATCACCGCCTATCCCTCATTTGAACTTCGCTACAATTCCGGAAGTTCATCGTGGGCCTTATGAGTATAGTGTTCCAGGTCATAATACTGACTTCTTACCACAGACTTTGAAAGAAACGGAGGCGTAGCAATGGATATTCCATATACTGTAAAACCTAGACCCGATACTGGAGTTTACAATGGGAAAATGGGAATTTGGCTCTTCTTGGCTTCTGAAGTTATGCTATTTGGAGCTCTTTTTTCGACTTTAATATTGCTTTATATCGGTTCGCCTGAGGGCGTCTGGCATAACAGCGTGAAAAAACTTAACGTCCCAGTTGCAACTCTTAACACTATTCTTTTAATTACCTCAAGTGTAACAATCGTCATGTCTTGGGCTTCTTTAAAGATGAATAACTTAGGGCGTTATAAAGTGTTCATGGCGGTGACTATTCTTCTTTCCATTGGTTTTTTGGTAATTAAAGGATTTGAGTACGGAGAAAAGTTTTCGCATGGGTATTTTCCCAAGACCAACACTTTCTACGCTATCTATTTTACTATGACGGGCTTGCATGCATTACACATCGTTGGCGGAGTTGTTGTTAACTTGTATCTGCTATTGCCTGGCGCAAAAATGTGGTATACAGAACCTGAACGTTTCACCAACAGAATTGAATGTTCAGGCCTATATTGGCACTTTGTGGATTTGGTCTGGATCTTTTTATTTCCAATCCTTTATCTTATGCTGTAAACCTCAACGGAGGTATCATTGTGTCTCTTAGAGCATTTCACGCGTTCTTCATTTTTATCAGCATAGCTCTAACCTTCTTTTTCGGTGTTTGGTGCATCAAACAGGGCGGAGCTACTCAACTAATTTCAGCCTTTGTATCTTTTATCTTAGGTATTGGGCTAACTGTTTATTTGTTTCTCTTCATCAGGAAAGTCCGAAATTTACCTAATTCAGGAGATACATTTTGAAACGCCTGACATTGTTATTTTCGATTTTGCTCTTCAATTTACAAAACAAAAGTGTCATAGCCTGTGCGGTCTGCTTCGGAGATCCAAATTCAAAAATGACGCAAGGCATGAATGGTGCCATATTCGTTCTACTCGGATTCATTGGGTTTTTGCTTGTGAGTTTTGGTGTTTTTTTCCTAAATTTCAGGTCGCGGTCGAAAAAATGCCAATTAGTAGCGAGTCCACCAGCGAAGATAGAAGCTCTACGGGAAGGGTATAATTAATGAAATCATTTTTGCAAATTTGGATGCCTATTAATGCCTCTACGCATGGCGATAGCGTTGATAACTTAATTGTTTATGTCCATTGGTTAATGTTAGTACTGTTCGTCGGTTGGGGAATCTTTTTTGTGTATACATTATTTCGATTTAGCCAAAATCGAAACCCCAAAGCTGATTATCACGGTGTTAAAAGCCATTACTCTAGCTACCTTGAAATTGGTGTCGCACTAATTGAAGCCGTACTGCTAATTGCTTTTTCGTTACCATTTTGGATTCAGGAAGTTGCTAGTGCAACCGAAGAAGGTAGCGACTATGATGTAGAAGTCCGTGCGCTAGGCCAGCAGTTTCAGTGGAACATTCACTATCCGGGGTTAGATGGTGTTTTTGGTAAAACTGACCCTACCTTGATTGATGGCAGTAGTAACGTGCTTGGGTTAGATCGTTCTGACCCAAATGCAAAAGATGATTTTGCTAGTGTTGGTCGGTTGTATGTGCCAGTCGATAAAAAGGTTCTAGTTCACGTTGGAAGCTACGATGTCATCCATAATTTCTTTTTACCGGTGATGCGTGTTAAACAAGATGCCATTCCTGGTACAAGTATTCCCGTTACTTTTACACCAACTGCGACTTCACCTAAGAACCCAACGAAAAATAACAAATGGGAGATTGGTTGTGCTCAACTGTGTGGATCTGGGCACTATAAGATGATTGGCCAATTAATTGTGTTAGAGCATGATGAATATAAAACTTGGGAGAAAGACCAAGTAAAAAAAGCAATCGAAGAGGGAGATGCTTGGTAGAGTTAATGGATGAGTTTAGCTACCAAAGAAAGTTTGTCTAACTAATGCCATTCGATGAAAATGCGAAATAAGCTCAGATTTGTAGTTATTCTTTTGGTTTTTTTACTAGGCACACTTGCCTTAGCTCGCCAGATTTTAATCGGTCGTGCTCAAGATAATCCTGAGGAATCGGCCTTGCCCATACTCGGTGGTATTCCAAAATTTGAGCTCGTTGATCAACATTCGAGTTATTTTTCGGTTGATAAAATGGAGGGCAAAGTAACATTAACTGACTTCATTTTTACTACTTGCCCAAGTGTATGCCCTATGATGACACAAAAGAAACTTAGGGTCTTTCGCCAGCACCAAAACAATCCAAAATTCCAATCACTTTCAATTACAGTCAACCCAGCTTATGATTCACCTGAAAGATTGAAAACATATGCTGAGTCCTTCGGTATAGAAAATAAAAAATGGTTTTTCTTGACCGGAGACGAAAAAGAGATCCACCGGTTAGCTTGGGAAGGTTTCAAAGTTGGGTCGAAAACAGAACTTGCTAATCATAGCCCGTACTTTATTCTTTCGGATAGCCAGCAACGTATACGGGGTTATTATAACTCTGATGATCAATATGCTATGAAAAAACTTAAAAAAGAGATAGTCCAGCTATTAAACGACACAGATTGATTATCAAACACTTAAACCAAGTAAAGATGCTGCAGCAAACATAGATGCTGCTCCTACCCACAGGAAACTCGACGCCTGACCTGCTTTGGATTTTTTACTAGCAATTCCCGAAAGTGCGCCAGAAATAAACAGCAAAGCCAACTTGCAACTGGTAAGACCCCAAAAATGTATACCTAGTTCTGTTCCAGTGTTCATTGCTGATGTAAAACGTAAGTATACTAGTGCCAAACCGGTTAAAAAAGTTAGCCCCAAAAACATTTGTGGTATACGCCATACTATATCATCTTGGTTCTCGGGATCCCTTCGTGATAAGAAGGCGCAAGTAACGGTTGCTCCAAAAGTTCCTGCCATTGCTAGTAAATGAATCCAAACAGGTAACAGAAAAAGAAATTTTTGCAAAATTTATTTATTCCTCATTTAAAAAATCGTTGTCCTCAATTATTTAATATTAACATGTATTAGCTGGTTCAGGACGGAAGATTTAAAAACACTTGACACAGATTAGACTTTTCGCTAGAATAGGGAAGTTTGACCTTCGTACGTCAATTGTGGGCCAATGATATTCTATGAAAAAAATCGCATCTAATCTGATCTTGGATACTGACGCAGCTCGGAACCTTGGTTTATTTTTTTTGTATTTCTTTTATTACTCGGACTGCGGGCGCAAGTGGGTTATGGGAACAACATAGAGACAAACAGTAAAGACTTGGATAAGCGCCCATCATCGAAGAGGTACTAATCGGTGATGGGCGTTTTCGGTTTTACGAAAAATTGTACTAAAGATATAAGTTTAGAAAATACAACTGAAATAATAGAAGAGGGGTATAAAAATGGTTGTCATTATGAAGCCTAATGCAACACATGAGGACATCGACAAGGTTGTCTCGAGAATTGAGTCCGCTGGGTTGCAAGCCCAAAAATCAACAGGCGAACAACATACGCTTATCGGCGTTATTGGAGATAAATCCAAGTTGGCCAATCAACCTATCGAGTCAATGAAAGGAGTCGATCGTACTATGCCAATTTCAGCGCCGTATAAACTGGCAAGCCGTCAATTTCGGGATGAACCCACAGTTATAGAGTCCAACGGAACCAAAATCGGTAGCAGACAATTGGTCGTGATTGCAGGGCCATGTGCTGTGGAGAACACTGAACAGATTGTCCGAATTGCTCAAGAGATCAAGATGTCAGGTGCTAATTTTATCCGAGGTGGGGCTTTTAAACCAAGAACAGGCCCATATAGTTTTCAAGGGTTTGGAAAGTCTGCTCTTGAAATGCTAGTTTGTGCTAGAAATGAAACAGGACTTGGTATTGTAACTGAAGTAATGACTCCACACGAAGTCGAATTGGTAGGCCAATATACTGATATTTTTCAGTTGGGTACACGAAACATGCAAAATTTCTATCTGTTGCGTGAAGTTGGGAAACAACAAAAGCCTGTCATACTAAAACGTGGTTTCTCTTCAACTATTGAAGAATGGTTGTTGGCAGCTGAATATATTCTATCTGAAGGTAACCCCAACGTTATCCTATGCGAAAGAGGAATTCGTACTTTTGAAACGCATACTCGAAACACACTTGATCTTAATGCCATTCCTGCGATCAAAGAACTCAGCCATTTACCAATTATTTCAGACCCAAGTCATGGGACAGGAATACGTAGTTATGTTGCTCCAATGTCAAAAGCTTCGATTGCAGCCGGTGCCGATGGCCTTATTTTAGAAGTTCACCACGATCCAGACAATTCGATGACCGGTGATGGTGTTCAGTCTCTTTTTCCAGACCAATTTAGTATTTTGATGAATGATTTGAAACATTTAGCTACTGCTATCGGTCGCGATATGGATTAAGTTGAAACAGCAACATATAGGGAATCGACGGATGTCTGAAAAAATATTGATCTTTGATACAACGTTGCGGGACGCAGAGCAAACACCTGGCGCAGCCCTAAACGGTAATGAGAAACTTGCAATAGCAAAACATCTATCCGCTCTGAATGTGGATGTTATAGAAGCGGGCTTCCCACGTTCTTCTCCTGCTGACTTTGAAGCTGTAAGTCGAATTGCCAGTGAAGTTGAGGGCCCAGAAATCTGTGCATTATCAAGAATTATTGAAAAGGATATTACTGATGCATGGGAGGCAATCAGGGAAGCCAAACGACCTAGAATACACACTTTTGTTGGTACATCAGAGATTCACATCAAGGGAATAATGCGTTCAGATGAAGACACTATTCTGAAGTCGTCGATTGAATCAGTTGCGTATGCACGAGATTTGTGCCCGACAGTCGAATTTTCGCCGATGGACGCAGCTCGGACTGATCCCGTTTATCTTTTTGAGATCATAGAAGCTACTATTGAAGCAGGCGCTAGCATTATCAATATACCTGATACCGTTGGATATGCTATACCTTCAGAATTTGGTAAGTTGATTGCTAAGATAAAACAGAACGTTAATAATATTAATCAAGTTATTATTAGTGTTCATTGTCATAACGATTTGGGGTTGGCCGTTGCCAATAGTATAGCGGCTATCAAAAATGGGGCGCGACAAGTTGAATGTACAGTGAATGGACTAGGTGAACGTGCTGGTAACACCTCGATGGAAGAAATTGTTATGGCCATTCGTACTCGGCGTGATCATTTTGCAGATGTTCATACTGATGTTGATACTACTGAGATTGTACCTATTAGCCGGCTGGTAAGTCGGACTATGGGAATGCCAGTAGCCGCCAATAAAGCTATTGTCGGAGCCAATGCCTTTGCCCATAGTTCTGGCATTCATCAAGATGGAGTGATTAAGCAGAGAGATACTTTTGAGATTATTAACCCCACAGTGGTTGGTTTGCAAGAGAGCCAGATTATATTGAGTCCAAGATCTGGCCGAAATGCATTGCGCCATCGCCTAGCTGTACTAGGTTATGAAATTGAAACAGAACAACTCGATTCGGTCTACGAACGTTTTCTCTCTTTGGCTGACAAAAAGAAAGAAGTACATGATGCTGATCTTGAAGCAATTATGCAAGACGAATCAGAAACTGTTCTAGTGAGTGAATCTCGATACCAATTTGATCACATTCAGATTTTCAGCGGGAATCAGATTACTTCAACTGCTACAGTTGGTATAACAACCGCAGAGGGAGCAGTGACTGAAGCAGCTACAGGAGATGGCCCAGTCGATGCAACTTATAAGGCCATTTCACGCGTCACAGGTTTTTCTCCAACATTATCAGATTATCAAATCCGTTCTGTAACAGAAGGAATGGATGCGATTGGAGAAGTAACTGTCAAAGTAAAAGAAAAAGGGCGTTCATTTGTTGGACACGGAGCTAGTACTGATATTATAGAGGCTAGCGCAAAAGCATATATTAATGCAATCAATAAAGTTATCCACTTCAGGGAAAATGGTTAGCGTTTATCGATAATCAATCAACTATTTTTGGATTGCTATAAGTAAATTGGGTGTGACTTCTACGTTTATCTGATTTCTAGCTTTTTCCAACGCTTTTAGCCCTGCTTCCCAATAATTAGTGTGTATACCTTTGATGTTTACTAATCCCTGGTGGTAAATCTCCTGATCAGTCATTGTGTTCGTTACGGCTATTGTTAAATCGGCGTAAGCTACAAATTGGCCAAAGACTTCGCTACCCGCTCTTGTTCTAGCATGTAAATTAATTACAAAATCGGCTTCAACTACACTTTCCTTGAATGTAAATCCTTTGTCTACGAGTACTTCTTTTATTTTTTCCGTTACGTATGATACAGATGAAGACTTGCCCATATTTGTTTCGACTGACTTGATACAGATTGATGGTTTAATTATCTTTACGATAAGCTTGATAGTCGGCACTGGAAAATCCTCAATCAACATTTCCAAATATTTCGATGTAATTTGGCCAAAACCGATTAAAGCCGACAAATCCAGTTTTGCCTCCGCAATCTGGGTCTCTTCTATATTGAATTCTTTGGGGTTTATGCGTATTGAAGCAACTCCATTCCGATCAGTTAACACAGTGGACATAAGATCGGTGGAAAGACTGATGGTGCTAAATCGAATTGGTATTTGCCTTAGTGGTTTTGATGATTCAACTATGACTTTTAACTGACTGAAACTGGGTTGGCCTAGTTTAACGGAAATTTCGGGAGAATCAGTACTTATTCTTATTTGCCCTAAGATCTGCCGAATCCGGAGATAAATTTGGTCTTGTAGTTGGATAGTAGAATTCTGATTCTGTTTAACTGTTAACGATTGAGCCAAATAATTTTGAATAGGCAAAAGAGCTTGTAAGTATAACGGTAAGGCATTAGCCAATTCTCCGGCGTTGAGTTGACTTGTGGCTTTTTGGTAAAGGTCGAATGATATTTGTATGGCTTGATCGATTTTTTGAGTTTGTCGTTCATTGTATTTGGCTTTGTTCAGTCTACAGTAGACCCAATAAAATTGGTGATCTTGCCAAAAACCTACTGTTTCTACTCCTTCTAATTCTTTCTGAGTAGAAGTACGAATATCTTCTTGAAAATCGCTTTCTAGCATGCCCGAGATTTCAACTGCTGTATTGATCATTTCACTTGAAATCGTAACTGAAATTTCCTCAGCAACCTGGGCTAAGGCTCGGTTTTTAGCTCGTTGCGTATAATTATTATCATCTATATTAGCTTGACCTATGCCAATATAATAGAGGTCGTTAGATGGCCTCAATATTAGCCATTCGGGCGCAACCACAGATCGTTTTGACTTGTTCATTGTATTTTGGCTTTTATATCGATGCTTCAAATCAAAATCTTCAGAAAAAGTCTTTCTCACACTCGCTTTGTTACAACCTATTGCAATGATAAAAAAAAATGTCCAAAAACTGAGTCTTTTCATCATTAATTCCTTAAAGAATTAGTTGAAAAAGTGAATGTCAAATTCACCAGTTATACCAATAGTCACCACATAAGGTATCTTTATACTCGGATACACCACGTATTTTTTATCAATTGACTTATCCTCTGTAAGGATTTTTCCATCATCAGATCTCTTGCCGCTATCTACTTGGTATTTCCAATTTGTAAAACTTAAAGTTTTGTAACTAGCATTTCCCCAAGCTACGAGCTTACCTAATTTCAACTTAGCATCAAGACCAACAATAAAATGGTAGGACTCTGCTGTCACTTTATTGTCGTTACCCTGACTAAGTAATTGGACAATGTCGCCGGAAACTTTCTGTTCACAATACCCAAAACCGAAACCAATAATCGGGCTCAAAAACAAGATTTCAGGTAAAAGACCAAAGTGCTTACTTAGTTTCAAATCTATTCCTGATGATGTTAAATCTGATTCTTCACCGAGGTTATAATAATTAAAATCAGCTCCGATCGAGATTTGACTAATTGGTTTCCTTAAATAAGCCGATGCCTGAAGTAGAAAACCAGTTAGTGGAAGATCATCCTTATTAGAATAATCCATTGATATAATTGTCTGTCCATACCCTCTATTCACTAATGAGTCACGCTCTGTGTATGAGACTGGTGTGATAGTATGGTTCCATTTATCGACTTTAAAATATTCTTTGTCTCGATTGTTTGTTTCGCTTTGCAGGCTAAACATACCGTAACTAACTGCTAAACCCAACCAGCCATAAAAGGGAGTTGTTTGTTCCAGTTTCATCCCGCGACGGATGAAGTACCGGCCTTTAGCAATTCGGCCGCGAGAAAAAGTTTGGTGTACCTCTGTAATCATTACAGTTCCAACAGGTTTAAACTGATCAGTATGGACTTCGCCTGTTTCCGGGTCCATCAAATCTTTCTGTCGTTTCATAACCTTGAAAGTTGTGCCTTTTGTTAACCCTAAATCAGCACCAGCATTAATAGTAATTCCACCAAATGACTTTTCTAAGATGTTAGCTTCAATTTTGATTGGCCTATCAGTTTCTCGAATTAGATTACCTGCAATCACTTCGCTGAAGTCGCCAAAAAGACGCCCCTTTGCTGTCCGGGCTTCAATCGAAGTAATTTTCATAATTCCAACTTCGGGGACGTCGTCGTTAATTATAATTTCGTCGAAAATCTCGTCTGGTGAAGGTTGGAACCCATAGATTATGAATGCCATACCAATTTTGATTCCCGAATCTTTACCCCGTTCAATGGTAACAGTTGAATGGTCTATTCGTTTGATAATAGTCTGAATGGGGAATTGACTCTCAAATTCTGTAACGACTGCTTCAGCTAGCTTATCCAGTGCTTTTGAAAATGCCGCATCCGCATTTTCTCCCCGTTCGCTAGCATAGGTTTCCACGGATTTATCGTAATGTCCACTCTCGACAGATAACATACGAATTGTGGCACTAACGTTAGATTCGTAGTAGCTATGTCGTATAATTTTCCCTTGGTCATTTTTTTTAGCCGGATAATACTCAACTGAGTTACCTGTAAAATTACCAATAATACACCTTTGTACACCGGCTAATCTTCCAACTTGTACTACTGTATTTTCGTCGATAACACCAGATAACTGAAGGTTTTGTTCTTCTATAATTCGTTCCAAGTTCACTCGATCAATAACATTAAACCGTTGAGAATTGATTATTCGGTGGATGATTTTATTAGTTAATGCCGATTGAAAACCAGCAGCATTTTTCCCTTTCCAACCGGAAAAAGGCAAAACAGAAATATTCTGTTTTTGGTAGTTTTCGCTATGTACAGCAACCAACAACTGAAACAGAATTAAGCAAAGAGCGATTCGTTTTTTGTGTGGCATAAGTTGATTCCTGAATATTACTAATCAGAATGGATCCATCCCATGTTCTACTAAGTTTGATATTTGGACGCATACATGTAGCTTGATTGATCTTGAAGAGCATGTGATTAATTCAGTATTATCACTAAGGGCTGAATTTAGCCATCAAGTATGGTCAGAGTACTGCCTAATAATACTTGACTCTGGTTTATTTAACCGCTTAGGGTAAGCGATCCGTTTACGGAATAACATGATTTTTTGGAAAAATGAAAATGGTTGATTTAAAAAATAGCACCGTAAACGAGATGAATGTAAGAAATGGGATTATATTACTGCAGAAGTAATTGAAAAATACACTTCAAGAAACATTGAAAAGCTTTCCATTTGGTTTGCAACAAATAGTAATTTTCACCAGTCCAGAAATTATTACGCTAAAAATTAAACAATGTTTTAGCTACTTTTTATAAAGATCTTTCAATATTTACACTTCTTAATAAATATCTTGGAACTTCAGGACGAAAATGAAAGAATAAGTATTTTTTAAGAAAATATGATTCAGTATGGCCAAAACGCACAAAAAAGGAAAAAACTTATATAGATGGATTCTGTATTTTGCTTTTTATCATTTTCTGAGTTCGTTCGTAGGCTAACTCGATTTGTTCAGTTCGAGACCGTATACTAGTTTCGATGTTTTCTAGCTGATTTTCAAATTCTTTTATCATAGCTTTCACCTCTTTAGGCGATGTTCCTCCAGTACTTTTATTTCGAATTAGAGCTTCCCCCGGTGCTAAAATGGAAGCTAAATCTGATATAGAAATTTCGATTGACATTTCTGCAAGCAGACTTGCAGTTCTATCTAAATTGTCAAAAGTGTGATTACTTTTTACTAGTTGGCCAACGACCTTACCAACTATATCGTGGCACTGTCGAAATGGTATACCTTTTTCCTGTACTAGGTAGTTGGCTAACTCTGTGGCAGTAGAAAAGTTGGCTTGACATAACTGAGCCATTCGGTCGGTATTAAATGTTAGTGTCTGTGACATTTTGGGCAGAATTTTCAGACACGCGGTAACTGTATCAAATGATCGCCAAAGTGGTGGCTTATCTTCCTGAAGATCCCTATTATAACCCAAGGGTAAACTTTTCAGATTACTCAATAAATCGACCAGTGCCCCTAGAACTTGGCTAAAGCGCCCTCTTGTTAGCTCAGCCACATCAGCATTCTTTTTTTGTGGCATGATCGAACTACCAGAAGCGAAACTATCATCAAGTTGGATTAAACCAAACTCATATGTTGTCCAGTAGACAATTTCTTCACTAAATCGAGACAAATTAGTCATTAAAATGGCTAAGGCTGAAAGGGTTTCAGCAATAAAATCTCGAGAACTGATCACGTCCAATGCGTGTTGGTGTGTACTTTGGAAACCTAGTAATTCGGTTGTAAAAGATCGATCTATAGGTAAATTAGTACCACTTAAAGCACCAGCTCCTAACGGGTTAGTATTAGTTGTTTCAAAAGCAGAAAATAAACGCTTAAAATCTCTCAAAAACATACTGATATAAGCCGTAGCCCAAAAGCCCAAACTGATCGGCTGAGCGTGCTGGGTATGAGTATAACCAGGCATCACTGTTGTCGTATGTTTGATTGCAATATTGAGAAATGCTTTACATAAGACAACTAGGTTAGAACAAATAATCAAAATTTGTTCTCTACTATACAAGCGAGTATCCGTTAAAACTTGATCATTTCTGGATCGAGCAGTGTGTAGTTTACCCCCAAATTCTGCCCCAGCACCTTCTATCACATATGATTCAACGTTCATGTGAACATCTTCTTTAGTTGGGTCAAGCACAAATTTACCTTCGTGAAAATCGCTTAATGCTTTCTCTAACCAAATCAAAATTGGTGATAAATCAGTGGGGTTAATAATATTTTGGTGGGATAACATCAAAGCGTGAACTTGACTACCCCAAATATCGTAGGGAATTAAGCGTGAATCTGTCTCAGTCGAATGAGTGAAATCAAGCATTAGATTGTCCATTTCACTAGTGAAACGGCCAGCCCACAATTTACTTCCCGTTTCCAAGGTTATAACTCGCTACCGGATAGTAAATCATCTACCACGGTTGGGTCAGCTAGAGTAGATGTATCTCCCAAATTTTCAGTATCACCTTCGGCTATTTTACGTAGGATTCGTCGCATAATTTTACCAGATCTAGTTTTCGGAAGAGATGGAGTAAACTGAATTTTGTCTGGAGTAGCGTGTGGCCCAATTAATGTTCGCACCTTTTGCTTGATACCACTAATTGTTTGTTCAGATGGGGATTGACCCGTCATCAAGGTCACGTATGCATAAACCCCTTGCCCTTTGATATCATGCTGGTAACCGACCACTGCGGCTTCGGCTACTGTTTCATATTGACCAATCGCCCCTTCAATTTCTGCGGTTCCCAACCGGTGTCCAGAAACATTCAATACATCGTCGACGCGACCAGTAATCCAATAGTGTCCGTCAGCATCACGCATAGCGCCATCTCCAGCCATATAATAACCAGGAAATCGGTCGAAATAAGTCTGACGAAAACGTTCGTGGTCCCCATAAACGGTACGCATTAAACTTGGCCAAGGCGACTTAATACACAAGTAACCACTAGCAGGATTACCCTCAACTTCGTTCCCATTTTCATCCAATAAAACAGGTTCAATACCAAAGAAGGGAATCATAGCCGAACCTGGCTTCAGATCAGAAATAGCAGGTAGTGGTGTAATCAGAATACCTCCTGTTTCGGTCTGCCACCAAGTATCAACGATCGGACAATTCTGATTACCGACGATATTATAATACCAAGTCCATTCAGGTTCTTTTATTGTCTCACCAACTGTACCAAGTAAACGAAGTGAAGATCTGTCGTATTTTTCCACCCAGCTATCACCTTCTTTCATCAGTGCTCTGAGGGCTGTTGGGGCCGTGTAAAATAGGTTGACCTGATGCTTTTCTACTACCTGCCAAAATCGGCCGAAATCAGGATAATTTGGCACACCTTCGAACATTACCGTAATAGATCGGTTAGCTAATGGTCCATAAATTATGTACGAATGACCAGTAATCCAGCCAATATCTGCTGTACACCAATACACATCTCCTGGGTGGTAATCAAAAATTATCTCGTGCGAATATGACGTGTAAACCATGTATCCACCCGTTGTATGCAGGACTCCTTTGGGTTGGCCTGTCGAACCTGAAGTATATAGAATAAATAGGGGGTCTTCGGCTAACATTACCTCAGGCGAACAGTCATCATCAACTGTCAACATTGCTTCATGCCACCAAACGTCTCGGCTTTCATCAAAATCTACATGGTCTCCGGTCCTTTGTATGACAACGACTTTTTGGATGGAAGGTGTTTCAGTTAATGCTTGATCAGCATTAGCTTTCATTGGGATACCTCCCTTGGCGCCTCGAACAGCTGTATCTTGCGTGATTAGTAGCTTACATTCAGAATCATTAATACGATCACGTAGCGCATCAGCAGAAAAAGCACCAAATACTACCGAATGTACAGCTCCAATTCTAGCACAAGCTAAAACAGCAATAGCTAACTCTGGTATCATCTGTAAGTAAAGACAAACTCGGTCGCCTTTTTTTATACCTTGTGCTTTTAGTACATTCGAAAATTTCTTAACCTCTGTCAAAAGTTGGTTGAATGTGTAAGTCTTGTCGTCGTTTGGATTATTACCTTCCCAGATCAGAGCAGTATCATCTCCATGTCCGTCTTCAATGTGTCGATCTAAACAGTTGTAGCAAGCATTTAGAGTTGCCCCTTCAAACCACTTGACACTTGCGTTAACAAAATCATACTCGCAAATTTGATCCCATTTCTTAAACCAGGTGATGCGTTCAGCTATTTCCGACCAGAATGCTTCAGGGTCTTGGATCGATCGGTCATAAATCTCTTTGTACTGATCTAAACTGTTAATATGGGCTTTTTCTATAGGATATTTGCCACTAGATGGCGAGTAGGATTTTTGACTCACTTGATTATTCTCCATTGAAGGTTCAGTTTTGTGATTTGATTTCGGTTGAGAGTCTGTTGGCTAGCGCAGCATTATAACACTGATCGGACTAAGCAACAATGTTGATCAAAAGGCCCAAAAATTAATTACTACCATTGTATCCTATATAAAGAATACTGGTATGACGTTCCATATGCTTGACTAAAATAGTAAATGATCAATGAACTCTCTAATAATCTTTTTGTATTTTATGCAGATAGTTTAACGGAGTAAATATCGTTTGTAAATAGATGGTATATTTCGTGCTACACGTATCGTGAGACGATTGTATAAATATGCGGCAGCTGTATTTTAATTTTATTTTCATTCTGTTCTTGCTAGTTTTTCTTTGTATTAAGGATGCGAAAGCTGTTTTAATTTCTCTACGAGATGCAGAAACTGAGCGTAATAACTTTTCCGTAGGTAGCGGAAAAGAATTCAACCTTCAAGTATATATTGATCCACAGGGTAGTCGGGTCACTGGTTTTCAGATCTACCTTTCTTTTGACGATCAATACTTAAAGCTCCTTGATGCTACCGATAAACTGACGGGACTACAGCCGGTTAAGAATGGACCTGGTTACCCAACTGGTTGGCAGCCACTGGATAACGACACACACGGAGACCCAGGGAATATTTTGCGTAACTTCCAGATTGACTATGCAGCAGCCTTGATGGCTATTGGTGATGATGTTTCTGTTTTAAAGGAGCCTAGTGTGGTTGGTCTGATAAAATTCAAAACTTTGCAGCCTGTCAAAGATACTGCCATCCGATTCGATTTCATTGAGCGTGTTAGTCGAATCACAGGTGTGATTGTAGACCAACTTCCTCGTCGTAATTTTTCCGATTTGGAAACCGCTACCATCACGGTGAGAGGAACTGTCGATTTTAAAGATTCGTTCCCACAAAGCATAAAATTTCCAATGAATACCGAATATACCGATCTGGTATTGGATAACTATCTTATATTTAATAACCCAAAACTAACACCGAAAGAAATGAAACGATCAATCAAGTGGACGGCTTCTAACTATCAGAGCATCGACGTTAAAATTGATCCAAACTTCCGCCGAGTATCCTTCAAACCAAATAAAGACTGGTTCGGCCAAGAAAAAGTTCGATTTACAGTCATTGATCCCGAAGGTAATCCCGCATTTAATGATATTGATGTTCAAGTGACTACTCCTCCTCGATTACTTTTTTCAGAAAAAATACCGAATAAAGGGGAGCGTATTCGGGTCAATAGTGGGAAAAATTTCAACCTAAACGGCTTGGTGGAGGACCTCGACAATCCGGGTTTAGCTGATTTAAATTGGAGTGTAGGTACAAATCCGGACCCCGATAATCTCTTCGTTAATTTGATTGGTAGTTACTTAAAAGTTGAAAGCACTAGATTGGGTACTTTTGATATTCCAATTACCGTTAGCGATGCCGATGATAACGCCGATCAACAAACACTGAAGGTTCTCTTTATTCCTGAATTTGATGGCCCTGTGATAGATCCACTATTTCCCCAAGAAGTAGTTTCTACGAACGATGGCTCAAGAATGGATCCTTCTCGGTTCAATCTAAATGAACTAGTTGGGGATTTCGACTTTGAAAACTCGGAATTGGAATGGGAGACTTCTGGCAATGAAAATATTACGGTTAACATTGATCCTGAAACACGAGATGTATCCTTCGAAAATCTACGTAATTGGATTGGAAGGGAGACTATTACTTTTAAAGTTATTAACCCAAATGGGATCTCCGATCAAAGAGAAGCTCAAGTACAGTTGATTGAAAAAAGTGCTCCCCCATCAATCATAACTATTCCGTTAATTGAACTCGATTTCGGTAAAGAAAAGATATTAGACTTAAATAAACATATTTTCGATTTGGATAGCGACCCTGAGCAGATTGATTGGGTAGTAGAAGGACAACAATTTATTACAATTGAGATCGACGAGGAACGGTTTGCTTCTTTACAATCTGAATCAGTAGTAACCGAAACCGTTCGGTTTTTCGCCGTTGATCCTAATGGTCTACAAGATACACAAGATGTGATCATTACTGTGAAATCTCCTGAAAAACCCCTTTTAGCTGGTTTCCCCTTAAAACTTCGTATCAAGTCTAATGAAAAGACTGCTAGTATTCTGCAATTGGATGACTTTGTAACAGACCCAACTACCTCAGATGAACTAATTGTATGGCAGGTCACTGGCTATGATAGGAGTAAACTAGCAGTACAAATAGAGGCTGATAGGTCTGTTACGCTGATAGCGTTACCTAATTGGAAATCGGGTAGTGAAACAGTTATTTTTTCGGCTACCAACAAAGCTAAATTGACAAGTACGACCGAGGTTACTGTTCAACCGATGTTCCCACCAACAGTCAGCCTAGAAGAATTCCCAACCTTCGCTATCTACCAAGGTCAGAAAAAAATAGTTAACAACCTTGATCTGGATAATTATGTCATTGATGCTGATACAGAGTCAGAAGACATTGAATGGAGCAGCCAAGTTAGGCAAAACAACTCAAAAGTGCAATTGGTGGCCAATATCAATCCAAATACTCATACTGTTGAGCTAAGCTCAGGAAACACACCTGTTGGTGATTATCAGCTTGACTTTAAGGCCGTTGACCCAGAAGGAAATATTGGAAGTGGTTCAATTAACGTGTTGGTTCTGAAAACACAAAAACCCCCAACTTTGAACATCCCACCAATTTCTTTGATAGATGGGCAAACCCAAACCATTGATCTGATTGAGTATGTAACAGATGATGAACCTGTCGATCAGATTATTTGGTCCTTTGATAATAATGAAAATATTATAGTAGAATTAGATAACTCAACTGTCGACTTGATCAATAAGGCTACTTGGAACGATGGTGAGACATTTCTAATTTTTAAAGCGACTGACTTAGATGGGAAAACCAGCCAGCAAAAAGTAACAGTGACAGTCAAACAACCTATACCTCCTCTGAAAATTAAAGACTTAACTGCAGTCGAATTTGAACAGGAAAACACATCAGATCCCTACGATCTGAATCAATTTGTTGTTGGCCAAAATTACCCTAAGTCGGATATTGAATGGGACATAGTACCGAATAAAGAAATTCAGGTGGATTTTCTTAAAACAGGAGAAGCAATTTTTTCAGCCAAAAATACTGACTTTGTAGGTACCGTTAACCTTCCAGTAATTGCCCAAATTGGGGATATAGCTCCAGTAGAAAAAAAAATTACGGTAACGGTCAAGGAAAAAGTAGAAAAACCACCCAAACCGAGGATCAACAATACCTTTGAAGCCATTGAACTCACGAAAGGAGAAACCAGCAAACCTATCGTATTAGAGATTGATCCACCAAATGCCCAAGTTGAATTTAAATACAATGAAGAAAATCAACTCGTGATACCAACTTTCGAGGAAGGTCAACTTACTCTAACTGGGAATCAGGTTGGTTCCGGCACTTTCAGTTTTCGGCTGGTCGATAATTTTCAACAATCAAGCCAAAAAGCAGAAATTCAGGTGAATATAAAACAGAAAATAATTCCTTTGGCTTTGAATTTACCTAAAACAATCACCTTAAGCATTGATCAACCTGAAGAAATTATTGATTTGAATAGTTTTGTAACTTCACGATTTGATCAAAAACAACTTGCTTGGAGCATTTCCCAAATGCCAACAACCATCGGTGCTAGGTTAGCAGGCGATTCTTCAGAATTGACTGTTGAGTTAGGAAACTATGACCCAATCAATGGAGCTACCAATGACGAAATAACCTTGCAAGTTACAGAGACAGAACCCAGTGGACAGTCTCTAATAGGTAAAATCGAAATTCAGGTGTTGGCAAATCTACCAACACCGAAGCCACCACGATTTGTGAGACCATTTCCAACGGTCACCCTTCAATCCAATGTCAAACCCAAAGATACTATTGATGAACTAAATTCATATGTTGATGATATAGATACTAATGATCAAAACCTCAGTTGGATCACTATCCCTGATCAGAATATCTTAGCGGAAATCAAAAACGATAGTCTAATTTTATCTTTGCCGAAAACCGAATCATCAGTTTTACCCACTAAGAGTACAATTTTAGTAATTGTATCTGATCCAGACGGAAACAAAGCCTTTCGCACCCTGACAGTACAAATTTTGCCGGCACCAAAAAAGAAGGTCAAGTGTAATATCTATGCTTTGCCCAATCCACTACAAAGTCAGTTTTATACCATCACGATTGCAATTACAGAAGGTGTACTAGAATTTGATCCGACTATCGTTGTAAATGAGGAACCACAGGTTATTAGTGCTGTTGATTCAGAAAGAAAGCAAATCTGGACTTTATCTTACTCAATTAACCAAGGTACTAATGTAGAGCCGATTAGTCGGCTACAAGTCGATGTCTTCGAAGGAGATAGTAAAAGTGGCACCAAGATTGATAGCCGCTCTGTGGCTATCACGCTGCCAACTGCACCCAATTTTAGTCAATATTCTTACAATGGGAAGATTTCGGCATATCCAAATCCACTTCAACAATCTACTTTACATCTAGTATGTTCGACCGTAAATCCACCTAAAGTACAGATTTATACCATTGATGGCCGATTTGTCACCATGATTAACGAATTTCGACGTAGTAAGAATGGTTGGGAGTACAACTGGGATTTACAAACTCATTTAGGGGAAATAGTTTCTAATGGCATTTACTTTGCGCACTTTATCATTGATGACCAGTTTTTGATTCGTTCTGAAAGTATCAAATTATGGATTCAAAAATGAGCCTTAAACTCAATATATTCTTCATTATCAGGAAACATAACAACCCAGTTTAGTTATTTTAAATCTGATTTTTGCCAATTCAAGCCAGTATGAATGAATCAAGCAGTGTATTCTAAGGATCGGAGAGCAAAATGAAACAACCGAATATTTTATTTATCCTAGCTGACGACCTTGGTTGGAGAGATCTTCAAGTGGAAGGTAGTAACTTTTACGAAAGTCCTAACTGTGATCGAATCAGTCAAGGTGGAATGAGATTTTCACAAGGTTATGCCGCTTGTCAGGTGTGCAGTCCGTCGAGAGCAAGTATCCTAACCGGTAAATATCCAACGAGGCATGGTATAACTGATTGGATTGGAGCTTCAAGTGGAAAAGAATGGCGTAAAAATAATCGGTTTAATAAGCTTTTACCACCTGAATACAAACACAACCTAGATATAAACGAATTGACATTTTCTCAAGTCCTAAAAAGCCAAGGCTACCGAACCTTTTTCGCTGGGAAATGGCATCTAGGTGATCAAGGTTTTGACCCAGAGAATTTTGGTTTTGAAATCAACAAAGGAGGATGGAAGGTTGGGTCCCCCATAGGTGGATATTTTTCACCTTGGCAGAACCCAAAGCTTCAGCCTGGTCCAGTTGGGGAGTCTCTTCCCATTCGGCTGGCTCAAGAAACTTCGGAGTTCATCACATGTAATAGAAATCAACCATTTTTAGCTTACCTTTCTTTTTACTCCGTTCATGGCCCAATACAAACCAGTAAAAATCGATGGGAAAAATTTCGACAGAAAGCCTTGGCTCAAGGTATTCGAGATAGCCGCTTTATTTTCGACCGTAATTTACCAGTTCGTCAGGTACAAGACTGTCCCATCTATGCTGGAATGATTGAGGCTATGGATGAAGCTATTGGTTTAGTTTTAGACGCACTTCAAAAAGCTGGGGTTGTTGATAATACGATTGTTTGTTTTACCTCGGATAATGGTGGCGTTTCTTCAGGTGATTCTTTTGCTTCTTCTATGTTGCCACTAAGAGGTGGAAAGGGTAGACAATGGGAAGGTGGCCTAAGAGTTCCCTACTATATCCAAGTACCAGGTTTAGTAGAAGCTGGCTCAAACTGCGATGTACCTGTATCTGGAATTGATTTTTATCCTACTTTGCTTGAGTTAGCTGATATTCCAATACCCACCNANCAAGTAATCGACGGAGAAAGTTTNGTANCCNTACTAAGAGNCGAAGATTCNNCGTNATTGAAGAANCGTGATCTATTTTGGCANTATCCACATTATGGNAACCANGGAGGAGAACCTTCGTCAGTAATTCGAAGTCGTAATTGGAAATTGATNCACTANTATGAGGATCGATAGNGACGANTTATATGACCTTTCGGTTGACCANGGTGAGCAAAACGACNTGGCTGATTTATNNACTGATAAAANANNNCAAATGAGTNAACNTNTGAATGANTGGCTNAGNTTGACNNGGGCAAAGCTACCAGAATCTGATCCGGAATANAGATTNGAGAAGGAAAANGACCGTCTGNCNCAACTCGAACANGAANTCATGCCCCAGCTGGAATCNCAGCACGCTCAGTACCTAGACNCTAATTGGCAACCAAACGCNGATTGGTGGGGAAGTCTAACAACAATTGACTAGTCGCCANTTTGCAANAATTGGNNACNANTCAATTANTGGGAATANGAAACCAAAGNCCACCNGTCTTTTCGGCTAGATATTTGCTGTATTTTTCATTTAGACCAATGACATCTACTACNACCGAGTTATTCAAGCAATGNCTNAGAACNGANGGTANATCTTCAGTTTCAGCCCGATTATAGTCTTGGATTGGTTCATCTGTTANCAATATGAAACGTTTNTTNACTTCAGGCCTGAATTTCACNTGATTNACTGANTTAACAATAGCATGNTAAGGNCGTTCNAATCCACCACAGTCGATATTTCTCANTAGTCGCTCGAATCTTTTATAGTCAGTNGTNTGATCGAAAATTAGGGCNTGATATTTGAACGTAACAACGCCCATCGTAAAATCAATNGTTNNNTCCTCAAAAACGGACACCATATCTTCCAGNTGNTGGCNAACAGCGACGATGTTATCTTTCATACTACCACTGGCATCGAGCAAAAATACAATATCAGTTGGTCGCCTAGACTGTTGATTTACGACACTTTTAGCTATTTTTACCATAGCTTCCTCAATTTGTTCGGGGTTACTTGTCATTACCTCTGCATTTTCGACTCGGTNAGGTAAANCTTCAGCGTTTGCTCGTGCGAAACCACGGGCCAACTTGGGGCGTTGAATGCCTACTGGAGCACTCGATAGGTGTTTGTAAGGCAGTAGATTTTTGTTTAACTGGCCATCTGAAAAATTATCTCCAAATATGGAGTCAGCTGAATTATTCAATATCGTCTCGGTTCTTAGGGGGGAGACTTTCGGTGTGAGGGGGTTTCCTACCTGATAATTCTTTATTATAGGAAAATCTTTAACCTTAGTCTTTGGATCGACGTGTATCTGCTCTTTGTTTTNTTTTATGTTTTTCTTTCTATTTGGTAGTTGAGAGTTCCGTCGGTGCCGAGACATATGAAAACGTAGATGATAAATATCAACCTCAATTTGGTCAAGCAAGTCTTGTCGACGATTTTGCTGATGAAACAACATTCCCGAAAAAGATATCACTAAAGCAAAAATAGTGTGTAAAAGTAGCGATAGAAAAAAAGACCATCTAGCTCGATGTCGTTTGTGACGTCCAGTTTGTTTTGTTGACCAACTCACTGTAGCTGATAGATTGTTAGCTAAGTCCGAGCTGACCAAGACAAAAACTTACCGTTGGTTACCGGCCATTTCTTGGAGCAAATCTTCCAACTCTTGAATGATCGTATCATCCTCCTGTTCCGCAGAATCGATGTTTTCCCCATCATCATTCAAGTCATTTTCTATGGACTCTAGATCAGATCGATACTCGATCAAGTTGGCAAGATAGTGTTCACGAGTTATATTTTCGGCTTCTCCCTGTTCTTCTCTCAAACATTCAGCACAGAATTTTCCTATTTGTTGAATCCCATAATCAATAATTTGCAATGCTTCAAGACTAGCTCCATCCGTCAACGCAAGTTCGGCTCTGGCAATACTGTTCATCATTAGAATATAGCCTTTATACTGATAGGTCTGCCAAGATATATCTTCATCAGCATATCGACGAACAAGATCCAACACTTGCAAGTTAGTGTCAGTATCTCGCTGAACATCTTTCCACCTCTTAATACTCGAGAACAGAAGATAACGAATATATCGGTCATAGGATTCATCGAGTAATTGTTTCCATTCACGGTCAGTTAACGTGAATCCTTGGTCAGTTTTGTATGCTTGCTTGTATTTTTCTAGTCTATGACAAAAGTAATCAAAATACGAGTCATAGTTCTGTGGTCGTTTTCCATCGGGTCGACCGTCTGTGTATATACGCGAGATAGTGAAAGTGTTTTGTTGAATTATTGCGACTTCACGCTCATCATCCAACCGCATAATTTGTACTGAGTCTCGGTTATTCTGTACAGGGTGATCAGGATTAGTATTTCGGCTCAATAATGATTGGTGGACCGAAAGATAATCAAACACCAAATCAAGACTTCGAACCATTTGGCTATTTTGTTCAATGATTTCGTTTGACATAGACGGCTATTTCCTATCGTGCGTATTCTTGGAGCGGAACTACATCGAGATCTCGATTGCGTAATACTGAAATAGAATTCACTGCGGCGGAAGCACCAGGCATGGTGGTGAAGATTGGNATGTCATGATCAATTGCCATTTGACGGATTAGTTGTTCGTTAGGTCTGTGAGCATAACCAGTTGGAGTATTGATAATCATATCAATTTCACTATTTTTGATAAAATCGTAAATAGTTGGTCGTCCTTTACCTATGCTATATACCAATTCAGATGATAAGCCACTTCGTCTCAGGACCTTTGCTGTACCATGTGTTGCCACCAACTTGAANCCCATTTCGTGTAACTTCCGAGCAATAAGTAANATCGAACGTTTGTCCCTATTACGTACGCTGATAAAAACTTGGCCTGATAATGGTAAAATAGCACCACTAGCTTTTTGTGCTTTTGCAAATGCCGAATCAAGATTTCGATCAATTCCCATGACTTCACCAGTCGATTTCATTTCCGGTCCCAACTGAGAATTAGCACCAGGGAATCGGTTGAAAGGGAAAACGGGAGCTTTGACACTGAAGTACTCAGGCTCAATTTCGCTTTTGAAACCCAGTTGAGACAATTTTTTACCTGCCATTACACGAGCTGCTAATTTCGCTAAAGGGATACCGATTGATTTACTCACAAAGGGTATTGTCCGAGAAGCACGAGGATTAACTTCTAATACATAAACTTCTTCGTTTTTTATAGCGAACTGAATGTTCATTAAACCAATAACATTTAACCCCTTGGCTAATTCATAGCTGATCTGTTTTAAGCGCTCAATTTGGTCTTCGGCTAGAGTATATGGTGGTAAAACACAATCACTATCACCTGAATGTATTCCTGCTTCTTCAATATGCTCCATTACGCCTCCAACTAGCGTTAACTCACCATCTGAAATGGCATCTACGTCGACTTCTATAGCGTCCTCTAAATATTTATCAATCAAGATTGGTTTTATGGTTTCGCGCGGACTCTCAGCACTGTCACTAGATACTTGAACGGCGAACTTCATATAAGCGTCTAGGGACTCCCGATCGTAAACGATCTGCATGGCACGCCCCCCGAGAACAAAAGATGGGCGAACTAAAACAGGATAACCTATTCGTTCTGCGATTGGTCGAGCGGTCTCTATAGAGGTTGCAGTGTCACTTGGTGGTTGTGAGACACCTATTTGATCTAAGACTGACTTGAATAACTGGCGGTCCTCAGCCCGTTCAATGTCACTTGGATCCGTACCTATAATGGGTACCCCTGCTTGTTTGAGCCGCATAGCCAAATTCAGCGGTGTTTGGCCACCAAATTGAACGATTGCTCCATCAATCTTTTCTCGCTCCACAATGTTCATTACGTCTTCGAATGTCAATGGTTCGAAATAAAGTCGATCGGATGTGTCATAATCGGTGCTAACAGTTTCGGGATTACTGTTAACCATGATGGTCTCATAACCATCAGCTCTAATAGCCATTGCCGCATGTACGCAACAATAATCAAATTCAATNCCTTGACCTATTCGGTTGGGTCCACTACCCAAGATCATAATTTTCTTTTTTTCACTTGGTCGGACTTCGTCTTCAGATCCATAAGTTGAATAGTAGTAGGGCGTTTCTGCCTCGAATTCGGCTGCGCAGGTATCAACTGTTTTAAAGGTCGCGACAATGCCCAGAAGTTGTCGCGCATTCCTAACCTCTCTTTCGTCCGTTTCCCACAATTCAGCAATTTGAGGGTCAGAAAATCCAAATCTCTTAGCTTGAAGCAAGAGAGAAGATATTTCATTAGACACTTGAATTTGTCCTGTACTTGAAAAATCCGGTTGTTCGGATTTTAATTTATTCTCGAAATCGACTAATTCCTTTATATTATGGAGAAAGAANGGATCAACCTTAGTGTGGTTGTGAATTTGCTCAATGGTCATACCAAATTGAAAGGCATTTTTAATATAAAAAATTCGCTCAACATTAGGAATATTCAGTTTACTTATCAGTTCATCCGAGTTTCTAAACAAAGATGAGTTACCCCAAAGATGATTGTCTAGGCCAGTCCATCCGTTTTCCAAAGAACGTAATCCTTTTTGGATTGCCTCCTTGAATGTTCTCCCAATAGACATAGCTTCGCCTACTGATTTCATACGAGTGGTCAACGTTTCATCCGTACCCGGAAATTTCTCAAACGCCCAGCGTGGTATTTTTGCCACCACGTAATCAATTGTTGGCTCAAATGATGATGGTGTCTTTTTGGTAATGTCGTTGGGGATTTCATCCAACGTGTAACCAACAGCGAGTTTAGCTGCGATTTTGGCAATAGGAAATCCAGTTGCTTTGGATGCTAGGGCAGAACTCCGAGAGACACGTGGGTTCATTTCAATGACAGTTTGCCGACCACTATCTGGATCCACAGCAAATTGGATGTTTGATCCACCAGTATCTACACCAATTTTCCGAATAATCTGAATAGCCGAATTTCGCATGACCTGATATTCTTTATCACTCAAGGTTTGAGCAGGAGCAACGGTTATTGAGTCCCCAGTGTGAACCCCCATAGCATCAAAATTCTCGATTGAACAGATTATAACTACGTTATCAACTCTGTCCCGCATCACCTCCAGCTCAAATTCTTTCCATCCGATAACCGACTCTTCTACTAACACTTCGTTGACAGGGCTAAGTGTTATACCCTGCTGAATCATATCACGATATTCTTCAATGTTGTAAGCAATACCACCACCAGTTCCACCCAAAGTAAATGCAGGTCGAATGATTGCTGGGAAGCCTATGTCCTTCACAATCTCCATTGCGGATTCTAGGGAACGAGCTATACCACTTTCTGGTACATCCAAACCAATCTGGAGCATAGCATTCTTAAATAATTCTCGATCTTCTGCCATTCTTATGGCAGGTAGTTTCGCTCCGATTAGTTCCACTTGAAATTGGTCTAAGACCCCTTTTTCAGCTAATTCCACCGCTACATTCAGTCCAGTTTGTCCGCCCAAGGTTGGAAGTAGAGCTTGAGGCCGTTCTTTTTCAATTATTTTCGCCACTGTATCTGCAAAAATTGGTTCTACATAGGTCTGATCGGCAATTTCAGGGTCGGTCATAATAGTCGCAGGATTACTATTCACCAAGGTAATTTCGTAACCCTCTTCCCTTAAGGCTTTACAAGCTTGAGTACCAGAGTAGTCAAATTCACACGCTTGGCCTATAATGATCGGCCCAGAACCAATGATTAAAATCTTCTGAATATCTGTTCTTTTTGGCATATTTTCTTAGATTACAATTTATCGAATATAAGAATACGAAAAATTCGAAGTTTAATTGACAGAGAGTGAGGCCCCCCCAAGTATTTTTTACGATCTATCCCCATTTTGAAATAATTAAATTACAAATTTTACTTCTTCATGAATAGTATTTATACACACAATTTTTTCTAAGGATGATACAAAATTAACTTCACACTTCTTCACCCAGAATCATCTATCCGGTCAACAAATTGATTAAATAGATAACTAGCATCGTGTGGACCGGGAGATGCTTCTGGGTGATACTGTACTGAGAATGCGTCACAATCAATAAAATCTATACCTTCTAAAGTTTGGTCATTTAGGTTAATATGCGTAACCTCAACTTTCTGAGGCAAAGTGTCAATATCGACACAAAATCCATGATTTTGTGCTGTTATTTCCACTTGGCCGGTTGATAATCTTTGAACTGGCTGGTTACCTCCACGATGACCAAACTTTAACTTGAAAGTTTTTGCACCAACCGCTCTGCAGAGTAGTTGATGTCCTAAGCAAATACCAAAAATGGGCTTTTGTCCTAGTAACTGCTGAATAGTTTTTACTGCGTATTCTATTGGTTCAGGGTCTCCTGGGCCATTAGATAAAAAGATACCATCGGGTTGTAAAGCTAAAATGTCATCCGTAGAGGTATTCGCAGGCACGACTGTAACTTCACACCCATGAGATATCAATTGGCGTAAGATATTGTTTTTAATTCCAAAATCGATGGCTACTACTTTTTTAAGTTCGTTAGGGGACGAGGTCAGACTGTGAGTAGGATAGAAATCGGAATTAGGCTCAAAGGCCGCTTCATATATGTCCTCGCAGGTCACTTTTTGCACAAAATCTTTACCAGTCATACCTCCGAATGTTTTAGCTTTCTCAACTAGGGTTTGAGCATCAAATTCTTGAGTTGAGATGATACCATCAATAACGCCATGCAAACGTAATCGTTTGGTCAACGCCCTAGTGTCAATTCCGTGAACACCAATGATGTTGTTCTTTTTAAGGTAGTCCCCAAAACTACCTTGCGAACGCCAGTTACTATGATAACTGCTATATTCCCGTACCACAAAACCGGAGGCTTTTGGGCTATTTGATTCTTGGTCAGAAGAATTGACGCCATAATTACCGATTAACGGATAGGTCATTGTGACGATTTGCCCATAATATGAAGGATCTGTCACAATCTCTTGGTAACCAGTCATGCTGGTATTAAACACCACTTCGCCTACTGCTTCTCCAGTTGCACCAAAATGTTCACCCTCAAAAAAAGTACCATCTGCTAAGGCCAGTACAGCCCTCATTTTTCACCCTCAGCTTTTAGTTTTTATTTATATCTAATTCACAATTAAATTGGTCACTCGACCAAACTAATTTTCCTTGCCTAATTGTAGCTACAGGCCACCCTGTTAATTCCCAGCCGGTAAAAGGTGTATTCTTTGATTTTGAAGCGAATGTCGAAGGGTCGACAATTTTATTCAAATCAGGATCAATCAATGTCACATCAGCTATTGCCCCTATGGATAATGTGCCACAGTCAATTTTCAAAATTTCGGCGGGAATGTAACTCATTTTGGCAATAATCTCAGGCAACGATAAATATTTTTTTAATTTTGTTAATGCTAAGGGAAGGTTAGTTTCCAATCCAACTATGCCGGCTGGGGCATCCATCATTTCTCGTTCGAATATCCCTTCAGCTGATGGAGGTTTTTTTTCGAAATCGGCATGAGGTGCATGGTCAGTTACAATTGCATCAATGGTGCCATCAGCTAATCCTTGTTTAACAGCATCTACATCTTTTTGAGTACGGAGTGGTGGGTGCATTTTGGCGTTGGTCCCACTTTTTTCAATTTCGGTCTCAGTAATGGTAAAGTGGTGGCCACAGGCTTCAGCGGTTACTGAAATGCCACGCTGTTTTGCCCATCGTATTAAATCAACACCGCCCTCAGTACTAACGTGAGCAATGTGAATATGGCCCCCGGTTTGTTCAGATAACAGAATATCTCGGGCAATAATAATATCTTCTGACGAATTGGGTTGCCCTGGTAGGCCTAGACGCTTGGATACTTCCCCTAGATTCATTACTGTATTGGCAGTCAAATGATGATCTTCACAGTGATCAATAATAGGCAGGCCATACTGAGCCGAAAACCGAAGGGCTTCCTGCATGATTTTTGTATCCATGACAGTTTTTCCATCGTCAGACAAAGCAACAATGCCTGCTTCCTTCAGAGCAACCCAATCACTTTTGACCAGACCGTCCAAATTTTTTGTAATAGTACCAATTGGGTGAACTGTAGCAGACCCAACAGTTCTTGCTCTGTTTTTCACCCATTCAATTACCTTTACACAATCGCCTGTTGGGTTAGTATTTGCCATACATGCTACCGTGGTAAATCCACCCTTAACCGCGGATTTAGTACCAGTTTCGATAGTTTCCTTATGTTCAAATCCAGGTTCTCTCAAGTGAACGTGCATATCGAATAGGCCCGGTACAACTAGCAGTCCGCTGGCATCTAGACAATTTGGATTAGAAATCGGAGGAGACATCTTAGAAGCAGGTGTACTACACAACCCATCAACAATCTTATGAATGAGCCCATCCACTAACCATAAATCGCCTATCTGGTTGATACCATTTTTGGGATCGATAATGCGCCCACCTCGAATATGGTGTATGAAGGAAGAGTTCGAAACTTTTGTGCTCATTCGTAAATTATAGCTCTGTCACTTGTGATATCAGTATCTTCGGACAATTCCACTTTCACTTTTTCTCGACGGGATGTAGGGATATTTTTGCCCACATAATCAGCTGAGATAGGTAGTTCCCGATGTCCACGATCGATAAGCACTGCTAATTGAATACAAGCGGGACGACCATGATCTATTATTGCTTCCATAGCAGCTCTAGCGGTTCGGCCAGTATATAAAACGTCATCTACTAAAATTACTTGCTTACCAGTGACATCGAACGAGATATCAGTTTGATTAGACTTTACGTTAGTATGATGCAAATTAAGATCATCCCTATAAAGTAAGGTGTCAATCACACCAAAAGGAACGCTTAAGTCTTCGACAGACTCGAGAGTATTTGCAATTCGCCGAGCTAAATGGTCTCCACCTCGTCGAATTCCGATTAAAGCTAACTGCCTAATTCCCTTTTGGTCACGTTCCAAAATTTCATGAGAAATTCGAACTAAGCATCGACGTATTTCCTCTGCCGACATTACTTGAGCTTTTTCTCTTGATTTATCCATAAGTATTTTATCTATAGGGTATTTGATAAACTATTTCGTTCATTTTGCAGGAGTGCCATGATCTCCTCCAGCAGCGGGTCAACATCAAAATCTTTTTGATTCCAAGGGTTTTTCCAAAACAAATCTAGTGAACGAAAACCAGTTTTTTCGTAAGTTAGAACTTGAATCATCATCTCAAGTTTATCAGCTGCCCGAACTAGCCTAGCTTCTAAAGTCTTCCCCGTTTCAAATTCTTCCCACAAATCTTGATAACGATTCCCCAAGCAGCCTAATTCAGCCAGCATTTCTTGACTAGCTAGGCGTTCTGCTGCCTCCTTAGATTCTGAACCAACATAATGCCTAGCTGTAAACGGAATGTCTCCAACACGAGCCTCGGCAATTTCATGCAGAAGTGCCAAACGCATCACTTTCTCCGTGTCTAAACCGATTCCTTTTTCAACCAAAGCATCGGATAAAATCATCGATAACAAAGACATCCTGTAACAATGGTCAGCTACACTTTCAGCATTCTTGATGCCGTGGACTAACCATCCCATCCGGGGAAATAATTTTAGAGATCCAATTTCTTCAATAAAGTTTAAAATTGCGGTTGCTGTCATTTGTGTACTTGCAATCGTCCTTTTGGACTAAAAAAATGGATTGAACAGGCAAAAAAAAACCTCCCATAGGAGGATTCTATCAAAAAACAAACTTTGGGAAGCGAACGCAGAAAAGAATTGAACTCTATCGTAGCTATAGCATGCCTCCCTTTCCTAACCTCACCGGATTAGTTTAAAAGGGTTTCGATCGATGGATGACCCCACCTGACAACCTCGGCCAGTCTATCACAAATTACTATACGATTCAAGTGAGAAATTTAGCCAAATTAAATCTTAACAAGTATAATGGAAGTTTTCCTAACCATTTATGTCCTTCATTTTCAGTCTACGGGAAAAGTTCTGATGTAGATATAACTTGAGGTAAATCTACCACAAGTTATGTGAAGAGACTTCTCCCTCTCTGTTTTCTCTACATCTATGACTGACTCAAGCATTACGTCATCCGGCCCTAATTTATAGCACATCTGACAGATATGTGAAATATCATCAGCCAAATGTATTTATAACTGAATTTGGTCTGAAGATTCTTTGTATAACTATTTTTAAAATCCCTTGTTATATACAAAACTAACTCTAGAAATAGTGGAAAAACATTTTTATCTGTGAGCACATGTCACGCGTTCGTATTTTTCATTATTGCTTCAGTTTTCATTTTGCAGATATGGTGTTTATTATAGCTTTCCCTGTTTCAGCATTTTTTTTCCATAGGCTTCAAGTGAAAATTGGTCATCTGAGGATAGATGATCGGATATACATAACTGACTACAAATTTTCTCAAATCGTTTAATATCTCTTAACCCCATAATTGTCAAGTGAACTGATGGTTGACTCAAGACATAGCGGTAGAATTGAACTGGTGCTGGGACGTTTGATGAACTCAATAATTTATCGTTGCGACTCGCATTCATAATTACAATACCAACGTTATGTTCATCTGCATGGGGAAAGATTTCTGTCTCTGCTTGTTTCATTGCACAGTTATACCAGCATAAAACGGTATCAAAATTACCGGTGGCTACAGCTAAACCGACCTGTTTCCAATCATGTCCTGTAACTCCGATAAAACGAATCAAGCCACGCTGTTTGGCTTTCAAAACTTCACCGTATACGCCATTATTTGCAAAGGCCTGTTCTCGCTCTATTGAAGTATTAAGGTGGTGTAGTTGATAAATATCAATATAGTCAGTTTTCAAAAATCTTAGAGAAGCCTCCAAATCTAGTCGAGCTTCGTTAGCAGTTCTCTTATCAGTTTTAGAAGCCAAAATAACTTGATCTCTACGATTTTGCAACGCTTTCCCTATTAGCTTTTCATCTTCACCATCTCGATAGTTACGAGCAGTATCCAAATAGTTAACACCAAAATCTAGGGCTTTTTGATAGCCTTCTACTGTTTGGCAATAAGCTCCACCAATTCCTAATCGAGTAACTTCAATTTCGGTTCGCCCTAGAATGGACCGCGGTATGTTATTAATCATCTTTGTCCTCCGTATTTTTTCTCTTTTTTATTATTTTCCGAACCTTTCGAGTTAACTCAGTGTCTTATCTAACACAGGCCAAGTAAAGATAAAAAGCCACAATCGGCGAACTCAACTATGTTGCGTAAATTCAATTTTCCCCTCGCTTTATTGACCGTGATTATAACTATTTATTTCCCCCTTAGCTGTAGCTAGAGATCGAGATGGGTACCCTCACGATAAGGAAACCAAAACCAAGTGTCATCAAAAAGTGACAATTCTCCCAACTGACAGCCGAATGGTGGAAAGCTATCAAAAGTAAAGTCAATCAAATGAAAGAAGCCGAAGCGGAACCTGAGGAAATTAAACAAACAGTCGATTAAATAAATGCAAGAAAGTAATCTATCTATAAAATAAATAGTCGCTTTATCGTCTATACTACAACCTAATACTCAGTAGAAAAGGATTGATGCACAACTAAATTCATCTATGGTTTTCTTTTATGTCTAAATATATTAGCCGAGTTTTGTTATTACTTTCTGTATTCACTTCACTAACTTTGTCAAATGCAAAAACAAATCCGTTTCCATATGCTGAAGAGGGGTTAACCAAAAGAGAGGCCTCTGTTCATCTTCTCAACCGATTCACATTTGGTCCTAAACCGAATCAAATTGAACAAGTAATGGCCTTAGGGTTGGAACAATGGTTTTATCAACAAATGGAACCTCAGAAATCCTCAGTTACATTACAAAACAAATTATCACATTTGGCAATCACTAATATGACTACTCGGGATATATTAAATCGGCATCCGAGCAGTAGTCAACTCAGAGCTTTAGCTAGACAAGAAGGGTTAATACCTAAAGAAGATTCCAAAACAAATTGGAAAGAAATCAAAAGTCAACTCCAAAAATTCTCACGAAATAAAGGCTTCCGAACTCAGAAACAGTTAATTAAAGAACTTAAAGCTCGGAAAATTTTACGGGCCGTTTATTCGGATCAACAGCTAGTTGAAGTTCTTGTCGATTTTTGGTTTAATCATTTTAATGTATCGTCCACTCATCGTCAGGCTAGAGTCTGGTTGCCTTCCTATGAGGAAGAAGTCATAAGACCAAACGTTTTGAGAAATTTTCGAACTATTTTGTCGGCAACATCTAAACATCCCGCGATGCTTTATTATCTGGATAATCATCAGTCAAACGCAAAATTAGAAAATCAATTCGTAGGGAAACGAAGACTAATTGGAAAAAAATCGATGATGCCATCAGATGATAAAGGTCTGTTGACACCCAAAAACGCTAATCGGAAAAAAAATTGGGGAATTAATGAGAACTATGCCCGTGAATTGCTAGAACTTCATACATTGGGAATAGACGGTAATTATTACACGCAAGATGACATATTGACTGTGGCTCGATCTTTGACTGGTTGGAAGGTAAATACTAAGTATGCGAGAACAAACAGATCAAAAAAACAGACAAGCGATACCTATTTTACTTTTGTGTCTAGAAATCATGACATTAAAGCAAAGATGTTTTTAGGCAACTATTTACCCCCAAATAGAGGGATTGAAGATGGAGAGGAAATTTTAGATATTGTAGCTCAGCATTCCTCAACGGCCCGGCATATTTCAAATAAACTAGCAATTCGTTTCGTAACGGAAAAACCGACTGAAGCCTATATCGAATCGTTAGCCCAAGTATTTCTAGCGAGCAATGGGGATTTAACTCAAATGATGATAGCTATAGCTTACTCGACAGAATTTTGGGCTGAAGCAAAAAAATATAACCGTACCAAATCTCCTTTTCGTATGGTTATCGGCACATTGCGTGCGATGAATGCCGAAATTATTTCAACAATACAACTGGCTAATCGCATCGCAGGAATGGGGCAAGATCTATATGCTTGCCAACCACCAACTGGTTACCTAGATACTGGTAATAATTGGATTAATGCTTCCTCAGTTCTGCACAGGACTAACTTTGGCCTTAATCTTTTGACGGGTCATATTAGAGGGTTAACAATCAAGCTTGGAGATGACTTGTTACAACAGTCATCAAGCACACAAATAGAAACACTTTGCTCGAGACTTCTACCTACTCAAGAAGTACATCTAATGAGCAAAGAAATTATGCTGATATTAGCTAAAAAACCGGACTTAAACAAAAAAAAATCGAATAGAAAACGAAATAAACAACACCGGAATCGTTGGAGAAGAAAAACTGACGAATGGCAGCTTATGCAGATTGCTGGTTTGATTATTGGTTCACCACAATTTCAGGTTTATTAAAGGTATTAACAATATGTTGAATAGAAAAGCTTTTCTAAAATCGATGGGCGTCAGCCTATACTCAATTGCCACAAGTGGCATTCCACTTTTCTTAAATCGTACTGCTATGGCTGCTAATCGGGATAGACCTCCCAAAACATTGGTTGTTATTTTTCAACGTGGGGCTATGGACGGACTGATGGCTGTTTCTCCTTTCAGAGATAAGCATTTGCCAAAAGCCAGACCGTCTCTCATCATGTCTGTGGGAAAAACACGAGGTTCCTTAATTAATCTAGATGAAACATTTGGCCTACATCCAGCTTTTAGCTCATTGTACCCACTATTCCAGCAGGGGAAGTTGGCTATTGTTCACGGAACTGGTTTGCCTTACTCAACACGTTCGCACTTCGAAGCCCAAAATTATATGGAGAGTGGAACCCCAGGTCTCAAATCCACAAATTCTGGTTGGTTGAATAGAGCCGCAAGTTTACTAGATCAAGAAAAAAGTAGTCCACTACAGGGAGTATCAATCACAAAAAGTCAGCCATTTTCCATGCGAGGACAACAACCAACTTTAGTCATCCCTGACCTGAGGCGTTTTGCTTTGCCAACTGACCAACCCTTGATTAAACCTATCTACCAAGCATTATATGCTCAAACCAAATTGGAACAATTAAGAGAAGCTGGTGATAAAAGTATTTCAGCAACCAAAATGATTTCATCTATCCAAAAAACCTCATACCGACCTAGAAAAGGTATTACTTACCCAAAATCTAAGCTGGGCCAAAACCTAAGTCAAATCGCACAATTGATCAAGGCCAACGTTGGATTAGAAATTGCATTTACCGAGGTAGGTGGTTGGGACACGCATCGCCGACAGGGAACAATGGAAGGACCATTTGCCCGGCAAGCTAAAGTATTATCGGATGCAATTGCGACCTTGTGGGATGACCTCGCCGATCACCATCAGAATGTAGTCATTATGACAATGACAGAGTTTGGCCGTACAGTACATGAGAATGGATCTGGTGGAACTGATCATGGAAGAGGCTCTTGCCTCTTTGTCCTCGGGAGTCGAGTAGATGGTGGAAAAGTTCACGGATCAGTGCCAGAATTATCGGTTGACATGTTAGAAGATCAACGCGATGTGCCCGTATCTACTGATTTTCGTTCTGTATTTTCCGAAGTCGCAGGACAACATTTGTCCGTAACTGACAATGAAATATTATTCCCTGGCTGGGGAGGACAACCACTACCATTATTTACCTAGGACTCAGGCAACTGGAGTTCGGTTTCTTATTCAACTAATATTTGGTCAGTCGATACTGTTGAACTCAGCTGAACAGAAAACATGTTTTGGAATCTACTGACAGATGTAACTGACCTACGTTTCCTTACCCCGTTACGTACAGTTATAGGTCTAACCTAAGAAGTGATTGATACATGGTATCATCGTTGACATGGTAAATCTTTATCGGAAAGTATTCTTAATTAAAAGATATAGACTATGCAATTTTCTGCATCTACTTAAAAAGCATCAAATCACGACCAAGCATCTATGCCAACTAGGCGTCGTCCTAACTGAGTTAGCTTAGCCGGAGACATACGATTGTCAAGACCAAATTCATTGGATATTAGATCGGTGATTTCTTCAACCCCGTAAATCTGGTTCTCAACTAAGAGATGAGGTAACTTATCCAGATCTTTTTCTTCTAATTGAGGAGTAAAATGAGGGGGAGGTACCTGCCGTATGTTTTCTGCGGCTTTTTCGTTGAAATAATTTTGATAAGGAACCTTGATTTTTTGTGCCTGACTCCGATCCAATCGGAAGATGTTTTTGTCGATTTGTTCGACGACGGATAAATCTTGCTGCCTGCCTTGTATAACTACCTTAGCAAGCCCATTTTCCGGTGGTTTTATAACAGTATCGACTATAACTTGAGCGTCCATTTTTTCATGGGTTTGTCGAAGCCATTGTTCAATAATACCTTCAGGAACGCCAATCGCATCAGCTACAGCTCGCTGACATGGAGCATTTTGCCAAGCTCGAATACGGCTTTGTCTTATCTGTTCGTTGGCTTCAATTACTCCAGCTGCCGTACGTATAGTCCATTCTGGTTGCATACCAATATATTGAGCATAGCGGGGTCTATCGGAGGTGTTATGTCCATTACCATGTAATAAACCACTATGCCAAATTAATAAATCCCCAGCTTTCCCAGGAATGGAAACTGGTTCCATCTTACCTGCCACACTTTCGACAGTTGGTCGTTGGTCTTTGTTATTATTCAGCCAATCCATCAGTCGGTGATGGGATTTTGGCACACACTGAAATCCACCTTGATTTTCGTCTGTATCAGCTAAATAAAGTACACCTTGCACACAAAGTTCCATCGGGCGTATCGACATATCAAGGTCCCAATGTATCATCCCTTGGTGGTTCCAATGTTTGCATACAGGTGGGTTCATATTGGCTCGGTCGTAGGTTACCCAAAGTTTTTCGTCCCCCCAAATTTCGGAGAATGCTTGATGGATTTTTGGGCTTTGTCGATTATCCCATAGAGCTTGATTATGATTCATATTTACCATTCCCCCATGAACCATAGGCTCTTGGTACCAACTTTCTTCGTCAGCTAAATCTTTCCCCGTGAATTCAGCGATGGCATCTAGAACAGCTATTAAATTGCTTAGAGCGACAACATTAGGGATAACGACGTACCCATTTTCATCCCAGAATTTTTTATCCGACGAACTTAGTAATTCCATAACTCACACAGTGACACTGTTAGACACATTTCAGATTTGTTGGCCAGTAGGTTTTTCTGTTATTTACAACAGACTTCGCAACAAAATAACAATTACATTATTCTGAAGTTAACAAAATAACGTCAGTAAGAAAGACACACACCTTACTCATCTGTTACGCAGCCTTCGGAAGCTGATTTAACGCTTTTTATGTATTTATAGAGAGTCCCTCTTTCCGCTTTATAATTTGGCTGTATCCATTTTTGTCGACGATATTCCATCTCCTCATTGCTAATATGCAAGGTGATTTCTCTCATTTTTGCATCAATGGTAATTTGATCTTCTTCTTCGACTAGAGCAATTGGGCCACCACTTTGTGCTTCTGGTGTTACATGACCAATGATAAATCCATGTGAGCCACCAGAGAAACGACCATCAGTCATCAAAGCCACATCTTGACCTAAACCTGCTCCCATAATTGCAGAGGTTGGTGTTAACATCTCTGGCATGCCAGGCCCACCTTTTGGTCCCTCGTAACGGATTACGACCACTGAACCTTTGGTAATTTCATTTCTTTCTAAAGCCGATAGCATCTCTTCCTCTGAATCGTAAANTTTGGCTGTACCTTTAAATACTAAACCTTCTTTTCCAGTAATTTTGGCTACTGCACCTTCTGGTGCTAAATTACCTCTCAAGATTTGTATATGACCACTTTCTTTGATTGGTCTATTCAATGGTAATATTACCNTCTGACCCGACTCTAGGCCTGGTAACCCATCTAAATTTTCGGCTACAGTTTTTCCTGTCACGGTTAGGCANCTACCATCTATCAAGTTATTTTCCCACAGNTATTTCAATACGGCAGGTGTACCACCTACTTGATGTAAGTCTTCCATGACATAATTTCCGCTAGGCTTCAGGTCTGCGATAAATGGAATTCGGTCACTAACAGATTGAAAATCATCAATGGTAAGATTAACGTCCACTGATCGAGCAACTGCAATCAGGTGTAAAACAGCATTAGTTGACCCACCAAGAGCCATGATTAAAACCATAGCATTTTCAAAAGCTTGTCGAGTCATGATATCACGAGGCTTAATACCCTGTTCTAGCAAGTGATAAATTGCTGCTCCAGCTTTAATACATTCCTCGCGCTTTTTCGGATCTTCCGCTGGGATCGAGGAACTGTAAGGTAGACTCATTCCCATAGCTTCAATGGCTGAAGCCATTGTGTTAGCTGTATACATTCCCCCACATGCGCCAGCCCCGGGACATGATTTTTCGACGATTGATTGTCGTTCATCATCATCAATTGTACCGGCAATATATTGGCCATAACTTTGGAAAGCCGAAACAATATCGAGTGATTCATTATTGATGCTACAACCAGGTTTAATGGTTCCACCATAGATAATCAGGGCTGGGCGATTGAGACGACCTATCGCCATCATACAACCAGGCATGTTCTTATCGCAACCAGGGATTGAGATATTAGCATCATACCATTGTGCAGCCATAACCGTCTCAATCGAATCAGCGATCAAGTCTCTAGACTGAAGTGAATAACTCATACCCTCAGTTCCCATAGAAATACCGTCGCTAACACCAATGGTATTAAACCTCATGCTGACTAACCCCGCATTCTCTACCCCTTCTTTTACCTTCATTGCTAAATCGTTGAGGTGCATGTTACANGAGTTTCCCTCATACCAGTTACTGGCAATACCAATTTGAGGCTTATTCATGTCTTGACGCGTCAATCCAGTAGCATACAACATGGCTTGACTAGCCCCTTGTGATCGAGTTTGAGTAATACGTGAGCTAAAGACGTTTAACTGTTTCTTAATCGTCATTGTGGATCCTTTGGTTATAAGTTTGAGGCCAAACTGGTTTGANTCGTTGCCTCCCTGAAACTTTAACATCTTAACCGATAATAGGAATTGATTCAACTTTCAGCTAGGTTCTTTTGACGAGGTTCACCCAGTTTATAAGCGTAATACAAACTGAATAAGCCTAGCAGAAAAGACATGCAGAAACTGGCTTGGAATGAGAAGTTNTCGACAATAAGCCCACCCAGAATCGGGAAAAATGCGGTGGGGGCCAACATAACGTTCATGAAAGCAATGTAGGAAGGTCTATATTCTTCGGGGGCAATTTCTAGTAGGTAATTCATACGGCTAATCATAAATCCACCACTACTCGTGGTAAAAATGGCTTGTGCCAAGATTAGGCAAATCAAGGCTGGTGTAACGTAACCGATAGGTGTTTCCCATCCTATACCAACTTGTTTGACAAAATATAGCGAAAATAATACTAGGATTGGTGATAGTAGAAACATACTGATAGAGGTGATCGCCAATAGGCGATTACCATGTCGATCACCGATATAGCTCCAGAGAAAGTTAAGAGGTAGCGTTACAGCTGCAGATAATACAAGTAAATAACCAATGAAACTGGTAGGAATAAGAAGGATTTTAATGGCATAAGGAACATAAACTACAGGACCAACTATGGTGGCGGAGCAGACACAACTNGCTACGAATAGTAAACGAAAGTTGGCATTCTCCCTGAAAATACTAATACCTTGGGCAATATGCTTAAACAAAGGTGTGCGTGAAGAATGAGCGTGCCCTGCAGGCTCATAAACAAATCCAAAACACACTAGACAGCACCCCAGAAAGAAGGAAGCCGTAGCAAAAAGAAGTGCATAGTTGTTTGGAAAATCTGGTCCACTTTCACTCAGGATTTGGCGCACGTAAAATCCACTACCAATGCCAACAATTCCTCCGAAAAATCCTCGCAAACCCATTAATTGGCCACGTCGTCTAATAGATATAGTCTTGGCTATTATTTCGTTAAAGCCAATACTACTAGATCCAATGGCTGCTGAATATAAACCCAGAAGAATTAGGAATAACCAAGCTAGTAGGAATGGTTGAGTTGAGCCCATTGTTTTTGCGGCCAAAGCCATCAGGCTAAGCATAATCACTCGAAAAACACCACCGCCAATGTAAAAAGGCTTCTTACGCTTCCAAGTTTCGGCCACATTAGCAATCAGGATATTAGAAACCATCATTCCTAGCCGCATTATGGCCGCAGGTAATGTCGCCATAATAACTGAATTATTGAGTCGTAAGAGAAAGGCAGTTAACACTAGTTCAGGGTGAATAGCTGCAGTCACTACCGACCATAAAGCACCGTTTAGTACCCCTAATGTAAAAGCCCGATCATCAGTATTATCAGGAATAGTCATTGAAACTCTGAATGAAATGGATTTAGGACAAAAGACGCGATTATACCATTTACTCGATTAGTTTGGGGATATTCGGACGAATTTAGCCAACCATTGTTTGTCACAAAAACAAATAGAAATTGATGAATTCTAAGGCTTTATGTTACGGTAATTCATTACTTTTGAACAATGGATAGCAAGAAAGAAAGATAGATGCCTGATAGCAAAAACCTACTCACACATAAGTTCTCGCCACCGAGCACCAATTTGCCACTTTTTGATCCCAAGTCTTTATTAGAGATTGGAGATGAGAATTTTGTACATGAAATNACTGATCAACTAGTGCAAGCGATGGAAATCCGGTTACCACTCTTGGAAACNGCTATCTCCAATCAAGATCAGTCATCTATTAAGAAAATCAGCCACTGGATGAAGGGAGTACTCGGAACCTGTTGTTTGTATCGTGCAGCTTACATTGCCGCTGAAATTAATGATGCTAGCAACATCAATTACATTTCTCAACAATGCAAATTGTATGATCAGTTAGTAATTATCTGGGGACAAACCCGAGATATCATAAAAGATTANCAAAAAACGTTAGGTGATTAACGGGGNAAGTTTTTGANTTTCCGTTAGGNTATTAGTANAATANNNNTCGCCAATATATCAGGGGNTAATGAATGAAACATCANTATACCTATTACTGAAGATGAAATAGCCATTTGGTACAAGGATTGTGCCTTCTTAATATGGGTATTTGTGTTTCACCCTTGATGGATAGTCTGCCTTACTATTCGAAACAACCCACCTAAATTCGGTTATCCTGTCTGTTGAGTGTAAATCACTAATTACCCTAGTAATCAGATATGTTCTACTTTAAGTTATAGGCTATGAGTTTCCTCTCGTTGTGATCGGTGAGCCTTGGCTCGATAACAGTAGACGTACGTTCAAATTTTGAATTTTTATAGGTGTTTAGTATTGAAAAAGTTTAGACTCAACCGGAAATNTTTTTTTGCGCTGGCNATTGCCATTATNATTNCCGGNCAAGTTACTGCTGAAAGTATTGATTTTACTTTTACAGCCATTCCTGATCAAGATACCGTGGATTTACAAGAGCGATTCAGCAAAATCGCTAATTACCTAACTTCACAGTTAGGTCAGTCCGTCAAATATGTACCCGTCAAATCTTATAGCGCATCGGTACAAGCCTTCAAAAACAATCAGGTTCAATTAGCTTGGTTTGGTGGGCTGTCCGGAGTACAGGCTCGTTTGGCTGTTCCTAATTCTCGAGCAATAGCTCANGGTAAGGATGACCCTAATTTTATGACTTATTTTATNGCNAANACNGCTACTNNTNTGTCTTTTACCGAGNATTTTCCAACTGGAATAGTAGGAAAAACGTTCACTTTTGGNTCCAANAGCTCTACCTCTGGTCGTTTGATGCCAGAATANTTNATTCGCCAATCACTTCAGAAGGNNCCACGTCTNATTTTTAAGCGTGTNGGTTACAGTGNAGATCATACAAANACATTAGAGCTTGTNCAGTCNGGAAGTTATGANATTGGAGCNATNAATTACAAAGTTTGGCAGAAAGCNGTNTTAAATGGGAAAGTCGANTCCAAGCGCGTGCAAGTTATTTGGCGAACACCGACTTACCCTGATTACAACTGGACAATCCGGGGCGATGTGGATCAAACATATGGTGATGGCTTTAGCCAAAAAGTCCAACAAGCCTTGATTGGATTAACTGATCCTGAAATACTTGCTTCTTTCCCAAGAGCTGGTTTTATTCCCGCGGATAATTCTATGTTCCAAACAATTTTGGATACGGCAGTTGACGTTGGTATTATCCGACAATAGGAGATGGCTAGTGAATTATTTAATTTGGTAGATGAAAAGGTAGCCTACAAAGCTAAGATTGCCCTTTCACAAATCACACTTAAGATTGAACGCGGTGAAAAAATTGCATTAATTGGACCGAGTGGTTCAGGGAAAACGACCTTATTATATTGCCTTCACGAAAAGAATCAGATCCAGAACCCAAACGACGAATCGGCTTTCGTACATCAAGATTACGCTTTGGTTCCACAGCTATCGGTTTTCCACAACGTCTACATAGGACGGTTGGACCGCAATTCAGTCGGGGCTAACCTGAGAAATCTAATCCGGCCTCAATCAAACGTACGTGCCGAAATAGAATCAGTTTTAAAAGACCTAGATCTAGTTGAACAAATCAATCAAAGAGTTGGCACACTATCTGGTGGCCAGCAACAACGAACAGCAATTGCACGCGCGGTCTATAGAGGTGGGCATCTTTTCTTAGCAGACGAGCCAGTTGCGTCTATCGACATTCAGCAAGCTGAAACTGTGCTTAACCTCATATTTGGAGGTACAAAAACTGTTATTGCTTCGCTGCATGCAGTCAACTTTGCTAGACAGTATGCTCAACGCATTATAGGGTTACGACAGGGTAGAGTTTTATTTGACTCGCCTTCCGAAGAAGTTACCAATGATATGCTAAATAAACTTTACCATCGTTAATAGCCTTATTGTGTCGGTCTAAAACAGTATGCTTAGATCCAGTTTGATCTTAGTCGTTTTAGCGTTGCTTGCCTTGCTGTTTGCTGATTTGGAAGTAACAACCTTATCCGCTTGGTCGGAATTGGGCGAAATCGCATTAGGAGCTGTTCAACCAGACTTTTCTGTTCTCTGGAAATTTAAGTCGGCTTTTTTAAATACGGTAATTTTTGCATTCGCTGGTACGTCTTTGGCGGCCTTTTGGGGGTTTTTTCTAGCCTTAGGTTTTGGTTGGGCCCCAGTCCGTTTACTCTGCGCTTTTATACGATCAGTTCATGAGATTTTTTGGGCTTTTATTTTCCTTAATCTCGTCGGTCTTAATCCCATCTGTGGCGTTTTATCTATTGCAATTCCTTATTCAGGTATTTTCGCCAAAGTTTATGCGGAAATTGCTCAAGAATCCGACCGCCGACCATTAGTAGGTATACCACCGAGAGCTGATGGCTTTAGCTCCTTTATTTACGCTGTTTTACCAGTTGTTTATACTGATGCTAAGCTTTATACGGGCTATCGGTTCGAGTGTGCCCTACGTTCAAGTACAATTCTCGGTTTTATTGGTTTGCCAACAATTGGCTACCATCTGGAAACCGCTTTTCGCGAGGGTATTTATAACCATGCTTGGGCATTACTCTACGCTTTTTATTTGTTGATAGCCGCACTTAAGTACTGGGCTAAGCCTAAGTTAATAATCCCTTATATTGTCATTTCCTTTACATTTTTATCGCAAAAAATATCGATATCTTGGGCTAACATGATCAGATTTCTGACCGTTGATATTATGCCTTGGCCCCTGAGGAGAGTGGATCCGATATCCGGTAATCAGGAAATTAATTTTTCAGTGACTGAGATATTATCATGGTTAATAAATACTTGGCATGATGCTGGAGCAGAAGGAGTCTGGAATACGATTTTACTAACGCAAATTGTATTAGCTACAACGGGAATTTTCACCTTGCTAGCTTTTCCTTTCGCTTGTCGAAACTTGAGCTACAGACCGATAAAACCAATTACTCGATTCTTATTAATCGTGTGCCGAACTACGCCAGAGTATATTTTGGCTTATGTTTTTATTCTGATCTATGGCCCTTCCATGTTACCGGCTATTTTGGCCATCACATTACACAATGGTGCAATTTTATCATTTTTGACTAGTAACAACGCCGATTTAATAAAGTTACGATCAGATGCCCCCAAGCGACATTTTGACCGATATACATATTTAGTTTTACCTCGAGTCTACGGCCAATTTTTGGCTTTTTTATTCTATCGATGGGAAATTATTATGCGGGAGTCTGCCATCCTAGGTATTTTAGGCATATATACGCTTGGTTTTTATATTGACAGTGCTATTGCGGAAGATCAGCTTGACAAAGCTATTTTGCTGATCCTTATCACCGCTACGCTTAATATTATTATTGATAGTATCTCACAACAAGTGAGAAAGAGATTGAAGATTTCCACTCGGTTCGTCGTTGCTAGCAATCAAATTTTCTCTACTCAGTGACAAGATTGACAGATCAATAACAAAATTGATAAACTGTGGCGGTTAGCCTTATTAACTATCACTAATCACATATCAGAAGGAATTTTTATGGGACTGAGACAAGCTGCACCGGGTTGGTGCTTTGTGCGCGGAGAGGTGACGACGGAGATTTTTTTGAAAGGCCTGGTCGAACTTGGAATTCCAGGCGTGGAAATGATTGATCAAAAATACTGGTCGATGGCAAATGACTTAGGTTTAACTATTGCAACCCACGGGGGACATGCATCGCTAACTGACGGCCTCAATAAACCCGAGAATCATAGTCGTATCGAAGACGAATTATCGAAAAATATCGAATTAGCCAAAGAGTTTGGCATTGTTAACCTAATTTGTTTTTCTGGAAATCGTTATGATGATATTACTGATGCTGAGGGAATAGATATCACGGCACGTGGGTTAGAACGAGTCACCAAAGCTGCAGAATCGGCTGATGTGATGCTAATATTAGAATTGTTGAACAGTAAGGTCAACCATCCAGATTATCAGTGTGACAAAACTCCTTGGGGAGTCGAAGTTTGCCAGCGTGTGAATTCATCTCATGTCAAGCTGCTGTATGACATCTATCATATGCAGATTATGGAAGGAGACATTATCCGTAATATCAGGGATAATCACCAATATATTGGCCACTACCATACCGCAGGTAACCCCGGTCGAAATGATTTGGATGATCAGCAAGAGATCTACTATCCACCAATTTTTCAAGCCATTGCCGACACCGGGTACGACGGCTTTGTAGGACACGAGTTTACGCCCAAAGGAGATTGGAAGGCGGCTCTTCGACAAGCAGATTCTCTCTGCCAAGTCACCTAGGACGACTTACTTACATATTGGTATGCGTTGATGCAAAACTTCCCCTACGGCCAAGCTCCTTTTTGGATTCTAGTTTTGGCGGTGGCTACTGGGCTGCTTCTTCTCGTTTTTGTTAATTTCTCTGACCAAATCGAATACGATTTGGTTTTTGTGACGTTTGCACGTAGCCACTTGGAAGCATATCAGAAAGCAACTGAAGAATTTGAGAAAGAACATGGGGTTAAAATTCACCTTCAGTTAGTTTCTGATCGAGCGGTCAAGGATCGGTTACAAAGTGCTTTGATGACAGATGCCGAGGTTCCAGATTTAGTCGAGATCCTAGCTGATTCGATGGGGTATTTTACACAAGGTCCAGTTGAAGATATTGGATTCATTGATTTGACGGATCGCCTTCATCAAGAAAAAGTCGATGGTGTTTCCCTATATGACCGTTTTGTAGAATCTCGATTTAGTCGTCTATCTCGTAACAATCGTATCTATGCGTTACCACACGATGTTCACCCGTTGATGCTCTGCTATCGGAGGGATATTTTTGAGGATCAATTGGGGTTTTCTGCCGATCAAATACAAACATGGGATGATTTTACTCGCATAGGCCGTCAAGTCACCCAAGATTTTGACGGGGATGGCAACCCAGATCGATTTATGATTGACCTTAACAAAGCTGGAGGAGACGTTATCATACCTCTGCTTCAGCAAAGAGGTGAAGGCTTATTTGATGAGAGCGGAAGATTAACCATTGATACCGATGGCGTAGCTGAAACTATAGTTTGGTATATCAAACAATGCTATGGGCCAAATAGAATTGCTTTTTCTGCTGGTTGGGGGCAAAGCCTAGCTAAAACTATAAGCGACGGGTTAGTCCTATTTTACTATTGTCCTGATTGGCGAAGTAAGCAGTTTGAAACGGATGTCCCACATTTAGAAGGGAAATTAGCGTTGATGCCACTACCAGCTTGGGAACCTGGTGGTCGTCGTACCAGTACCTGGGGAGGCAGTGGGTTGGCGATCACTAAGGCTTGTAAGAATAAAGACTTGGCCTGGGCTTATGCCAAGAAACTATATCTCAAAAAGGAGGATTTGGGTGAGCGATTTATAGATTCCTACATTTTGCCACCAGTCAAGGATGCTTGGGAATTGCCGATTTTTCAAACTCCTATTCCGTTGTATTCTAATCAAGCAATTGGGCAACTGTATGCTTCTCAAGCTCCCAATATTCCTCCTAATTATGGTAGTCCCTATTACGATTTAGCCCGTATTAAAATGAATGAAGCGTTTATGAATGCCGCACAGTATTACCAAAATGAGGGAGAATCTGAGTTGATGGGTTACACCAAAACTGAGCTCAGACGAGTGTCTAATTACGTGAAAAAAGTGATGTCTCATAACGTCTTTTACACCTATGACATGCAATCGCTAGGCCTGCTCAGCCGAAACTAAATGAATGAAAAAATTGACTTCCCGAGCCCCATGGTTCTTCATAAGCCCATATCTGATACTAACAGTTTTCTTTTTTATTTATCCTTTCCTTGATGCCATTTTTTTAGCTTTCCACCAAACCAATGGTCCGAAAAGTAAAATATTTGTTGGTTGGAAGAATTTTACTTTTGTATTAAGCGATAGCGATTTTCACACAGCTTTTTGGAATACAACGATCTACGCCTTGGCTTCTCTTTGCCTACAACTTCCACTCTCTCTCGGACTGGCCCTGTTGCTGAATTCTAAAAAAGACCGGCTTAAGGAAGTCTTTCGACTGATTTTATTTAGTCCACACTTAGTTGGTCAAGTTTTTGTTGGTATCATTTTTTCTCTGTTATTTATGCCTCGACACGGTCTTTTTAACCGATTTCTGCAGAAGATGATTTTCTGGGGATTAGACCAAGAATGGTTGTCAAATCCATCTTTAGTGATGCCAGCTCTAATTATTGTTTCCATGTGGATGTATGTTGGTTTTAACATGATTTACTTTCTGGCGGCATTGCAGAATGTCGATCAGGAATTAACTGAAGCCGCATTAATCGATGGTGCTAATTCTTGGCAGAGATTTTGGGCTGTGACGGTACCGGCCATTAAACCAGTTGCGATTTTCGTGGTAATTATGAGTACCATCGGTTCATATCAACTCTTTGAGATGCCATATTCCATGTTGCAAGGTTATGGCCCAAAGGATGCGGGCTTGACAATCGTTGGTTATTTGTACCGTACAGCCTTTGAAACAGGAGACCTAGGAACAGGTGCTGCTATTGGCTGGATTTTGGCTTTAATTATTTTTGTTTTTAGTATGGCTCAAATGGCTATTGCTCGTGGTGTTGAGACTGAATAGGTATGAACAAAATTAACAGTTCTCACATAACTTTAATATTTCTAGTCCTTGGCTCGTTTATAGCTTATTTTCTGTTACCACGCCATAGGCCGAAAATCAGGGTCCTTCAGCGGTACATGATTCTGATTCTTATCGCTATACTTATTTTATCACCGTTTTTTTGGCTAATTAGTGCTGTCTTCAAAGATTCTGATGTGTTAATGAAATATTCGTTTTTGCCGCCACCCAGCGAGTGGTCTAGCAAGACTTTGAATTTAAAGAACTTTTATAATCCAAGCACAGAGGAACTTGATTCTCTATTTGAAGCCGAAAAAACGATCAAAGGCGAAGTCCACTTTTGGCGATATTTGTTGAACTCTCTCTTTTTAGCTAGCAGCTCGACTATGATTACGCTTTTTTTCTCTTCTCTTGGTGGTTTTGCTTTGGCGAAATATGATTTTGTGGGAAAGGCTCCAATTATCTACTTTATGTTGGCGACAATGATGATCCCGGGGATGTTATTACTGGCACCTTTGTATAACTTGATATACAAAATTGGTTGGATGGATACTTACTGGGCTCTTCTGGTACCAGGAGCAAGTAGTGCCTTCGGTATGTTTTTGTTTCGTCAAGCTTGTTTGTCTGTCCCAAATAGCCTGTTGGAAGCTGCACGAATCGACGGCTGCAGCGAGTTTAATATTTATCTAAATATTGTCATGCCTCTGGTTCGACCAATGACAGGTGCTTTTTGTTTGGTTAGTTTTTTGGGGAATTGGAACTCTTTTGTTGCGCCCAATATTTATATTCAAACCCAAGCTAAATTGACCTTACCGGTGATTCTTAATCAATTTGTAGGTGTTTATAGCCAACAATATGGAATATTTTTGGCAGGAACACTGATCGCTATTATTCCACCAGCCATCCTGTTTTTTGCTTTGCAGCGAGAGTTTATTAGCGGTTTGACCAGTGGGGCGATTAAGGGCTAGCTGTTTGATTGATATCAATTATATAGCTCAAAAAGGAAATAAAAATGGCACAAGTGAAACTTGAAGGTGTTGGCAAAGTCTATCCCGGTGACGTAACAGCGGTAACCGATTTTAATTTGGATGTTGCCGATGGAGAATTTGTAGTTCTGGTTGGTCCTTCCGGTTGTGGAAAATCAACCACTCTACGGATGATTGCAGGCTTAGAAGAGATCACTACTGGTAATATTACCATTGATGATCGTTTAATCAATTGGGTTTCACCTAAGGATCGGGATATTGCCATGGTTTTTCAAAACTATGCTCTGTACCCGCATATGAATGTTTACGACAACATGGCTTTTGGTCTGAAATTGCGCAAATTTAGTAAATCAGAAATCCAACAAAGAATTCACGAAACTGCTCAAATGCTGGATTTGCAAGATCTATTATCTAGGAAACCGAAGCAACTTTCTGGTGGCCAACGACAAAGAGTAGCAGTAGGACGGGCAATCGTTCGCCAGCCAGCAGCTTTCTTATTTGACGAACCTCTCTCAAACTTAGATGCTAAATTGAGAGTTCAAATGAGGTTCGAAATTAAACGTTTACACAGCCAATTAAAGTCCACAATGTTATATGTTACTCATGACCAAATTGAAGCCATGACCATGGGTGATAGAATTGTAGTGATGAATGAAGGTCTAATCCAACAAGTCTCAGACCCAATAACACTTTATGATCGTCCTGAAAATAAATTTGTGGCTAGTTTTATTGGTATGCCACCGATGAATTTTTTCTCCGGCCAAATCCAATCTATGGGACCAGAACTGAATTTTGTTACGGCAGAAGGTGTTCAATTAGCTATTCCACCTAGTAGTATGTCAGAACAGTTAACACACTATCAAGGACGCAATCTGACAGCTGGAATACGACCAGAGGATTTAGAAATAAGCATTTCGGATTTTGGGGATAATGGTATTAGTGGTCAAGTTGACGTAATTGAACCAACCGGATCAGAGATTCTAGTCTATGTCACTATCAACTCAACTGAACAAACGGTTGTATGTCGCGTAGACTCGGGCCAAAAGTGTAGTATTGGTGATTACGTTGCTTTGATTCTTCCATTATCTCATAAGACAGAATCAGCGAAGCAATACCTGCATTTTTTTGATAATGAGACTGGGCAACGTCTTAACTAGTAACAGTTAAGAGCATAACAAATGGGAAGGGAGAACTAATGGTGAATCTTTATGGTGAGAACCTGCTTCGATCTGACTTACAGAAGAGAGTCGGCGATATGTCTCAAATCGCAGGTTTACGTTCCTCAAATCGAACTGATGGCACCGAGAAGGGAGTCTCATCTATCGATTTCTATACTGGTACGGGTTTCACTTTTACGGTCTTGCCAGACCGTGGACTCGATATCTCAACTGCTAGCTATCGTGGGATTCCCCTTTGTTGGCGTTCCAGTACTGGTGATGTTGCACCTACTTTTTATGAACCATCTGGCAATGGTTGGCTACGCTCTTTTTACGGTGGCTTGCTAACTACTTGCGGAATGACAAACGTTGGCCCAGCCAACAAAGATGAGGACGAGACATTAGGCTTGCATGGGCGTGTATCGAACATTCCAGCAACTAATGTCTGGGCCGACACTCGATGGGAAGGTGATCGTTATTGTATATGGGTACAAGGGAAAGTTCGAGAAACTTCAGTTTTTGGAACCAACTTGGAAAGAACTCGACGAATTACAACTGAGTTGGGGAGTAATTCTGTCAAGATCGAAGACATCGTAGAAAATATTGGTTGGCAACAATCACCTCTAATGATTTTATTTCATATTAATGTTGGTTGGCCAATTTTAGGGCCAAATAGTGAACTGATCGCACCTTCTGAACGTGTTTCTCCCAGAGATGAGCAATCAGCCAATGGGTTACACGATCAATTTAGCCAACCACAACCAGATTACCAAGAGCAGGTTTTTCTTCACGATATGTTGGCAGATGAAAGTAACCATGTTCACGTTGCGCTAGCTAATAGAGATTTTAATTCAGGAGAAGGTATTGGACTCTATGTTCGCTATCACAAAACACAGTTTCCCCGATTTGTTCAGTGGAAAATGTTAGGTGAATCCGTTTACTGTGTCGGTTTGGAACCGGCTAATTGTGGCTTAGGTGGAAGAGCAACTGAACGTGCTAACGATAGTATAGAGTATTTAGAACCTGGCGGTAGAAGACATTACGAAGTTGAAATTGGTGTTTTGACAAATAACACCCACATTGATGAAATGTCAGATTCCTTGAATACGTAAATATAGAATTCCACAAACTGGTCAAATTTTCAAAGATGTAGTCGTCTCATCTGTCATTAGGTTAAATGGATATGCGTTTTAGAACAAATACAACTAGTACAACTGATTTTCTGAACCTACAAACACAAGATTATCAACATATTGACCGTGATCATATTTGGCACCCACTCTATCAACACAAGAATTTGAAAAATGCGGAACTGACGGTTTTTGAGCACGGCGAAGGTGTTTTTTTAACTGATAACGATGGGAGTCAATATCTGGATGCGTATTCGGGGTTGTGGAATGTCAATGTGGGTTACGGTCGCCAAGAAATCGCTGAAGCCGTTTACAGGCAAATACAGAAATTACCTTATTACCCCTTATCTCAAATTAATAAGCCTGCGTCTTTATTAGCCCATAAATTAGCAAAATTACTCCCTGGGAATCTGAATTACTCATTCTTTTGCAATAGTGGTTCAGAAGCCAACGAAACTGCCATTAAGATGGCACGCCAGTATGGAAAACAAAGATTTCCTAAAGAAAATCGGTATAAAATTATTAGTCGCTATCGTAGTTATCATGGCTTTACCTATGCAGCGATGTCTGCTACTGGCCAAGCTAGACGCCGGATTCCATATGAACCTTTAACTCCAGGCTTTAAGCATGTAGACCCGCTAAAGGTCGAAGAAATTGAGCAAGTTATACAATGGGAAGGACCACAGACTGTAGCGGCGGTGATCGCAGAGCCAATTATCGGTGGTGGAGGTGTAATTATCCCACCTGATGATTATTTCCCTCGTCTGCGAGAGATTTGTGACAAATACGGGTTACTATTGATTATAGACGAAGTGATTACTGGTTTCGGTCGAACTGGAGAACTTTTTGCTTGTCACCATTGGGATATTCAGCCAGATATTATTACTCTAGCCAAAGGAATTACAAGTGGGTATGTACCTCTTGGTGCTTGTGTTGCAACCGACCAAGTTTTTGATCAGTTTATAGGTGATGGAGAGGAAAGGTTAGAATTTGAGCAAGTTTGTACTTATGGAGGCCACCCAGTTGCTTGTGCGGCAGCTTTATCAAATATTGATATTTTGATGGGCGAGCAATTGTGGAAAAATTCATGTCAGGTTGGAACTTATATAGAGGAGAAACTGCAAAACTTAACTGATTTCGCGATAGTGAAAGAAGTAAGAGGTAAAGGTTTAATGATTGCAATTGAGTTAGTGGATACCAATGGCTTCAACCTACCAACAGCAGAAACAACCCAGATTGTTCATCAAATTAAGGAAAAAGGGATTCTTATTGGTAAAATTAGCCACGCTTTGGAAGAACCGGAAAATATTTTATTCGTAGCACCGCCTCTTATCTTGACACTTAAACAGGCTGACCAGATTGTTGATGTCATTTCATCCGTTATTTCATCCTACTGAGAAATAGTATTGTTGATTTGGATGATTAATAAGATAAGCTATTCATTCTTGAATCGGTAGGTAAGTCTATCTGACAAATTTTTCGGTTAAATTATGTCAAAATACGTATTAGCAGAAAAAGAAATGGCTTTTTGGCAGTCAGTTCGTCAACAATTTTACCTGAGTAATAAGGTGTCTTATCTGCAGGGAGGAACGGTTGGCCCTTCTCCTCGGCCAGTTACTGAATATGTCATTTCTCTCTTGCGGGAACTAGAATCTGAC
>PBVO01000063.1 GCA_002729015.1 Candidatus Poribacteria bacterium
CTCCAGACATTGAGCCAACAGACGACAGTCCAAGTGGAAACAGCGAAATTTCGTCTACTGACCCAGTTTCTCAAATGGAAGCCTTGAAAGCCGTCTTGAAGAAAATAGAAGAAAACAGCCCCTTGGCAACTGAGGTCTATAACTTTGAGATTCGGCAGGATACAGGAAAAATATACGTTCGAGTAGAAGATAAAGAGGGAAACTTGATCCGCCAAATCCCACCAGAACGATTCCTCGAAGTTAACGAAAATATTAGCCAGATGGTAGGCTTATTCCTCGATCAGCGGGGTTAAAAATAAAGTACAGTCTTAGCTGCAGTGACATCTGTCTTATTGACAGCTCCTAGTACCAGTGTTAAAATTGTCACTCGCTGTTTGTTTTGGTCTTCACGAATCCGATTAGACATATACCAATCAGTCGCTAGGGAGAACGAAAGATGTCAGAAATCACTTTTTCAGGCTTAAGTTCAGGGATGGACACAGCAGGAATGCTGGAAAAGCTGATGGAAATTGAACGCCGTCCGGTTCAATTACTCGAAAGAAAACAGACACAGATCCTACAAAAACAGGGTGCATTCGAACAACTTGACGGTATTGTCAAAACTTTTCAAGGCAGTGTTAAAACACTAAATTCCAGAACTACTTTCCACCAATTCCAAGCCTCGGTTAGCGAAAACAAAACTCTAGCCCATTCCATTTCCAGCCAAGCAGCTGAGGGCAGTTATAGTATAGAAGTAATACAGCGGGCCGAGACTGAACAATTTTCTTCCGGAATTTTTGGTAGTAAAACCAATACTTTAAACTTTTCTGGTAACTTGGTGGTCAATGAGCAATCAATTACTATTGCCACTAGCGATTCACTGGCCGATATACGTAATAAGATCAATAGTGCTAACGCCCAAGTCACCGCCTCCATCATCTCTGTCTCACCGGAAGACCATCGTTTGATCTTAGCAGCTAATCAAACAGGTGAAAATGGAATCAACTTATCTGACAGTTTGGATGGTAGCTTGCTACAACAACTTGGTTTCACTGACTCTAATGGGGAGCAATCTAGCGTTTTCCAGCGATTAGGCTCCGCCAAAACAGTTCAAACTACCGGTAGTACCAATATCACATCCAGTACACTCTTTAGTGAGATTGATAGTGGAATTGTGGCCAACAAGACGATCAGTATTATTGGAACTAATCGAGATGGCCAATCAGTCAGTGGTACTTATACTTATCAAAACGGAGATACAGTTCAAGCCTTTTTGGATCAAGTCCAAACTGTGTTTGGTGCCTCTAGCATCAGCTTATCGATAGAAGATGGACAAATCGTCGTTTCGGATAATACGGCTGGCGAAAGTTTACTGTCAATTGATGTAGATGAGAGTAATTTTGGTTCTACTGATACCAACCTTTTCGGAGATTTTTCAGTTACGACAAAAGGACAGGACAGAGTTTTGCAATCTGGTCAAGATGCTCGGCTGAAAATCAATAATATCAATGTTACCCACGAAACTAACAAGATCTCCAATGTAATTCAAGGTGTGACTTTGGATCTGCTAAACACCAATGCCGAAACGGGTGATCCACCCATCACATTGAGAATAGAAAAAGATACCAGCCAGATTAAGAGCAGTATGACCGAGTTTGTTGAGACTTACAATGGTATTGTCGGTTTTGTGAAAGAACAATTTGCTTTCGATGCCAATACCGGCGTTTCTGGCTTGCTTTTCGGTGATTCGACCGTTAGATCAGTACAAACTCAAATCCAACGCTTGATCGGAACGACATTGAATGGGCTGACTGGGGATAACAAAAACCTCCTTAGTCTAGGTATTTCGACCGACCGAGCGGGAATCATTTCACTCGATGATAGTGCCCTTCAGTCGGCTATTGATGGTAACTTACTCAGTGTTGAACAGTTATTACGTGGAGAAGGAACAACGACTGATGAAGCCATCGAATATGTTGGTTTTAATCAGCATACCCAGTCAGGTACTTATACTATCGACATTACACAAGCTGCGACCAAAGTGATTTTAACGGCGGATTCAACATTTAGTAGCTCCGGCCTAACTGCTGATGATACCCTGACGATCACTGACTTTTCCAGTGATGCTGANGCTGCAGTTAGCTTAAGTACTGGAGACACCTTGGAAGAAGTCATTCAGAAAATCAATACCGAACTGTCAACTAGTATCGCGGAAGTTCGAACTGCCAGCCAGAAAATAGGTACTAACGATACAACAGCCACTACTAATAGTAAATTCACCGATTTGGGGTATAGCACGGGGGATACTATCACTTTTTCAGGTACTCGCCATTACGGAGCTAATGTTAGCCANACCAGCTATACGATTGCGGACAATTCGACCGTTCAGGATTTTTTGAACACATTAGAAAGCCAGTTTAATGGTGAGATCACGACCTCATTGGATTCAGATGGTAAAATTGTAATTACAGATAATCTANCCGGTAACAGTAATCTTTCGCTAAGTATTTCTGGAGACNTAGATGTTGGTTCTTTTGGTTCTACCATATTAGGTCGAAACCGAATTGCCGTAACCGCNAGTAGTGTTGATGGTAAGTTACATTTGGAACACAATGAATATGGTTCCAGTTATGGCTTCGGTGTAACCGCCAGTGAAAACGACTATACTGGTATAGGGACTCATCAAGAAACTAGTGGCCAAGATGTAGTAGGAACTATTAATGGTCAACCAGCCGATGGTAGTGGCCAATATCTAACTGGTGCTGACGANGCTGGAGATTCGGAAGGNCTTCGNTTGAGAGTCAAGTTGACCCCAACCGATGTGGATAATAATACCGCTCGNGGTACCGTAACTCTGACCCAAGGTATTGCTGAACGACTCAACCGATTGTTAGAAGGGTTTGTTGATGATATTGATGGACAAATTAAACGAAGGTTGGATGGTTTTGAGTCCCAATTTGATCGGACACAAGATCAAGTAGACAAGATCGAAAGACGATTGATTCAAGTGGAGGATCGTTACAAGACCCAGTTCTTAGCTATGGAAAAAGCTATGGCTGAAATACAAGCCCAAACAGCTTTCCTTGAAAGTCAATTGGCCAGCCTGAGCGGAAAAAAAGATGATGATTAAATCTGAAGTAGAACAGCTCAGTTCTTGGAACTTGACCTNTAAATCAAATAACAAAAAAGAGACAAAGCGAGCATACTGATGAGACGACAACTGGCTTACGGAAAATACCAACAAATGCAAGTAAAATCAGCAGATAAAGGTAATCTTCTGCTGATGTTATACGATGCTTTGATCGTTTCCCTCAAGAAAGCTAAATTACAGCTTGAAACAGATAATACCGATCGGCAGGAGTTTTCAGACCAAATTTTCAAAGCTAGGGAGATCATCTTGGAACTGGTTGGTGCTCTAGACGAAAATGCGAATAAAGAAATCACGGCCAGCTTACAAAGCTTATATGATTACTTTCTATGGCAAATTAGTCAATCGGTGACCGAGAAAAAGTCAGAGCCATTAGACGATGTAATTGAGCATGCTACTGGTTTAAGACAAGCATGGGGCCAAGCAGTGCAAGACAATCGAGCCCAACAACCCAACTCGCAAGCTGCCCAATCTAGTAACTTACGTTCCCAGATAGGAACTATTAAGGCGTGATTAATCAGAAGCTACACCACTCAGAATCAGNCTTATCACAANAATTCGCACGCAAACTAGAGTTCTATGAATCGTGTTTGTCTATTACTTATCAATTGAAGGAAAGTTTAGATNCTGATGACGAAGAATTGGTATTACAGCTGTTAAAAAGAAGAGACATTATTTTTCATCGTATCCGCCGACTAGATAGTGANATTGGTAACCTGCCNGCTGATGACGAACGNATTCGCCAAGTATATCGGCAATCACCAAGACTCAAATCCCTCATTAACCAAATAGAGCAGGTCATTTATCAAATAATGCAGCTTGATGCTCAAATACACCTCGAAATCGGTGATAAACACACCAAAGCTCGAAACAAAGTCGGACGAACACAGCAGCAGCAGAAGATCGCTCGATCATATCGTATGGCTGGGGCTAAGCCTCCCCCTCAAATCGATCTCAACGAATAAATTTTCTCGTTTTCCAGTCTCAATATCTTNTCTATTAGCAGGCTTTTCTTGNGTTTCAGGTGGTATCATAAGCTTTCGGTGGCCTGTGTAATTTACCCTCAAACTGTAGGATTTGTATGTCTTCACTTCACCCTCAAAATATTAGTCAACCACAGCCTGATGTTAGCCGACAATTATCGGCCTTGTTACGTGAGCGTATATTGGTTTTGGATGGAGCGATGGGTACTATGATTCAGACTTATCAGTTACAAGAGTCTGATTTCCGGGGTGACCTGTTGACCCAACATCCGATTGACGTAAAAGGTAATAACGATTTATTATCATTGACCCAACCAGAGGTTATATCAGCTATTCATCGATCTTATTTGTTGGCGGGTGCTGACATTATTGAAACTAATACTTTCAATAGTACCAGCATATCACAAGCCGATTATCAGTTAGAAGATCTAGTTTATGACTTAAACTTCAATTCAGCTCGACTGGCTCGACAAGTAGCCGACGAAATTACCGCCTCTGACCCAAATCGTCCTCGTTTTGTCGCCGGGGCCATTGGCCCAACCAACCGGACTTGTTCTATTTCACCTGACGTCTCACGCCCTGGCTATCGTAATACTTCGTTCGACGAATTAGCCCAAGCCTACGGACAACAAGCACAAGCCTTGATTGATGGCGGTGCAGACNTACTTCTAGTAGAAACCGTTTTCGATACTTTGAATTGCAAGGCAGCNCTGTTTTCACTCAGCCAAATCACCAAATCGGCTAATCGNCCCATACCTATCATGGTTTCCGGGACGGTAATCGATGCAAGTGGCCGTAATCTATCNGGTCAAACAATGGAGGCTTTTTGGTACTCTATTCAACATGTTGATTTNTTGAGTGTTGGNTTGAATTGTTCCTTTGGTGCNACNGAGCTTCGTCCTTATCTNCAAGATTTNGCCAAANTNGNACCAATACCNATCAGCTGTTATCCCAATGCNGGATTACCCAATGAATTTGGTGANTATGACGAAGNTGCCGATCAGACNGCTTCNATTCTNAATGAATTTGGACAAAGTGGTTTNTTGAATATCGTTGGTGGATGTTGTGGTACNACTTCAGATCATATTCGGGCCATTGANGAAGCNNTATCAGGCCTACCACCTAGACANATTCCAGTTGATAAANATCTACCTAGTTTTAGTGGNCTGGAACCATTAGTGATTCGACCAGATACTAACTTTGTCAACGTTGGGGAACGAACCAATGTGACGGGTTCTGCCAAATTTGCTCGTTTGATTAAAGAAAGAGATTACGAGGCTGCGCTCCAAATAGCAAGGGATCAAGTTGAAAGTGGAGCACAGATTATTGATGTCAATATGGATGAGGGACTACTGGATTCAAAATCAATAATGACTGAATTTCTATTGCTGATGGCNACTGATCCCCAAATAAGTCGGGTGCCAGTCATGATTGATTCTTCCGAGTGGGAAGTAATTGAAGCTGGTCTAAAGTGTGTCCAAGGAAAAGGGATTGTCAACTCCATTAGCCTGAAAGAAGGTGAGATTGATTTTGTTGAAAAAGCCAAACTAATCCGGCGATATGGNGCTGCTGTAGTAGTTATGGCCTTTGATGAAGATGGTCAGGCCGTTACTGTTGATAGAAAAATTGAGATTTGTCAACGAGCTTATAAGATACTAACACAGCAAGTTGGATTTCCAGCTCAAGATATCATTTTCGATCCTAACATTTTGACNGTTGCTACCGGCATAGCAGAACATAATGACTATGCTGTGGCCTTTATTTCGGCTTGTCGTCAGATTAAACAAACACTACCTGGTTCNTTAGTCAGCGGTGGATTAAGCAACATCTCCTTTTCTTTTCGAGGTAATAATACTGTTAGAGAAGCTATGCATTCNGCATTTCTATATCATGCGATCCAAGCAGGAATGGATCTAGGTATTGTCAATGCGGAGCAGCTACAAATTTACGACGAGATTCCTGAACAGCTGAAGATCGCGGTGGAAGACGTACTATTCAATCGCCAGCCAGAAGCCACAGACCAGTTAGTTGAACTTGCTGCAAGTGTAAAGGGTAAAAAACGCAAAAAAAAGAAAGATTTGGCTTGGCGTAATGAAACAGTCGATGAGAGACTCAAATATGCCTTGGTCGAAGGGATACTCGATTTTGTCGATCAAGACGCGGAAGCAGCCCGCAAACATTACCCCAAACCCATTCAAGTTATTGAAGGTCCATTGATGGATGGAATGAACGTGGTAGGCGAACTGTTTGGAAATGGAAAGATGTTCCTACCCCAGGTTATTAAAAGTGCTGTAGTAATGAAAAAAGCGGTTGCTTACCTAACNCCTTTCATTGAAGCGACTAAAGATCAGAATACGATGGCTAAGGGCAAAATTTTGTTAGCCACTGTTAAGGGTGATGTTCATGATATAGGAAAAAACATCGTCGGCGTCATTTTGGGTTGTAATAATTATCGGATCATCGATTTGGGTGTAATGGTGTCAGCTAGTGAAATTTTGCAGGTAGCCCGTCAAGAACAGGTTGATTTAATCGGTCTGAGTGGTCTTATTACACCATCGCTAGGTGAAATGGTACACGTCGCTCAAGAGATGGAGCGGGAAGGTTTGAAAATCCCATTACTAATTGGTGGAGCTACTACCTCTAAGGCTCATACAGCCGTTAAAATTGATCCTTGTTATAGCCAACCAACTATCCATGTCCTAGATGCATCTCGTAGCGTTGGTGTAGTTAGTAAATTGCTTAATCCAGAAAACAAATCGACTTTCACCTCTCAGGTCAAACAAGAATATGCCAGTCTGAGAGAAACACGCCAACGTACGGAGACCAGCCGGCGGCTAAACCCCATTGATGTGGCTAGAAACAATCGTTTTCCCGAAAATTGGAAATCATATCAACCTCCAATCCCTAAAGAAGTCGGAATTCGGAGTTTTGATAATTATGACTTAACNACCCTGATCGACTATATCGACTGGACTCCTTTCTTCAAGAGTTGGGAGTTAGCAGGTCGGTTTCCAAAGCTATTGAAAGACCCAGTCATTGGTGAGTCTGCCAAACAACTCTGGATTGATGCTAAGGCTTTATTGGAAAAAATCATCGATGAACAAATGGTCACGGCACGAGCTGTAGTTGGCATTTTCCCAGCTAATTCAGTAGGAGATGACATTGAAATTTATCCGGATGATTCAAAGATCATTACTAGCTACCACCTCCGTCAGCAAATGAATAAATCATCTGGTCGTTTCAATCTATGCTTGGCTGATTTTGTAGCCCCCAAAGATAGTAAGATTAAGGACTATGTGGGTGGATTCGCTGTTACTGCCGGTATCGGTGCNGATAAATTAGCGCGCCAATTTGAAGAAAATCAAGATGACTATCACAGTATTATGGTTAAGTCTTTAGTTGATAGACTNGCTGAGGCGCTAGCTGAACAAATNCANCAACGTGTTAGAACCGAGATTTGGGCATANTCNCCTACNGANTCAATGANTAATGATGATCTAATTNCTGAAANCTATGTAGGNATNCGNCCTGCACCCGGNTATCCAGCNTGNCCTGATCATACTGAGAAACGAGTTTTGTTTGACCTTTTGCAAGTTGAATCGTTAACTGGTATAGAATTAACGGAAAATTATGCTATGACTCCATCTGCCTCCGTCAGTGGTTGGTATTTCTCTCACCCACAAGCTCGGTATTTCGGGTTGGGACGAATTGCGCCTGATCAATTATCGGATTATGCTCAACGTAAAAGCTGGTCTATCAAACAAGCTGAGAACTGGCTCAAACCTAACCTCTCTTGGTAATACAATAGNTAAATNAGCGNCGATTTTATANATTTGCTGTAAGATCANTTTTGTGTTANTCTGTCGGGGAGNGCGCCGNCGGGCGATGGCTTTCCGTATTAATGATAAATTGGCTTTCCGTATTAATGATAAATTCGTCGNTTTTTTCTTCCAGTCGTTNTGTCTTGTTAAGTCAAGTATTTCTNTTATGGGNAAGTTTTCANNAGCATTAAGTTNCCTTTTTTCNTACNTAAACNGTAGCAACCNCAGAGATTCTTNTAGTAATTATCGATTATTAGACTGAATNGGAGNTTATTTTGGATTTTNATAATNANGATTTAGTTTTGGAGACCTCGCCAGATTTGGATTTGGATTTGGATTTGGATTTGGATGAAATTTTAGATGGCGTGCAGCCAGATTTCTTTCGGCAAGGGTTAGATTTATACCAACAAAACAAAGTAGAAGAATCTATCACAGCTTTTCAAAAAGAAATTGAGGTTAACCCAGAAAACGCTAATGCTTACAACAATCTGGGTTTTATTTACTATCAGAAAAGTCAATGGAACGACACTATTGTAGCTTGTCAAAAAGCCATAGAATTAAAACCAGACTATGCAGAAGCTTATTGGAATTTGGGCTTTGCTCATGAGATGTTGGAAGATTATGAATCAGCTGCAGTAGCCTTTAAAAATGGTCTAGATATTCAGCCTGGCAATTCAGAAATGTACACTAACCTTGGCAATATGTACGTTCGGTTGGATCAATACGAAGAAGCAATCAATGCTTTTGAAAACGCTGTTTTATTCGACCCTGAGAATTCCGTTTCTCACAATAACTTAGGTGTCGCTCAATACCAAAATGGTGCTTATCGTAACGCAGTATCATCTTTTCAGAAAGCAGTCGATATTGCACCACAATACCAAGAAGCCCAAAGCAATTTAGCCGCAGCCAAAGCACGAGTTGACCCGCTAGAAGGTCTAGAAATAGAAATCTAAATACACGAATAATTGAGTTAAGTAAGCAAATATCACTTAGAAAGAAATCCTGATTGCAAAATCGAGGTGCCGTAAAAGGACATATTTTACTTTTAGGTCTAGTGCTAGTTGCCATCAACAGCTACTGGACTTTGATGGGTAGTGAAGTTTGGCACTCCACTCAACTTACGATTGCGTCACTATTTTTTAATGCTGTTTTTACCCTCCTCGCACTGGTTGTTATTAACCTTCCGTTACAGCGATTTGCTCCCAAATTAGCTCTTGATCAGGCTGATCTACTGACATTGTACGCCATGGTCGTCATGGTAACTACCATTAGTGGACATACCATGATGGGGTACCTCCTTCCTGTCATTGTACACGCTTTTTGGTATGCTTCTGCTGAAAACGATTGGGAACAGTTGTTCACTGCTCATGTGCCCAATTGGCTAGCCGTCAAAGATAAGGGGGCCTTAAACGGATTTTTTCGAGGCGAGACTAATCTTTATACCAGCAGTAATTTAACCCCTTGGCTACAACCTGTTTTGGCATGGTCTCTATTTGTTATTGCTCTATGGTTAGTTTTGTTTTCATTGGTAGTTTTTCTTCGAAAGCAGTGGACAGAAAACGAAAAACTAAGCTACCCAATTGTCCAGTTGCCGATTGCCATGGCAACCAACCCCAGTAATTTTTTTTCGAATCGTTGGATGTGGGCTGGCTTTAGTATTGTATCGGTAATTGACCTAGTCAATGGCTTGCATTATATCACACCAACAGTCCCTTACTTAAACGTTAAAAACCAAACTATTTTTCAATTTACGTCAAGTCCGTGGCAAGCTATGGGCGTTTTGCGCGTCTCTTTTTATCCTTTCATAATCGGACTAATGTTTTTCACTCCTTTGGATCTTTCTTTCTCTTGCTGGTTCTTCTATCTTTTTGGTCGTTTTTTACGCATTGCCGGTTCTGCAATCGGATGGCAAACTATCTATCCTTTTGAGCAGTCAGTTGGTGCTTGGGTTGCTTTTGGTTTAATCCCCATTTGGGTTGGGCGGAAATTTTATCTCCAGATTTTAAAAAGAATAGTTGGACAGACTAACCAGATTTCAGACCAAAATGAACCAATTAGTTATCGATTTGCTGCTGCTATGGGTATTTTCGGCATAATGTTTCTAGTATTATTTTGCCAACAATCTGGGATGACACTATGGGCCATCGGTTTGTTTTTCATCATTTATTTCCCTATGGTAATTGCTATTACTAGGTCTCGTGCTGAAATTGGCCCACCCGTTCACACGCTAATTTACGTAGATCCTGGACGTACAATGGTATCTACCTTAGGGACTCGTCGCCTAGGAGTACCTAATCTAACCATTTTAACCTATCTATATCCTTTGAACCGTTGCTTTCGAGCTAACCCAATGCCCAGTCAATTAGAAGCTCTTAGAATTGCTGAACAGGCGAAGATTGGTTATCAACAAATATTAACTGGCATCATTTTAACAATCGTTTTTGGCATTTTTTTTACTTTTTGGGTCTATATCCATGTGATGTATGACTTAGGTGTGACGAATAAAGCCAGAGGTTGGATTGGCACGATGGGATGGGAATTTTTTAATCGATTACAGAATTGGCTGATTAATCCAAGACAACCAGATAGTGGTGAAATTACTGGTATCACTGGGGGATTCTGCTTCACTATATTTTTAATGATAATGAAAATTCGTTTTTTATGGTGGCCATTCAATCCAGGAGGGTATGTTCTAACCACTGGTGGAGGGCTTGGCCGTGAGTGGTTTGCTGTTTTCTTGAGTTGGTTCGCAAAATTAATTATCCTGAGAACCGGTGGTGTCAAACTCTATAGGCAAGCCGTTCCATTTTTTTTAGGATTAATTTTAGGAGACTACACGATCGGGTGCCTCTGGAGCATAATTGGTATTGTCTTTGAAATACCAACTTATGGGGTATGGCATTAACCGATTGTGGCACAGTTATACCATACATGATCATTACCCCAGAGTATCGTTAGGCAAAATCGGAAAGTTGAGAAAATTCAGATACTAAACATCTATCACCTAAATTATAATGCAAGCGGTTTAGTTCCAAAGATCAAGACCCAGTAATTTTCGGCCTAATTCAGTTAGCTTAGCTGGTCCATAATTTTTAGCTTCCCAGCCACGAGGATCCCCGGGCCAAGGGCCCCGCCCCAAGGCTCTCCGTTCTTTCCAAAGAGTAATTCGTTCTTGTCTTCTTTCTTCATCCATTGGCTCAGGAACCGGATAAAAGTTCATATACTGAGCGAGTCTCGGTAGATTTGAGGTGTTCCGACCGTTACCGTGTGGTAATGCCCTATGCCAAATTAGCAAAGAACCTGCAGATGCTGAAACCTGAATGAAATTTTCGGGAGACAACTCAGGAACCCACGGTCTGTTATTATCTATTAATGACTTATGTGCTCCTGGCCAACAAACGAATGATCCTTGGTTATCTGCTGTATCAGTTAAAAATAAAACTCCCTGTGTTCCGAAAGTCACAGGTAATTTAGACGTATCGACATCCCAATGATACATTCCTGTGTGATCCCATTCAGGATAACTTGGATGAAGAGGTGGCTTCATATTAACACGATCTGGATGTACCCAAATTCGGTGTGTACCATAAATTTCTGTGTAAATTTGATGGATTAGTGGATACTGATAGACGTTCCACATTGCTTGATGCTGATACATCTCGACCATGCCCGCACCTGGTTTATGAGGTAGCCGATACCAGTCATCTGGGTTATCAGGATTCATCTCCAAAAAATCAAAAATCGCTTCAACGACCGCGTGACATAGTTCAATCGGAACGGAATTTTCGATCACCATGTAGCCGTAACGCTCAAAATGTTTATGATGCTTTTGTGATATTATCGACATTTAGGTTACCCATTAGACTTCTATTTAGTAGCTCTCGCCTGATTTTGGTACTGGGTTAGGATGAACACCCCGTACTATCAAGCCTTGCCCTACGCTACCTTCAGGTTCACTTTTTCTGTTGTCAAGTGGGGATCTGAACTCAAATAGCAACATCCGTCTCCATTGATCGGATGTATTGGGTGTCGAACCATGAATTGTCAAATAACTAAATATTAACAAGTCGCCGGCCTTCATTGGAATGGGTGTTGCTTGATCAATAGGGTATTCATCCATTGGAAGATGATGTGAACCTTGATGGACATGTTTCTCGATGTAACCATGTTTGTGACTACCCGGATAAACACATAAACAGCCATTTTCTATTCCTGAGTCATCCAAGTAGAGTGTTGCGGCTATCATCGTGTCCAGTTTGTGAGGGAAATAGTCGTAATCTTGATGCATCGGGAAAGCTGCCCCAATCTTCGGTGGTTTGGCATGCATCAAAGTATGATGTAACTGTAAATTAGTTGAACCAATCACGGCTGCAGCTGGATCCACTAAATTGGGATGAAACATTAACTTGGCCAAATAGGATGAATGATATTGAATATTATGAATTGACAGCACACTTCTAGCTTGCTTATCACCTTCAACTTTCACATCTTCACGCCATTCTCCACCCCAATGAGCCTCCAATCTCCTGCCAGATTTGATAGAACGATCCATCATTCCATCAACATCTCGCTGAATTTGAGATAGATCTTCACCCGTGAAGGCTTGATTAATTTTAACAAATCCGTTTACTGTAAACTCTTCTCTAAGTTTACGTTGCTGTACTGGTGTTAGAACGGTTGATGAGAAAATTTCTTGACTACTCATTTATTCTTTCTCCTACTAGAGTTACTTTTGGAATATCCAACTTGGTGGTTGACTAAGATCCATATCAAATATAATTTTTCCTATTACTAAGGTAGCAGTGGCAACTAAAAACACACACAACAAGTTCAGCAGAATCCCAACTTTGGCCATCTCCGAAGTCTGAATTCGATTAGTAGCAAAGACAATTGCATTGGGAGGTGTCGCAACTGGTAACATAAAAGCAAAAGAACAAGATATAGTCGCTGGTACCATCAGAAACAACGGATGAATCTTGATTGCGATTGCCAATGCGCCCAAAATCGGGAGCAAAATTTCGACTGTTGTTACATTTGAAGTAAGTTCCGTTAAAAAGGTAACTAATAAACAAGTGACAACCAGCAAAATTACTGGGTGGCAGCCCACAACTTCAGATAAACGGCCACCCAACCACTCAGATAGGCCCGAACTTTTGAACCCACTAGCGACGGCAAAACCACTTCCAAGTAAGAGGACAATATTCCAAGGGATCTTGGTAGCTGTTTTCCAATCCAAAATTCTTTCGTTTTCAGCTTTCTCACTTAAACTAGCTGGAATTAAGAATAGAATAATTGCCAGCGTAATAGCAACTGTACCATCATTTAGTTTATATGGCTGGTCAAACAGATTTGACCAGCCATATAAAGTGAAACTACCTAAACGAATATCGGACCGAAATAACCATAACAAAACCAACACAATGAAATCGGCTAAAACGACTTTTTCTGCCCAGGACATTGGGCCTAGCTGACGATATTGGTTTTGAAAAAGACTTGGGTTTAACTCTACGGTTTCCAAGTGGCGACAAAAAAGATGGGTAAGCCACCACCATGAGCATACCAAAACTGTAGCTGATACAGGTAGTGCAAACATTAGCCAACTGGCGAAGGTAATTTCTGGGGCTTGAGGAAAGTTAATCTGAAAAATCCGAGAAAATGATAAATTTGTGGGAGTCCCCACCAGAGTTGCTACTCCACCTATGGAGGCCCCATAAGCAATACCTAAAAACAGGCCTACCGAATACTTACTGATCTGCTTTTCCCCAATTTGTTGTTCTAAACTATTGACAACGGCCAAACCAATTGGCACCATCATCATGGTGGTGGCTGTATTAGATATCCACATCGATAGAAAAGCCGTAGCTAACATAAAGCCAAGAATAATTCGGCTAGGCTGTATGCCAACAAAGAGAAGGATCCTAAGTGCAATCCGGCGGTGCAAATTCCATCGTTCCATAGCCAGAGCAACCAAAATACCACCGATAAATAGAAAAATTATATAGTTACAATAAGCAGATGATACCAATTTACCATTCATGATTCCTAACAAAGGAAACAAAGAAATAGGGAGTAGAGCAGTTACTGCCAGTGGTACAACTTCTGTCATCCACCAAATTGCCATCCAAGCAGCAACCGCAGCCATCCGAGTGGTCTCTGGCCTTTCAGCATTAAAATCAAAAAATAGGATTAACAATATTCCGACTAGTGGGCCTAAAATGGTAAAAATAAGACGACTTTTCATTTATGGATTATAAGACAAGTGATAATAGTAGAGATGATTCGATCCTCTGATACGGATGGCAGGTAACTACTAGGCAGTAATTTGGGTAAACGAAATTATGGTGAAACGTCAACCCAACTTCTGATTTAACTTTGGCAATATTGTCTTGACCTACTTTTACAATGTGAACTACTCAGTCTATCAAAAGATTTGTAGTTTTGTCAATCGGTGAATAATTAGATTAAATGTGATATAATCTGTCCACCAAAGAACAACATAAAACTGGGCCAATTACTACTCAACAGAAGTTAGGTACAATGAGTGATTTGCGGGTGATCGATACCCATACACATTTTTACGATCCGAAACGTCCACAAGGGATCCCTTGGCCAAATAAAAACGATGAATTTCTATACCGAACTGTTCTACCTGACGAATACAAGGCCGTAACTAAACCTTTGGGCGTACACGGAACTGTCGTCGTAGAGGCTAGTAAAAGATTTGAAGATAATCTATGGGTCCTAGAATTAGCCAAAACTGAACCTTTTATTATCGGATTTGTGGGTAATCTACAGTTAAATTCGGATGATTTTGATGTACGTTTAGATAAACTTAGAGTAGATCCACTATTCCGGGGAATTCGGTTAGGGGGCATCATAACCAAACAATTAACCAAACTGGAACAAGCGAGATTGGAGCATTTGGCTTATTATGACCTGGCGTTGGATATACTTGGTGGTGCTGATGTACTATCAAGTGTAGCTGAAATTGCAGAAAATATTCCCAACCTACGTATCATAATTGATCACCTCGGAGCTCCTAGTATCAATGGTCAGTCACCAGATCGAATTTGGACTGAAGCAATGCAATTACTGGCCCAGCAAGCCAATATCTACTGCAAAGTATCGGGCTTAGTCGAAAGTGTGGCTGATAAAACACAACCAATTCCCCACGAAGTGGAATTTTATAAGCCTGTGCTTAATTTGTTATGGAATAAGTTCGGCCAGGATCGGCTAATCTACGGTTCTAACTGGCCAGTCTCAGCACGTTTTGCCAAGTATGCCACGGTCCAAAAACTAGTTTTGGACTATTTTGAGCCAAAAGGGAAAGATGCTACGGACAAAGTATTCAGGCAAAACTCCAAGGTTGCTTACAAGTGGATTGATAGGGTCAAGTAATAGTTCAGTTCAACTGTCAGTTACATCGAAATATTAAACGATTCGATTACCTCATTGGCAAGCAAACGAGTAGCGATTATCTCTAAGAGGTCTCGTTTCGACTGAGGGCTAGTTTGATCAGACCGAAAGTGAAAATTGTACTGGCGGCCTGTTTGGGCCGTTATAGTTTCTGGTAGGCAAGAAATATCTAAATCACCGATTCCCTTACAAATGTTCTCAGCTACAGTATCCGTCACTCCTGATTTGAAAACTACTTCTATTTGGGAGATACCATTGTCTCTGGGTGCACTTTTTTCTTCATAAAAACGGTAATTTTCAGTGATTCTATCAGCCAAGAGTTGGGAGCAAATTTGCTCAACTTGGCCGATGCTAAGGTTTCCTTCCAAAAAATAAAGTCGGCTAAAATTAATTGACTCCACTTGGTCAATGCCTAAGTCTCTAATATCTTGCGCTAGCCCAGATGGGTGAGAAAATTTGTTGTAGATCTCGATTTTCCACTTCATATCCAGTGTTTTAATTTCCTTTTTGCGCTAGTATGCCCACCCACTCATCCTGTTGACGAACTTGTAGACATTGAAATCCATGATCACGCAAAGCTGTCCTGATCGTTTGGGATTCACTGTCTAAGATCCCTGATAGTATCAGTTTGCCCCCTTTACGTAAATACTGTGGATAAGAAGGAATCATCGGTAAAATTACTTGGCTAACAATATTAGCAATTATCAAGTGAAATTTTCCTGTTATATTCGCCAAACCTTCTGACTGACGCAGATCGACGTGATCTTTGATGCCATTGACCACAAAGTTATGCTCTGCAACATTTAAGGCTGTTTCATCAATATCTAGCGCTATGACTTTTTTAGCTCCCATTTTGACTGCTAAAATAGACAATATACCTGAACCTGTCCCAATATCCGCAACCATTTCTCGTCCTTTAAAGGACAAACTAGATAACAAGTGCAAGGATAAGCGAGTAGTTGGGTGATGACCAGTACCAAATGCCATACCAGGGTCCAGACGGATCAGGATTTTTTCAGTCCCTGATTGGCTGGACTCATCCTCTTCTATTTGATGCCAAGTGGGAGCTACAACTACATGATCGCCGATNTCTTGTGGCGGGAAGGCAGCACGCCAGCTGTTGGCCCAGTCTTGACTATCATAAGCCTGCATTTCGATAGTAATTGATTCTTCACCGGGTAGACCAAAGCTAGGCAATTTGGCGATAAAACGACGGAGGTTACGCAGGCGCATGGTAGTTAGGTCATCCTGCGGGAAATAAGCCAGTAGAGTATTATATTCATCATTATCTTCTTGAATTTCAAGTCCTATAGCCTGATGGTCAAACAGATAATTTGCGATTGCATCTGCAGAAGCTATCGCTGTTTTAATTTTCACCTGCGTCCATCTGCCACCTGTTTGTAAAAAGGATTTCTCTTCCATTAGTTCTGGGCTCGGGCTGAACTTAGCAGACGAATATCTTACTCGTCCTTAGTGGAAAAGAACTTTTCTCTTAATTTACTAAATGGACTAGAGNGATCATCGTCAGATGAGGTTTTTGATTCGCCACGCAACTCCGCAAACTGCTCGAGCAAATCCGTCTCTTGATTACTCAGACGACGAGGGGTTTCGATCTCAACGTATACGAAAAGATCGCCACGGACATTTTGGCGAGGATAAGGTACCCCCTTACCCGCTACTCTGACTTTGTCTCCGAATTGCGTACCNGGTTTAATGTTAACGGAAACTGAGCCGTCTAGGGTCGAAACTTCAATCTCGGCACCCAATGCTGCTTGTACAAATGATACCGTCGTATTTGTCATCANGTTATTGCCTTCACGATGAAAATTATCATGCGGCTCAACTTGCATCACAACATAAAGATCACCAGCTGGTCCACCTTGAGATCCAGATTCACCCTCTCCTCTTAGATGAAGCTTATGTCCGGTATCCACACCCTTTGGGATATTGATTTTTAGTTTCTTGATGTTTCGCACTAATCCTGCACCTTGACAGGGTCTACAAGGGCTCAGAATAACTCTTCCTTCACCCTGACAACGAGGACAAGTTCGGGAAACACTTAGAAAACCGGTCGCCGATGTGACTCTACCTCGACCGTGGCAATCAGGACAAGTCTGTGGCACTGAACCTTCCGAGGCACCACTACCTTGACAAATTTCACAGGTTTCGTGGCGAGGAATTTCAATAGTTTCTGATTTTCCAAAAATCACGTCTTCCAAGCTGATTGTCATCGTATACTGCAGGCTAGCCCCTCTCTTTGGCCCCCTTTGACTACGGCCACTACTAACACCGAAAAGGTCTTCAAAGTCACCGAAAACATTGCTAATGATATCGTCAAAGTTGCTAAANCCGCCACCAAACCCACTACTACCAACAACNCCCTCTACACCAGCATGGCCAAACTGGTCATAACGCTGTCTTTTTTCATCATCAGACAACACTTCAAAAGCTTCAGTTGCTTCTTTGAACTTCTCTTCAGCTTGAGGNTTATCTGGATTTTTATCCGGATGATACTGGATTGCTAATTTTCGATAAGCTTTCTTGATTGCTTCTGCACTNGCATTTCTATCTAAATTGAGGACCTGATAATAGTCGCTTTTCTCAGCCATATCAGTCACCTAAATTGTTTATTATGTTTAAGTTGTAGTCGAAGATTCGTTGTTTTCGTAACGACGACGGAATCTTTCCACACGGCCAGCTGTATCGACAATTTTACTCTGCTGACCAGTATAAAATGGGTGGCAATTAGAGCAAATTTCGATTCTCATGGAATCAGTGGAGGATTTGGTCGTAATACTTGCGCCACAAACACAGGTAATCGTACACTCAACAGTTGTAGGATGAATCTCGGGTTTCATATCCGTTTTTGACTCCTTAATAATTTTGGTTTGTTATTTACCTATTTGTATTACCGCTTACTTCTTTTATTATTACCGACACCACCTTGAGCCATCATTTCCAGAAGATCTTCGTTAGAATCGGTTTTATCTAGCTGCTCAGCTAGAAGTTCCATCGATTCAGCAGCACCCATCTGAGATAAGAATCGGCGCAAAACAAGAACTTTGCTATGGACATCTTTCTCAAGGAGTAATTCTTCGCGTCTAGTCTTTGATTGGACCACATTGATACAAGGAAAGATACTACGATCTAATAGGGTCCGGTCCAGATGTATCTCCATATTTCCTGTTCCTTTAAATTCTTCAAATATGGCTTCGTCAGCACGAGACTCNGTTTCAATTAGAGCTGTAGAAATAATGGTTAAACTTCCACCTTCTTCGGCCTTTCGAGCTGCACCGAAGAAACGTCTTGGTTTGAGAAAAGCAAAAGCATCTAAGCCACCTGTTAGGGTCTTTCCAGAATGTGGCGTAACGATATTAGAAGCACGAGCTAAACGAGTCATTGAATCAAGTAAAATAACTACGTCTTGGCCAGCTTCTACGCATCTTTTGGCTTTTTCCCCTGCCATTTCAGCNACCGCNACATGACGCTCTGGGTGTTCGTCAAAGGTTGAACTTATCACTTCTCCCCTGACAGAACGAATAACGTCAGTTACTTCTTCNGGCCGTTCATCAATAAGCAAAACCATCAACACAATTTCTGGGTGGTTTTTAGCAATTCCATGAGCAATGTTTTTGAGCAAGGTTGTCTTGCCTGAATATGGTGGCGCAACAATAATGCCCCGTTGACCTTTACCAATAGGAGCCATTAGGTCAATAATTCGGGTTGCAAACTCTTTAGGGTGATGTTCAAGCTGTAAGCGCTCAAAGGGATGGACCGGTGTCAGATTGTCAAATAGAATGTTTTCTTTGGTGTCCTCAGGGTTAGCTCCATTAACGCTCAGAATTTTCAGTAGTGCAAAGTAATTCTCGGATTTATCACCTGATTTTTTGGGTGGTCGAATAGTACCTTCTACGAAATGGCCAGTCCTCAAGCCAAATTTCCGTTGTTGTGTTTGGCTGAGATAAATGTCCTCTGAACTTTGTAGGTAATTGAAACGAGAAGATCGGAGGAACCCATACCCTTCTGGTAAGACTTCGAGGACCCCACCTCCGTACAATACACCATCTCCCGAAGTTGCTTTGGCCTCAAGGATCCGAGCAATTAACTGTTGTTTTCTAAGCCCACCGTAGTTGGACAGAGACATTCCCCTTGCTGTTTCGGTTAGTTGGGAAATCGTCATATCTTGAAGTTGAGAAATGTGGAGTTTTTTACTCATTACCTCGACGTTCCTTTTTTTGATGAGAATTGTTTCCCATAAATTGAAATCGTATGTGTGTTCATTAATTAGGTTTTAGTAAAAGTTATGCTTGGCAGGATTCCGCCCCAAAGTCCGATCCGTGCATGCCGACTTCNAGTTCAGCAGACAACCGATCCAAAACACAGCACTCAGAGGTCGTTCTGAACGACTTCACTAAATTTCAAAACTAGGTTCAGGAGCGATTTAAAAAATGGGCTAATCGTTCTGAAGGGGCTTTCTAGGCGAGAATCTAAGCAAAAATCGACCAATTATACACAAATCTGCTTTACTCGTCAAGATTTTTTTAGTTAACTTNAAATGACCCGAAGAAAAATTACCGATATTAACCGTTGTTTGACGAAACAAAATTGCTCTGCTAACATTATCGACCAGAAAGAGTGACGGAATAAGCTGTTGAGACCTCGACACACATTATTAATATTAATTTTAGTTCTGGGCTTTCTTCCTTCTTGGGCTGAAAACAACGACGTCCAATTCAACAGAGATATTCGTCCAATCTTAGCCAAGAATTGCTTTNCCTGTCACGGGCCAGACCAAGAGCAACGNCAAGCAGGACTCCGTTTAGATGACTATCGAGGAGCCATCGCCACGCGAAATGGCCAAGCCGCAATCGTACCNAATCAGCCAGCCGTCAGTCAACTAATGATTCGTATCATGACAGATGATGAGCACAAGAGAATGCCGCCAGCCAAATACGCAGCTCCGCTCACAACTAAGCAAATTGGACATCTTTATCAATGGATTCAGGAAGGTGCTAATTATGATAAACATTGGTCTTACGTAAAGCCTGANCGCCCAGATTTACCGGTGGTTACAGATGTGAATTGGTGCCGAAATCCAATTGATTACTTCGTACAGAGCCAGTTAGAACAGATTGGATTGAATAGACAATCTGTGGCAGACCGATGGTCTTTGGCTCGGAGGGTAGCAATCGACCTGACTGGATTACCTCCAACATTTGAAGAAGCTAAACAATTTGTCGACGATAATCGGGATGATGCTTACCNATACTATGTTGAAATTCAACTCGATAAACCTAGTTTTGGTGAACGTTGGTCCAGGGTCTGGCTCGATTTAGCTCGATATGCTGATTCAGCCGGTTACGCTGATGATCCACCACGTACAATTTGGGCTTATCGGGATTATGTAATCAGCTCTTTTAATCAAAATAAACCTTTTGATCAGTTTACTATTGAACAAATAGCAGGTGATCTTCTTCCCAATCCAACGGAAGAACAGTTAATTGCTACAGCTTTCCATCGCAATACAATGACTAACAATGAAGGTGGTACCAGTGACGAAGAGTTTCGTAACGAGGCAATTGTTGATCGGGTTAATACCACTATGACAGTATGGATGGGAACAACTATGAGTTGTGCTCAGTGCCATTCACACAAGTACGATCCTATCTCCCAGAAAGAATATTTTCAGTTATTTGCTCTTTTCAATAACACGCTGGATAGTGATAAAAGAGATGAACAACCCACAATCAAATTATTTAACAATACACAAAAACAGAAGCGTAGAGAGTGGAAAGATAAAATAAAATTTCTCGAATCTGTTTTGGCTAAACCAACACCAACGCTAGAAAAAGCCCAAATAGAATGGGAAAACAGGCTTAGACCACCACCTCAATGGCAGACACTTCGACCAGTCGCGGCTTCGGCCAAGCAAACACAACTTGAAATAGAAATTGATAGATCAATTGCTGTTAAGGGAATATTACCACAGCAGGATACATACCAGTTAAAGTTGAAGACTGACACGCCTAAGGTCTCGGCCCTAAAGCTAAAAGTAGATTCACAAGACCAAAATTTCGTTTTGTCAAAATTCACAGCAACTTGGAAGCCAGACCAAATCCGCCTAATTAACGCTCGATACGTAAGATTACAACTACCGGGCAAGAATAAAATCCTCTCTTTGGCTGAGGTTGAGGTTTGGNAGGGAGCGACTAATTTAGCCCGACAGGCCGAGGCCAAGCAAAGTTCAACGGCTTATGGTGGTAATGCTAACCGAGCTAAGGATGGCAATACAGATGGCAACTATAACCAAGCTGAATCAACAACCCATACATCCCAATCAGATGAACCTTGGTGGGAATTAGATTTAGGGCAGATGGAACAAATTGATTTTGTCAAAATCTGGAATCGGACTGACGGAGGTGAAAATATTACCAACCGTTTGGCCAACTATCAGTTATTTCTTTTAGATCAAAACCGATCGATAGTTTGGAAAGAGGAGAACCCGCATGCTCCACAACCGAGTACTATTCACTATCTAGATGGAGAAAGAGTACTCCGTTTCAGTTTAGCTCTGGCTGACTACGAACAGGAAGGTTTTCCTGCCAAGTCAGTACTACGACATCAAGTAGACTCTCAAACTGGCTGGGCAGTAGCTGGCCAACTAAATCAGCCACATCACCTAGTCCTGGTTTTAGAAAGTCCACTAGATACTGAAGCGGGACAATTGGTAATTGAACTAGATCAACAATCTGTATATAAACATCTATTGATAAATCGATTTAGTATTCAGTCAACTTCATCAAGCANGGTCGCTGAATTTTCACAAATACCAAATCATATTCGGTCAATTATACCTTTACCTTCAGCAGATCGAACGAAAAAGCAAAAGGAAATATTATCTCAGTATTATCGTAATATTGCGCCTTCATTGCAAACTGAGCANGAGCAACTACACAAATTNAAACAAAAATTAACTGATTTAAAACCCTACACGACTTTACCTATAATGCAAGAGGTCGNAAAAGAGAAAAGGCGCGAAACACGAATCCAACTGCGTGGTAATTTTCAACAGGTNGCAGATTTAGTTAATGCAGGAACACCAAGTGTTTTCCACGGTTTTCCCAAATCGGAGCCAGTAAATCGACTAGGATTAGCCAAATGGCTGGTTAGTCGAGAAAACCCACTGACAGCGAGGGTAATCGCTAATCGATATTGGGAACAACTGTTCGGTNCGGGACTTGTTCAAACCAGTGAAGAATTCGGTACCCAGGGGACACTACCGTCTCATCCGGAGTTACTAGACTGGCTGGCTGTTGAGCTAATGGATAATAATTGGGATTTGAAACATTTACTTCGAANTTTGGTTAATTCTGCTACTTATCGTCAATCTTCCAAAGTTACATCAGAACTATTAGAGCTCGATTCNGACAATCATTGGNTAGGACGTGGACCACGAATTCGCCTATCAGCCGAAATGATTCGAGACCAAGCATTATTTGTTAGTGGGTTGCTAAGTTCTAAAATGTTTGGTCAACCAGTGAACCCACCACAGCCACCGATGGGAATTAAGGCAGCTTTTGGTAGTAGTATTGATTGGGAGACTAGTAAGGGCGAAGATCGCTATCGGAGAGGCATATACACCAGATGGCGACGCTCCAATCCTTATCCATCGATGGTGACTTTTGATGCCCCTGATCGTCGGGTTTGCACAGTTCGCCGTTCGCGTTCTAACACACCACTACAAGCTCTAGTTGTGTTAAATGATCCAGTTTATGTCGAGGCAGCCCAAAGTTTAGCCCGACATTTGACAGTAGCCAAGGGGAAGTTAAACGACAAGATTCGTTTAGGTCTTCGACAGACATTAATCAGACCAGCCAAAGATATAGAAATCCAATACCTAAAGGAACTCTATCAGTCAGCTTATCAATTCTATGAATCAAATCCGAAGCAAGCCTATCTGGCGGCAACTGCCCCATTGAATCCGAACCATTTAGAAAATAGCGATGACGTACAAACCATAAGTTTAGCAGCTTGGGTTATAGTCTGTAATACACTACTCAATCTGGACGAAATGTTTATGAAGCGATAAGGAGCAAAAATGCATCCTCAATTTGAGAATATTCAGAATTTGACTCGTCGGCACTTCCTCAAAGACATTGGTCTCGGTTCAATTGCTCTGACAACACTGATGGAGCCAACTATAACTGCCTCTCCCACTGTGAACCCAATGAGAGTCAAGCCGGCACATACTAAACCTAAGGCTAAGCGAATTATTTACCTACATATGACTGGCTCACCACCTAATCTAGATCTTTACGACTACAAACCAGAACTAGTGAAACGTGATGGGCAAAATTGCCCGAACGAATTTTTGAAAGATCGTCGCTTTGCTTTTACGACTGGCATACCAAAATTGATGGGTACGCGCCGTCAATTTGCTCAATATGGAGAAAGTGGACTCTGGTTGTCAGACGCAATTCCTAATTTCCGTTCAATAGCCGACGAAATGTGTATGATTCGTTCAATGTATACCGATCAGTTTAACCATGCTCCTGCGGAATTGATGGTTTATACAGGTTCACCTCGCTCGGGCCGTCCTTCTATGGGGTCCTGGGTCACTTATGGCTTAGGTAGTGAAAATGAAAATCTACCAGGTTTCGTTGTTCTAATTTCCAGTGGAGTTCAACCTAACGGCGGTAATAATTCTTATGGGAGCGGTTTCTTACCTTCTGTTTACCAGGGAATACAATGTCGATCCAAGGGAGATCCGGTACTCTACACTTCTAATCCACCCGGTGTAGATCGAAGTGTGCGCAGACAGAGCTTGGATACTTTGCAACAATTAAACGAGTTACAAGCCAAAGAAATGGGGCACCCTGAAACTTTGACTCGGATCGCACAATATGAGTTGGCATTTCGAATGCAGGTCTCAGTACCAGAAGTGATGGATATTAGCAGGGAACCGGATAAAATTCTAGAAGCATACGGTGCTGAACCCGGCAGAACAAGTTTGGCTAATAACTGTCTACTAGCTCGTAGGCTGGTCGAGTCAGGTGTCCGCTTTGTACAATTGTTTGATTGGGGCTGGGATTTTCATGGCACAGGCCCTGATGAAGATATCAGAGATGGTTTAACTCGGAAGTGTGCTACCATGGACAAACCCATTTTAGCGCTGATTAACGACCTAAAATCTCGTGGTCTACTTGACGAAACTTTGATAATTTGGGGAGGAGAATTTGGTCGTACACCGTTTCGCGAAGGACGAACCTCCAACGGTGAAATCCTAGGCCGAGACCACTATCCGGACTGTTACTCAATGTGGATGGCTGGGGGTGGGGTGAAAAGTGGATTAACCTACGGAAAGACAGATGAACTTGGCTTTTCTATTACCGAAAACCCAGTTCATGTTCATGACCTACAGGCTACTATTTTGCATCTTTTGGGTTTAGATCATGAAAAATTAACCTTTCGCTTCCAAGGACGAGATTATCGATTGACTGATGTTCATGGTGAAGTTATTCATGATTTAGTTGCTTAACTAACAATCATTTGTTTGATCCTCCAAAATTCCTGACGCAGCATTCCCTTACGTTTTGATTTGGTGGAATATACTGAGCTAACCAAGTTAAGATGGTTGGCTCACTTTAGATTTCAAACACTGACTTAATTGGCCATTCGTACCACAAATCACATAAAAATTAATTGCTTTGGTCCCTAAAGCATCCATATAAAAAATTAGCTGCAATGACGTACTTGTTTCATCTGATACTTTTTGTTTTTTTTACTTTTCCATTGTTTTCCCAGAAACTACCAACCGAAATCCCCAAAAGTCATCAAAAAATGATTCAAACTTTAAAAAGGATCGCTGATCAAACAACCGAAAATAACCCTTACCTTGGTTCGATCCGAGTTAAACAATTGCAGAGGGAACTCTATGAACTACCGTTGGATACTCCTGTCCGTCGAAAATGGGAACTTACCTTTCAACTGGCACAGGCCGAGCTCAATTTAGGACTAGAAAGTAAAGCTATCCAACATTTCACTCAGTCTTTATCCATCATTCAGCAGAATGGCCATCCTTCTGTGATTGTTGGCACTCAATTTTATCTAGCAGTAGCCCATATGAGGCAAGCTGAGACAGAAAATTGCTGTCTTCAGCACAAGGCAGATAGTTGTATCTTACCTTTACAGGAACATACAATTCACACTCAGAAAGAGCCCGCACGACAAGCTATTCGTTATTTGACTAAAGTACTGGAAATGGGGCAAGATAACAATCCTTTTTATTTTAAAGCTCTTTGGCTACTTAATATCGCTTATATGACGATCGGTGAGTATCCAGAATCAATCCCAGTTGATTGGCAAATACCAACCCAAACTTTTGTTTCTGAGGAAACAATCCCCCGTTTCCGAAATATTGCTCCAGAACTAGGTCTCGACGTCTTTGATCTATCTGGTGGCGCAGTCGCGGATGATTTTAATAACGATGGCTATGTGGACCTTCTGACCTCAACTTGGGATCCTTCGGGGCAAATTCGTTTTTTTTCTAATAATGGAGATGGTACTTTTTCTGATCAAACAGAAATCGTAGGCCTGACTGGTATTTTGGGGGGACTAAATCTAGTACAGGCTGATTACGATAATGATGGAGATCTCGACGTTTTAGTCCTACGTGGTGCTTGGTTGGGTGCTAATGGGCAACATCCTAACTCATTACTCCAGAATAATCTTCAAGCTAAGATCATTACCTTTACTGATGTAACCTTCTCAGCGGGTTTAGGTGATGTTCATTATCCAACCCAGACAGCATCCTGGGCTGACTACGACAATGATGGAGACCTTGATTTGTACGTCGGTAATGAGTGTAATCAACTTCTACCTGACGCACCTAACCAGCTATTCCGTAACAATGGGAATGGTACATTCAAAGATGTAGCTTCCATAGCAGGTGTACAAGATTATGGTCCGACTAAAGCCGTCATATGGGGAGACTACAACAATGATTGTTGGCCAGACATTTACGTTTCCAATCTAGGGGATGCTAATCGCCTTTACCATAACAATGGAAATGGGACTTTTGAAGATCGAGCAGGTGAATTGGGTGTGATGGGCTACGAAGAGACCTTTCCTGCTTGGTTCTGGGATGTAAATAACGATGGTATTCTTGATTTGTACGTGGCTTCTTATATTGCTGATATTGGCATTTTAGCAGCCCACGCTAAAAACCTCGGAGTGCCTGCGGAAGCTCTACCCCAACTCTATCAAGGTACTGATAGTGGCTGGTTTGAAGATGTAACTGACCAGTTTCATCTCCTACACCCTACAGCTCCTATGGGATCTAATTTTGGTGATTTTGATAACGATGGGTTTCTCGATTTTTATCTTGGTACCGGTAATCCTGACCTCTGGAATATCATGCCTGGTATGATGTATCGTAATCAAGGGGGGAATAAATTTTCCGAAGTTTCGTANTCNGGTGGATTTGCCCACNTACAGAAAGGNCANGCTGTNTGTTTCGCTGACTTCGATAATGATGGNGATCANGATNTTTTTGAACAGATGGGTGGTGCNTTTCCNGCGGATCGNTACAATAATGTACTGTANCAGAATGACGGATTTGGTAATAACTGGCTAACAGTTCANCTAATAGGAACNGTATCCAATAGATCAGCAATTGGNGCNAGGNTTCACCTGAAANTCGTTGAAAATGGACNACCTCGTTCAATTTTTAAGCACGTCAACAGNGGTGGAACTTTTGGAGCCAATCCACTNAGACAGACNATNGGTGTNGGACAAGCGAAAGTNGTAGAAAANTTAGAGATCTNNTGGCCAACTACCGGCCAAACCCAANCCTTCAGCCAAGTNCCCGTTTGTCAGTTTATTCGNATNATAGAAGNAAAATCTCAATGGGANCNAATNCCAATGNAGGTNAANTAATTTAAGATAAGCTCACCCAAATTTTGTNCATATACGAACGAAANACCATGAGTACTTCATTAATACTNATCTATAGATCATCTGTAGCAGAAAACGATATTTTTAGCGGGTTATGATAAGTAGTATGCCACTGGCAGCTAACAATACACCTAATAAATAGCGCCAAGATATAGGCTCTTGCAAAACTGTTAGACCGAGTAAACTTGCGATCAATAGTCCTAATATGCGAATAACAGGAGATGCGATTGTGATCGGTGCGCCCGAGGCAAAGCTCGCATATAACCCTAACGTTACCAGACTAAAGCAAATNCCAGCCGCAGTTCCTGCCACAANACCGGATGGAGTAACTAAGTGATCAACGCGATGAAANCTTTGCCACAAGAACCAAACTGATGAAATTGTAAATGTGCAAATACCAAAAATTAAAAATCCGAGGCCGTTCGAAATTTTTCCAGCGGCCAACTTGGTACAAAAATCAGCCAACCCTAGAGCTAATCCGGTTCCTATTAAGTACGAAATCCAATTATCCATTTCTTGTTCTTTCTTCTTGTTAGCCATTATAGCCTATTAATTGAATTAGCCGTGATTTTTCAAGTATACCCAGTTTCAGAGGAACTTCGTTAGCAATAGATTTACAAAACGCTAAACCAAATAACTGAATAGCAAATACTAAATGAGTTAGCGAATGCCAAGGNAAATCTAACTAAATTTAATTGTCCTAAGGTAAGTAGAGTTGTCTCTTAATATATTTTTACTTGGTAAACAACCAAGGAGTGATAACTCTAGTAAAAGATGTTGCGCTGTTAGCTTATAAAAGTATTTGAGATTTAGCAAAAACTCAAGCTCTATCTATTCTAAAGGAGTAAGATAATTCCATGAAAATGTATCGAGTAGCGATTATTGGTCTAGGAGATATNGGAGGACATCACGCTCAAGCTGTTCAAGCAGAAGAAAACTGTCAACTTATAGCGGGTTGTGATACTCAAAGCCAAAAAAGAAAAANATGGGGAAATCAGTTTGGTATTATGGCCACCTACCAATATTACATTGAGATGATCGAACAAGAACAACCTGATATAGTAATCATNTCAACACAGGCACCCGATCACCATGATCCAACATTAGCCGCAGCTGAACGGGGTATTCACGTTCTTTGCGAAAAGCCAATAGCACTCAACTTGGTACAAGCTGATCGTATGGTTGATACTTGCAAATCTAACAAGATCAAATTTTCGGTCAACCATCTAAAACGTAGTAGCCTTTACAATCAATTAGCTTTACAAATGATCGCTGATGGAAAAATTGGACAAATTGTTCAGATGCAAGCGAGAGATAAAGGAGGGCGTAAGGCTGGTAACTCTTTAATGGAGATGGGAACACATTTATATGATTGGTTACGACTATTTGGTGGGGATGTTGAGTGGGCTAACGCACATTTAACCCAAATTGATGGAGCAGAATCAACAGCCCAAGATATCAAACACACCCAAGAGGTACATCCGAATGATCGAGATGCTGGTTTAGTTCTAGGCGAACGAGGTTTTATTTCCTTTCGGTTCAAAAACGGAATTCATTCTGATATACAATTTTTGGCTCAAGATAAAACTAATGATACTGCTTATGGAATTGACATNATAGGAACCGAAGGTCGAATTGCCATCCGAGAAAGTGTTGGCACCAGCATGTTTCTACATCAGGGGCAACATCAATCACCTGACCAACATTGGCAAAGGGTGCAATGCCCTGCCGAAGATCTAGACCTAAATGGAAAAGTTAGAACTAATAGCCAAAAGCGACTTTTCCTTCAACGGTTAATGTTAAGAGACTTACTTGATTCTATCGAAAACAACCGTATCCCCTTCGCTAGTGGAGAAGATGGTGCTAAATGTCTCGAAATGATTCACTNGAGTTGGGAATCTCATCGGCAACAATCGCGAGTTTATACCCCACTAGAACCACGCGAACACCCACTAGAACGTTGGTTAGCGAAAGCTTGATAGTCTTTGGCAAATTATTATCAATTGGTCGCTTATAAGTTTAGCTCTCAGGTTGCTTGGAGGAAACGAATATAAAGAACATCCGATACCGTTCTCGGGTTGATGAATAAAAAAGTTTTTAGCTTCTAGATGTTGGGTAAGGAGAGTGTATGCGGTAGACAGATGTCCCGTATTTTCAGGGAGGAATAAAATATTAGCGTCGAAGGTAGCGTTGCATCATCCGTTGATCATCTTGCTTTTTTAATTCTTCTCGTTTATCGTAGTTTTGTTTCCCACGGGCTAAGGCGATTTCGACTTTTACTCTGCCACGGCTGAAATAAGCGCGAGTTGGAATAACCGTTATACCAGTAGCATTAGTTTTGGATGCCAGGCGACGAATTTCTTTTCGGTTGAGCAGCAACTTGCGAGGCCGTTTAGGTTTATGGTTGTCATGTGTACCATATTCGTAAGTAGCAATATGGGCGTCATGAAGAAAAACCTCACCATCATCAATTTTAGCATAACTATCGATCAAGCTAAGATGACCGGCCCTAATCGACTTGACCTCGGTCCCTAAAAGCACAACTCCAGCTTCAAATCGATCCATTAAATGGTAATCATGTCTAGCCTTTCGGTTTTGTGCAATCTGTTTCTGACCATTCCCATTAGTTTCTCTTTGGATATTTTTTCCCTTTTTCATTCTATTTTTTTCGTAATTTTCTCCCTTTCGATCGATTATAGCACAAAATTAATTTTACCAAAATCATCTTCAGCCGGTAGATGGAACCGATACATTCTAATGATTCTATGCTAGAATGAAGAATTAGACCTCTGTAGGTTGGAATAGTTGTCTTATGTCGTCCACTTCAAAAGAAACCTTTGGCACTCCTAATCGCAAAAATAAACCCTATAAACATCAGAAACACAATTTTCGAGTGGCCTTGGTACAAGGAGTCTTAATTCGAATCTCTCTTGCCTTTGCCGAGCCAACCACTATCCTTTCTGTTTTCATCAAGCAATTGACTCAGAATGATTTGCTGGTTGGGTTAACTGGTTCGGTGATGACAGCTGGTTGGATG
>PBVO01000064.1 GCA_002729015.1 Candidatus Poribacteria bacterium
AACTTCTTGTCTAAAATGTCTGCTAATTTGTTCTCATCCCTTGTGCCATTAGCTTCAACTAGTTCATCCATATCATCATGGAAAAAGTGATAAGGTTCATGATCACCAGTAAATACAATGACTTTTCCTCGGTATTCAATCCGATAACCGAGAGCAATGCCTGGATGATTAACACGAATACAAGTAACAATAGCCTCACCAATTTTTACTTCATCTTCCGACAAGCCGATGAACTTTAGATCCGATGCCATGAAATCAATTGGGATGGGAAAATATTCACTCGCCATTTGCCCGGCAAAAATTTGATGAAGATACTTATCATCAGTATGGGAACCGTGAACAAAAAAACGATTGTGCTTTATAAAAGCGGGAGTAAAGAAAGGAAATCCTTGGATATGATCCCAGTGGGTATGTGTAATGAAAATATGACCTGTAATGGGTTGGTTCGTAGCTCTTGATAATAGATCTAACCCCAATCGACGAATACCCGAACCTGCGTCTAATATGATGAGTGCTTCACCAGCCTGTATTTCAAGGCAGGTAGTGTCACCACCGTATCGAATGGTACTCTGTCCGGGAGTCGGAATCGACCCACGAACTCCCCAAAAGCGTAACTTCATCTAAAATTCACCCCTTACATTCATAACGCACAACCATTTAATACGTTGTAACACCATATTAGGTTACCGCTAGACTAATGAGCGGAAAAGAAACGAGTGTTACTGCCGGTTGGCGAAACTTTCACTCGGGCGGGTTTTGCACACTTTGGACACCAACCAACATAAGCTGTTCTTTTTTTATTTAGGTGTATGCGGCTGTATACGCTACAGCATTTAAACATAATACCAAGATAAGGTCTGGCTTGACGTTTGTTTGACTGTTTCATAGGTCCACATCCGGATATGTTTACTACTGGCCATAATATCTGGTCTAGATTTCTACAAATTCTATATCTACAGGCTGAGAGATAATACCAGATTCGTAACCGCGCTTCAATAATTCGCGGACACCTTCTCGACCTGAATCACCATAATCGATAGTGTACTCATTCACATACATACCAACGAACCGGTCAGCGGTTTTGGTTTCCATATCTCGAGCATAAATCATGGCATAGTCAAGAGCCTCAGCTCGATTATCAAGTGAATGCTGGATACTTTGGCGGACAAGACGGGTTACTTTCCGCATTTTCTCGTTCCCAAGATCCCGTCGAATTACATTTCCACCCAATGGCAAGGGAAGTCCGGTTTCTTGATACCACCATTCACCAAGATCAACGATTTTGTGCATCCCACTTTCTCCGTAGGTCAACTGCCCCTCGTGAATAATCAATCCTGCGTCTGCTTGACCACTTTTGACAAAATCAATAATCTGATCAAAGGGAACTTCGATCGCTTCAAAGTCAGATTCGAACAAGCTACAAGTTAGGTAAGCAGTTGTCATTTTTCCAGGAATGGCAATTTTTTTACCTTTGAGCTCAGAGGCCGGAAAAAGCTGATTAGCAACAAGGATTGGCCCATATCTGTCCCCCATACTCGATCCACAAGGCATCAAAGCGTACTTATCAGCGATATATGCATATGCGTGTATGGAAACTGCAGTCACTTCCAACTCACCCTTGAGTGCCCTTTGGTTCAGACTTTCAATATCCTCAATAACATGGACAACTTGTATACCATCGGTTGGAATAGTTTCTTTAGCCAGAGCATAAAACATAAATGCATCATCGGAATCAGGGCTATGGCCTATACGAATTGTTTCTGTTTGCGACATTCAGTTACCTTCTATAATTAACAAAACAACAACGCTCCGATTATATCAAAACAGTCATTTTGTGTCAAGAATTGCGGGCATAACAAGTTCTTAATGAGTCTTTGACAAATTGAATGCCCTTTGTTACACTGGCCAAGTTTTAAGCAATTCTGCATTGATATTGGATGGTTTTAAGATTGTGTCGCCGCTTCTTGAAATTAACGAATTACGCACTGTGTTTAATACTGATGATGGTGTAGTTTCAGCTGTTGATGGTGTTAGCTTCAGTGTCGAGCCTGGGCAGACTCTGGGAGTTGTTGGTGAGAGCGGTTGTGGTAAGAGTGTAACGGGATTATCCATTTTACAATTGGTTCCATCTCCCGGCCGGATCGAATCAGGAAAAATCTTTTATTATAAGAGCGGTGAGGCAGTGGAAATTACCGGACTTGAACCAAGGAGTGACCAGATGAGGTCAATTCGTGGTAATGACATTGCAATGATATTTCAAGAGCCAATGACGTCCCTCAATCCTGTTTATACTGTCGGCAATCAAATAGGCGAAGCTATCCGTTTACATCAGCAGGTTGGTCATCAGGAAGCACGAAGGCGTTCTATCGAAATGCTGATCAAGGTTGGAATTCCTGCACCAGAACAACGGATAGACGAATACCCACATCAGTTGTCTGGTGGTATGAGACAGCGAGTAATGATTGCCATGGCTTTGTCTTGTAACCCATCTTTACTAATTGCTGATGAACCAACTACTGCTTTGGATGTAACGATTCAAGCCCAGGTTCTGGATCTAATGAAGTCCTTACAGGAAGAATTGGGTATGGCAATCGTCATGATAACACATGATTTAGGTGTTATGGCAGAAGTAGCGGACGAAGTCGTGGTAATGTATGCTGGAAAAGTTGTGGAAAAAGCAGGGGTTGATGAAATTTTCGATAATCCATTACATCCCTATACTCAAGGCCTACTAGAATCTGTTCCACAGTTAGGTCAAAGGGTAAAAGGTCAGCTGTTTTCGATTCCTGGCACTGTTCCTCGACCTTTGGCTATGCCATCGGGCTGTGCATTCGCACCCCGTTGTGCTCAAACGTTTGACAAATGCTCGGAAATGCCGTCATTGGAATCGATTGAACCTAATCACTCTGCTCGGTGCTGGTTAAATCAATCGAGTTAAACCCAATACCCATCACTCAACTCAAGAATGGAAAAACTACTCCAAGTTAAAAAGTTAAAAAAGTATTTTCCAATTAAAAAAGGTCTTTTTCAAAAAACTGTTGGCCACGTCAAGGCTGTAGATGGTGTTAGTTTTGATGTCTATAAAGGGGAAACCGTAGGTCTAGTTGGTGAAAGTGGTTGTGGAAAAACAACGACTGGTCGTTGTATCATGCGTCTGTTGGAACCAACCTCTGGTAGCGTACTATTTGGTTCGGAATCTGTTGATCTTTGTCGATTGAGTCATTCAGCTCTAAGACCTTTCCGAAAAAGAATTCAGATGATCTTTCAAGATCCATTTTCTTCCCTCAACCCGAGAATGACGGTGGGTGACATTGTAGCCGAACCCTTGAAGGTTCAAGCCAAACAAGGCCGATGGTTCACTGAAACGGAACACAATTCAGTTGAAGATTACGTGGTCGATTTATTAGAGTCCGTTGGCTTAAAAAGTGATGACATGCGCCGGTATCCGCACGCTTTCAGCGGTGGGCAACGGCAAAGAGTAGGTATTGCACGCGCGTTAGCCCTAAAACCAGAGTTGATTATTGCTGACGAACCTGTATCTGCTTTGGATGTATCGATTCAATCCCAGATACTAAACCTCTTACAGGAGTTGAAAGAAAAATTTCAGTTGTCCTATCTCTTTATCGCTCACGATTTGAGCGTAGTCGAACACATTAGTGATCGGGTGGCCGTAATGTATTTGGGGCAAATTGCTGAATTAAGCTCGGCACAAAATCTGTACTCAACCCCTCAGCATCCTTACACTGAGGCCCTGATTTCAGCAGTACCTTTACCTAATCCGAAACTACAAAGAAAGAGAGAACGAATCCGCCTGAGTGGCGATGTCCCTGATCCTTCTAATCCACCGCTAGGTTGTCGCTTTCACCCTCGTTGCCAATACGCGACTGATATTTGCCGTACCGAGGAACCTATAACAGAACAAACCTTTGACGCTGAATCGATAACGGCTTGTCACCGGAGAAACGAACTTGAGTTGAAAGCTAATTGATCAAAATTCAGTTGTATACGATTTTGAAATAAGGTTTTAAAGTACATTGTATCGTGCTAGTTATTTACTATTAATTACCATTTTGGTTTGGCTAGGTTGCTCTGCGCCACCTCCTTATGATCAATTAGAAAGGAGAGATATTGATCCTTTTACGGCTAAAGAGGCTCCAATGCTATCAGAAAAAGTCTCCAAAGGTGAACTTCCTCCTTTAAATGAGCGCCTGCCAGAAATNCCATTAATAGCAAAAACGAACTANGATGGNTATGATANGCCTGGCAAATATGGTGGGCANTGGCATCGGTTTCATGATCATCCTGAGTTAGGTACATGGAAAATGACGGCGGGTTATGCNCCNTTTATCCGTTGGAAATTTGATTGTTCNGGNTTAGAACCNGGAACNGCAGAGTCCTGGGAATTTAATGAAGACGGGACTNTTTTTACCATCCATCTTAGNAAAGGTATTCGTTGGTCNGATGGACACCCGTTTACTTCGGAGTCTTTCGATTTTTATTATAAATTGTGCTTGGATAANCGGCACATTTATACTCCACCCGTCTGGTGTTTAGTGGATGGTCAACCAATGACAGTAGAAACACCCGACCCCTATACTATTGTGATGAGCTTTGCTGGTCCAAATTGGTTAGTACCTTTATGGGTTGCTACTGGATTCTGGCATTCAGAGAAATATAACATCCCCAAACACTATATGATCCAGTTTCATCCAGATTATTCAGAGCATACTAATTTTAGCCAGTTTGAGAAAAAGAATGCTAATCATACTAATGTGGATCGCCCAACGCTTTGGCCCTGGAAGCTAGTTAAGTATGAAAAGGGAGGATTCCAAGTTGAGTTGGAGCGAAATCCTTACTATTATATAGTTGATCAACTAGGGCGCCAACTACCTTATATTGATCGGATCAAGAGTCGCCTAGTACCGGATCCACAAGTACGGGTTCTGAAAATTTTGGCAGGTGAAATTGACTGTCAGTTTCGGGGTATGCAGTTACAGGATTTTGCTCTTTACAAAAAAGGCGAAGAAAGAGGTGATTACCAAGTACGTGAATGGAAAAGTACTGCCGGTGCTCAACCAGCTATTCTACTGAATTGGACGGATCCAGATCCTGTATTACGACAAATGATGCGCCAGCAAAAATTCCGTCAAGCTTTGGCCTTAGGCATTGACCGCGAAAAGTGTAATCAGATCGCATGGAGAGGCTTATTAAAGCCACAAGCAGCGACTGTCAGTCAAGAGGGCTGGCACTTTGCCGATGAAGCAGGTCAAGCATTATTTGAAGAGTGGAAGAACGCTGATGCCGATTTTGATATCCAACGAGGCAACAAGCTCCTAGACCAACTAGGCTTAGAACAGCGTAATAAACAGGGGTATAGACTGCGTACGGACGGGCAAACGCTACAACTTGTAATGGATATGCCAAGCTCTAACCTAAATCGACAGGAAAACGATATTGGATTGATTATTGCAGATGGCTGGAGGGCTATGGGTATTGAAGTCATCCTCAATACACCGCCTGGCGCCGAATTAAGTTTACGAAGAAATTTAGGCAAGTTTTCAATCAGTATGCACGGTGAAGCGGAAATGGACTTATTCACCTATCCTGACTGGGTTTTCCCCACGCTACCTAAGTACTGGCACCCTCGAGTTGGTAAATGGTANGAGACAGGGGGNGAAGAAGGAGAACCTCCAACTGGTCCTTTGAAAAAGCTAATTGAAATTTATGATGCAATTAAAAAAGAAAAGAATTTGCAAAAACGACATCAGTACGTCCGTGATGCGGTAAGAATACATATTGAAGAAGGTCCTTTTCATCTNGGAACAGCAGGTCGTTCACCCTCTCTGGTAGTAGTTAAAAATCGATTCCGTAATGTTCCAACCAGTGGAATTCTTGGTCCTTGGGCCATTGTAACGCCTGCTACCAGTTATCCAGAACAATATTTCATTTCAGACTCAAACGAAAAATGACAACTTATATTCTTAGACGTGTGATAATAGCTTTACCAACTTTAATAGCAATATCTGTCGTCAGTTTTATTATAATTCAGCTACCCAGAGGGGACTATCTAGATCGACGAATACAGGAATTAGAAGAACAGTACGGCGACAGTAGNTCTCTGGAAATGGCTGAAGAACTAAGGCAACGGTATGGTTTGGATAAATCAATGCCTGAACGATATATTTCTTGGATCGTCAATTTCGTAAAGGGCGATTTCGGTCAATCGTTTCGTTATGAAGTTGATGTAAATGAATTGATTTGGGATCGAATTGGTTTTACCTTATTAATATCCGTTGGGTCTCTACTTTTTACTTATATTATTGCTATTCCGGTTGGTATTTATTCAGCTACTCACCAGTATAAATTTTCCGATCACTTCTTAACTCTACTGAGTTTCGTAGGAATGTCTATTCCCGCATTCCTACTGGCTTTAACTTTGATGGTGTTTACTTTTGAGTTATTCGGGCTTCCACTATTTGGCCTTTTCTCTTCCTACTATGAAGGTGCGCCTTGGACTATGGGAAAAGTTGGGGATCTGATTCAGCATCTCTGGATACCCATTATTGTTCTTGGTCTCAATGGAACCGCAGGGCTAATGAGAATTATGAGAGGTAATTTATTAGATGTTTTAGGGCAACCGTTTATCCAGACAGCACGGGCCAAAGGTTTAAAAGAATGGATTGTAGTAGTCAAGCATGCTGTTCGTCTTGCTATAAATCCTTTAGTTAGTATATTGGGCATGAGTTTACCAACTATTTTGTCTGGTTCAGCTATCGTATCAGTGGTGTTGGGACTACCCACTGTAGGCCCATTACTNTTACGTAGTTTGTTAGACGAAGACATATATTTGGCGGGCACACTGATTATGTTACTCAGTATTTTACTAGTAGTAGGTAATTTGATTGCTGATNTTGCTTTAGCTTGGGTTGATCCAAGAATCCGTTATGAATGACGAAAAGAGTATAAATGTAGAAAACCAATCGAGCGAGCTAGCCAACGCTGAAGAACTTGGTTATCTCAGCTACCGTCAGCTGATTTGGCGACGCTTACGTAGTAANAGAATGGGNTTGGCTGCAGCCGTAGTTCTGTTGCTCAGTTATATTATTGCANTAGGGGCTGATTTTTTTGCGCCCTATCACTTTAGTCAAATACAGATGCAGTANCGACATGTTCCACCACAAAAGTTGAAATTATCTTTGGAAAATGGNCTGCACGTTTACGGNCTCAAATCNGGTCAAGCACCTAAAACTCGNGAGTTAGTCTTTACTCCTAACCCNAGCCAAATNTTCCCGGTTCNATTTNTTTATNAAGACGANCGAAAACAACTTCATCTTTTCGGNTCAGATGGTCCCATGTTTATACTTGGCACAGACCGAATGGGACGAGATTTACTGTCTCGAATCGTCTATGGAGCTAGAGTCTCATTAACGGTTGGTTTA
>PBVO01000065.1 GCA_002729015.1 Candidatus Poribacteria bacterium
TTTGGCATTTATCGAGGTGGAATGGATGATATTCGTTTCTACCAATTATCCTTAACTGAGCTGGAAGTTGCACAGCTGTATGCCTCTTATCAACAAGCCAAAATTGACTACAATCCAACAGCAGAAAACCAGTTTCAACACTGGCTGAGTCGAAATCATGCTGAATGGCCAGCAAAAATGGCCGAATACCGTGAGCTACAAAAGCAGCGAATCGAACTGTTCAGCCAAGTAGATTTGGTCATGGTGATGGAAGAAATGGATTCAGTACGACCAACGCACCTACTACATCGTGGCGAATATAACCAACCACGTAAATTAGTGGAAATGGGAACCCCCTCTGCTATTGCGGATTTTCCTGACGACTTGCCAAATAATCGGTTAGGTTTAGCCAAGTGGCTATTTGCACCGACCAATCCGTTAACAGCCCGAGTGACTGTCAATCGATACTGGCAAATGTTGTTTGGGCATGGACTCGTACGTACACCACATGACTTCGGGATACAGGGCCAAAGGCCAACGCACCCTCAATTATTGGATTGGTTGGCNATAAAATTTCGAGATTCAGGTTGGAATGTTCGCCATTTNCTTAAGTTAATCGTAACCTCAGCCACTTACCAGCAATCATCTGGAATTAATGTCGCGTCAGGCCAAACTGATCCAGAAAATCNGCTACTATGGAGATCCCNCACTTATCGTTGGCCTGCTGAGTTTTTACGNGATAACGCNTTAGCTAGTAGTGGAGTTTTGGTAAANNAAGTGGGTGGNCCCAGTGTAAAACCTTACCAGCCTGAAGGGTTATGGATCGAAAAGAACAACTTCTCTGCCAAGCTGAGAAATTACCAAATTGATGANGGGGATTCGCTTTACCGTCGGAGCCTGTATACTTTCGTTCGTCGAACCTCACCNCCACCTTCCATGATTACATTAGATGCACCNAATCGTAGCGTTTGTACAGTCAAGCGTGTTATTACCAATACGCCGCTACAGGCTTTAGTAATGATGAACGATCCGCAGTTTATCGAGTCAGCCCGAATCCTAGCTGAGCATATCCAGCGGCGGATTTCGTACGGAGATAGTTTATCTAAAGGAATAACAGAAATGTTTCAGCGATTAACTGGACACCAGCCGCTCTCTAATCAAATTAAGTTGCTAGAAACTTATTATCAAAACAATTATCAGAAGTTTGTGGCTAACCAATCTTCTGTTCAATCTTTATTGGCAGTTGGTGAGTATCCGCTTGACAAAACTTTGCCTGCCACTGAAATAGCAGCGTTGACANTAGTGGCGAATCTGATTATGAACTACGACGGTTTCTATATGAAACGGTAACGAAGTGTACAAAAATAAGGAACACGCATGGTAAAACCGAATCCTATCCAATGCCAAAATATTGATCCAAATTACTCTCGTCGAAAGTTTTTGAACCAAACCTCACTTGGGCTTGGTGCCGTAGCATTTGCTAATTTGGCTAATTCTTCANCAAGTACAGGAGCATCAAAAACTGGTGTCTTAGGACAACCACACACCATGCCGAAAGCCAAAAGAGTAATTTATTTATTCCAAAGTGGCGGACCTTCTCAATTGGAATTATTCGATTATAAATCTAAACTCCTTAAGCTAAGAGGGCAAGATTTACCAGAATCAGTCCGCAAAGGCCAGCGACTAACCGGTATGACTTCTGGGCAAGCGACATTTCCGTTGACCAGCTCAATTTTTGATTTTTCACAACATGGTAAGTCTGGAGCTTGGGTTAGTGAGCTACTCCCTCATACTGCTGAGATTGTAGATAAACTCTGTTTTATTAAATCAATGCATACCGATGCCATTAATCATGATCCTGCATCGACTTTTATTCAAACAGGATCGCAATTGCCTGGCCGNCCCTCGATTGGTTCTTGGCTGAGTTATGGATTGGGTAGTAGTAATGAAAATTTACCTAGTTTCGTAGTTTTGGTTACTAAAAATAAGAATGGTCAGCCACTCTATGCTCGGTTATGGGGCAATGGTTTTTTGCCCTCCCAACATCAGGGAGTTCAGTTTCGAGCTGGGANAAACCCTGTACTTTACCTCCGTAATCCAGATGGTATTGATAAAGAGGCCCGTCGTCAGCAAATGGAATATTTACGGCAATTACAAGAGATTCAATATCAAAAAACCGGTGATGTGGAAGTATTGGAGCGTATGTCCCAATATGAGATGGCTTTTCGTATGCAGACCTCGGTACCGAAAGCCACAGACGTCTCAGATGAGCCAGACTCTACTTTTGAAAATTATGGACCTGACTCGAGAGAACCAGGCACTTACGCTGCTAACTGCTTGTTAGCTCGCCGTTTAATCGAAAGGGGTGTTCGTTTTGTCCAGCTTTATCATCGAGGCTGGGACCATCACGGTGGATTACCTGACAATATTCGCCGCCAATGTCAAGAAACAGATCAAGCATCCGCAGCTTTGGTCATCGACTTAGAACAACGTGGCTTATTGGACGANACTTTAGTCATCTGGGGTGGTGAATTTGGCCGTACTTGCTACTCGCAAGGCCGCCTGACTGAAACTAATTATGGGCGAGATCACCACCCGCGTTGTTTTAGTTTATGGATGGCTGGTGGTGGGGTTAAAGCTGGATATACTCATGGGTCTACTGATGACTTTAGTTATAATATCACTGAAGACCCCGTCCATATTCATGATTTTCAGGCTACCTTGCTCCACTTACTTGGTATCGATCATCAACAGCTGACCTTCAAATTTCAAGGCCGTCGCTATCGGTTAACTGATGTGCACGGCCGTATCGTCCAACAAGTATTAGCCTAGTTACATCGTTTTTTCGCTAAGTAGTAGCAAAATTAAATTTCAAGCATAAAAGACAAATGGTTGAACTATTCATTTGTTCAGATGAAAACAGTTGTTAACAAAATAAGATTCATGCTAGAATACGAGGCGTTCACGACCTGTTGATTCGTTCGGTTCAGTCTATTGATCGTAGAGACGGTCGTTGTTCTGTTGTTACTTTCAAATTAATACCAAATATGATGGAGACTATTTTTATGATCCAAAGATCTAAGATTACCGCCTTTGCTACGATACTGTTGGTTATTTGCGGTATGGTGTCAGTTCAAGCTGCATTGGACGATAGTGTTGTTTTGTATATTTCATTTGACGGCGGTGAAGCTGCTGATCATTCATCCTACGGCCATGAAGTTGGGGTTACTGGTGCTGAAATAGGTGCTGGTAAATACGGTAATGGGATTGTTTTGGGCGAAGGTAAATTTCTCGAAGTTCCGGATGATGACAGTTTGGATTTGACCACGGCTCTGTCTATCAGTATGTGGGCTAAGGTCGCAGCTGGTGGCGAAGGGACTCAGAGCGGTTTAGAAAAGCAACCAGCTTGGCAGGCAGGTGAATACAACTTGGCCGCAGTCTACGGCGGTGGCGTGTTATTACAAGCTGCCGACTGGCCTGCTGCTTGTGCAGATACAAACGTTACTCCAGAAGGCATAGAAGATGATAACTGGCATCATATTGCCGGTACATGGGACGGTAAAGTTATCAAAGTCTACATTGACGGCGTATTAAAAGCGGAGAAAGACTGTGTCGGTGAGATTAAGGTTGGTGATGGAAACCTGTATATCGGTTCTCGTGGTGGGAAACAGCGTTGGTTGAATGGTTCCTTGGACGAAATCAAAGTCTTCAATAGAGCATTGAGTGCTGATGAAGTTAAAGCTGATATGGCTAAAACCGCGACTGCGGTTCAAGCTAAATCCAAGTTAGCCGTTTCTTGGGGCAAGATCAAGACTGCCAACTAATACCTTGTCTAAATGTGTATCGAGTATCGTGCTGTGACAATCAGAATCGTAGTACGATGCTCGATCAAAGAAACTTGGTCATTTCCTTTCACTTTTCAAAAAAAACAATTTAGGAGAACAGATCTTAGTGGTATTGAGAATTATAAATAAGTCGACACTTGTTGTTTTTTTGTNTTTGTTGACAGTTACCCCATTTACATTTGCGGCCGTAGATCCAACAATNGTTCTTTATTTACCTTTTGAAGAACAGGAGGGGAAGGTTGCAAAAGATCTATCACAATTTGGACATAAAGCTGAGTTTCGTAAGAAAACGGCTTGGTCTGGAGATGGTAAACAAGGTGGTTGTATAAAGCTTGGCCTTGGTAATTGGTTAGAAGTAAAAGATCATGATAGCTTAGANNTGACCAATAAGATGACGATTATGCTTTGGGCAAAGCTGATGCGGCANACCGGAGAAGTACAAAGTGGAGTAGAAAAAGAACCCGCATGGCAGGCAGGAGAATATAATCTTTTACCTGAGTATGGCGGTGGAATTTTATTACAAGCCAATGATTGGCCTGACGAGTGCGACGATGAAGCGATTGGTGGGCCTCCTATAATTGATAAGAAATGGCATCACTGCGCGGGAACTTTCGACGGTAAGGTGATAAAAATATACAATGACGGAAAATTAGCTAAAGAATTGCCGTGTAAAGGATCTGTCGAGAAGGGCAGTGGTAATTTGTATATTGGTTGCCGCGGAGGTAGTGGTCGTTGGATTGACGGTTTCTTAGACGAAATTAAGATGTATAACCGAGTTCTAACTCAAGATGAGATCGCGGCAGACATGGAAGATTCCATGCACAACTTAGCGGTCTCGCCNAAAGATAAGGTTAGTACTACTTGGGCTTCTCTTAAGAAAGAAATTTTACATTAGATCTAAGTTCATCTCTTAGTTTATTCCACTAAAGAAGCACTATTCGGTTGGTTAACTTCCTGAATAGTGCTTCTTTTTGTCAAAAATAATTTATAGATTGTTTCTACTCGACCCAATTTCTAAATAGGGCGAATTGTTGACGTCTTTAATTTCTAGAAAGCTAGTTATTATCAATATGCATAGATCCATGCCCCATGAGGATTACAAGTTGTTTTTTGATCATATTTGCTCTATCATTCGCTTCATGCACTGATATGGACAAACCAACTGTGGATAAACCCAAAATAGACCTGACTCAAAGTGGTAAAAATTCTGCATCTATATCTGTTTTAGAAGCTTTAAGAGATAGAAATGATGTCAATTTTGAAAATAAAACGAGGGATTTTCTTACTACAATTGATAACGGGTTACTATTTGAAACCAATTACCCCGATACAGATATTACGTGCGGTCGCGTTTTGAGATTTTATTTTTACACCAATATTTTTTTGAACCAAGGCCAATCGGAACTATTTTCAATGGACGGTACACCGTTTATCTTAGAAAAATCTGACCGATCTAATGATTCTTCATCTGGCCAAGTTATTCATCAAACTAATGCGGTGATTAATCTTATTGGGAATATGCATTTTGGTAATAGCGAATTGAGGAACTTCTTAGAGCTATATCCAAACGCAATCAGATGACAGGGACTGGTTACATAAGCCTATAATCGTTCTGGTAGTCATCATCAAACACCCATATGGTATGATAACTACACTTTTCTTAGAAAAAAGTTAACAAAATCAGGTTAAGATGCAAGCGCCGTACTGACTTTCTAGAGAACAAGATACAACTATCTTAGGTCAAAAATTTCCGATTTTTAGATCGCTAATTATACTTAAGATTGCTTCGAATTGTTAAATGTCCTAGACTCGAGAAGGGGTGAAAAAATTACTGTTCATCCCACCGATCTTCTCGAATTTGACTGAGTTGGGATTGCTGCCACCACTGCCGATGGTTGATATACCAATCGATAGTATTTTTTAGTCCAGTTTCAAAATCAGTTTCTGGTTGCCAGCCCAACTCTTGCTGAATTTTTCTGGAGTCAAGCAGGTAGCGGCGGTCATGTCCAGGACGGTCTGGAACATATGTCTTTAGGGACTTTGGTTTACCTAAAATTTGTAATATCGAATCCGCGATTTCTTCCACGCTTCTTTCAATTTGGCTGCCAACATTGTAACGTTCTCCATCTCTTCCCTTCCGGATAATTAAATCGATAGCTCGACAGTGATCTTCGACTGCTAACCACTCACGCTTGTTTTGGCTACTTTGATAAAGAGTTAGTGGCTGATCGCAGATCGACTTCGATATAAACAATGGAATCAGTTTCTCTACATTTTGGTAAGGGCCGTAGTTGTTACAGCAGACGGAGATGGTCACTGGTAAGCCGAAGGTTTGATGATAGGCTAAAACCGCTAGATCAGCTCCAGCTTTAGACGCACTATAAGGCGTATTAGGTCGGTAAGAAGTCTGTTCAGAAAAAGTTTTCGCTGAATTTAGCGGGAGATCGCCATAAATTTCACAAGTTGAAACATGATGAAATCGTGAGATTTCATACTTCTGAGCTACATGTAATAAGGTTTGTGTACCTATTAGATTAGTTTGAAAAAAAATAGTTGGGTTCAATATTGCTCGGCTGTTATGCGATTCGGCGGCGAAATTGACGATAATATCTGGTTTAAACTGACAAAACAAACGATCCACGAAGTCTGTATCAGTAATACTACCCAGTGTGAAACCATAACGGCTACCGTAGGTATTATCAAGACCATCGAGGTTTTCCAGATTACCTGCATAAGTTAGTAAGTCTAGATTAAAGATTTCATCTTCACCATATTTTTCCAACCAATATCGGATAAAATTTGAGCCGATAAAACCTGCACCACCAGTCACCAATAGTCTCATCTGTACCTCCACTACAAAACGATCATCTGTTTATTAATAACGAATTTCAAAAGTTGTGAAGGGTTCGGTTGACGAAGTTGGCTCAACTACCACCGAACTGACCTTAGATAAACTTGGTCCTTGTTCCAGCTTTCCTACAAATTCTTTCCAAGTATCTACTGTAGCCTCAGCCACAATCTCAACTCGACCGTCAGCTAAATTTCGGACAAATCCAGTCACACCTAGCTGAAGAGCCGTAGATCGAGCAAAAAAACGATAAGCTACACCTTGGACTCTGCCACTTACGTAAAGTCGCTGCCTCATCTAATTTGGGCTCCAAGAAACATAACAGAAAAAATGTAGTGTGGGGTTAGCTTAGGGTGTGCAGTGAAAACTCATTTGCCAAAGTCAATCGCTGCTGACGAGTAAAAGTTTTCGGTGAAGTAAATCCTTCACCTGTCGGTCCAGCAATCGTCATAGAAATAAAACCTTCACCGCCAAAGCCTGCAGCTGCAGCCGAAGTTTCATTAATAACGACCACATTGCAATCCATCTCTTGACGAAAACGAGTTACGCGAGACATATCTTTTGTGTGAAGCACAGCCGTATGCCCCCGACCACCTTCGGTACGAACAGCATTACTAAGCGCTTCTTCAAAATTTATTACTCGTACAATCGGTAGTATAGGCATTAGGTATTCATCAACCACAAAAATGTGATCCACCGAAACTTCTGTTAATATCGCCACTGTGTTACTAGGTGCATGAACATCAATAGCTTGCAAAATTTCGGTTGCGTTTTTGCCGATATAGTTTTTCTCGTTCTCACCATTCAGCAAACTTTCTAACTTTTTCAGCTGACTATTGGTTAGTAAATACCCACCGTTGTTTTTCAAATGACCAACAACTTCATTCCATACCGATTGCACTACAAATAGGGATTTTTCTCCAATGCAGAGTAGGTTATTATCAAAACTGGTCCCTGTAATCACTGACAGCGAAGCATTGACTAGATCAGCCGTTTCATCAATGATAGCTGGTGGATTGCCTGGTCCAGCCGCAATTGACTTTTTTCCACTAGCCATAGCTGCTTTGACAACACTAGGGCCACCGGTAGCTACTACCATAGATACCTCTTCACTCGACATAATTTCCTTCACTGTCCGTAAACTCGCATCCTTGACCGCTGTCAGTAAATTAGGTGGTCCCCCCGCTTTAACAATAGCTTGGTTGATGATAACGATCGATTGTATGGTACATTGATAAGCGTTAGGATGTGGGCTGAAAACTACTGAGTTCCCGGCCGAAATCATAATTATTGCATGATTAATAACCGTCGAGGTGGGGTTAGTAGTTGGCGTAATCGAATTGATAACTCCGAAAGGTACATACTCAATGAGCAATGCACCATTGTCCCCCGTGATGGTTTCTGACTGGAGATCCTCTGTGCCGGGCGATAGATTAGCCGCACCTTCATTTTTTTGGTATTTATGTTCAACGACTCCCATACCAGTATCATTAACTGCTAGCTCTGCTAGGGATTGAGCTTGTTCTAAACTGACTTGCCGGATTGCAGAAATTAGCTCACTTCGCTTTTTAAGACCAAGTTCAACCAGATCTATTTGTGCCTTCTTTGCTGCTGCTACTGCTTGTTCTGCAGTAGCGAAAATGCCGTCTGAAGCCGATGAACCGATAGCCGAAGGTGAGGAAGTTTGGATTTTACCATCGCGACTTAGTTTCTCCAATACCTCCGAAACAACCGCTTCGATTTGTTGTTGGCTAACTTCTGCCATTTAAGGATTTCCTTCTTCTTTTTTCTTATTTTGAGCGAATAGTAACCCTACTAACTACTTAACATGCTATCAACTTCAGCATGTGGGCGAGGTATGACATGCACAGAAATTAACTCTCCAACCGATCTGGCTCCTTCGGCCCCGGCTTCCGTGGCTGCCTGAACAGCACCAACATCCCCTCGGACTAGAACCGTGACGAGCCCGCCACCAACCTGTTCTTTACCAATCAGGGTCACGTTGGCCGCTTTTACCATTGCATCAGCTGCGTTAATTGCCCCAATTAAACCTCTCGTTTCAACCATTCCAAGTGCTTCTCCTGCCATCTTTAAAAACTCCTNTAATTCGCNAGATTTTTCTTTATCAACAAGGGTGGATGGTATCATATCCCCTNCAAACTGTCAACCGGGCACCTAGTTAATTAAAATNAAACAGACAAAANTTACACCAATTTATNTTTTAAGCCAAAACAAAAAATTGGAAATCNACATTAAAGAGGTAAGTGTACGACCTGNCCTTCTTGATTAGATTTGTATATAGCTAAAATAATTTCGACTGCCTTTCGTCCTTCACTACCATCAACTAAATGAGGACGCTCCTCCTCAATAGAAAGAATCAAGTCTTCCATTTGTCGACGATGGTTGTCATGATTAATTGCACGAGGGTCAGANGCTCCACCCCCACCAGATTGTTGTTCAGCGAATTTTTCAATTATTTGCGGATCGATGGGATCTGGCTCAGCGAAATCCCATTTTATTATGTCCTCATCTTCTAAAATAATGGAGCCTGTAGTACCACTAATCTCGATTTTTCGCAACCAACCAGGATAAGCTGCTGTTGTTCCCTCGATTACACCCAATGCACCATTTTCAAAACGCAAGACCGCTACTGCAACATCTTCTACTTCGATACGTTGATGTGCTAGGGTATCAGTAAATGCTTGAATCGATTTGACTGGNCCCATTAGGTACTGTAAAAAGTCGATGGCATGAATTGCTTGATTCATCAAAGCACCACCACCATCTAACCCCCAAGTACCACGCCAACCTCCACTATCATAGTAATCTTGTGTTCGCCACCACTTGACATACGCATCACCGAGTGTCAGACGACCTAATCGGCCACTATCAACTGTATTTTTGAANATCTGGCTAGCTTCTGAAAAACGGGAGTTGAAAATAGCACACAACCGTACTTTGTTATCCCGACAAGCTTTAATAATGGCATCGCAACGGTCGAGAGTAATCTCCAGAGGTTTCTCTACTATAACNTGCTTACCAGCATTAGCGGCCGCGACTGCTGGTTCCATGTGGGCGCCGCTCGGCGTACATATGCAGACAACATCAATATCGGTACGTTCCAGCATTTGATGATAGTCAGAGTAAGCTGGTACATCGTANCGGTCAACCAATCGTTTTGCATTCTCCGCGCTGCGGGAACTAACCGCAACCAATTGACCATATTCCATCTCTGCAATAGCTGCTGAATGGAAATCGGAAATCATGCCACATCCGATGATGGCAAATCCATAATTTTTCATGATCGCTTTAGTCTCCAATTGTCAAAGTGAAAATTTAGCTGTACATTTGGCTAATCTGATCAGCGAAGTTTTTCATGATCACATTTCGCTTTAGTTTAAGAGTGGGAGTCATTTCATCAGTTTCAGCAGTAAATTCTCTATCAATCAGATGTAGCTGTCGTACTTGCTCGAAATCGGCGAAATCGGACGTATACTGACTGATTTCCTGCTTTATCAGCTGTATGATAGATTTATCTGTTAACAGATTGCTTAGGTCANTAGTGCTGATTCCTTGTTCTTGAGCAAAACTCTTGACTGAATCAAAATCTGGGACAACTAAAGCAGCGACTGTTTTCTGGTTATCACCCAGTAACATGATTTGGTTAATGTAGCTACTTTGTTTGATCGCATTCTCGATAGGTTGTGGTGCCACATTTTTTCCGTTAGAAAGAACGAGGATATTCTTTTTTCGATCTGTAATACGCAAAAACCCTTCTTCATCAAAATGNCCAATATCACCGGTGTGAAACCANCCCTCCTCATCTATGGCTTCTGCTGTTTGCTCTGGTTTATTATGATAACCCATCATCACATGTGGGCCACGAGTTAGGATTTCACCGTCCCCGGCAATCNCCACTTCTACACCTGGGATTGGTTTACCCACAGAACCGAACTTAAAAGAGTCCAACGTATTAACCGATATGACTGGTGAGGTTTCAGTTAATCCATAACCCTCTAAAATTAAGATACCGGCTGCATGAAAAAACTCAGCTATCGACTGTGGTAACGGTGCACCACCCGATACAAAAAAGCGTAGTCGACCACCGGTGACTGCCTTNAGCTTACTAAAGACCAATTTGTCAGCTAAAGCAGCCTGTTGAGATAGAATTAAGCCAGGATTTCGTCCTTTTTGCTTCAGTTCACTGACTTTTCGACCAACGCCAACGGCCCAATGAAAAATCTTTTGCCGAAGTGCAGACCCGGACTTAACCTGCTTCAAAATCCGGTCATGCATCATTTCATACAATCTCGGTACGCTTGCCATCACTGTTGGACAGACTTCCCCCATGTTTTCCCGAACGGTTAATGGACTCTGAGCGTAGCTGATACAAGCCCCCCGGTAAATAGGAATATAATAACCAGCCATGCGTTCAAAAACATGAGACAAAGGTAGAAAAGAAAGAAACTGGTCATCAGGGTCGATTTCTAATATGCTNAGACCTGATTTAACATTTGACATCAAATTATCATGAGTCAGTATTGACCCCTTGGGGTTACCAGTAGTACCAGAAGTGTAAATAATAGTGGCTATGTTATCCGGTTCCACAAGGCAGCTAGATTCTTGGTAGATTTGCTGACCATTCTCAATTTTTTTGCCAATTTCCAATACTTGATTAAATGTTAAGGTGTGTGGATCATCAAGTTCATCGAGCTCATCAAAAATGATAACTTTTTCTAATTCTATGACCTGATCAAAAAATGATTTGACTTTTTCTAGTTGACGTTTGGTTGAAACACAGATGATCTTACTGCCCGAATCTTGGANGATATAGGATACTTGAGCCGGAGTTGAAGTATAAAACATCGGCACATTAACAGCACCCAGTGACAATATACCCAAATCTGCGACTGCCCATCTTTCGCTATTCTCGGCCAGCATCGCAACCCGATCACCAAAGCCTAAACCTAATTCTCTTAGACCAAGAGCAAAATTCTTTACCTGATCGGCTAGTTGGTTATATGTTGTTGGCTGATATGTTCCATCGATCTTGCTTTTCAGCGCAGGGTAGTCGCCTCTCCGCTCAACAGTATCAAGAAAAGCTTGGTTGATGGTGTTTTTTGAATCGGCAGCTGGTCCAGTCATCAAAATCTCCTTAGGCATTAGTGCAAAAACGTAATTGCAAAATTAGACTACACAATTTCATCTAGCNTGTCAATGCCAACGGTGATTAGTCAATAGACAATGTAATGCTAGGTTAATTATTCATATTCGCTATGCAATAGAGATATCTATGCCCACGTAGATAAATNTGGTCACCAACAATGGCCGGAGAGGCTGAAAAGCCNTCATNCAATTGATTTATGGCCAAGACTTTNAATTCTGTTCCATGCTTGAAAACNNCAACATTNCCGTCTCGGTCNGGCAGGAAAATATATCCGCCAGCACCNACAGGAGAAGCATAAACATCACCGATACCTTCCAGTCGTTCTGGTCCATAATGAACAGATCCNGTTTNGGCATCCAAGCAAGAAAGAATCCCATTCCTATTTTTTAGAAAGTANAGGTTGTCNCCATACAATAGAGGGGAAGGTACATATGGNGTGTCTTGATTATATTGCCAAACAACCGANCTGGTANNGGTTATATCACCNGTAGCATTCGCTANCTGAATNGCCATNAGNGCATTCCCACGAAAGCCACTCATAAAATAAGCNATTCCACTTTCACNATGAAANACNGGGCAAGGTATAACGTTNGTTGTCATACCACTAGCTTCCCATAANATTTCTCCTGACTGTAAATCATAGCNAGAAATATGATTNGTAGCATTGACAATTACTTGTGGTAGGCCAGTATAATCAGTAACAATAGGAGTAGACCAACTGGTTGGTTCATCTCTGTCGACTCGCCATAATTGATCACCAGTTTCTTTATCTATTGCTACTATGAAAGAATCTCCTTCGTGATCCCAGTTAACAATCAGCGTGTTGTTGTAAAGAGTTGCTGAACNACCTTCTCCGAAACTATTACGTGTACGCATNTCNCCTANATCAATTTCCCACTGCACATTACCAGATAAATCCAAACAATANAGNCCAAACGANCCAAAGTTGGCGTACAGATAGTCTCCATCCGTAATTGGTGAATAAGAAGCCCANGTGGCNGTATTATGAGTACCTTCATGTGGTTGAGTCTCACGTACGACCCGTTCCCATTCTATTTGACCCGTGGTACGATCAATACAAATAACCGCCAGCTTCAGATTGAGATTAGGAGCCTCACCCCGCCGGTTACGTCCACCTGTTTGGGCTGCTTGTTTGAACTGTTCTAAGGGTAGACCAAAAAAGTCGGTATCTCCATTTCCGTTTTCTACGGGTTGCTCCTTGTTCTCTATTTCTGTAGGAGTAGATGTTAAAATGAAGATTTGATCTTTCCAGATAATCGGGCTGGCGTGTCCTTCACCAGGTATTTCTAGTTTCCACAGGATATTTCGTTGTTCACTCCATTCAAAAGGAGGATTATTACTTCGTGGTGCAATGCCATTGGATGTCGGCCCACGCCATTGGTGCCAATAAAGTTCGTATTCAGATGATTGATTTTGTTGCTCAGCTTGAGTAAGCGTTGTGACAATGAGGAAAGTCAAAGTAACTAGGAATATTAACTGTAAGTTATCATTTCGGGAAACGTATTGCTTGAACAAAAAAAACTCCTTACCAACTAAATCAATAGGTTTCATCTGTGGTGGATGTGGATTATTAATTATTTAAAAGGTATTGGCCACCGGTTTTGACCTAGGATGATAAGATGTCATCAAAGTCAAGCGACGACCGGGTGATCCGTCCAAATCAATCGAAAAATTAATATTTGGTGTTTCTAATTCAAAACCGAGGTGGGTATTAGACGCGTCCCCTTCTGATTCATCAAGTTGGCCTAAGATTTCTATTCTTCGACCTTGCCGAATGTGATTCCAACAAGCATAAGGGACCCAAGTGAGGTTGTCGGATAATCGTATTCTTTTACTCACACCTAACTGAAAATTGACATCTACCAGAAGCTTTGTAACTATATTTCGTTGCTGCTGTTCAGCTTTAATGAGTTTCAGGTCGCCATAAATTCGACCGATTAAATCAATTCCTAATTCTTCTATAGGATAAACTGTACTGAACCCACTACCGATGATAACAGGTTGCTGAATTTTAGCTTTTTGTTTTTGATCAACCAAATCAGGGTGCCCTAACACGTCATCTGGATCAGAGACTAAGTTAGTACCAGCCACCAGATGAAATTCAGCGAATTCTAAAACACCAAAATTCAGAATAGGAGCGATTCGGATAGTTTTTGCCAGAGGTTTAATACTAGTTTGTCCCATCAATCCAAATCCCAGTTGGCCAGATTTTAGCTGATGTAGATCAATTTGAGCATAACTACTCAAAACCCCAAACAATAAGACNACAAAGAATACCAGTCGTTGTTTTATATTGACAAAGAAAATCATTTTAGGAATCTCTGNTCTATTGAGGTGAAGAGTTATAACAACCAATTCTGCTAGGTCAATTATTAGCTTGCTATGAAAATTAGATTGTCCAATAGTCCCACAGGTGTTTGGGAATGTTCTTACGGACACCGGCATCATCATGATGTGTCCAACGGGCGAACAAGCCTATCCGAGGCGTTGACTGATTATTCGAAGATCCAGTGTGCATTAACCACCCATGCCAAATGATAATATCCCCAGCTTCAGCAATGAATTCCTGCGCTGGCTGAGAATTTGGACCGTGAAAGATTGACCAACCATTCTCTTTCCATTCAACTGTATCTCTGAAAGTACCTTCGATTCGTTCAGGATGACGAAGGAAATACTGATGTGCATCTATGTGGCTACCAGGCCAAAACACAAAACTTCCACCTCTTGGTTGTGACATCGTAAAGATACGTTGTCACACCAATCATTAACACAGCTTGACAACCTTCTCCAGGGTAACCGTCCAAGTGCCCTGAAACGGGCATTACCCAACTGTTATTATCTTTATTTGGCCAACGTGTNAGAATCCCACAACCTCCCCCCTTGAAATTATAACCGCTGACTTGTTCCATTATAGATTCAATTTTTGGTAAGCTACCTAACTCCGGTGTTAGCTTTGGATTATTAGCTGAACTCGCTCTTGCCCAGCTTGATTTATCTGNGTAACAGCCATCAACTTGCTTCCAAAATTGTTTTCGCCATTGATCGATTATTTTATTCTCGATAAAANTACGCAGGATCAGGAATCCATCGCGCTTAAAATCGCCTATCTGTTTTAGGTTTAGCAGCATAAAAATAATAAATGGTCTAGGAAGCTAATTCGAGGTAAGGTTAGCTTCATCAAATACGGTGTTAAGTATTGTTTCAAATTGTTTCAGCACTATTGCCTCATCTTCTCCATCAACGATCAGTAACAACTCAGAGCTTGGCCTAGCAGTTAACATTATTATACCCATAACACTTTTTGCATTAACTTTCATTCTACCTTGTAACAGAAAAATATCTGCAGAAAATTGGCTGGCAGCCTCGGCAACTCGGGCTGCAGTCTTCATATCCAACCCATTTACATTTTTAACAATTACCTTTTTTTCTATCAATTGCAACTACCCATAGTAACGGTATACTCCATCTACACAGCCCTAGTTGGGGGAAAATAACAGAGCTTGGTGCTGCCAACTCTCAATATGATCTTGTTTTTCATCATCATTCATCATATTAGTTAAGGTTCTATTCAGTTCCTCAGGTGCGTTGACACCCATTTTTTTGCTCCACAGGTTTGCGGTTGCAGTTTCAATCAAATTTGAAATGTTGCGGCCAGGGGCAACAGGTAAAATAACTTTTGGGATTAACTCTTTATGGAATTGATAATGCTGCTCTTCCAATCCAGTCCTTTCATAAACTTTATTTTTGTTCCATGTCTCTAGAGAAACCACCAGTTCAACTTGTTTCCGGTTACCTATAGCAGTAATCCCAAATAATGAGACTACATCAATTATTCCTAAACCACGAATTTCCATATAGTGTTTCAACGGGTTAGGTCGAATACCAAACACCCTATGTTCCGATACCTTTTTCAGCAAAACGGTATCGTCAGCGATTAGGCGATGCCCTTTTCGTAAGAGTTCTAAAGAGGCTTCACTTTTTCCAATTCCACTGGGGCCTAAAATTAAAACGCCAAGGCCATAAACATCGACTAGATTGCCGTGGATAAACTCAGTTGGGCCGAATTCATTCTCTAGAAAATGAAGTAAAAAATTAGTAAATGTTGAAGAATCATGCTCGGTTTGGAGCAATGGTATTTGCCTCTCATGACTTAGCGAGACTATTTCAGGCGACGGGGTAAGATTAGTAGTAAAAACTAGACAAGGAATCTGATAAGAAAAAAGCCTCGAGAGTATCCAGTGGCGTTCAGTTGTCGATAACTGGTGCAGATACGATACTTCCCCTTTACCAAAAATCTGTATTCGATCATAGCCAAAACTATCGAAGTGGCCACATAAGGCTAACCCCGGCCGATTCGATTGAACAGAATGAATTTGGCGGTCTAAACCTTTTTGACCTGCCAAGACTTTTAATTCTAGCTCTGAACACTGAATTAGTTTAGCTATGGTAAATCGATCAGGCATTGGTTAGTTCCATTTTCGACGACGTTTGGTTGAAGATTGAATGCCTAATTTTTCTCGATATTTAGTGACTGTTCGGCGAGCTGCGCTAATACCTTCTTTTTTAAGCATGAGGGAAATTGATTGGTCACTAAGAGGCTTAGCTGGTTCTTCCAGGTCTATTAGTTTTTTGATTTTGTCTTGTACACTGGTCGAAGAAATTTCACCTATTTCTGTTGACAATCCTGAACTGAAAAAGTATTCTAACTTATATAAACCTTGCGGAGTTTGAACATACTTGTTGTTGGTAGCTCGGCTGACCGTTGACTCGTGAACACCAACCATTTCAGCAATCCGACTTTGTACCAATGGTTTAAGTCCATTTATTCCTACTTGCAAAAAATCCTTCTGAACCTCAAAAATAGCTTCAGCTATTTTTTGAATAGTTTGCTGCCTTTCATAAACGCTCTTTAGCAAATCAATAGCCTTTCCTCGATGCTCTTCTATCCAGCTTTTGGTATTTGGGTCAAGAGAATTTTTCTGTTGTAGCATATCTAGGTAGATCGTATTCAGTCGCAACTTAGGTAATCCACGATCATTAGTCGTGATAACATAATCATCTTCAATCTCTTCTATGACAATATCAGGTGTAACTGCTCGTGGGTTCCGCTGACTACCACTCGGTTGTGTGAACCGCCGCCCAGGATATGGATCAAGCTTAGCAATCACGTCAACGGCAGCTAGGATTTGGTCTGTTTTTACTTCTAAGACCTGAGATAGATGACGTATTCGATAGTTCTTAAAATCGTCATAATGATCTAATAAAATTCTTTCTGCCAGCGAATCATGAAAATCTAGATTCCGACTTAGTTGAATCAACAATGTCTCCCTGACATCCCGGAAGGCAATTCCGACAGGGTCAAATCGATGTTGTATCAATGCTAAAACAGCATCAACATCTTCTTCTGAACATCCCAGATCTTCGGCAATCTGATCAATTGTTCCGGTCAGCATTCCATCTGAATCTAGATTGCCGATTATATATTCACCGATTTGCCGATCCTTCTGTGGAATTAGCAAGACTTGCAATTGTGCTGACAGATAATCTAACAACGATACTTGTTGAGCTACATCTTCATCCGGTCCGTCATTATTTTCCCAATGTTCTTGAGCCACTCTTTCGCTTGGTGAGATCGAATCATCTAGAAAATCTTGCCAATCAAAATCTGGCTGTATTTCGTCTTCAGTAGGTGGTTCAATATCAAGTTCCGAGTCTAAAGCAGCATCTTCATTACTCTCGTTATCATTGTTTTCGTCTTCGATCAATTCTGTATTTTCTGAATCAGTTATTTCTACTTCATCTAATTCTTCAATCAACTCTTCTAACATTGGATTTTCTTCCAACTGCATTTGTAAATGCTGTGTCAGGTCGAGTCTAGACATCAGCAAAACTTCAATGGCTTGCCTTAGCTTAGGAGTGATGACAAGACTTTGAGTTTGTTTTTGATTGATGGTTTGACGAAGTCCAAGTTGCATGATGCTACCTATAGCAATATTTTCAAATCTAGAGGACCATTTCTAGTTAGTATGTCCAGCTTCGTCTGAAGGATTTAGGCTCGGCGTTTTTTTTGCTGGTAAATTGAAGCTGTTGCCAAAGTAGCGCTCCCTGGCCATTTGGCTAGATAATAACTCGGTTGGAGTACCACTTAGAGAAATTTTTCCATCCGTTATTAGATAAGCTCTGTCAACAATATCTAACATCTCAGCCGCATTATGGTCAGTTATAAGAATACCAAGGCCACGCTCCTTTAATTGAAATACCAACTGTTTAATTTCTTGTACTGCGATGGGATCAATACCTGAAAACGGCTCGTCCAATAACATGAAATTTGGATCAATCGCCAAAGATCGGGCAATTTCTGCTCTGCGACATTCTCCACCAGACAGCGTGTAGGCCTTCTGGTTTGCTAGGCTGGAAAGACCTAACTCACTCATTAGCTGATTTTTTCTATTTTGAAGCTCACCTTTAGGTAAGCCTCGGACTTCTAGAACAGATGTGATATTTTCAGCCACGGTCAATTTTCGAAAAATGGATGTTTCCTGCGGTAGGTATCCAAGACCCAATCGCGCACGCTGATACATAGGGAGTGAAGTAATCTCTCGATCATTGTAGAAAATTCGGCCAGAATTCGGTCTGATTGAACCAACGATCATGTAAAAAGTGGTAGATTTACCAGCTCCATTTGGGCCCAACAGGCCAACGATCTCGCCTGTGTCTACGCTAATACTGACTTGATCTACAACAGTCCGTCCCTTTCGCGAATAGCTTTTGACCAAGTTTTCTGTAGATAACGTAATCGGCATAGAATTTGATAATTTCGATCTACTCTCCGGTTCGACTGTCGTTGTCATTATTGGTTCCATTGGTTACACTTACTTCAGATGGGGTAGTACTGCGAATCCGAACTCTAAATTTCACATTCCCTTCTCCAATTCGTTCACCGGTTACACGATTGAAAATGAAGTGGTCAGCTTCTAGACGATCGTCTTCTTGGATTACCACCACCTGTTTTTTTAAGTCAATCGTATTATCTATGTGATTTATCGTAGCTTGATGGCAATTGGCAAAAATGTCTTTATCTCTCAATTCAACATTCTCTTCAGCCAACGTTCTTTGGTAGGTATCGGTTGCAATATCTTTGAACATGGTTACTTTTTGTGCATTCAGAAACCCATTTGTCATTTTAATCCGTACTTTGCCTGTCAATACAGTAACCTCAGTGTTTTCGTTGGGCCTATAGATTTTTAGTGAATCGGCATGTTCACATATAATAATTTCCTCACCATCAGAATTTTCGTCCGTTTGTAATTCTAAATCTGCATTGGTGTTGGGTGTCTTTAAAGACTCTTGCCCAGTGGATAAGCCAATAACCATTAAACTAAATATCATCCAAAACCATTGTTTCATTCTAATGTGCGAGCTACTCCGATTCATTTAACTTTTCATCCTTTTCATACAGTGTTGCTGTTACTTTCTTCATTTCAATTACTTCTAAGTTAGGGCGGGCCGCTGCATTGGTACCATTAACCACTGACTCGCCACGAACAATGCTACAGGCAACGGGTGAATAAAGGCGTTCATCTCGATTATTCCAGTGCAATTCCTCGGAGAACAATTGACCATTATCGCTGGTTGCAACGACCGAATTCATGAACTTCAAATTTTGCGTTTGATCGACGACTTCACCATGCTCTGCTGTTATTTTTGCTACTACCTGGTCATTCTCATATATTTCAACGTATGGTTTACGAACGAAAGTAGTTTGTAAACGAAATTCCGCTTCCCTACCGATCAAAGTCCATTTCAAAACTCCGCCTTCTGCATGTCTCATTCTAAAATCTGACAATGTTTGCCGTGGAACTTCCGTTTCACTAGTTGCAATCCCCTGTCTATCACAGCCCAACGTCACCAAAACCAACACAGAAATGCAAATGACAGATAAATTAGTCGTTGTTCTTTGCACCCTAGTTTGAGATTGGTCTGGTTTTCCATCGATCATGCATCCAAATCCACTGTTCCGGATACTGCCGAATATAACGCTCAATTAAGCAAGTAAATCGTTGTGTGTTTTCAATAAGATCATTTTGCTTATGTTCAGTTTTTTGCAAATCCAAGGCTGGCTCAATAATCATATGATGGGTGTTGTCAGGTTGTCTGACCATAAAAACTGGCAATAGTGGAGCATCGGTTTTTCTAGCAATAGCAACCGGCCCAACGGGGGTGTGGGCTGAACGTCCAAAAAAGTTAACAAAAACACCGGATGTTTTAGTGTCTACATCAGCCAAAATAGCCAAAAGTTGGTTTTGTTTTAGGCAACGAAAAGCCTTCCTCAAGGATTTTTCCCTATCTAAACTATCGTAGCCCGCTTGGCGCCGATTACCCACTACCAGATTATTAATCGTCTTTGATCGAAGAGGTCGAGCGATAGCATTTAGCTTATAGCCATGCCGGGCAAAAGTTGCACCGACTAATTCCCAGTTGCCGAAATGTCCCATCAAAATGATTACTCCCCGCTCCAAAGATAACGCTTGGTCAAGATTCTGTTGCCCTTCAAGTTGAACAGCTGTATCTACCCACTCTGTTTGCTGGAAATGCAAAAATTCCATCAAATTTTTGCCCAAATTTTGGAAACATTTAAGCGCTAGATGCTCAACGTTAGCGACTGATGGAAGGGCTTGAATGATTTGTCGTTTGGCCCGATTCCGAGAAATAGAAGCCTGATGAAAGACTAATTCTCCGATTAAATCCCCTATCTTCCAAGATGCTGATAATGGCAAACTAGACACAAATCCGCTCATCAATTTAGCTAAAGTCCAGTAACCACAGTGCTTCACAGGCCGCCACATACTGCTCCTATTATAGCAGATGCTAATCTAGATAGACAAACACATCAAACAAGTCGTCGCGAATCCCATTAGTTCTGAGATATAATAGATCAGCTATTAATGAACTCACAGCCGAGGAAAGGAATTTCTATTATGCAAATTGTAACCCAAGCTGAATTATCCAATAAAATGCCATCCTATCAAGGTAAGGTGCGGGATTTGTATGATTTAGGCGATCAATTATTAATCATTTCTACAGACCGGATTTCTGCTTACGATTTTGTTTTACCCAGTGGTATACCCCACAAAGGTCATGCCTTGAACAGTATGTCCGAGTTCTGGTTTAAGGAAACCGAGTCAATTGTCAACAACCATCTCATTTCTGCGGACGTAAATGAATACCCTGGCTTATCTGATTCTGACCGTTCACTATTAGATGGCCGATCAATGCTGGTACGAAAGGCCAATCGAATCGATATTGAATGCGTGGTTCGAGGTTATATTGCTGGTTCTGCTTGGAATGAATACCAGAAAGACGGAACAGTTTGTGGTTCCAAACTACCCACGGGTTTAAAACAGTCAGATCGGCTACCCGAACTGATTTTCACACCGGCAACAAAAGCTGACCACGGGGAACACGATGAAAATATTTCCATACAGCAAATGACGGACGTCGTCGGCAAAGATCTAACAGACAGATTAATGGAGACTAGCTTTGCTTTATTTAGATTTGCCAGTCAACATGCTGAAAGCGTGGGGCTAATTCTATGTGACACTAAATTCGAATTTGGTTTGGTTGGCGAAGAATTGGTTTTGATTGACGAAGTTTTTACACCAGACTCTTCTAGGTTTTGGCCAAAAGACGATTACCAACCAGGCCGATCGCAAAGTAGCTTCGACAAGCAATATGTGCGAGATTACCTAGTAGAAATTGGATGGAACAAACAACCACCAGCACCGCAACTGTCATCTGAGGTGATTGAACAGACCAGCAGAAAATATTTAGAAGCTCATCGCCTGATTACCGGACGCTCCTTGGTTTAATGCTGACTTAGACCTTTTTTCGCCAAACGGCTTCAAAATTATCTCTAGGTTGAAACCCAAGCAGTCGTTTGGCTTTTTCGTTGGAAACCCAGTCGTGTGGGAGGTCGGCCACGATAAAAAAGCATTCACACCTTGAAGGCATGGCCTCAAGATCTACAGCTAAGGCACGACGAAACGATTCACCACAGTCACGCCAACTGACAGTAAAAGGATGTAAGTCAGTACCTTGTCTCTGATCATCATGTTCAAGAAAAGTCAAAAATAACAAAGTTAGGACATGTAGTGGATAGTTAGCTGTGAAAACACGACAGATTTCTTGGCCTAGAGATTTAGTCAGTGCATAAAGATTTGTGCCAGGGTGAGGTGGAATGTCAGGGGTGATACCAAAATCGAAGTCTTCGTAGGTTTCGCCAGCCAAAGTAAAGTGTGGTCCTGTATTAATGATTCGATCAATACCTTGCTCAGCTGCCACCTGCATAGTATTGTAGGTGCCACGAGTACTAACATCGAAGGCTAGTTTCCGATCATGCCTCAAAACTGACAAATTGATAATTGCATCCATGCCTTCAGCTGCTTTTCTGACTTGCTCGATGTCGGCCACATCGACGACTCGGGTTTCATGTGGCGATTCGATTGGCGTGGTGTCTGTAATACGAAGGGTGTGTTCATTCTCAATCGCTTTGACCACATGTGGTCCCATGTATCCATTACCACCTAACAAAAGCACTTTCATTTTTAATCTCCTAGATGAATAATTTTCCAGTACTTGTCGTCAATAGCATCAGACACCGCAGTGGAAATCTCTTCTGTACTAACCTCACCTAGCCGCAAAATGGTGATTTTTATTAATCGCTCACGAGCAAACTCCTTGCAGATACACTCGCCCAGATATGAGGCCAACAGGTCAGGAGCAGTACTTGGCTGCGGACGCCAGCGAGGGCCAATAGCCACATTTGGCCCAAGTCTGTCAAATAGCCTCAGTGTGCTAAGGAAGATAAAGTTACTGACACCAGCTTCGGCTGAAGCAGTCAATAGATTGTAAGTACATCGTGTTGAAAAATCTAGGAGTTGATTGGCCGAATCACTGATATCGTTCAGTGTTAGGCCGTTGGCTGAAGGCGGTCTTGCCAAATGTACAACCGAATCAACATGCTGAACCGGTAGTTGCGATTCATGGTCAAGGTTAGAACGAATGAAATCAAAATCCGTTTGGACATCGACTATATCCGTCAACCGAATTTCGTGGTTGGCTGACAAACTCGCAGCTAACCTTCGGGCTAATTTAGTACTGGCAGATGTGATTAATAATTGCATTTGAATAACGTTGGCGTATAAGTTAAACAGGGAAATCTAGCTTCTGGTCAAAAAATACCCGACTAACCGAACGGTGCTTATGGATACGAAAGATTGCTTCAGCTAATAATGGGGCGATACTGAGGACCTTGACCCTACCGTTAATTTGTTTCTCAGCCGGAACAGGGATAGTGTTGGTCGTAACAATTTCTTGGATAGAAGGTCGGTCTAATAATTGACAAGCTTGGCCAGTTAGTACCGGGTGTGTAATAGCAATATGTACTGGGTTAGTGCCTGCCACCACAAGTGCATCAGCGTGTTTATAAATGCTACCACCAGCAATCAAATCGTCAATCAAGATAGGGGTCTTACCTGATACATCGCCAACAATCTGGTTGACTTCAACCGACCGACCGCCAATTCCGCTTCTTTGCTTATGCATGATAGCTAAAGGAGTATGGAGGATTCCAGCATACTTTTCTGCTAATTTGGCTCGGCCAACGTCTGTAGAAACGACGACCCCATCCTTGATTTTCTGCTCCTTTAGATAGGTGGAAAGGATTCCTAGTGCCGTTAGATGATCAAATGGGATATTAGAAAACCCCTGGATTTGCGTGGCGTGTAAATCGACTGAGATAATACGATCTGCACCAGCTGTAGTGAGTAGGTCAACCACCAATTTGGCCGTTATTGGCTCTCGCCCAGTAGATTTATGATCTTGCCTTGCGTAACCAAAATATGGGATCACTGCTGTGACTTGCCGAGCTGAAGCTCGACGTAATGCATCCAGCATAACTAGTAATTCCATCAAATTGTCATTGACAGGCTCACAGGTTGGCTGAATCACATAGACATCCGTCCCACGTACACTTTCCTCAATTTGAACATGGGTTTCACTGTCGGGAAAAGTTCGTATTTCAACTTGGCCTAGGCTAATACCTAAACAGTCAGAAATTTCTTTCCCTAATTCGGGGTTAGACCGGCATGTAAATAAGCGAAAATCGCTACCAACAGACTCCCCATCTCGAATTGACATCATTCTTACTCCTTACAAGATACCATGAGACCAATCTAGAATTAGTCTGTCTGTAGTTAGCTTAGGAACAACCGCTAGTTTCGCCACAATTTAGACACCGGTAACATGTACCGTTACGAACCATAATAGTACCACAACTGTGACAACTAGGCGCATCGGTCTGCATCTGGGCAATCTTCACTTCTTGCTCAATGCGTTCTTGCTTACTGCTTCCCAGTTCACCTGGTAATGGCCATTGATCTTGTTGGGGGAAATCGAGTTGTTCGACCTCATTACTAACTTCTACATTGTTAGTGATAAACTTTTGCTCCAGCCACCGAAAAACATAATCAATTACTGACTTAGCAATTGGAATATCCTTGTTATTGGTAAAACCGGCCGGTTCAAAACGAGAATGAGAGAATTTCTTTACCAATGATTCTAGTGGGACACCATACTGCAAAGACATAGAGGTCATAGTAGCAATAGTATCCACCAATCCAGAAATAGCTGACCCTTCTTTAGACATGGTCAAGAAAACTTCGCCTGGTAGCCCATCTTCAAACATACCAACCGTCAAATATCCTTCATGCCCAGCAATGCTAAACTTATGCGTGATCGACTGGCGCTCATCTGGCAAACGACGACGGCTGGGAGTCATCTCTTCTACTGTAGCCAACTCAACTTCATCCTGTTCAGAGTCATTGGAGGTGTTCAATGGCTGGGACAGCTTTGATCCATCACGATAAATGGCCATTGCCTTCAGGCCCAACCGCCACGATTCGGTGTATAACCTTTCAATCTCTGCAACTGTAGATTCGTTAGGTAGGTTAATCGTTTTGGAAATAGCACCGGAAATAAAAGGCTGAGCCGCAGACATCATTTTAACATGTCCCAAGGGAGCGATAAAACGATTGCCATATTTTCCACATCGGTTGGCACAATCAAAGATCGGCAGGTGTTCTTCACGTAAGTATGGAGCACCCTCTAGAGTCATCATCCCACAGATCACTTTGTTAGCTGATTCGATCTGATCGTTGGTAAAACCTAGATGATTTAATAAAGAGAATGTCGGTTGCTCACACAAGTCTACTGCCCATCCTTTTCTTTTGGCTAAATCATCTCCAACTGTGTGAAGGTTGATCGCATTAGATAACTCAAAAACAGAGGGCAAGACAGCTTCAATTTTGCTGATTTCTTCGTCGGTCAACCCTTTTTCTTTCAAACTGATAGCATTGATTTCTGGGGCATTAAGCAAAGTGGCTGTGCCCTGGGCATAAGCTACGATAGCTTCAATATTGGGCTGACTATATCCAAGAGCAGCTAGAGCCTCCGGTACAGAGTTATTGATGATTTTGAAATAACCACCCCCTGCCAGTTTTTTGAATTTAACCAGAGCGAAGTCAGGTTCTATCCCAGTAGTATCACAATCCATTAGTAGTCCAATTGTACCAGTGGGGGCCAAAACCGTGGCTTGAGCGTTTCGATAACCATGAACTTCCCCCGCTTCAACCACTTCATTCCATATTTGTTGTGCGGTATTAATCAAATCAGGTGGACAAAGATCGGGGTCAATTTGGTAAGTAGCAGCTCGGTGCTTATTCATCACCCTCAGCATAGGTTGACGATTCTTCTCATATTCAGAAAATGGACCTTTCACAGACGACATCTCCGCGGATGTCAGATACGCTTCTCCGCATAAAATCGCGGTCAAGGCATTGCACCAGGCGATAGCAGTTTGGCTGTCGTAGGGCAATCCTTTAACCATCAATAGCGTACCCAAGTTTGCATAACCCAAACCTAATGGGCGATAGTCGTGGCTATTCTGAGCAATGGATTTGGTCGGATAAGACGACAAATCAACTAATATCTCTTGGGCTACAAAGAAGATGCGACAGGCATGCCTGAATTTTTCAATTTCAAAGTCGCCTTCGGAATCCAAAAATTTCAGCAAGTTTATAGATGCTAAATTACATGCACTATCGTTTAAAAACATGTACTCAGAGCAAGGATTGCTACTGTAAATTCGGTCCGTACTAGAACAAGTATGCCAATCATTGATGGTTGTATCGAACTGCACACCAGGGTCTGCGCACTGCCAAGCAGCTTCAGCTACTTTCTGCATTAACTCTGAAGCTAAAAATTCCTCGTGGGGTTCTCCTGTTGTTCGCAGGCGAGTACACCATTTTTCGTCGTTTAGATAGGCCTGCATGAATTCATTTGTTAAGCGAACAGAGTTGTTTGAATTTTGGCCCGAAACAGTCTTATAAGCCTCACCATTGAAATCAGAAGAATAACCAGCGGCAATTAGCGCAGCGACTTTCTTTTCTTCTTTGGCTTTCCATTCAATGAAATCAACAATTTCAGGGTGATCCATATCTAGGCACACCATCTTTGCCGCACGTCGGGTTGTGCCTCCCGATTTAGTTGCTCCAGCAGCTCGATCGTAGACTTCTAAAAATGACATCAAACCACTACTAGTTCCACCACCCGAAAGTTTTTCTTGTCTGCCTCTGACTTTTGAAAAATTGCTACCAGTTCCTGATCCATACTTAAAGACCCGGGCTTCATTTTTGACTAAATCAAAAATCGACATCAGATCGTCATCAACTGATTGGATAAAGCATGCGCTACATTGTGGGTTCTCATAGTTGTTATCTGTCTGTACGATTTCTTGTTGGTCTCGATTCCAGTACCAATTCCCTTTCCCACCTTCAATCCCATATTGATGGTGAAGCCCGCAATTAAACCAAACTGGCGAGTTGAAAGCACCACGTTGAGTTACTAGCATATAGGTCAATTCAGCCTCAAATCTGTCTGCATCTTCTACTGACGCAAAATATCCACCAAACTTTTCTCCAGCGTGTCGGATAGTATTGGCAACTCGGTGTACGAGTTGTCGAATGCTGTCTTCGTGTCCTTTTTCTGGTACGCCGGCTTTACGCAAGTATTTGGAGGCTGCGATATCTAAAGCTAGTTGAGACCATTCCTTCGGAACTTCAGCTCGGTCGAGATGAAAAATGACCTCTCCTTTTTCATCGTATATAGATGAACTGCGATATGTCCACTCGACCTGATCAAACGGGTGGGTACCATTTTCAGTAAATACACGAATAAACTCAAGACCTAATGATGAGTCATTTTCACCAAGCCTTTTGGTAATTGTTTCATGGCTAGGTGCGGATGGAATTGAGTGAGTTGAATTCGTCATAACGGTTCCTCGAGATTATTTAATTTGCTTGGTTTTGATTTGTTTGCTTCGCTAGATTCTTTTGCTGATTTTTGACATAGACCAACCGCTTACCATTGACTAGTGATGACTTGATTTTGCCCTGTGAGACATGTCGGCGAATTGTACGCTCTGACATGCCAAAAATGGACACCGCACTCTTCACATCAACCCATCTGCCCTGTTTTTCGTCATCTTTAGGCGGTCTAATGTCATTGGCATAGACCAATCTCACACGATTCTCCAACCTAGAACGAACTTTTCGCTGTGAAATATAACGTCTCAATGTACGCTCTGGCAGGCCAAAAGTGGCAACAGCTTCTTTAACTGAAAGCCAAGATGGGGTATCTTCAGAAGGACGATCAGCAAACTCACTAGCTGATGAAATCTGAAGGACTTCTTTTTGAAAATCATGGATGTCTTTGAACTCACGATAGACAGATGCGAAGCGAATGTAGGCAACATCATCCAAATTTTTCAGCAGGTTCATGACAACCTCACCAATAGTATGACTTTCCACCTCATTCTTACGCAGGGCAATCAATCGCTGCAATACTTCGCCAACCAGATTGTCAATTTTGTCTTGCTCAATAGGTCGTTTTTCACAGGCTTTGCTCAGGCTTAGCAGCAACTTATGTCGGTCGAAAGATTCCTTCTGCCCATCCTTCTTGACTACGAATAAATCCAGCGTTTCTGATCTTTCGTATGTGGTAAAACGCTTACTGCACCCCAAACATTGTCGCCTTCGCCGGGTTGCATTCCCCCTATCGGTCGTACGCTTGTCAATTACCTTACTCTCTTTACTTTTGCAATAAGGACACTGCACTGGTTACTCTTTCTGTGAAAAAACATTTTAGCGACCAAGCCGACATCTCAACATATTGTAGGGGTGGCAAGTGAATAGCCCAACATGGAGAGCCTGCATGACCCTATAATAAACCAATTGATTGCACTTGTCAACCAACATGCGCAACAAAAATTCACTAGTATATGGGGCATCAATCCCACTTGACGACTGGATTTTCGGCTGATATCCTAACGAAATATGCGAATTTTTTTTATCATTTTTTTTTATTTTTTTGTTGGTATAAGTTGGAGTACCAATAAATCGCCTTCTAATCAATCTGTCTCGGCCGAAAGTACGAGCCAAACTAGTTCTCAGTTGATTGTTCGTTTATCTTCTCCTGCTGTGTTTCAGAAAGTCAAGCATCAACTTAGAGTTGACCATATTAAGCCTCTATTGCCCCAAATAAAAACTAAGTTCCTTGCTGATCATCTCGGACTATCCCGTCTTTATCTACTCGAATTTTCCCAAAAGATAGATCTAACCCAAAAGTACTGGCAATGTAAGGGACATCCTCAGGTCGAGGCAGTCGCTTACAATTATATTCGGTTCACACAATCGATCGAACCTAATGATACTAGTTACAAAGACCAGTGGAATTTGGAGAAAATTGCCATGAGAGAAGCATGGGAAATTGACCGTGGCAATTCTGATGTCATTATTGCAGTAATTGATACTGGTGTAGACTACACACATGAGGATTTAAAAAAACAGATGTGGCGAAACAATCGAGAGATCGATGGTAACCAGATTGACGACGATAGCAACGGATATATTGACGATATGCTAGGTTGGGATTTCACCCAAAATGATAATAAGCCTATGGATGAAACCGGACATGGCACTCATGTGGCTGGCATTATTGGTGCTGAAGTGGATAATCGAATTGGTATTGCCGGTGTAGCTTGGAAATCTAGAATCATGGCTATTCGGGTAGGATCTTCTTCCTATTACGGTGGTGTGGGCATGCGCGATAGTAACTCTGCCGCTGGCATCATTTATGCCGCTGATAATGGAGCAAAAGTGATTAACATGAGTTGGGGAAGCGATCGATTATCTTTTGTCATTCGTGATGCTTTAGCTTATGCTAGGGCTAGCGGAGTATTACTAGTGGCTGCTGCCGGTAATGATATGAAATCTGATGTTATTTACCCTGCCGGTTATCAGTCAGTTTTAGCAGTTGCCTCAGGCAACCAACAAAATGAGCGATTTTATCAGTCTAACTTCGGTTCCAGGGTTAATATCGTAGCTCCTGGTAATGATATTTTGAGTACCCATATACAAGACAATTATCGGCTACTATCCGGAACCTCAATGGCAGCACCACATGTAGCAGGTGTTGCTGCTTTAATGCTATCAAAGAGGCCGAATTTGACAGCCGAAGAGATTAGACAAATTTTGGTTTCATCAGCACAACCAATGCCTAAAAGTCCTGAATTTTCGGGAGCCGGTTACCTTTTGGCACCTGCGGCTCTACGGATGAGTATTAGTTTACAATCAAAAATTACATCACCCATTACCGGTACTGGCAGTGATAAACAGATTGAAGTCAGAGGTTCTGCTGGTGGCTTTGGATTTCAAAAATGGCAATTACGGTACGGTCAATCGACGACACCAAACGATTGGACGATAATCAAGGAAGACTATTTACCGACTGGGAAAGATCAAGTTCTAGCTGTATGGCAAACTACTTTTTTGCCTGAAGGTAGTTATACTCTTCAATTGGTTGTCAAAAATGTAGACAGTATACAGATCACAGATAATGTTGTTGTTCAAGTTGACCACTCACCACCAATTTTACAAAATTTGACCCTTCAACACTGGTTAGCCGGCGATCGTTATGTACCGGTTGTATTTTGGTCTACCTTTGACATGACTATTAATGAACTCCATTGGAAGCCAATAGCTTCGAGCAATTGGCAGGATCGAGACGCTGAGGCTGCAGTTAGCCGAGAGCATATCTTTTGGTTACCTGATCTACCTGCTGGTGGTTACAAACTTTCTGCTAAATCAACCAATCTGGTTGGTTTGACAACCGAACAACTGTTCAGTACTCAGATCAAAGACAGTCGAATTCCAACTTTTCAACTAGATCAATACACACTTGGCTTACCACCACTTCATTTGGCTAACTCTAGTTCACCGATTGACTTCGATGGAGACGGACAAGTTGAGTTGGTTGGCTTGCCTTTAAGTGGGACGTTGACTAAAGGTGTCCAAATTTATGAGCGAAACAAGCGAGGTCTTTTCCCATTAAGACACACTATTCCAACCCGTTTTTGGCCAGCCTTTGTCGGCGATTTGAATCAAGATCGCCAAATAGAAATTGTTGGCTACGATGATGATCAGGTGTTTGTTATGACTGGCGACCAAACATATCCTGATCAGAAGGTTTGGACTTCTGATATCATTGAATTCGCTCAGGTATTTGACCTTGATCAGAATGGTCGTCCGGAAATTGTGGGGCCAAACAACTACAGCGGTCAGGTAATCGGATTTGAAAGTGGAGGCAATAATACTTTTGATCTAATCTTTGAAATCAACAACCCTAGCCAAGGTACCAACGTGATAAAACAGATTGCCGCCGGAGATCTTAACGGGGATGGGAAAAATGAACTTGTGTTCGGCGACAGCGAGGGTGAGATCTTCGTCTATACAGATATGAACGGTCCAAACCATCGTTTGGTTTGGGAACATAATTTACCGATCCAAGATATTCGGGTGATAGTGGTTGGAGACATGACTGGAGACAAAATTGACGATTTCATTGTTGGAGGACAAACCTACCAGCCTGAACTACCGTCGATTGCTCGCCAATGGAAATTTTACGCTTTTACCTATCGATCACACAATAAGGGCTTTAGTCAAATCTGGTCTCAATCATTTGTTCCTTATACCGAACAACTTGCTAGTTTGAAGATTATTGATCTAAACCAAGACTCTGCAAATGAGTTGGTAGTTGCTATTTCGCCGCACGTATACATATACGACCAAAATTTCGAGCCGATTTGGACAAAACTTATTCATGAAACACCAAACATCTTAGCAACTAATTTTTCCGAAGATGGCCGGAAGGGAATTTATGTCAATCAGTCTCGACAGGCAGTAGCTTGGTTTTGGCCGAAAACTACTGATACCAACGTTTGGGGATTAACGGCCAAGACTTCGGATCCAACGCAACAACGAAAGCCGACAGTCGTTCAACTTAACTGGCAGTCTTCAGCTCAGAGATTTACTATCTATCGAGCAAAGGGAAAAGAGAGAGACTGGAAAGAGATCGGTACAAGTCAAACTAAGACCTTTAAGGATTTTGATTTTCAGACAGAATCAATCTATCGTTATACAGTATCCGTCAGCAATAGTGATCTTAGAAGTAATGAAGTTGAAGTTGTAATCAGAAGTCAATCTCAGTTAAAGACAGTTCAACCATTAGGTCAACATCAAATCGCTGTCCTGTTTGCTGATCGTTTGGACCTAAACTTATGGAAAGATCTCATTGGTCGTTCAATTTTCGATCCGACAAATTATCATTTGTCTCCAACTAATGACTTGAAAACCAAACAGCAGCCAACTTCAGTTGTGTTAGACCAATCTGATCGACGGTTGTTATTAACCTTCTCACACTTGGATTGGGAAGAGAATTATAGACTAGATTTATCAACTGGTGAGTATGCGGAATTTACTACGCCGCCAGATATCGGTCAACCGACTAACCTGCAACACTTAGTAGCATACCCCAATCCGGTTCGACCTAACGAAATGCATAAAGGTGCCGTTACATTCGCTAACCTACCTTCTGACAGTCAAATTCACATCTATGACTTGTCCGGCACTCTAATCCAAACATTATCAATAGAACCTGAAGATCTGGGAGAAAAGCAATGGTACCTTCAAAATAATAGAGGTTTCGCCATTGCTAGTGGCCTTTACCTGTATTCAGTTCAATATAAGGATCAGAAAAAAGTTGGCAAAATTGCAGTAGTTAAATAAATTACCGTTATAAGTTGGCAAAAAAAACAACACAAAAGAATCAAAACGTTGACATGTGCTGTGTTCTGTACTAAAGTGAGACTAACTATTTATTCAGGTTAGCAACTATTCGCGATCAGTACGGAGGAGATATAGTAAATGGTTATGTTCAGAATACCAAAAGTAAAATCTTCGGTAATTAGCCATCTTGGCCTAATTACTTTATGTTGTCTATTAACGAGTTCAGGTTTTGCTAAGATCGATTTGGAAAAACACCTAGTCGGTTTGTGGAAATTCGACGAAGGCAAGGGTGGAACAGCCAAAGACGATTCTGGTAATGGTTTGGAAGGAAAGCTAGAGGGTAAGTGCAAGTGGGTCAAGGGTAAGTTCGGTCAAGCCATTGAATTTGATGGCAAAAGTGGTTACGTAGCGATTAAAGAACATGCCAATCCAACAAAGGCTATTACCGTTGCTGCATTGGTCAAAAGTGCAGAAAAAGCATGGAATAACCATGGAACGATAATGTCCAAAAGGGACGCTTTTATCATTCACAACAACCAAGGTGGCACTGGTGTATCTTTCCCAATTTGTAATGGTGGTTGTTGGAATAAGCCAGGTGCCTGGCGAGACGGGGAAGTCTTTCCCAAAGAAATCACTGACTGGCACCTATATGCTGGTACATTTGATAGTAAAACTGGTGAATGGCGGATCGTAATTGATGGAAAAATCGAGAGTAAGCTCAAACTTGACAAAAATGAAATCGCTGCGGAAGAAGCTAAACAGCTTTGGATTGGTCGTGATCAATGCTGTGGCACTCGATTTGGAACTATTACCGTTGATGAGGCCATGGTCTTCGACGTGGCGTTGGGCGAAGAGGAATTGACCGAAATTTACACAAATGGAATTGATGGTGCTCTAGCAGTTAATAATCGAGGTAAATTGACCGTTAGCTGGGGTAAAGTTAAGGCTCAATAATCACATAGGTAATTTTAGATGATTGCCCCTTCAGATGTTTTCAAAGGCAGTCATCTAAGTTTTGACAGGGAAAAAATGAGTCAAACTTGACTTCACGGTTGAGCTAGTGTTATTCTTTTGACCGACAAGAGAATGTGAGACTCAGTATCAACAAAGTCATGGTCAAATGAAGCATCCGCTTTTCTATTTGTTCTTTTCATTATTCCTCGTTCCCTTTTAGTTTAATCCTTTGATACCATCGGCCAACATGGGACGTCGGTTACCACTCCCCTTCTTAATTTCCCTTATCCTGCATGCTCTATTGGCTTTGCTGGGCGCTTTTTACATGGTGCAACGCCACATCATCGAAAGAGATATGGTTGCCGTGGATATCACCCGTGTAGTTGAATCTCCACCCAAGCGCCGGTTATCGAAAAGAGCGATTAAGCCAGTTCGTTATCAACCCAAAATAGCGACTGTGGCGATCAAACAAAATCGAGTTCCCCAACGGATACAAACTGCTATTGAGCTGCCAGCCACAAGTTATACAACCGGCGTTGTTGCGGCTACAGAAACTCCTTCATTGCTTGCGAGTAAGGACATTTACACAATTAGCAAGCCACTGAGCATTGAGTACAAGCCAGTACCACTGAAAATGCAACCACCACAAGTGAGTCCGAAGCGAGTAAGCTCGACAATGGCATCGACGATACAACTTTCAACAGCCCCGCCTAACCTTGATATTGATCCAACTGATTTTTTAGTTGCAGATCTCAGGGATGTAACCCAGAGACCCATGGTAATCAACCCTGTTGAACCTACTTATCCGGATTTAGCCCGGCGTGCTCAACGAGAAGGAGTTGTATTGTTAGAAGCTACGATTGGTATTGAAGGAAAAGCTACTGATATCCTCGTCGTTACCAGTTTGGGATTCGGTTGTGATCAGGCAGCAGTTCAAGCGCTCAGATCAACGCGCTTTCGTCCGGCCAGACAAGGCAAGACTAAGGTCAGTGTGCGAGTACAACTTCCGTATCGGTTTCAGCTCCAAAACTAGACATTCTTAATTCAGTATCTTTTGTAACAACTGGCGCCTCCTATTTACAACTTTCTGCTTTATACATTTTATCAAACCTCTTTTATTTGCTTCTGTGTTACCTTTTGAAAAGGCTCAGCCAGTTTACGTTGGCGCCAGAGCAATAGGTATTGGAAATGCCTTTACTGCAATTGCGGATGATGCCACTGCTTGTTTTTGGAATCCTGCCGGCCTAATTCAGTCTCAAGGTGTCAGAATATTTGGTATGAACAAGTTTTTTGACCGCTCCGAGTATGGATTTGATCCCAAAGGAATTTCTTATTCATACCGACAGAACGGTTTTGCCTGGGGAAATAAGATTGCTCTCGGGACAAGAAGTCAAGATCCAGATTATTCCTACTATGCTGTCGCTCGGCAACTTGGCTCTTACTTATCATTCGGAGGTAGTCTTAAATTCCAACGCCGACACCCCAGTCGATATTATCAAGTTTTTGGTTATAATCCATCCTTTGATTTAGCTGTCTTAGCGAAACTCAGTCCGAATTGGAAAATTGGCCTGCTGTGGCAAAACGAAGATCTTAGGTTGGGAATGGACCGACAGACGATAGGCTTAGCTTACCAAATAACACTAAAAAGGCCTAACTCTGACCTGATTGTTAGCCTTGATTTGGAACAAGACCATTCTGCTAATGGAAAGTCGAACACAAAGACCAGAATGGGTTTTGAGTTTCCAGTTTCTCGCTTTCTACAACTAAGAGGTGGAAATTCAGATGGAAGTTGGACAGCAGGTATTGGTTTGAAGTGTCAATTTGGTCCGACTGTCGCTCGGATTGATTATGCTTGGATCGGCGACACAAGAACATACCGGTCTCATTTCATTTCTTCAGAAATTGCTTTTTAATAAATAGTCAGAGCGTAATACCCTCATACTTCTTCTAGTGGCGGGTTTCAAATACTGGAATCATAAATTGAGTTGTAGGAAATTAGATTATCCAGCCGGAAAAAGATCAGATTGGTTACCTCTGCTTCAAATGTGCCCAGCAAACTGCCATTTTGTTTTTGTACTCCACAGACAAGTTAACTTCATTGGGCCAATCAAATAGCCTCAGATTATCAATTTGATAATGACGCTCCAAGTCAGAAATAAAACCTATAGTACCTTTAGGGTGAAGACTCTTATCGTCCGTCCAGCTCATAATTTTACGTGAAACTACCTCATCTTTGCGTTTAAGAAATAGCTCGAACTTAAAACCCCGGCCGGTCAGTGATAGAGTGTACCACTCCTTAGATCTGATAGCGATGGGGAGTTTAGTGCGTAATTCTCTCAGTTCTTTCCAGGTTTCTTGGGCTTCTCCTTGACGAACATACCAACGAGCATAGTTCTTGGTCCCCATTCCATCTTCCGGTGTAACATAGAGTTGGTAGAACTCGAAATCGGCACTAGCTCGAAATAGTATCCCAATCCAGCTTCCATTACCAAATTCATCTTGTAAAGGTCTAAAATCAAATTGTAAACCAAAATCTTCGGCTTCAGCTTTAGCATAGCCAAAATAACTCCAACCCACACCAGTGGGCAAAATTTCCAGTACTCCATTTTTAGTCTTCCAATCAATCTTCCGAGCCTTTGCACCATGTGTCCACTTTTTCTTATCCAACTTTCCATCAAAATCGTCAAATAATAATAGTTTAGACTCACCACTACTAGGAACCAGAGAAATCAAAACACAGAAAACAACACAACACCAATTAAACATTTTTCCCCATTTACATTCAAAAAGCCTAGTTTGCAAAATAACATTATTATTCCTGACGATCAAGGTATTTCTCTATTTGGTCAGGGAAGTAGTTAATAAGACTATCAGTGATTAGAGGCGCGACAGAACCCAATCCACAAGCACTAGTTGCTTTCATAGTTTGGCCAATTTCTTTTACCTCCGTTAACCACACCTCTTTGCTTTGAATAGGCAGATCCATTGCCAAGCGTTCAGTTAACCGTTGTGTACCAATTCGACAAGGAAAACATTTTCCACAAGATTCTTCAGCGAAAAACCCCATCGCATTCTCAGCTACTTCAACCATGTTACGACTATCGTCGAAGACAATCACTCCGCCTGAGCCCAAAATGGATCCTTTTGCCGCTACTGATTGATTATCCAATTTCACGTCTAAATCTTTCTTGGCTAAAAATCCACCTGACACGCCGGCCATTGTAACTGCCTGAACGGCACGCCCAGAAGTTGCTCCACCAGCCCAATCATATAGCAAGGTGGACAGAGGTAAACCTATGGGAATCTCATAGTTGCCAGGACGCTGAATATCACCGGATAAGCTGATTATTTTTGTGCCGGCATGCCCATTTAGTCCCAGTCCACGATACCAATCTGCACCGTTTCGCAAAATCTGCGGAACAGAGGCCAGAGTTTCGACATTATTTACAGCCGTCGGTAAATCTTGAAACCCATTCGTGACAGGGTAAGGAGGGCGGTTACGAGGAAATAGCCGTTTTCCTTCTAGACTATTAAGTAAGGCGGTTTCTTCACCACAAATATAGGATCCAGCCCCTCTTCTTATGTCGATTTGAAAATCAAAATCAGAACCAAGAATACTATCCCCCAGAAAACCAGACACTTGAGATTCCTCAATGGCTTGAGACAGAATATTAAGCGTTTCTGGATATTCATAGCGTAAATAAATAAAACCTTGGTTTGCACCAGTTGCGTATGCGGCAATCAACATCCCTTCAATTACCGCATGCGGGTCATAATCCATGATTGCCCGATCTTTGAAGCAGCCGGGTTCGCCTTCATCAGCATTACAGACTATTGTCTTTGGTCCTCTTTTTTCTTCCGCTACAGTCTTCCATTTCAAACCTGTAGGAAAACTCGCCCCACCTCGACCAGCCAGTTGGCTATCTTCCAATATATGTATCACATCTGCTGGTCGCATTAGATCTAACATACTAATAAATCCATCATAACCACCTGTTTGACGATAGCCCAAAATTTCCGATCGGTTTGGTTGACGGATTTGAGAAAAAACACATTCTTCTACTTGGCCTGGGTTTGGTGGTGGTAGGGGGGATGGGCGAACTTTTAAATTATTAGCAGTAGTACCGATCAAAACCTCAGCACCTTTCAATACTGGGATGAAGTCATCACAACGTCCAGCACATGGCATTTGGGTGGCGTTTTGATCAGATAATTCAGCCAATAATCGCCTACTACCTTGCAAACGGCAAACCGGGCCATCACAGACTCGTGGCGCCAATTGGCCTGGAGGAGATTGTGATAAATGATGATAGAAACTAACAGTACCAAATAACTCTGCTAGGGGAATTTTCAAAGCTAGAGAAATAGCACGCATCGATGACTCAGAAACAAACCCATCACGATCGTGGAAGGCATGGAGAATAGGTAGTAGTGGTGCTGGTTGATTATGCCACTTCTGGATCAATTCTTGGTCAGTTAGAGTCTGTTTAGACTGATTATGGGGCACTTTATTTCGATATTAAGTTTGTTTAAGAGCGACCTTTGAAAGTTAACTCGGCTACACCTGACTTGTCCAAGTCTCCTTTACCAATATTGATCATTTTATCAAATTGCGCTTTGGTTGCTTTAGCAAGTGGTAGATTGAGTTCCACTTGATTGGCCAAATCGAGAGCTATCCCAGAATCTTTAGATGCATGAGATGCGGAGAAATAGCACTCATGATCTCGAATTTGCATGTCTTCTCCATCGGTTTCTAACACTCGTGAGTTAGCACCTGTTTGAGAAAAAACCTCTTGCAACATTCCCAGATCTAAACCTAAAGCTTCACCTAAACCCAGACCTTCAGCTAATCCAGCAGTATTGATATTCATAACCATATTGACTAAGGCTTTTACTTGGGCAGCTTGACCCGCGGTACCAATATATCGAAGAGAGATACTCATTGCATCTAGAATTGGTTCTGCTCGATGAAATGTTGATTTTCGGCCTCCACACATCAAATAAAGTGTACCTTGCCGTGCCTGAGTAATACTACTGGCCATACAGCCTTCCAAGCTTTCAGCTCCATTAAGCTCGGCCCGACGTTCAACTTCAACATGCATACTAGGTGAGATTGTAGCGCAATTGATAAAGACCGTCCCTGCCGCTCCTTTAAGTAAGCTATCTTCGGTGGTTTCGGAGAAAATCTGTTCCATAGATGTATCATCAGTTACAACAGTAATGATGTAGTCAGCTAGTTTTGTCACATCAGCCAGCATATTACAGGCCGTAGCCTCGATTTCGTCAGCCAATGAATTTGCTAATTGTGAGACTGAATCGTAAACTGCAACAACTGAAAACCCTTCATCCTTGAGGTGGCGAGCGATATTACTACCCATTCGTCCAACACCAACAACCCCAATAGAATAATCCGCATTTGACATCTTATTTTCCCTTTTGACTATCTGCTCAAAGCTCTGTTTTTGAGACCAGTAACCTGTTGATCTCGATGTATATTTGGCTAATCTATTCTACATGACACACAAAACTTTGTAAAGAAAATCACTAGTGACTTACTTAACTTGATCAAGGTCAGAGCCCGAGGCACGAGAAAGCAAATCAAATATATTTACCGTCAATGCATGGCACATTTTTGTCGTAATTACGCTTGGGTCATCACAAAAAATCACGACAAGCCTCATATGAATAGGAGTATAAGACGGATTCTCCTAATTTTTCTTGTGGGAGCTGTATTACTTGGTGGTCAGATGGAACAAGAGGGACATTTAGTAAAATCGGTAGGAATCAATAAGTCAGCCATTATTTGCGATGTTTGGAGTATTAAATTATCCCTAACTTTTGTAGGTTATGAATTTCTGCTTTAGGTATTCCCAGCAAATTGGCCAAAACTTCTTCTGTATGTTGGCCTAGCACCGGTGCGGGTTCATCGACTTGGCCAGGTGTCTGAGACAACTTGACAGGGATTCCAGGTATTTGTACTTTCCCTGCAAATTGGGTTGACAAATCAACGATCATTTCCCGTGCTCGGATTTGAGGATCCTCAACCACCTTATCAATGGTATTAACTGGTCCACAAGGAACGCCGATCTTAGCTAGTTCCTCCACCCATCTTTCAGTATTCTTTTGGCTCAAAACTTTATTCATAATCGGTCGTAATTCTGAGTGATTGTTGGTACGCGAAGCATTATTTTCAAATCTTGGGTCATCAACTAAATCAGACCGATCAACATGTTGACAAAATTTCTGCCACAATTGATCATTACCAATTGCGATGACGACATAACCATCTTTGGACTCAAATACCTCGAAAGGCGTAATGGCTGGATGTCTTCGCCCAAGTGGTTTTGGAACTTCTCCGCTAGAGAAATAACGAACTAGGGCATTTTCTAGGATGGATACTTGACAATCAAGCATCCCGACGTCAACTAACTGTCCTTCTCCTGTCTTCTGGCGATGATGGAGCGCGGACAAAACGCCTATGGTTGTAAATAGGGCTGACGTGATATCACCAATCGAGGTGCCAACCCGAACTGGTGGTTTGTCAGGCTCTCCAGTAATACTTAGAATGCCCCCCATTGCTTGGATTATCATGTCGTAAGCACCACGATTGGCATAAGGACCCGTCTGGCCAAAACCAGAACAAGCAGCATATATTAGCCCTGGATACTTTTCTCTTAATTGGTCATAACCGAGACCGAGTTTACTCATAGTACCTGCGCGAAAATTTTCGACTAACACATCACATTTTGCCAGCAAATTATGAAAGATCTGTTGGCCCTGATCTGTTTTCAGGTTAAGAGTAATACTCTTTTTACCTCGATTGACACTCATAAAGTATAAACTAAAGTCATTCTGAAAAGGACCAAAGCCTCGAGCTTCGTCCCCAACCTCCGGTTGCTCAACTTTAATTATTTCTGCCCCTAAGTCTCCTAAAATCATGGTGGCATAAGGACCAGCTAACACTCGGGTTAAATCAAGTACCCTCAGATCGTCAAAAGGGCCGGGCTTGGTAGGAAATCCAACTGTTTGCGTACGGTTTTGATCCATATATCAACTATTTTTTAGCCTGATTTTTGATACAAGCTTCGATTTTGTTAGCATCCACTCTGTAACTGAACAATACTTCATTAGCTTGATCAGCTGAAGTTACCAATTCACCCACAGGTATTAGGTGTCGGTACTTCGCAAACAGATCATCGTTTTGGGTAATATCGGTTTCTATAAGTTGGTGCGGGATCTTGCGAGCTAAGCCTTTCAGATCATTCTTAGCTTTAGTACAAAGTGGACAGTTAGGTTTAGTGTAAAAAAGAATTTTCGGTTTAAGCGACATCTAGTATATTTTCTGGCATGTTTTCCAAGCGTGACATCCAGTAGGCGTGGTCAAATTTGTCATCACCTATCAAGAAACGCCAGAATTTGATACGGTTGACTTGCTCTAGCCGGACCTCGTTACCATACCAACGATGATGGCGACCAATGATCCCATGGACAGCCGAATCGTCGAGATCGTCAGTATTCCACAGCCTCAGTTGACGTACAGTGGGATTGAGGCGCAGTTTGAACATGTATCGGGTTTCTTCAGTGTGATTAGGTTGAGCACAATGCCATATGCCATGGTGAACAACGATAACCGTCCCTGCTTTGCAAATAGTTGGGACCTGACCAACAAAGTTCTGATAACGAGCTACATCAGTTTCACTAATCAAACGAAAATGACTACCTGGCAAAATCGCAGTCCCACCCATCTCACGGGGCGTGTCGTGACAAAAATAATAGAACTGGATATCGAAGTGCATGCGCATATCGATAATTGCATCGGCATGCCAAATCTGTCCGCTACGGTTTTGAGCATTGACAATATGTGTTGCTTGATGATCGTAGAGTGGATCTGGACCAACTAGACTATGAATAATTCCTTGGATTTCAGGTTGATTGAAAATCTGTCGGATAGCAGATTTATCAGACCAAACTTGACTGAATCTTACCCCAGCTTGGCCGGTTTCGACTTTTCGATCCTGCATTTCTTGATGAGCGGCCTGATTTAGTTCATTCGAGACTAATTCATCGAACCGCAGGTAGCCATCCGTTACGAAATTCGCCATTTGTTTTGAATTGAGCAGATGTTTTTTATCAATCATCGATTGTCTCCAATTGTTCTAAAATATACTCAAACTTTAAGTAAGAAGTATTATATTCCATACCGGGAAATGCGGGAAACTGTTGTGGGAATTGAATCACCCGCCAGCCATCCTTCATTGCATCTAATACGCTGCCGTATGGTGGCTGGTCACTGTCAGCAGTGGTATGTATCTCCTTGCCTGTCCCATCGTAGATTGACCAAGCACCCACAGGACTGCTGAGGTCAGGTGTTTGTAACCATAAGACAAGTAGTTTTTGTCTCAGTTTTGACATATTTTATTACTCATTATTCGTCTGTTTGATCAGATGATGATCGGTCGAACCATCCTTCGAATTTAACGGACTTTGATTGTTGCCAACTAGTCAAGTAAAGTTGCGCTGTAAACTGGACTGCAGCTCGTGTTCGATCATTGACAAATTTGGCGACTGGTTTTGAAACCTTCCATTCTTCTCGTTCTTGACCTTTTTTAGGTAATTCTTTCTCTATTTCATAGACTGTATCAACCATTCTGTGAGAACTATTAAAATGATCTAAAACAGCGTCCATCAAGTCACCTTCAAAAGCGTTAATCTCTTGATCTTTTGTCAAATCAAGGGCTCGCAACTCCATGTACTCAATAATAGAATCAATTTTTTCATGTATACCACTATGTGGGGATTTTCCGTCAGATTTGGCGCGTCCGTCAAAGTGAATCGTCGTATGCAATGGTTGGGATTGATCTTGAGCATAATGGGCAAGAAAACCTGCATACAACAGACATTTTTGCTGTATGAAAGTATTATTTGGCCAACGCCGATACTCAGCCAACGCAATTGTAAGTCGTTGAGCCCACTCGCCTATACTATAGGGTACAAAACCGACTTGCTCTGGTTTGACTCCCACTTCCTGACATAATGCAATGAACTCATATCGACTTTTGGGAAGTTGTTTACCTTCAAGAAATTCCAAATCCAAATAATGCTCACTATGTTCGGCTTTCCTTAGGTACTTGGCAGCTCGGTTCTTGGCCAAATCAGGATCATAGACATAATGAGCAATAGCATCTTCACCTTGTCGAAAGAACTCTGGCATTTCTGCAGGTAATGATCTAACTGCAGCTCTAACTAGGACAGAATGACCGCCCGGCCACCAAGACCAAGCTGAACTTGAGACTAACATTAGGCAAACTAACACAATTTGTCCAAGTAACTTAGTAAGATTTTTCATCAAATTTACACTCCTTGAATTTCCAATGATGTTTTTCCAAACATCATTTTTTTTCAGCTACAAATACCATTACTTCACTATTGTGGTAGTCATATACTGAATCCTCTTGGTATCCACCCCGTAGTTCGAGGAGGTTAAAACCAGCTAACTCCAGTAGGAGTTCCATCTCGGGTCGAAAGACATAACGTGATGATACCAAATGTGATTCTCTATCGATAGATCCATCGGTACCAATTTTGTCATAAATAAACTCTACTGTTTGTAATTGATTAACCAGATCAAGTTTGATACGATCATTTCGAACATAGGTTTTTCCCGTCAGCTCATCTTGGTAAACTCCACGATAGATAGGGAGTTCTTTCCGGTGATAATCATATTGCGATAAATCTCGATGGCGTGGAGTAAAGATATCAATAATGATACGACCATCATCCGATAACATCTGACACATGTTTTTTAGAGTAGATAATTGGTCATCTCGCGAGATAAGGTGTAAAAAGGTATTATAGGCGATGAAAATCAATTTAAACTGAGTGTCCCCAACAATATCACTCCTCATATCACCATCGACGAATCGAATCTGGCCAACCATTTGATCTTGTAATTGTGCTAAATGTTGGCGAGCGATACTCATCATCCCAACTGAGCTGTCCATACCCCAAACATCAAACCCTCGCTTTGCCAACCGAAAAATTACCCGCCCGGTCCCACTACCTAGTTCGAGAATTGGTCCACCTACATCCTCAGCATGGCGAACGTACATAGGAATATCATCTGATTTAGTTCCCATATCTAAGTCGTAGACTGATGCTAATCGATCAAAGTCGTTCAATGGTTTACTCCTGCTAACTCAAAATTACAACGCAATTGAAATGCCAACTGATGTTGACGTATAGTCGTTTCTTCCAGTTCTTCTTTATCTTGGCTGACAATTATAAATTGATAAGAACCACATATCTGCCAACACTGTTTTTGCCAACGACGCGAAGTCTTGCTTAATATAGGCTCATAGAAGAAATCAAAACTCAGATGATTTTGTTTCTTCACTGGGCCAGAGGGAAAACGAATACTGTGATGTTCATTTTCTCCTTCAAATTGATCTCCAATATCGGCTACACCTTGACGTTCTAGTTGATAGCGGAGACAAACTAACCAATCTTGATTAACCCAATAATTTGTTTTGAGCACAGCTAAATCTGCGTCGTTACCAATCCGGTGGCCTATCACTGAACCAAAGTGAGTAAATGAGTTAGTCTCTACTAGGTGAGTATAGGTCCAGCGGTTAACTCGTGTGTACGTTAGGCTGAACACTAATTGCTTATTTCTCAATAGATTTCCTAACTCTGTACCAATCACGATTGCTAAGTCATTAGGATCATCCCGACTAGTGTAAGAAAAATCGTCCACCAGAAATTCAGCCCACAACCGCCATCCATGAAGAGGCCGAAAGGAAAAATCGAATAGAAACATAACGTTGTCATTACTGTCAGATCGATTGTTATTTTCGGAATTATACTGACTGGCATAGTAAGGCAAAATTGGGTTTGTATAATACCATTCCAAGCTCCTTTGTTCACCACTGTACAAAACCAGCTCAGAGATTGCCACTTGTATAGTGCGGGAAACTTGCCAATCCAGCCGGTGCCCAGCCAAATATCGATTAGCTAGATACCTCCTAGGTCGTGTCGCCCACATGGGGTCTAATTTTGCAGTGAATGCTGTTCCCATAACAGGTCCAATTTGGCCTTGTAGTGAGATAAGATCGAAATTAGGCGAATTATCGGAAATTCCAATTGCGCTTCTCGTGCCAGCCCCCCAAAAAATAGCATCTCGGCCTACTTTAATCCGAAATCGACTAGCAATCGGAAATACGATGAACACACGCCTGAAGTCGCCAATGTAACCTCCGTACCAGGGGTTAACCCGTTGTCCTGCCGTCTTACCTTGTTTGGGGTATTTGTTGGTGGAATTTGCTACTTCAAATTCTTGATGAAAAATTAAACCATTAGCATGAAAATACCGTGCTGCTAACAACAAGGCAGGAGCAACGCGATGAGCATTTTTATCTTTTCTTAACTGAATTGAACCCCTTACCTTGAATCGACCACCATGCTGTTTAGCCAAAATTGCACGCTCTAAGCTAAACTCATCGAGCAATTTGCTATACAATGCTTTGTTCAAACGACTTGATGGTTTGAACAAAGCATTGTCTAGACGTTTCGCTACTTCGAACCGACTTTTGGGACGTGTATGCCAATACGCTGACTCAAGGATACCATCGGTGTACAACTTTTCGAGGCTATGACCAACCCAACTGTCGAATTGGAATGAGGTCGATGGTGCGGAAAACGCCCCAATGCTGACTAGCACCAAGATACTCAGCATAACCAACTTCATGAAGCGATCCTAGCTGATTTACTCAACAATGTCAAGGTTTAGCGTCTATCTCACAAGGCTTGGCTAGACTTTGACCTGTAATCGAGGAGTGCAGCTAGCAAAGACTGAACACTATCAAAGCGATCCTCGACCTTTTTTTGTAAAGCTCGGCAGCAGATATGTTCTAATTCAGGAGGGATTAATCGATTTGGTGCCACTTGGCTAGGTTTAGGTAATGGATTTTCCAGAAGGGATTGCCGAATTTGCTTGACGGTTTCACCATGTAGTAGTTGCTTTTGCGTCAAAATTTCGAACAATACATTACCTAGGCAGAATACATCGACCCGACCATCGACAAATTTATCTCCTCGCATTAGTTCAGGAGCAGTATAAAGTGGTGTTCCGTAACGACGTCCCACAGGAGTTATCATAGTATTAATCAAGTGGTCTGTGTCTGAGGAAGTACTGGTGTCGTTCTCACCCCAGACTTTGGCTAATCCCCAGTCAATTACATAAGTTTCACCAAATTCACCTGTTAGAATATTTGCTGGCTTTAGGTCCCGATGAACGACTCCTCTCTGATGTGCGTGAGCAACGGTTTGACAGACCTGAATAAGAATATCAATCAATACTGATAAAGGAAATAGTTGTTTAGTGTGCTCGTCTTCATGACCCAAAGATAGAATGACACTTCTCAGATCACGACCATTTATGTGTTTCATAGTAAAAAAGAGTGAGCCATTACGATCTCGTCCCAGCTCGTAAACAGGTAATGTGCCTGGGTGAGCAATATTAGCTGTTACTCGAGCTTCACGCAAAAAACGATGTGTCTCAATTGGGCTGTTTTTGAGGTGACTATGTAAGGTTTTGTAGACGACTTTTCGACGTAAGTTTTCGTCGAAACATGTATACAGTTTAGCCGTACCTCCTTCCGCCATTAGCCTGAAATCGCTGTATTTTAGCGAACCGCTTTTCCAATGCAAAGACAAGGTTTTATCAGTTTCGGACAAGAGAAAAAAGCCATCAGATAAATGTGTTTCCATATAGACAATTTTGTGCCTGTAGCATTACCTATTTTCGGAGAAGCTAGTAGAGTTCGGACACCTATTTTTTTAGGTAATACGGTTGAAAGTTAAAAATATCATCGGTGTTTGTATTGACGGTAATGTCAACACCTGAAACAAAGGGCGAGCCAAACACCTCTATCCGTCTAAAGTGATTATAGGCTTGATTTTTCCGATCCCTAAACGGTTTGTCGATACGGTATAGATGTGTATCGCCATGTATACAAATTACTGGATAACGATAGGACGACAAGAATTGATGTAAAAGATCTAGAAAGCCTTCAAAACCTTCACCATTTCCATACTCGTATTCTCCAGAATCCTCAAAGTTAGGGTTGGCATGAATAATTAATATTACACCAGCAAACTTTTGTCTCTCAGCCAAGTTAAAGCTTTCTTTCAAAAATGAAAGGGTTGCTGTATTTCTTTCACGGAATTCTTTCATAGCAACCACAGATTGTGGCCAGTAATTGTTGTTACTACCGACAATGTGCGCCACTACAAATAAGACACTACTTTTGGTAAAACGATAATTTTCAATATATTTTTGAAATCTTGGGTTTTGAGATTGCTGTTCAACATTCAATTCATTCAGTCGCAAGGTTCGGCTGTCATGGTAGAACATTAGTCTCAATTTTTTCAATCGTTCTACAGGGTCTTGGCCGGTACGATGGCAGTCAGTCCAATCGTTGTCCCCTGGAGTGTAGACAACTGGTTTGGGGTAGTCTCGAAATATTTGGCATATCTGATCGAAGGACTGGTCTGAACACTCAGCATAACTAGCTTTGAAGTCTCCCACATGAACCAAAAAGGAAAAATCTTCTGATTCTGATTGCTGGAGTAGTTGACGGTATTTGTCGAATTGCTCCGCCGAATAGGGTAAATCACCTGTAGCTAAAAAGCGAAAGCTTTCACCACAAACCTTGAGCTTGATATTAATAAGTAAGACCATCAGAACGAGCATCGGTAAATGGGTTCTATTTTTCATTATTTTTTATACTACGGTATGGAAGAGGTATATGCTAACTTGGCTGAAGTCGGACCTGAATATTTAGACGTCAAGAATAAGGCTAGCATTGACAAGTCCAGTGGTGTGTGGTAGCTTCTGTGACGATTTGTTGCTAACAATATTATTGTGGAAATTTAAGCGATAGGATTCCTACAAAATTAAAGCTGTTTTCAACTGTTACGGTCCTATTCTAACTAATGCAAGAATGGTCAGGCAATACTTACGGCTTGACTAGTAGTTTCGTTTCAAAATGTACAACAGTAAAACCTGGCAATCTATTGACAATTGAAATTATTTTTAAATCAGAAACCTACCTGCCAAACACGCAATTATTTATTATAGAAAGTTAGTATGCAATCGGCATATAAGACATACACGGTGATTGTGTGGTCGTGTGTTTTTAAATTAAACGAATATCAGATAGAAGGACCGTGAGCTGTAGATTAGCAAGTTAATCATGGATCTTAGTAACAAAGCTAAGTTTGAATTCCAGGAAAGAAAATGAAGTGTTTTCCCGATGTCGGGAAGGCTCAGAGCTGTCCGAGTGAATGTGTTTGATTGGAAGAATCGAGTTAATTGGCTCGATCATATTCAGAATATAGTCAGGCTTTAAGGAGAAAGAGTAATGGCACTCAAAGTTGGTATTGTTGGTCTTAGTGGAATTGGTAATAACCACGCTAACTGCTACGACCAAAATGAATTATCGGATCTTGTTGCAGTTTGTGACATGGTTAAGGAACGAGCAGACGCGACTGCTGAACGATTAGGAGTCAAAGCCTACTACGATCAAAAGGCTATGCTGGAAAATGAAGAGCTAGATATTATCGACGTTAGTACTGGTGGGAATGAGAATGGTAGTTGGCACTTTGAACCTACCATGATGGCATTGGAACACGGCAAGCATGTTTTAGTGGAAAAGCCGATTTCTAATGATATCAGTGAAGCTCGGCAGATGGTCGCAAAAGCAGACGAAAAAGGGGTTTATCTAGCTTGTAATCTAAATCACTATTTTACTCCACCAGCTGAGCAAGCTATGGAATACATGAATGATGGACACGTAGGGGAAGTGGTATACTGTCTTCACAAAATGGGGTTCGCCGGTGGAGAGAAAAGCTATAGCCCGCAAAATTCTCCCCGAGTTAAGGGGTTTCCTTATTTTCATGTTAAAGCTTTTCTGGCTCATCCCTTCAGTGTAATGCGCCATTTTTGTGGTGACATTACTCATGTTCAAGCATTCATGAGCCAACCAAGTTTTCGCAAAAAGGCCGGAGATTTAATGGTGTCGATCAACAGTATTCATGTCAAATTTCAGAGTGGTGCTATCGGCTATCTATTAAGTCAGCGTGGTGATACCACATTCGGTTTAGGTGGCTGGTGGAGTGTGGAAGTAGGAGGAACACGGGGCACGTTTTGTATTGAAAACTGTATAGAAAAAGTCACATTTTGGCCTTCGCCAGGAACGGAGGATGCAGCTGTTCCAGAAAAGCTCGACCTCGGAGCATCTTCTGGCTCTATCGTACACGAATCAGGACAATCTGATTTTGGTGCAACATTCCCACTCCGGATTTCTGCTTTCTTAGAGGATGTAGCTAATCAAGTCCCACTCAATCAGATTCGAGCTTCGGGCCGGGATGCACTAGCAACACTTGAATATACTTGGGCGGCTATAGAGTCCTACGAGCAAGGTGGGATTTTGGTTCGCCCACACCCTCTACCGACCCTCAAGAGTAATCCAATTACACAGAATGCTTAGTAGTTATTCTACTTAAAATTTAAAACTAAACAAAAAAGGAGTCATTTAGTGAAACTGGGAGCAAATTCCGTTTTGTTCGGTGGTTACGATATGGAAACTGCCTTCAAACACATTGCCATGGCTGGTTACGATGGAATCGAGTTGTCGGCCATTAATGGTATGAGCGAGCATTTGGTTCTTGATCATTGGCAAGATTTAGCTGATGGTATCAAAGAGTTGGCAAAAACCTATCAGCTTGAGCTGCTGGCTATGGAGCAACCATCGCGAGATGCTAACCAAATGGAAAAAGCCTTCCAAGCTGCAGCCGAAATCGGTATTCCGATCATTAATTGCGGCCCCGGTGGAAAGAGCGATGACGAAAGTGCTTGGCCAGAAGTAATCGACTCGTTGGGCAACTTGTCAGACATGGCCGAGCGATATGGTGTAACTTTGTGTGTTAAAGCTCACGTTGGTGCAAGTATTTACAATACTCCAACGACCATTAGAGCAATGGAAGCGATTTCATCGCCGGCTTTCGGTATTGATATGGATCCGTCTCATATTCATCGGGCAGGCGAAAATCCAGTTGAGGCTATAGCCGCTGTCGTTGAAAGAGTTAAGCATGTCCATATTCGCGACTGTCAGGGGGATTATCAGACTAGTCCTGACGAAAGTCAAGATTTTGATAGAGTAGTAAGTGGTCCTAGAGGACCGGGACAACCTGAAATGCAGGCCAATGGAAGAGGTAACATTGATTTAGTTGGTTATATCGCCGTTCTGCATGCAAATGGTTACACGGGGCCGCTAAATCTCGAAGTAATAGGAGCAAAAGAATATTCAATAGAACAGTGCTGCACTATTGCAGCTGAATCCCGTGGACATATGCAAGCCAGTTTACAAGCTTGTGGTGCCAGATGATAATTTCATGTTTTATTCAACGCATATATATAAGGATTAATTTACATGTCAAATATTGGTTACGACGATACGCCCTTTCTACCCGAACCTTATTCCCAATGGCGAGTTCACGATGGCCAACGACCTCAACCTACTATCGTGACACCGGGCGCCACGAGTGCTGATGCACCATCTGATGCGGTAATTTTGTTTGATGGTACAGACTTATCTGGTTGGCAAACAACCAGTGGTGGCCAACCAGAATGGATCGTAGAAAATGGGTATATGCAAGTCACTCCTCGCACTGGTGATATTGTCACCAAAGCTCAATTTGGCGACTGTCAACTACATCTCGAATGGGCTTCACCTGCTGAAGTCAAAGGGGAAAGTCAAGGTCGAGGGAATAGTGGTATTTTTCTAATGGGGCTGTATGAAGTCCAAGTCCTAGATGGTTATGATAACCAAACCTACGCCGACGGAATTACTGGTGCTATCTACGCACAATTCCCACCTCGTGTTAACGCCTGTCGCCCACCAGGAGAATGGCAAACCTATGACATCGTTTTTGAGGCTCCCAAATACCAAGGTGACGATCTTGTCAGTCCAGCCTACTTGACAGTATTTCTGAATGGAATTCTGCTCCACAACCGCCAGCCTGCGCATGGCCCAACTGGCCACCGAAACTTGTCATCCTATGACAGTGTCCATGGTCCAACTGGACCACTTAAACTACAAGATCATGGTGATCTGGTCAAATTTAGAAATATCTGGATGCGTCAGGTTAATTCATATGACCAAGCTTAATTCTATTTGAATTCTTGAATATAGAAGGGGTATCAAAAATGTTTTGGTGCCCCTTTTAGTGTCTTGTAACTGCCAATACAGTAAAATCAGTTGGATCAGTTCCAAAAGCTGATCCTTGGTCAAATTCAGGGGGGCATGGAATCAAGGCAATCGTTAGCCTGCCTTTGAAAATTAAACATTTGGCATGCGTTCCAATTTGGTCAATTAATCATCAGTCAGTAGCAATCAAGTAGAGAAATAATGCGCCAAAGTTAAGTGTATCGGTTAAACTATCGATTATCGTCTTCGTTTTTTTCTCAAAAGAAGTGCCTGAAAAATGTGATGTAAATGGTTTAGCTTGAGTGGCAATACGAGAACAAAGCCAGATTTTTAAGCAACATAACATACGATCAATTTTTTGTATTTAGACGNAAATTGGACTTTAAATGTTATCAAGCCAGATATTTGCTGACCGTGGTATCTTAATTTAAAAAGATGATTGTCTAATCCAGTATGAAACGTTTAGAAAAATCTGCTTTGGAAAAATAAAATTCCAAACAAGAATATTAAGCCAATGTATGGCTCATAAATGAAACAATNAGTTTAACTAGTTTGAAGACACTCCCACTTCACTATTCAAGATAGTAATGTCGCACTACCATCATAAACCAGTTTTATGCGACNAAATAATAAAGTACTTAAAACCCACTCAAGGAGGAATCTACCTAGACGGAACTTTAGGTGCGGGTGGACATAGTGAAGCAATTTTATCCTACCCAGACACAAACGTTATTGGTTTGGATTTAGACCCCACAGCTCTAGATATCTCAGGTAAACGCCTGTCTGTTTTTGGCTCTCGGTTTCAGGCTATTAATGGAAATTTTGCCCATTGGTTATCTGAGCTGATACCAGACGAACTACAGAAGGAAGGCCTCGATGGAATTTTAGTCGATCTAGGGGTCTCCTCCATGCAAATTGACCAACCGAAGAGGGGGTTTAGCTTTCAAAAAGACGGGCCTTTGGATATGCGCATGAACCCAAATCAAGAACTTTCTGCGAGAGAAGTGGTCAACTGTTCATCGCAAGGAGAAATTGCTGAGATTTTATGGAAATTTGGGGAAGAAAGACTGTCAAAACGGATTGCGTACAGGATTGTTCNGCAACGAAGTAAAGGGGCCATTTGCCGAACGGAGGAACTCGCGAAGNTAGTATTGGACGTATACACTAAGTCGAAAATCCGTCGTCAGAAAATCCATCCTGCTACTAGGACTTTTCAAGCCTTACGTATCTTTGTCAATGGTGAGTTAGAAAACCTCCAGCAATTGCTATCCATAGGCCACAAGAGATTGAAAATAGGCGGTTATTTATGCATTATTTCTTTTCATTCTCTAGAAGATCGTCTTGTCAAGCACACTTTTCGAAAATTAGCCAGTTCTTGTATTTGTCCTACTAAAATTCCGGTTTGTCGTTGCGAGAANCGACCTGAAATTGAGATTTTGACTAGACGACCTGCTATGGCAAGCAAAGAGGAAATAGAAGTCAACCCTCGTTCGCGGAGTGCTAAACTTAGGGTCGCTCTCCGCATTTGAACTCAGTGGCATTAAGTTATCTTTTCGATAAAAATTGAATCTAGTAGTTGATAGCATTCGTTACTTGGCTTTGAATGATCTGTATAATTCCGGTGCAATGTATCGTCANCAGGCTAACCCAACAAAAACGTCAAAAGTACCCTACTTGATACTGGTTCTTTTCGTCGGTGTTTTATTATTGAGTGCATGGTTTTCAACGGGCCATCGTCGTATTTTTCAAGACCTAACCTCTAAGCAAGAACAAGAGAAATTAGAGAACGAGATCAGTGAATTGAAAATTTGCATTGCTGAANTGACATCGGTGGAGCATGTTCATAAATTAGCAAAACAGATGAAAATGGTTCAATCTAGTAAACTATCGATTGTCCCTCATACTGAAGAAAATTCGTATTCGTTTGTAAAAAAGAATTAGATGGAAAATAAAACTAGCACTTGGAACTGTCTTGGTAATAGGGCTTGGCTAGCAGCGATTTTGATTCAATTGTGTTTGTTCAGCTTACTCATACGAGTTGTTTACATTGAATCCGTCTACGGTGATCAACTAAGGGAACGAGCAAGTATTGCACAACCCGAAAAAGACGAAGTGGAGATCAAACGAGGTAAAATAGTTGATCGAAATGGTGAAATACTCGCAATTAATAGGAACCTTATTTCGGTTTGGGCAGATCCCAGCTTTCTAAAAATTTCANCTCACAAAGCCGCTCGGCAGTTAGCTCCGATCGTTGGTAAGTCAGAACTAACGTTGATAGAACAATTGAGCGAAAAAAATAAGAAATTTGTCTGGCTCCAGCGAAATATTCCATATAGTCAGCTAAAATCCATTCGTTCAATGACCCAGAAGATTCAGGGGGTCAATTTTCAACTCAATAGTAAACGGGTCTATCCAAATGGTAGGCTGGCATGCCATGTAGTCGGTATAACTAGCTTCGATGGTCATGGAATAGACGGTATAGAGCGCCANTATGATTCTTATCTCCTTCCGGCTAGCCAATCCGATACACATATTAAAGATAGGGCCGAGTCAATTGATAATTCTGATGTTGGTATATCCCCTATTGATTTGGACTATCCACTCAGTTCTAAACNACTTATTCAAGGGCATACAGTTGAATTGACAATTGACAGATATCTCCAACACTTGACGGAACAAGTNTTAGCCGATGGCTGCCAAAAATGGAAAGCCAAATCAGGAACAGCTATAATTATGAAGCCTAAGACTGGAGAAATTCTAGCCATGGCAAACTATCCTAGTTATGACCTAAATCAGTATGCAGACAGTCCTGAAGCGTACAAGCGAAATATCGCAATGTGGATGCAATATGAACCGGGATCTGTATTTAAGATTGTGACTGCGTGTGGTGTGATAAATGAGAAGATTGCTTCAGCTGAAACCACAGAGTATTGTGAAATGGGGGCTTATCAATTACCAAATGGACATGTCATAAAGGACGTCCGACCGAATGGTTGGCTGAGCTTGAGCGAAATCATCCAAAAATCCAGCAACATCGGGATTACTAAGACTGCTGAAAAGTTAGGACATGATTCAATTTCGTCGTATGTCGAAGCTTTTGGATTTGGAAGGAAAACGGGAATTGATTTGCCATTTGAACGTAAGGGATCGCTAAGAGGTCTTCGTGTATGGGACGAGTACGCTAAAGCAACAGTACCATTTGGACAAGGTATATCCGTCACACCACTCCAGATGTTGAATAGCATCAATACCATCGCTACTAAAGGGGTTCTCATAAAACCAAACATCGTGGGTGGGATTCTAACAGATGGGTTTGTTGTTGGGGAAGTTAAGCGGTTTCACCCTTGCCCAATTCGACGGGTGATGTCACCAGAGACGGCCAGTAAATTAACTAAGATTTTAGTAAAGGTAACCGAACAGGGAAGTGGAAAAAACGCTCAAGTGGATGGATATCAAGTAGCGGGTAAAACTGGAACATCACAGAAGGCGGTAGCGAACCAAGGCTATGTTAAGGGTAAGGTTGTTGTCAGTTTCGCAGGTTTCCTACCCGCCGATGATCCCCTTATTTCAGTTATAGTAGTAATTGATGAACCTCTCGGTGCACCTCTGAGTACAGAAGTTGCAGCCCCAATGTTTCAAGAAATTGCTGGTCANTCGATGAACTACATGTCCCAAAAGTATAATCTCACGAAAGAAGTCGAATTAGCGGTACATCGATAGAGTGTCTTCAAACTAGTGAATTTAGACAAACTACTAGATGGCTTAGAAATCCAATCAACAGTTGGTCGATTGGATCGATCAGTAGGTTCTGTTGTNACCGACCATCGGAAAATCCAACCTGGATCGGTTTGGGTCTGTTATAGGGGAGTTTTAATTGATGCACATCGATTCATGGCTCAAGCTGTAGATAAACGACCAATAGCCATNATCGCNGAAAAGTCAATACCCGTCCGAACACCAACGAATATAGCTTATGTTCAAGTTGATAATAGTAGATCAGCATTAGCTCGAATAGCGGCCAATTGGAACNACCGGCCCGCCGAGAACTTGGATTTAATTGGTATTACAGGAACTAATGGGAAGACTTCAACTGCGCATTTCATTGCCAGTATTTTTCGTTTAGCTCATCTTGAATCAGCGCTTCTAGGTACAATTGGTTATTACTTAGGAAAAACAGCACTACCCGCACAATCAACCACACCCGACCCTCTGACTTTACACGGTCTTTTCGCTCAAATCTACCAAAACCAAATTCGCCACGTTATTATGGAAGCGTCTTCTCAAGGCTTAGACCAGAGAAGGTTAGATCACCTCAAATTCCAAGTTGCAGTCTTTACTAATCTAACTCAAGATCACCTAGATTATCATAGATCCATGAAGGACTACCTAGCGGCAAAGTTACGTCTTTTTAGGCAAACTGTACCAACAGGCCTAGCTGTTATCAACTGTGATTTGTCGTCAGATATTACTGACTCGATCTCTGCTGTAGTTCAGGAGAAATCTTTGTCCAACGTTATAACCTACGGCCTAAATGGCNAACCCAATGTGACTGCCACTAATATCAGTCAGAGCACAGCCGGTTTGAGCTTTCGATTGCTTATCTCGTCTGGCTCAGAGAAGAAATCCACTTCTATTCATCTCAAACTCTTTGGCCAGTACAATATTTACAATGCACTTGCTGCCGTATCAGTGGCTCAACATTATCAGGTTGACTTAAACACAATCAAAAAGGGATTAGAATCAACAGTAATTCCAGGTCGGTGTGAAGCTATTAACTTGGGCCAACCCTTCACAGTTATTGTCGATTATGCGCATACNCCCGATGGGCTGAAGAATCTGCTTCAAGGGATCAGAATGAAGGCAAGTCATCGTCTAATTGTTGTTTTCGGCTGTGGAGGAGATAGAGATTCGGACAAGCGATCTTTGATGGGGAAGGTTGCGAGTGAAATTGCTGACTACACAATTTTGACTTCTGACAATCCTCGTTCAGAGCAGCCTATGCTCATTATCGAACAAATTTTGGGTGCGGTTAGAGGTCAATCGGATTTTGAGTACGATGTTATATTAGACAGAAAAAGGGCAATCCAACGTGCGGTGGAAATTGCTAAGATCGGTGATTTTGTGGTGATTGCTGGTAAAGGGCATGAAGGCTACCAAGAAATTGGAGGTGTGCTTTACCCTTTCGACGATCGTCAGGTAGCGACTGAGTGTATAACAAATATACTTTGAGGTATATTTCATCTTTTGCCTTTCAAAATATGATTTCATAGTCAACATCGATGACCTGTTCGCCATTCTTAGCCGAATCCTCTACACTTTTGGCATTAGCTGTGTTAGCTGTTCCATAGATGCTATTGTAATTATTACCTTTAAAATTGGNNGATTGCTGATTTAATTTGTATTTTTCATAGAAATCTGTAGNCAGTTTTTGCCAGATTTGTAGTAGAGAATCCATTTGTGTGTCGATTCTTTCTATATTCAATTTTTCATCCGGTCTTAATCTCTGTTCTATAGTTTGCTGTAGGACAGTTTTGGTAAATTCGATCTCACTTTTGACCAAAGGGTCTATCTTTTCACCCTGAACAGAAAGTTCTTTTTCAGTTTCATAAATAAGATTTTCAGCTTTGTAACGAATTGTGGCCTCTTCTCTTCTGAGTTCGTCGTTTATAGAATTAGTTGCGGTTTTTCGCGCCATCCGCTGGACTTCTTGGTATAACAACCCTGAGGTATTTGTAATAGAAATTTGCCTTTGGTTATTGGTTGCCAAATCTCGAGCTGATACGCTTAAAATACCATTGACATCAATCTCAAAACTAACGTCAATCTGGGTTTCATTCCTAGGAACTGGTGGTAGTCCACCCAAGCGAAAGCGGCCGATTGTTTTGTTAAGAGCAGCCTCTTGACTTTCCCCTTGTAGTACATGAATATCAACTGAACTTTGATTGTCTTCCGCGGTGGTAAAAGTTTTAGATTGTTGCGCGGGTATAGTAGTATTTCGGTTAATCAATCGAGTAAAAGCGCCACCCGAAATTTCGATCCCTAATGACAATGGTGTCACATCTAGAAGCAGGATTTCTTTAACTCGCGGATCACCTGATAAAACAGCTCCTTGCACGGATGCACCAATTGCTACCACTTCGTCCGGGTTAACTCCTCTTCGCGCTTCCTTTCCAAAAATTTGTTTTACNAGCTCCTGTACTTTTGGCATNCGAGTCTGTCCTCCAACTAAAATTACTTCGTCGACTTCATTTGCCTTAAGACCAGCATCTTCTAAGGCTTGATAGCAAGGAGGTATTAGCCGTTCAATTAGGTTGGCAGTTAGTTTTTCCAGCTTAGACCGAGAGAGACTGACGTTGAGATGTTTAGCACCATTTTTGCTTGCTGCAATGAAAGGGAGATTAATCTCTGCTGTCAAGCTACTGGATAGCTCACATTTGGCTTTCTCTGCAGCTTCTCTCAANCTTTGGGTTGCTATGGGATCGTCGTATAAACTTGCTCCACAGTTAATCTCAAATTCTTCTGTCAGCGATTCAATGATAGCTTGGTCGAAGTCATCCCCCCCCAAATGAGGGTCGCCATTCGTACTCAACACTTCTACCAGGCCTTTACCAACCTCTAGTATTGATATGTCGAAAGTNCCACCACCCAGATCATAGACAGCAATTGTAGTGGNATCTGCTTGGTCTAGGCCATACGCTAAAGCGGCAGCAGTTGGCTCATTGATGATTCGTAGAACATTCATCCCCGCTATGGTACCAGCATCTTTTGTCGCTTGGCGCTGGGCGTCATTAAAATACGCTGGTACGGTAATAACAGCTCCNNCAACCGGTTCTCCTATATATCGTTCAGCTGTCTTTTTTATTTTTTGTAGGATTTGAGCTGATATTTCTTGTGGTGAGTATAACTCCTTCCCGAGGCTAACCCAAGCATCTCCATTATGATTACAAAAGAGCTGATAGGAGACTTTCTTATTTTTCCGAATAACTTCATCGTATTGCTGACCCATAAGGCGCTTAATGGAAAAAATCGTGTTCACGGGATTAGTAATGGCCTGCCTTTTAGCAACTTGGCCAATCAGCCTCTCATAGGTCTTAGTTATTGCAAAGACGGAGGGNGTCGTTCTTCCNCCCTCTGANTTCTCAATGATCTTTGGCTTATTCTCTTCCATAATTGCAACACAAGAGTTCGTCGTACCAAGGTCTATACCAATGACTTTGCTCATATTCCTATCTCCGAAACTTGATAATCCTAGTCCATTTAAAAAACAAAGACTGNGNTCTATTCATGTTTACTCGTCTGGATTGGAACAGCGAGCTCGTGCTTGAAGCAATGGCTTTATTAACGAATTGGACAAATTGAGGAAGGTGAAGCGGCTTAGGTATAAAGGTGTAAGCCCCTGCCTCCATTGCTTCGAGACGTACATCCAAACCGCGATTAGCACTCATAATGATGCTTGGTAGGTCTGAGTCAATAGTACGAATTCTTCTGGTCAGGTCCGCACCTGTAATATCCGGTAGTTCTAAGTCTGTAATCAGTAGAGATAACTGGTTCGTTTCAAACTGTACCCATGCTTCGTGCCCGTTTGTAGATGAAAGGGTGTCATACCCAGCCCGATTTAAAACTTCACAAACAACTGCTAGGGTTTCTTTGTTGTCATCTACGACCAAAATAGGATTTTTAATCATTTAACTTAACTATATTATTTCTAATAGTTGGTTCATGCTAGCCAACGAACTTTCTACTCTAACTTAGAAATATGAAAATGTTACTTCTGACGGTTAGCAATTGCTATGCCAGATTCAATTTGTTGCAATCGCTGATAGCTAGATAGTATTTTATGCCTAATGATGATTATAGAACACCGAGTCAGATATTTTTGCGATGCCAATTGGGCAAAAGTAGAAATATTCGTTNGGGAAAGTTAGTATACTTAATTCTAACCAATTTTCTAGCCTTTTCTGCCTCATTAGCTGTATAAAGGTATTCGTAGAAATCGATTGAAAGGACGGTATTTCAATGGCGCTGCGGTAGCAATTGACGGCTTTGCACACTTCCAAATGCCGACCGCCAATCATACATGAGACTTAATAATTTTTCAACCCCNAAAATTGAATACTTGGATCATACAGCTGATTTAGGTGTCCGNGTTTATAGCGAAAACTTACAAAACCTTTTTGAGAGTACAGCTGAGGTGATGCTGTCCGCGATTGCAGAACCCTCCACCNTCGAAGAAGCTATGTTAATAGAGATCGTTGTTAAGGCAATAGGTTTNCCTGACTTGATGAGAAAATGGCTAGATGAGATTAACTTCCGGCATGAANTAGATGGGTTTCTTTTCCGTCGTGCCGAGNTCAGGGAAATTTCTGCGTATAGTGTACGATCCGTAGTTTTTGGTGAACCATATGATAGGAGTAAGCATACCAGATTAACCGAGATAAAGAGCGTAACTTTTCATCAANTGAGAGTAGAACAATTGATGGACAAAAGTTGGGTTGCTCAAGTCGTTTTCGATATTTGATTTACTCGATGGCTCNGCNAGTAGGTGTTTTTTTTAATAGGCTAGCGGAATGGTTGGCACTTTTGGGTTCTTTTTTAGTGCAAAAGTTGTTGTATCGATCTCAATTACCAAAAAAATTTGCACCAAAGAAAATTCTGGTGATAAAACTAGACCACTTTGGTGATTTGCTCATTTCGACTGCTGTCTTCAATAATTTACACGTCAATTTTCCAGCCGCCACAATTGATGTACTTATTGGGCATTGGGGGAGAACGGTTTTGGAAAATCACCCCTATATTCACCAATTGTTTTTCTATAATTCTCCCCTCTTTTCTAGGCAGACCAAAGCCTCAAGTTTTTGGTCTGCAATTAGAATCATGTTTCGGTTGTGGCGAAAGTATGATCTGGTTGTTGAGTTAAGAGGTGATTCCCTGACTGTTGTTATGGCACTTTTGAAAAGTACTCCNTATCGTATCGATCGAGCCTGTTATCAGATTGAACAAAAAATGAATGGGACTTCGTCCGACGACCGGCATGAAATTGATCGAAACTTGGACTTACTCAAACAGCAAAAGCTCCAAATTTTCTCACGGATGCCAAGCTTCTACCCGTCGTTAGTTGACCAAGATTGGGCTGATATTTACTATGCTAATCTACCAAGTAATCGGCCGCTAGTAGTTATCCATCCTGGCTCCCCAGTTGAGCTTAAGCGATGGCCTGCGGAGAGCTTTGCTGAGTTGTCCGAATGGTTGATTGAATTCTACCAAGCCACAGTTGTTTGGGTTGGAGACATTTCTGAAAACAAGTTAATAGAGAGCATNCAAAAATCTACGTCTCAAAAGACTATTAGTTTGTTAGGCCAGACAAATTTTGGTCAACTCGGAGCACTGTTGAAGAATACCAAACTTTTTATTGGGAATGATAGTGCACCTATGCATTTAGCTGCAATGATGGGCACAAGTGTTGTAGCACTCTATGGTCCAAGTGATCCCAAAAGATTCGGCCCTCTTGGAATTGATAGCCACATTATTCGAAAAAAAAGTGATTGTCCACCGTGTATGTCGACTTATTGTAAATTGGATGGGCTTGGTTGTATGAGAAATATTTCGTTAGCCGACGTTCAAAAAGCTGTTGCTCTATTGTTGTGATTGTGATAAGCTTAGNAGCTAGATTGGAATTACTAGGTTAACTTCAATAACAATCAACTTTGGAAATTGAAGAGGTTTTACAGTATGCATAAAGTGATTAGATTAGCGGCCATTTGTTGTTCGTTGTTGGTAGCCGTTTTTATAATGGGGTGTGGGGAGGATTCTACTTCACCAACAAAAGTCAAAAAAGAGAATAGCGATGCAATCAGCCTTGCTGTCAGCCACATCGAAACCCTAAATGGAGAAAGTTTTGGCGCTAGCATGGCTCAAGAATTAGAAGGGCAAGGCGTCAAACTGTCAGANACTTCGACAGTTTGGTCTCGAGTTACTGATGAAGAATGGTTGATTACAGATACAGAAAACGAATTGGCTTATGTTGTGAAGAACAGTGGCGGAGACAAGCTAGAAGTTAACAAAACTAGTTTCATAGATTATCAAGGTGAAGCTGACACAATTGTCAAGTTCTGGGAAGAATACCGAAATCTCTACAATAAGAGAGAAATTACAAAGCTACTTACGCTTTGGAACAAGAAAGGGTCTGACCACATTTACATTAACATTTCAGAAAATGAGCCATTAAGTGGGGACGGTGCCGAGGGGGTAAGAAACGTTTTGCTGAAATTATCTAAGGGGCATCACTCAACCAAGAGCGACAATTGGAAAGGAAGCCCTATGAACGANGTTTATATCAAGAAACGTGGGTCTACTTTGGTTGCTTCGGCGACTGGTCCAAACGCTTTCAGAAACCCTGGGCAGACTTGGGCCTATTTTGTTAAAAANGATATAGGAAAATGGAAAGTCAGTAAAGTTGAGTCGATTGAACAGCGCAACATGGGTAAACATGACCGAATTTTAATCCACGAAAAAGACGCTGAAGACAAAATTGGCTACTTTGATGACAAGAAAACACGGGTCAAATAAACAATCATGATGCTGNTGCACCTTATGGTGCNCCANNAGGTGNGNGTGTCCGTTTTGGGGCACATTGNCGCCAGGTTTGGGGCTAGGAGCTGGGTTTTCNGGCATTTATATTGCNTTACATACGCTTCGGGTGAGTTAATCTACAGTCGAAATAAGGTTTTCGCCATACTCATCCGCTCGCTGTTTTNTTTGAAGGATTACTAAGNTTTATTTGAAGGATCACTAAACCTGTTGTCTATTTTATTTATTGCTTATCACAAGAAAAAGGAGAGAAAGCTCAATGAGTGTAAAAAGAGGCGGTAGCGCCTTTTTGATTTCGGTTATATTGCACGTTGGTGCTGCCCTAATCTTGGGAGTGTATCTCGTAACACAAACCGAAGCCTTTAAGGATTTGATTGGGGCTGAGGTAGTCGAGGTAAAAGAACCACCAAAGCCGAAAGTCAGAAAACCTATCATCAAACCTGTCATCAAACCTTCAATTCCCACTGAGAATACGGTCGTAGTTGAGCAAGTCCAAGTGCAGCCTCGTGTAACGACAGCTGCCGTTGTTCGGCCAACCTCTATTCAAACAGAAACGGTGCTCGAGTTTGCGAATAAACCAATCAAGGTCAATGCACCAATCAACCCTAACGTACCACGTGTAGTGACAAATTCACCAGTACCTCAAGTCGTTACACATGCAAACCTTCCACCTTCCGATGCTCCTGGTGCTCTGGCGTTTTCGGGTCCTGTGGCTTCAGCACCTGCCGGTCTACCGGGTGGAATAGCTCGTGGTATTGGTGGTGCTGTCCAAGTCAAAGCTGGTGTATTTGCTCGACCTGCTGGTTTAGCAATGGTGAAAGAAGTTGGTGTTCAGCGTGATGCCCTGGGGGACGTAGTTAAGGATATTAGTTTGGGTGATGTAGAAGTACCACCTCTAGAGAGAGGTGAACCAGGTGGCCGTGTAATCGGCCGTGGCCGTGACATTCGTGGCGTGCTAAGATTCACTCGAATTCGTCATAGTTTGTCTGACTGGTGGGCTGACGCTTCCTCACTTAACGCACTGACAAAATGGCTTAATGAACGGACGAAGATCAAGGCTGACATGAACGTGGAAGGTGGCGCAGTAAAATTAACGGATGCGAACTTGATGAAATGCCCAATCGTTTGTATGACAGGGCACGATCCCGCGTTGACCCGCTCCCGAAATCTAATGGGGCGTCAGTATGGTGGAGGAAAGCTCGACAGCCGTTTTTCTGATACGGAAGCCGCCAATTTACGTAAGTACTTAGTGGAACGTGGTGGTGTTCTCACGTTTGACGATTGTGGCGTTAATGCACCCGCGCAGGCAATGATTCGACTGTTTTTAGCCCAGATGCGTTACGTAATGCCAGAGTTTCAGATCGAACGTATTCCTAATGACCATGATATCTACAACAACTTCTACGAAATGGGTGGTCCACCTGTAGGGTTTGATATCTTCTGGTGGGGAACGCGTCCACCAAAGCGAAACTATCTGGAAGGCATCTCAGTCGGTGATAAGCTTTCTGTTCTTATTTTCCGACGGGATTATATGTGCGCAATGGAGTCAGTTAGTCTTCCCACTAGGTCAGTTCACTATTCGCCTGGTGTTTATCGGTTCATGACTAATGTTGTCGTCTACTCCTTAACCACAGGAAAAATTTCAGACCACAGCGGCTATGTACCTGAGGATCGATTGGCAGCTGAGGCCCTGCCTACTCAAGCGCCTCAGGCAGCTAAAATCACAGCAACAGGCCAAGACCAGTAGTTTTACTGCAAAAAAATGCACCGATGGTTTCTCATCGGTGCATTTTTTTTGCCTGCATAATATCCCTATTATGCAGTTTTAACTTGGGTTTTCATTGCTTCCTCTCTTACTATGTACTGGAATTGTTCATCCGTTACCCTTCCGCTTGACACCTAATTTTTTGCTATGCTAGACTAAAATCTCAATCCGGTTTGTCAACATCACAAATGATCTTAGCCATTGACGTTGGTAATACAACTATCGAAATTGGGGTAATCAAAGACCATAAAATTTGTATCAGTTGGCGTCTACAAACTGATCAAGGTCGATTGGCTGATGAATATGGGGTGCAAATCTGTCAGTTGTTACGTAACCAAAGCATTTCCGTATCTGACTTTGAAGGTGCAATTATTAGCTCTGTCGTGCCTTCTGTGGGGCGTGAATTGTCAAAAATGTGTCAGCGTTTTTTTTATCATTGCCCACTTGAGGTTTCAGAGAGGTTGGATCTTGGTATTCGTTTGTTGGTAGAACAACCAGAAGAAATTGGCGCCGATCGATTAGCAACTGCGGTAGGTGCTTATCATACATACAAAAAGCCACTGATTGTAGTTGACTTTGGAACAGCCACAACATACGACGCAATATCGCCAAATGGAGATTATTTGGGGGGGGCTATTACCCCTGGTATTGGTATAACCATGAATTCATTATTTGATCATGCCGCGTTGCTCAGGCGAGTAGATCTAACTGTACCACAATCTATCATTGGCACTAATACTAGCGAATGTATCAAATCTGGATTCTATTTTGGTTTTCGGTACCAGATGCAAGGTATCATTGATCAAATGAAATCAGAATTGATTCAAAAGTGTCGTATTGGCAATAAATTAGAGGTTCAGGTAGTAGCAACAGGAGGATTTGTTGATCTTATCGCTGAAGGTTCCAAAAGTGTTGATCATATTAATCCCAATTTACTCTTGGAAGGACTCAGTATAATTTATCATCGGCACCAAGCTGTTATTAGTTAAGCGATAGTGAAACTTTCCTTTTTCAATATTCATTCAAAGAATATTACTGGTCTTTATTTATTCAGCGGCCGCGACCATTATTAACGGTTATATTGACAAATGCACCATCGTAGAAAACGAAAAAAGATCAATAAAACGGAAAGGAATCAACCTTTGAGGGGTAAAGTTAATTAATTAAAATCAAAAATATTGTAACTGTTTGATACTAAGTATTTATTTTTAGAGACTTAAAAAGTGATATGGTCATCAAGACAACAGACATTTTTCGGGCAGGAAAATATAAATAGATGAAAACTTGTGCGATTTTCGACCTGGACGGAACCATAATTGATAGATCCTCTGAACTATGGTTTTTTTTCTACCTACTAAAAAGAGGGAAATTACCGATTGGTAGCGTAGCAAGCTGGGGGCTCGATTGGATTAGTTTGCTCGACATTCAAAAAGGGAAAGCTAATAAAACTTACCTACGCGGTGCATCTGCTAACAACTTATCAAACGACGCTGGTAAATTTTTCAGTCAACACTTAGTAAATAGAATCTCACCTCGCGCTGATGAGTTAATCAAACAACATAAATCTGAAGGCCGACTTGTTGTTATTTTATCGGGCTCGCTTACAATGCTCGTGCGCCAGTTTGCTCAGCACTTTGAGCTCGACACTTTGTTTGGAAATGATCTAGAGGTAGTTAATGGTTTACTTACAGGCGCGCCAGCAGGTGTTCACCCTTACGGACGAGAAAAAGCAAATCTTGTTGAAACTTTATCGATCCAGCACCAGTTAGATTTATCCAATTCATATGCCTACGGTAACCATCACACCGATGCATACAAACTAAGTTTATTCGGACATCCGACCGCTGTAAACCCCACACAAAAACTACGACAGATTGCTCAACAAAGAGGCTGGACAATCGAGATGTTTCATGGGAATTAGATTAGAAAAATTTTTGGCTCATTATGGGGTAGCCTCCCGTCGCTTAGCAAAACAGCTTGTTATAGAAGGTCGAGTAAATATCAATGGAAAGCCTGTTTTTATTCCCGGTCGCCATATCAACCCAAATAGAGATAATGTTACATTCGATGGGCAACCTATCATAAACCAACCTGAATACTTATATTTAATGCTGCATAAACCAGCAGGTTATCTCACAACAGTAACTGACAATAATGGGCGGAAAACAGTTATGGACTTGGTAAGGGCTGTTCACGAACGTATTTATCCAGTGGGCCGATTGGACAAAGAGACTGAGGGCTTATTACTGTTTACGAATGACGGTAACTTTTCACATCGTATCCTACATCCCAGTTATAAACTAAACAAGACCTATCATGCTTGGGTCGAAGGTCAACTCAGTCGAGAAAACATCCAAAAGCTAAGAGCTGGTATTTGGCTTAAAACTGGGCTAACTGCTGCTGCAATCGTAGAAGAAATAAGAAAACGTGGCAAATTGACTCAGTACCGAATCGTAATTCAAGAGGGTAAGAAACGCCAAATTCGGAAAATGTTTGAAGCTGTGGGAGCTAGAGTCGATTATTTAAAACGAACTCGGATTGGATGTTTAAGCTTAGGAAAATTACCAAAAGGCCGATTTCGGCACCTTCAAATAGGTGAAATTCAAAACCTAACGAATGAGAACATGAAATGAGCTCTAATCGTCAAGATTTCCGAAAAAGAGAATCTCCGGAGATGTTTGATCGAATAGCACCAACTTACGACTTAGTCAACCGTTTGCTTTCTTTTGGGTTGGATATTGCTTGGCGGCAAAAAGTCGGTTATCTACTTCCAAAAGCTGATAACTTAAAGTTGCTTGACTTGGCAACGGGTACTGCCGATTTAATCATCGGGCTTTGTGAAACTTGTCCCCAAATTTCTTCAGCATTAGGCATTGACTTGTCTAAAAACATGCTTGAGGTCGGACAAAAAAAGGTCGATAACCGAGGATGGGAATCAAAAATCCGACTTGAAGTAGGTGATGCCATGTGCTTAGAATGTGATGATAACTTGTTTGAAGCGGTTACTATGTCGTTTGGTATTCGTAATGTCCCAGATGTTGCAAAAACCTTGAAAGAAGTCTATAGAGTTCTGAAACCTTCCGGTAAAGCCCTAATACTAGAGTTTTCTATACCTTCGAATATCTTTATTCGTTGGGGGCATTTGTTCTATCTAAGACATGTTTTGCCACTAGTCGGAGCGTTATTTTCTGGTGATTATCAAGCTTATCGTTATCTCAACACGACCATCGAACACTTCCCCTATGGAGACGACTTCACCAAATTGATGACTGAGGCAGGTTTTTCATTTGTCAATATACACTCACTGACTTTTGGTGTTGCTACTTTGTACGAAGGAGTACGTTAATCGGTTATAGAGAATGAAGAACAAGTTGCGTCAATCTATTTTTGCTTCATTTGCTTCAGTAGCATCGATATTTTTTATTAGCTGTGATACAACTTTCAATAACTCAGTTCCCAAGCCCATCCAGATAGAACAGAAATGGGGTTATATTAGCTCCAAAGGCCAGTTGGTCGTTCCACTTCAATATGATGAAGCTTGTCCTTTTTCAGAAGGTCTTGCCAAAGTGACAGTTGGTGACAAATCAGGTTATATTAATCAATCAGGAGAATTAATAGTACCACTTCAATATGATGAAGCCTTGAGCTTTCTACAAGGATGTGCCCCTGTACGGCTAGACCAGAAATGGGGTTATATCAATCAAGAAGGGAAACGTATCATTGATTTCCAATTCCATGAAGCGTGGGGATTTTCCGAGAATTTAGCCTGTGTTAGAGTGGAAGATAAATACGGATACATTAACCGAAAGGGTGAATTTATCATCCCACTACAATTTGACACAGCTCGCGATTTTACTGATGGCTACGCTGTTGCTGAACGGAATGGCCAATTATGGGTTATTAATACTATGGGCCAAGTTTTAGAATTACATCAAAAAAAATAAACTAAAAAAACACCAATTTTCCCCAAGGAGTAAAAATTGCTAATTGATATTCGTAGTTTGTGCAAAGTTTATCGGATGGGAGATGTTGAAGTTCATGCTTTGCGCGGTGTGTCCTTCACCGCAGAAAAGGGCGAACTGATTGCCATCATGGGACCATCTGGGTCTGGGAAATCAACCTTGATGGATATTTTGGGGTGTCTTTCAAAACCATCTGATGGGGAATACTATCTGGAAGGAGAGGAAGTAGGGAAACTTTCTGACAACCGTTTAGCCGAAATTCGAAACAGGAAGATAGGTTTCGTATTTCAATCTTTCAATCTTTTACCTCGTACAACAGCTCTACACAATGTAGAATTACCACTAATTTACGGTGGTATCCGGCGTAAAGAACGGAGAATTCGATCGCAGGAAGCATTAGATGCGGTCGGTTTGGGTGATCGTGTCCATCATAAATCCAATGAGCTATCTGGTGGCCAAATCCAACGTATCGCTATTGCCCGTGCATTAGTGAATCACCCTTCGATGATTTTTGCTGATGAACCAACGGGTAACCTAGATACTACTACCAGCAAAGATATTATGGCAATTTTCCAGCGACTCAATGATGAAGGTAACACAATTATCATGGTGACACATGAGCCAGAAATTGCTGAATATGCTCAACGGGTAATTCATATTCGAGATGGCTTAATCGAAAGAGATGAGTGGAATAGGCCCAAAGCCGTATAGTATTAGACCGATTTTATCAATTCAGATCAGATGAGGAACTTTGTGTGAAAACTGTAGTTGTTAGGACACCTTCACGCCTACATCTATCGTTAATTGATTTAAACGGTAGTCGGAATCGGATTGACGGGAGTATTGGACTGGCAATTCGGAAGCCATACTTTGAATTTTTGGTGCAACCTTCAGAAAAAATTGAAATTGAATCGTCAAACTACCTAGATCGATCAAGATCCGTGGTTCAAAAACTAATAGATAAATATGAAATTCCGGGGTTGAGAGTTGAAATCACAGAAGAAATACCCCAACACTCTGGGTTTGGCTCAGGAACTCAACTCGCGCTTGGTATCGCAGCCGCCGCCGACCAAATTTATCAATTAGGTCAATCAGTTCGCGATTTAGCAGAAGCTGTTGGGCGAGGTGGCACATCCGGAATTGGCGTGATAGCATTTGAAAAAGGTGGGTTTATACTCGATGGTGGTCATAAGTATCCACAGCAGAAAGATTCGCTACTACCATCAGCCGCAGTTGATGGTGTTACCCCCCCTCCGTTATTGCTACAAACAGAATTTCCGGACTGGAAGTTTCTGATCGTATTGCCTAATTGTAAACATATTTCCGGCGATTTAGAAGTCAATCTTTTCCAAACATTATGCCCACAGCCAAAATTTGTTGCCGAGCGTCTCTCACACCTTATTCTCATGCAACTACTACCGGCAGTTATTGAATCTGATCAGATCACTTTCAGTCGGGCACTCAATGAAATTCAGCAATTCGGCTGGAAACAAGTCGAAATTGAGGCACAGGGGGGCGATTTGAAAGAAACTCTTGACTTTCTTTGGCAGAATGGAGCTATTGGCGCTGGTGTCAGTAGCTGGGGGCCTGCAATTATAGCGTTTAGCGATGATATCAATGATCTTCATCAACGCACACAGGATTTCCTCAATAGTACTCCTTTTGGTGGAACGTGCTTTATAACTAGTGCTAATAACAACGGAGCTGTGATTGAATGGTAGGGAATGTGTATTGGAAGTTGTTGCAGGTATTCAAACGACAATATCAGATTCTGAATTTAGCATCAAAACTGTTTCCAGTTGCCTTCACTGTTCTAATTAATGGTTGTGATTTTGATGAATTAGAAACTGCTCAAACATCAATGGAGCTGATTCTACCGACGGAGGCAGAAGGACGTAACGATATTAAGCGAATCCGTATATTTGTTGAGGGGGAGCAACGAGATGTGCCAGTTCAGGAACTCAAACTCATTTCTGATTCCGGGGGAGAAGAATTTCAGGATATAGATATTTTTATCCCTTTGGATGCCAAATATATTCGTGTTGAAGCGCTAGGGGATTTAGGTGGTTTGTTGTTCGTCGGTGAATCGACGGTTGAGATAGAAAACGAAGGAATTTCCAGAATTCGTATAGAGCTTGACCCAACAACACCAGTTCTAAAGTTTAATAACGTACCTGAATTTGTCGACGTAGGTCAAGACTTTCAAATTGAGATAGAACTAAAACATGCTAAATCCTTATTCGCATTGACTTTTGAGATTTCTTATCCCAACGTTTTTATCGAACCCTATGAGATTGATTTGGGTGATTTTTGGGAAAATACTGAAAATGAAAATTCTGTTTTGCTAGTATCAGACTATAACCTAACGTCAAAAACTCCTGGTCGACTAAGTCTTGGTTTAACCAGAACAACGCCATCGAATGATAAAATAGAATCAGGAAAAGTTGCGATTATCTCGTTCCATACAAAACAAACTGGGATTGCAAAAATTCGAGTATTAAACAACCCAAGATTGGCTGTGCAGAAGTCAAATGGCAAATCGATTGAAAATTTTGATGATTTAACCAGCTACTTATACAAAGCTCAAACTGAACTAGAAATTCGATGACAAAACACAAAAAACGCAATTATTGGGTGCTGGTTTTTTCTGTATGTTTGATTACAATGTGGAGTGTAGGTTGTACTTTTAACCCTTTGAATCAAAAATTTCCTTGGTGGATTTCCCCAACCCATTATGCTAGAGAAGCCATGGATATGGGGGATGCCGACTTGGCGATTCGAACCTTGACACCTTATGTTAATTTAGAGTCTAACAGTGAATACAGGTTGGCTAGTAAAACTTTAGGGCTCGCATATTACCAAAATTTGGATTATGCTTCAGCGACTCTCCATTTCCAGAAAGCAGAAACTATAACAATATCAGACCTTAGATCCGCGATTCCCTACGTAATCGCATCTGTAAAAATTGGAAACTATAGAAAAGCTATTTCGGTTCTACGACAAATTTTCCGGCAACACCAATCAATATCAAATCCAAAACAACAGAATAATCAATCTAGATCAGTATTATTTAAAAAACTCAGGCAGAGCTATGCCTCGATTATTCGTAGCTACTATCAACAACAAGTCGTGAGACTCGAAAATCACAAAATTGATAAACCAATACCCGCGAGCATTAATTGGCAAAATACGGTTGCTATACTACCTATTATCGAATTGGAACTTAAGCCCCCCCGATTTCCAATCAAGGTCTTCCAGTATTTATTAGCAGAATTACTAGGTAATGAGTCAGTAGAGGTAGTTCCTATTCCCGTTCTGGAGCAAATTTTGGAAGTAGAAAATTCAGCTAAAAAATGGAGCTTTGACATTCAGACTAGCGTCAAATTGGCAAGACAATTTGGTTTTTCCACAGTCATTGTTACTGAAGTTCGGAGTCCTCTTGCCTCCCTATCTTCAGCTAATGAAGAATTCTTACTATCTTTCACAGTTCTGAACTTAGAGAAAGGTCAAGTGTACGAATCACCGATTTTAATTGGAAGTGGTTCGGAGATAGGAGAGAAGTTAGTAAAAATCAGGACAGAAATCTTACGAGTAGTTAGAATTCACGAACGGACTCAACCAGTCTCTGATGTTTTGTCAATTAACTTTGAAAAGCCATTTTATACGGCCTGGGCTAACTATTATCTGGATTTCAAAATGAATCCAATGCAGCAGAATCCACCAATTTCGTTGTCTCTTATCCAACAAAGAGTTACAGAAGTTCCTTATCCAATGGCTTTGTTACCACTCAGTGTTGCGCAGGAAGTTTCTTTTGTTGAGGAAATAAAAATTGAGGAGTTGCAAAATTTTCTAGATTACTATGATAATAAACAAGTAGTTACGAATTTGTTAGAATTTCAGATGCGTACCATTATCAATCAGCGTCTGGTTACGCCTTATGTACGGGGGAATGGACACCAGCGCTTTCCAGGCACTGATGTTCCCATATCCCTAACGGTACGATAGTGGACATATAGATGAGGTTCCCTAGGGCTGGGAAGGATCACTTCTATCCCGTAACATGTGGAGATGTGAATAGTCATATATCGTTGAGCTATCTATGCTTTTTATTACTGTTTTTTTTTCAGCCGAAGCTGGCAGTCTTGGAGCAAATGGGCATAACTCAATTTGAGCGACTAAAGACTGAGTTTAGTTATAAACAATGGCATCTAAAAAAAAGAAATCAAATTTCAACAGACCAGTTACGCCAAATATCTTGGCCTTGGGTATGGCGCTCTCGCTTTCAATTAGGTAATTCTGAACTAAAGATGACTGTGGTCACAAGATTTGCAACCATGCAAAGACAAAAAGAAGAGTATGAAAAAAAGATTGTCGCCACAGACCCAAGAGAACTATTGTTAAAGAAACAAAGCTTATTTGGTATGACCGACACTCAAATAGTTTTCGATTATCACTTGCAACGAAGAGCTCGCTTTTTAACCGATTGGTTTATTGGATTGGGCTTTTCATTACCAACGGGTAAAAATCAGTTACGGCCAATTGATGTGGAGTTAGCTAACCAATTTTATTCAGAAGTACTCGATTTCCAGATTAGTCGATTAGGTGAAGGTTTTAACAGGGGTATTTCTCTATTCACTACTCACCGTTTTTCAACATTGTGTGTGGCTGTGGGTGGTAATTATTTGGTAAAAGGTAAGTACTCAGTTTTACCAAACCAAGTTTATAAACCAGGTAATGAAAGTCATTTACAGGCGGTGACCTTGTGGAAAGGTCAGATTTTTTCTTGGCGCAACGATCTGGGTTTTCGGCATTACTCACATGATAGCTTTGGTGAACAAACATGGTTTCGGCAAGGGGGAGAATTTTTGGCCGACACAAGCGTAACACTTAATTTTCTCAGGGGTCAACTCTTCATAGGACAACACTTAATCAACCGACTCAGAAACAGTCAAATAGATGGGGGCAGGTTTGGCTTGCAAATTCGGAATACCAACAGTAATTTTCGTCAATCAAGACTGGGTGGCAGGTATCATATATCACCGTTGATGCAGATTGAGCTACGCTACGAAAGGTTGTTCATGTTACCGAACGAAAACAAAATCGGACGAGCAAGCGTACGACACACGTCTTTTTCAGTTGCAGCCCAGTTTCGAGATTATCTTTGGGCTAATGCTGGGTGTAGTATAGGGCAAGGTGAGATGCAAGCACTGAAATTCAATCCAAACGTAACAATTATCCCACCAGCTACTAATAGTGCCCCAGAAGGCCAGATCCGCCTAAATGGCTTGAGTTTTTGGCTAGGAATACGCCAAAATTTTGATCTGCGTGAAATAAATTAATATGCTAAATATTACTGGCAAAACAAGAATCATTGGCGTCATCGGTTATCCCGTGTCTCATAGTCGTTCTCCACAAATGCACAATGCTGCTATTGCGGATTTAGGTTTGAATTTTGTCTACCTTCCTTTTAATATCAAGCCCCAAGATCTAGAAGATGCAATTAAGGGATTTAAAGCACAACAATTAGTGGGTGTGAACGTGACCATTCCACACAAACAAGTTGTTATGCCCATGGTAGATCAACTTTCCACACAAGCTGATCTCATCGGGGCTGTTAATACTCTGATTTTCGAAGAGGACCAAATTTACGGTCACAATACAGATGCGGAGGGTTTCATTCAGGCAATGGAAGAAACTCTTAGTCTATCTCAGATTGAACTACCCCGCCATGCTATCAAAGTCGTTGTTTTAGGAGCTGGTGGTGCTGCACGAGCAATTATCGTCGCACTAGCCTTGAATGGCGCAACCGAAATTATCGTCGCTAATCGTACGAAAGCTAGAGCTGAGCAGTTAATTAGAGACTTAGGTTGTAAGTTTTCAGGGCTCGGGCGAGTGAACCAAGTCCAGCTGAAATTTGCTGAGATTAATTCTGAAGAGCTGGCGAATCACATTTGTACCAGTCATCTCTTGGTTAATACTACATCAGTTGGTATGATTACAAATACTGAAATTGACCTATTTAACCTCGATGCCTTGTCTGCTCGAACAGTGGTTTATGACATAGTATATACACCACCTGTTACAGCCTTGATGAAGGCGGCTCAGATTAGAGGTTGTCCCACTATTGGTGGTATAGGTATGTTGGTTCACCAAGGGGCAATTGCTTTCCAGAAGTGGACGAATGTCGTACCAAGTGTCAGTATTATGAGGCAGGCTTTACTTCGGTCTTTGGGTGATAGTACGTAAATTTTTCACGAAATTTTATAGGTGAGCGGCTACGTATAAATTTATACAAACCTAAATCACATAAACAAAATTAATAAAGTATGACAAATCAAGATTTATCAACAAAAGAAACGAAGACTGAAGCTACAGCTATTGAAGTTGATATTTTCAATGTTCGTTACACTGTGAAACCACCAAACAACCTAACAGTTGACGACATTAAGGAGTTAGCAAACTACATTGATGGCTTGATGCGCCGATTAGGAAATGACCATGGAACTAATGATCCATTGAGTCGAGCCATCTTAGTCGCACTAAACTTGGCAGCTGAAATGAGAGGTACAAAAGTTGATTCGGAAGATACAATTAACGATCTAATTTCTAAACTTGATCAAGTTCTTAGTTAATCGAATCGAAAAAATATTTGATAAATTTTGAATCATCGTAATTCCAATGATTTTTCAAGCCTGAGTCGACAAGAAGAGATCGATTCGTTTTGCCAAAAATTTACTCTTGTTCAAGCAGAAATTCAAAAGCGTATTATAGGTCAAGATACAATCATCGAGAATGTACTGATCGGCTTTTTTGCCGATGGTCATGTATTACTAGAAGGCGTACCAGGCTTAGGAAAAACGAAATTAGTTCAAACCCTGAGTGAAGCCTTAGGCTTGAAGCATAAGCGGATACAATTCACACCTGATATGATGCCTTCAGACATCACGGGAATCAGGTTATTAGTCGATGATTCTCAAAGTGAAGCAAGTCATCAAACCCAAAGCCGGTTTGAATTCGAACCTGGGCCAATTTTCTCGCAAATAGTCCTAGCAGACGAAATTAATCGAGCTACTCCACGTACGCAATCAGCCTTGTTGGAAGCAATGCAGGAGCGAACGGTAAGTGTTTCAAATACCAGCTACCAACTACAAAGACCTTTTTGTGTAGTAGCGACACAAAATCCATTAGAAATGGATGGAACCTACAGGCTACCAGAAGCTCAATTAGATCGTTTTTTTTTCAAACTTGTATTCAATCTTCCAACAGCTGACCACCTGCTACAAATTATGCACCAAACGACAACTACAGAAACCGATCGACTCCAGCAAAAGCTGTCTTCTGAACAAATTTTATGGATGCAAAAATTAGTTCTTGAAGTTCAAATACCCGATTCAGTTGCTAAATACATTGTTCAACTTGTTCGAGCGACACATCCTAATCATCCCGGTAGTCATGATTATGCTAATCAGTATGTTAAATTGGGAGCGGGGGTCCGGGGTATGCAAGCTATTACGTTAGCAGCTAAAGTAAAAGCATTACTTGATGCACGTTTAAATATTGATTTTGAAGATTTAGACCAAGTTGTTTTTCCTGCGCTCCGGCACCGAATCTTGCTTAATTTTGACGCTCAAGCTCAGGGTATAACTACCGACAGCATTATCCAAGAAATTTTAGTTAAAAAGAAAATAGAAATATGACACCAATTGATTTTCAGATTCAAAGTTTAGGTGAATTTCGTCAAGTTGAAATCATCAAGGAGAAGATAGTCAACTTGCCCCAGTCGGACTTAGAAGTTGGCCTACCACCAATTTTGGAAAGCAACAATTATCATGATATCTTTTCGGCGCTTGGATTGGCAGTTTTTCAAAACTTGCCACCAGGCAGTGATCTTCAACGTCAACTTCCGATTGCGCATGAATTCTTTTGCGGTGATTTTGTATTCCTAGAGTTTTTAGTTACTAATTTTAAGTCCAACCAAAAAACGAAAATCCAACTACGAGATCCTCAACCTGGTCCTACAGACCGAATTGAAAAATTATTTCAGCAACTGCGAGGGTCAATGTACTACGGCGATACAGAAGCTGCTGATGATGCTGTAACTAAATTATGTAGAACCACTTCAATATTCCAGATTTTTGAGTATATTTTTGAGCTAGGGATTCAAGATATGTCACTCGGAGCTAAAAAAGCTATAACGTCTGTTCAGTATTGGCAATTATCATCAATTCTTAGGCATAACTGTACTTCTTTATTGTTACGCTCTTTGGTTCGTTATTTTTGTCAAAGTCTGAACCGTACACCACAGGCCGATCGACACGACATTACTTCTTGGATCGAGAGCGAAAGTTTAGCTAACCAAAAAGGAGATAGTTGGATTTATCATTTACCTAGCCGACCGCCAGATGTTCGAAACTTAATGCAAACTATAAGGGACGGGACCTCTCTGATTGCGCTAGCTAGGGCCGATGAAGCATTACGTCAAGGTTACCACCCGATTTGGATCTGGTCCGCTATTTTTCAGCTAGCGATATATGAGTGTCAGTTATCAGGTTTCGAACACCCCAAAGACAATACCCTTTTAGGGGTTGCAAGTTTATTTAAAATAAGTCAACTCGTTCACAATCCATCCTTACGTCTAAAAGCTATGTTTCAAGCTGTGGCGATGGTCGCAAGTCGTAAAGGAACACACAATAAGAAACTTATATATTCAAATGAGAATATCACTGAATTCTATAATGAACTACATCAAAAAGCTAATGGTGCTTCTTCAACCGACTGCTTGCAATTTTACGAACTGATATCTGGATTGAACAATTGGTTTAAGTACCAAAGTCTATTCGCAATATGAGATGTCAAACATGTAGATGTTGTGGGGTATAATCTAATGCTAGATACTTGGGTGCCACAAGAATTTCACTTGGACGATCGTCAGGATATGGAAAGTCTGGTTGGCCAACGTGCCGACCTACTTGATTCATTAGCCAAAGCCAAAATACCTGCAATTGTTTTTCGATCTGTTTACGACCCATCTGATTGTGTGTCGTTAATCCAAAGATTTACCGATATAGGCCTGATACGTGCCTCTAGGCATCTAGACCAAAGCCAACACTGGATAAATAAAAATATTAACGATGACATGCGTACGCGCATCGATATTGGTACAAGTTTGGGCAATCTAGGTTCTGACAAAGATTTCTTCTTTCGACATGCGAGAGCCACTCAGTTCCTGTTTAAATTTTTGTTTCAGGGATATATCAATCCTATTCAGCAAGTTTATGATAGCTTGTCAACTTTAGCAAAAGGTAAAACTGTAACCACAGCTTATGAAGCTGATGGACAACAATATGGCCCGGCTATTTTTCGTGCTCATTACGAAAGTCATGCATACAAACCACATATCGATAGTGTCAAGCTGCGGGAGAAACGGATAAATTACAATGTTTATAGATTTGATCATCAATTGGCGGGTGTATTGTGTTTTCAGAATTCTGATCAAAACAATACCGGAGTTCAATCACTTTTGTATCGCTGCCTATGGTCCCCAGAAGTTCAGGTGATAATTGAAAATAATACTTTTCACCAGTATGCCCAAGAGGAAAAAATTCAAACTTACCAGGTAAATCTTCAACCGGGTGATCTTTACTTTTTTAACACTCATTGTGTCCATGAAGTTCCCGCAATAGAGGGAAACAAGCCTCGAATCGTGTTGGCTGTATTTATCGGATATTCTCAATCAGAAAAGGAGGTTTTTGTTTGGTCGTAATTCAGAACGGCTAGAAACACACAAATGCTATTTCGACGTAGTTATCTTCTTTTTCTTGCTCTAATTCAGATTTTTTTGTTGTTGCCAAGCTGCCATGACTCTAAAAAGACAAGCCCAGATAGAAAACGTAAAATCAAGCAGATTCAAACCCAAGTCAAGAGACTTGATTCAGTACAGCCTGACGAAGTAAACAATGCCATTCAAGAACTTCGGCAAATTGGTGCTTCTGCTGTGCCTATTCTTGTTGAAGCTCTAGAGCACGATTCAGTTCAATTGCGTAGTAATTCAGCGAGAGCGCTACCAGTATTAGGAGCTAGCTCGTATCAAGCCATTCCGGCATTGATTCAAGCTTTATCTGATAAACAAGCTAGTGTTCGACAGCAAGCGGCTTTTTCGCTAGGCCTGATTGGTGCCCTAACCAATATTCAATCGTCAAACACAAATGATACTTTGGTAAAGCAGATGCTACCAGCCTTGGTTAGCACTCTAGATGATGAAAGTATTGCGGTCCGTTCAAATGCTGCTAGTGCACTAGGCATGCTGGGGGAGATTGCAGTTGACGCCGTACCGGTTCTCGTTGAGGCCTTAGACTCACCTGACTCAAACTTCCGCGCCGATATTGTAGCCGCTTTGGGGCTAATTGGTGAACCAAAGAATATGGTTATTTCCAAATTGACTGAATCTTTGAACGACGAAAGTCCAGATGTACGTCAGTGTGCGAACTTCCACTTAGAAAGACTTAACACCATTAATTCAATTGCAGTCCCACCCTAATTTTTTATAGGATGGTCGCTTGTACGGTATTTTGAGTATTTGGCTGAGCAGAGAAAACGCGGTCTCCAGCAATAATCACAATGTAGTCGCCTTTATTAGCTAATTCTGATTGGAGAACCGCTGATTTTACTACAGTAACTAATTCTTCTAAAGTCTGGAAATCTTTGGTGTTAATATCGATAGTTCCCCAGTATAACAGACACTTGCGAAGGGTTTCCTGGTTGGAGCTGGCTACTACGATTGGCGCACGCGGCCGCCTTTTCGATACATTCCAAACAGTCTTACCTGAGTCAGTACAGCAAATAATAAGTGCAGCACCAATTTCCAACGCAATCTGGCAAGCCGCATTACCTACTGCATCAGGTAAATCTTCGTTTATAACCAGCGGCTTAGAGCGGAAGTTTGCCTCATAATCTAAGCAATCTTCTGTTGATTTTGCCACCTTTGTCATCATATTAACAGATTCGATGGGATAACGACCAATTGCTGTTTCGGCTGATAACATTACTGACGATGTCCCATCGTGAATAGCATTCGCAATATCGGTAACTTCCGCTCGAGTTGGCGTTGGATTATGTGTCATCGATTCTAGCATCTGAGTTGCCGTAATGATGGGCTTACCATAAGAATTAGCTAGCTGTATTATTTCTTTCTGAAGATTTGGTACATCTTGTAGGGGTACTTCTAACCCGAGGTCTCCACGAGCAATCATCACACCATCTGCAGACTGAATAATACCACCCAAGTCCGATAACGCCTCACGCTTTTCCAACTTTGCAATAATCGGCTTTTCATGTCCTAAATTTTTTAATTGCAGACGAAGGTTTTTGATATCAGATGTATCGCGGATGAAGGATTGTGCCACCCAATCAATTCCCGAATCCACTCCAAATTTTAGATCGATCACATCCTTCTCTGTCGGGATACCCATATTAAGTCGTAAGCCTGGAATAGTAATTCCTTTACGAGATCGAAGTTCACCACCTGCTGTAACTTGACATAGTATGTCTGTATCTGTGACCTTTTCCACGAGCAGTTGTATCTCTCCATCGGCTAAGAAGATTTTTTCCTCAAAACGAATAGAATTTATCATCTCGGGCGTATTAAAAGAAACCTGCCTCTCGTTTCCAATAATTGATCGAGTAGTCAAAGTAAAGGCGCTCCCTTCTTCTAAAGTGACCATTCCATCATTAAAGTTACCAACTCGAATTTTTGGCCCTGATAAATCTTGTAAAATAGGAATTCGCTTACCTGTATCTTTTTCTGTTTGTTTTATGTTTTGAATTACTTCGGTCTTTTCTTTATATGTGCCATGTGAAAAGGAAACACGAGCAATGTCCATACCAGCTTCTACCATTTTGGTGATTGTTTTGACAGATTCGCTAGCTGGGCCAATGGTACAAACAATTTTGGTTTTTTTAATATTCATTTGGTAGAGAAAAATCCTATGAAATAGTAATTTGTTTTGAACGTATTATAACTGAATTTACTGAAAATAGTTTGTGATTACTAGATCAATTCTGTGTAGATTTAGTATTGATGTCCCAATCAATTTTTGATACACTGTCTCATCTCTAGAACTCTTTAGAAGTTGTGAAGAAGAATATGGATTTGGAGAATCTTAAACAACAAGCGGCGAAATCGGCTGTTGATTTTGTTCAGTCTGGTATGGTCATTGGTTTAGGGAGTGGTTCTACGGTTTATCACGCTCTTCTTGAAATCGGTAAACGTGTACAGGATGGCATGGATGTTATTGGCATTCCAACGTCTATTCAAACAGCCCGAATAGCAGAAAGTCTGAAAATACCTTTGTCGGACTTAGATTCCCATACAAATCTTGATTTGACAATCGACGGAGCCGATGAAATTGATACTAATCTTAATCTCATCAAAGGCTTAGGTGGAGCATTAGTAAGAGAAAAAATTACGGCTGAAGTTTCCCAACAGTTGATTATTATTGCTGATCAAAGCAAGATCGTTCCGTATCTTGGTCAGGTTTCACCACTACCAGTTGAAGTTGTAAAATTTGGATGGAAAGCCACACAGGATCGTATCAGCGAGTTTTGTACCAGAGTTGAAAGGCGGTTTGAGCAGTCAGGCGTGTATATTACAGACAATGGCAACTATATTCTGGACTGTTATTTCGACAAGATTACTCAAGCTGCGAAAACGGAAGTCGATATCAACAATCTGCCCGGAGTAGTAGAAAATGGGTTGTTTATAGATAGGGTAAAATTGGCAATTATTGGCACGAAAAATGGCATCCAGCATCAATATAAGTCTTGAATGTGGAGAAATTTTGGGTTTTCACTTTTCTGCTTATAGTTATGTCCTTTACGAGTGGTACCAACTCTGGTTGGTGCGACCCAGAGCCAGAGCTTTTGCCACATGGTGTGTTTGTCGCAAGCTTAGGACTCAATACTCAGTTAGTTGATTCTTTGGTATCTACTGTAGGCCAATTGCGTGCAGGTATTTTTAGCTTTATTGAAATTAACGTGGATTCTATTCTAGCGGATGAAAGTATTACCACAAGGGTAAGATTATTAAAAGAGAACGGCAAAATTCCTCAGTTAGTGTCTGGACTTTCTAGCAGAGGAAATTATCAACTACTTTTCAGTAAGTCTTTCAACTTACCAAAGATTCAATCCTTTCAGTTGTACTTTGGTTTAGTTGACTCGCTGGACTTGGGACAAAGTAATTTGGACATAAAACAGCAAACCGATAGCCAAAGAGCCCTCCTGATTGGAAGCCAAAAATCTATTGAACCTGCATGGGTGAATGGGGAGTTCTTATTGAGATGGCAGGGTAACCTCACAAATGAAAGTGAGCTTACTTCCATTTTTACCACCCGCTTGATTATGAAAACAGGTCTTTGGTTGGATGTTCAGGTTACAAAAAGAATGAAAGATATAAATATCAGTAGCAAAATTTCGTGGAGTAATCAGCAAATACTAGCTGAGATCGAGTCGGTGAGACGACTAGCCAAAAATATCAGCCGAATGAGGCAACAAGAGGCTAACTGATTTGATTGTGGAAATCCTTGAAAGCATTAGAGATAAGTATTAGTTTCAGTAAATTTAATTTTTAGTCAGCAGATCACTAGGAGAATTTGAAATGGCAAAACAGCCTAACATTTTATTGTTTGGAATTGACTCTTTACTAGCAACTCACATGAGTTGTTACGGCTATTATCGACATACGACCCCTCACATTGATCGATTTGCTGAAGGGGGAACCTTGTTTGAAAAAACCTACAGCGCCCATATTCCAACGACTAGTGCATATGCCTCAATGTTGACTGGAATGGATACCTTCGGTACACAGGTTGTGGCTTTACGCCACAAAGGCGGTCTTCGGTCAGAAGTTACGACATTGCCCGAAATTCTACGGGAACAAGGCTACGAAACTACTTGTATTGGTTTTAGTGGTAATCCCAGCAGCCGTGGTTTTGATAATTATCTAGATTACAAAGCTAGTTGGGGGAGTTGGGCCGCGGGTCGTAGTCCCAAAGCTCAAAGCCTAAACGAAGTAGCAATCCCAGAATTAGAGCGCCTAGCTGGTCAAAACCAACCTTTTTTTCTATTCTTACGGCATATGGATCCCCACTCACCTTACTTGCCCCCAGAGCCGTATGAGCGGATGTTTTACCACGGGAATGAATGCGATCCAAACAATCAGTCAATGGATCCAGTAATGAATTTTAAACCTTTTTGTGATTATTTTGCTACTTGGATGCCACCCGGTATTACTGATGCGGAATACGTAATTGCCCAATATGATGGTGCTATTGCCTATATGGATGCATGTATTCAATCCATTTTTAACACTTTGGAGGCAATTGGTATTTTGGATGATACAATCGTCGTTTTGAATGGAGATCATGGAGAGACTCTATATGACCACGAATGTTGGTTTGACCATCATGGACTATATGATGTTACTCTACATGTACCATTGATTGTTCGTTATCCGCAGAAAGTTCCAGCAGGTAGAAGAGTCGTCGGTTATAACCAACACAAAGATCTCGTGCCAACAATACTCGAACTGGCCGAAATTGATAGTGGTATCAGTTTCGATGGACAGAGTCTAATACCGATGGTTAACGGCCAAATTACTTCCCACGAATCGGAAATTTATATTACCGAGTGTACTTGGATGAGAAAACATGGGTGGCGTACGCCGGAATGGAAACTGATTCGGGCCTTGGAGCCAGACTTCCACTTTAAACCAGAGGTTGAACTTTACAACCTGATTTCGGACCCAGATGAGTACGAGAATCAAGCTGAAAAACAACCCGAACTGGTTGAATTACTGACAAAACGAATGAATAATTGGATTTCAGATAGAGAGTCAGCCACCGGTTTAGCTAATCCGATTTTTAACCAAGGCGATTGGCACGGGAAGGCCGGTATAGGACCCTTCAAAACTTCACAACAGGCCTACGATACACTTCATATCGGGGATCCCGGTCAAGCAGCCAAACTGCAAGCACGTTCGAGATAGTAGATCAGGTTCGGCTTCATCTAACTAAAGTTGAATAATTGCAGGTAGACAAATAGTAGAAACAACCCGTTCTGTCGTAACTATTCGATTTTTGTCTGGGGCACTACATAATGTTTATTGGATGAGGACGGAGTCTGCTAGTTCAAGGCTTGTGGTAAGATCGTTTTCTAAGGTTGTAAAGTTTGTTCAATTGGATTGATTAGTTTCACTTGTAATCGTTCTCAAATACGGAAAAGCAATTGACAGATTTTCCGTGGGAGTGAGTGTTGATCATTTTGGCCTTGTTTTTGTCAGCTTTTATCTACCTCAGGACTACGAAATGTCCAAACAGTTAAGCAACCTAATCGGTAAGTATTATGTTTTTGGTTTCCCAAATCAAGCAATCATAGTTTTTTATCATTGGGATATGAAAGGTTTATAAGCCGTTGATTATCAAAAGTAAAAGCCATGCTCGAATTGGTTTAATAGGCAACCCTTCTGATGGATACAATGGGAAGACTATCTCCTGTTCTATAAGTAATTTCTGGGCTAGTACCACTCTATGGGAAAGCCCTAATTTGCAAATCGAGCTGAATCCAAGTTGTGATCCAACTAACTTTGAATCTCTTAGCCAGCTACACCAATTAACCGAGGAAAACGGTTATTATGGAGGTTTAAGGCTAATTCAGGCCAGTTGCAAAAAGTTTTATGAGTATTGTCAGGAGGTACATATTGAATTGCCGCGGAAGAATTTCACTTGTACCTACAATACTAATATTCCCCGTCAAATTGGGTTGGGTGGTTCCAGTGCCATTATAACTGCTATGATGAAGTCCTTGATGCAGTTTTACAATTTAGGCCATGATCAAATTGATAAACGTATACTACCAAGTCTTATTTTGAGTGTAGAGACAGAAGAACTTGGTATTAATGCGGGCTTACAAGATCGTGTCGTTCAAGTCTATGGTGGTACTGTATTCATGGACTTTTCAAAAGAAGTAATGGACAAAGTAGGAACCTATGAGTTTGGTCATTACGAATCTCTGGATTCAGCACTAGTCCCTCCGTTATTTTTGGCTTATCTTTCTGCACCTTCTGATTCAGGAAAAATTCACAGTGATGTGAATTTTCGATATCAAAATAATGACCCTGAAGTCGTATCTGCCATGCGTACTTTTGCAGACTATGCAAGTTCTTTCCGTTTTGTAATGAAAAATGGGGATGTTGAACGAATCAAAGAATTAATGAACCAGAACTTTGATCTGCGTCGGCGAATTTTTGGTGATATTGTGATTGGTTCCAAAAATTTAGAGATGATAGAGATTGCCCGCCGTTATGGCTGCCCTGCTAAATTTGCTGGCTCAAGTGGTGCAGTAATCGGCATATATGAAAACTTGGCACAACTACAGCAACTTATCCAAGCTTATCAAGATAAAGATTACAAACTGATCAAGTTAGCGATTGTTGGAGATCAATAATCTTGACCTCCAACATGAAAAACGGATTCTAAGTGACTTGCCTTTCTCCAAAATACACCCAGATATAAAAAGAGCCCATTCTGCTAAGAATGAGCGATCTTTTTGCTGTGAAAATTTTCTTTTTCCTCTCAAGTTTGATTGGAATATTCTGTGATTTTTTATTTTTTCTACAACATTTTTTGATTTCCATTTGATACGAAAAGGTTACCCCTTTTGATATTACGATTCTGTTCACATTAGCTTTTTGTCCGATCAAAATGAAGTAAGTACCCTAAGTGCAGATCTAACATATTTGAGAATAAGTTCACCTCTAGAATAGTCAAAAATTTGTAAATCTGATAGAATCTAGGTGCATAGTGTACACTACCCACCTAGATTCGAGATAAATTCGGTGACTTTCAGGCGCGACACAAAGCTAAAGTCATAGTCTACTAAGCTAATTTGGTAAACCTTCAATTATGAGGAGGCTTACCTATATTACTAGGTTGATTTGTTTGAATGTTTTAGTCGTTTTTTGACTAAACTATTAAATCTAAGAATACGTTGAATTACTCAACGGTATAGTTACTAGTGAAAAAGTGACTTCCACTTTGCAGGCATGAACTTTATTTTTCAATCATTTTTGTATCAATGAGAAACTTTATTAATTTCCTACTTTTTTCCTTTTCCTTAACTGGTTTTTCTGAAGTACATCATTGGTGGTTACTAAACGACGGAACACTGGTTCACTCAATTTTTCAGGGAAAACGCGTTGAAATTGATCCGAAGTTACTATTCGCAGAGAGGCGTTCCAAAATCGCTATTAACCCATCAGACGCAAGTTGCTGGGTGACTAATTCATTCCAAGGTCAAGTTACCAACTATACTGTTGATAATAAAAAGCCATTAATACTCAAAGGTTTTGCTGCACCTACTTCATTGACTCTGTCCAATAATAAAATTTGGGTGGTTGACTCTGCTTTGAAGAGAATCGTAACTGCGAGTTTGGATGGAAAGATAATAAAAACAATTCCTATCCAATCAGCAAAAAGTGTGGCGGTCTTAGGTAGTGACCAATGGGTATTAACTTGGCGTGGACTTCAGAAACTCACTGATGACGGATTATCTCCTGCTGTCTTAACTAAAGTTACTCACCTAACTACGAATAACCAGCAAATTTGGTGCCTAGATCAGAAAGGTCTGATCTATACTTTTCGGAATCGGGTAGATCTAAGCAGGGCTAAATTTTCTATTCCTGATGCAGTGGATATTGTTTCTACCGATGATGGGGGGGCTTGGCTGCTAAGACATGATATGGTTATTCGGCTAACAGACAAACTTATACCAATAGGTGAAATT